>NZ_JBVHWT010000019.1:93846-127342 GCF_055564055.1 Streptomyces sp. NPDC029159
GGGGTATGGGGTGGGTTGTGGGTAAGGGTGGCTGATCTTGGTCTCGCGGGGGGGGTCCCCCACCCCCCCCCCCCCCCCCCCCCCCCCGCCCCCCCCCCCCCCCCCCCCCCCCGCGGCCCGTAGCCGCCTCAGCGCACCGCGCGCGGGGCCGGGCGGCAAGCGGGCTCGCCGTGCGGTCGCCCGGACGGCGCCCCGGTGCGGGGCGGCCCGTCAGGCGCCGTCGGCGAGCGGGCCGACGGGCGTGCGGCGGACCACGTCCACCAGCGACCGGTCGGTGATCTTCAGGCTCGGGGAGACGGCGAGCGTGAGGGTGGAGACGCTCATGAAGGGGTTGAGGTGGTCCCAGCCCCAGGCGTCGAGGGCGGCACGGACCGCCCGGGAGCGGCGGACCGTCTCCTCGGCGGGCGCGGGCGACATCACCCCGCCGACCGGCAGCGGCAGGCTCGCCGCCACCGTGTCGCCGTGCGCGACGGCCACCCCGCCGCCGGCGGCGACGACGTCCTGCGCGGCGGCGGCCATCGCGGCGCGTGAGGTGCCGATGGTGACGAGGTTGTGGCTGTCGTGGGCGTACGTGGTGGCCAGCGCGCCGTCGGTGAGGGTGCGGCCCAGCAGCGGCGCGAAGACGCATCCGGCGCGCCCGTAGCGGTTGCGGACCCGGACCACGGTGGCGCGGCCCTCCCACGCCACCTCGCCGCCGCGGACCGGCAGGTCGAGCGCGTCCTCCTCGGTGTAGGTGTCCCGGGGGTTGAGGCGCAGCGCGCGGAAGCGGTGGGTGCCGTCGGGGAGGTCGGTGTGCCAGCGGAAGCCGTCGGCGGTCTGCGGTTCGACGTGGACGGTGCCGGTGAGGGCGTCGGGCCCGGTGGCGGAGGCGGTGGGGACGGCGGCCTCCGGTACGGCGACGGCGTCGCGGGCCACGACGCGGCCGCCGGCCAGGACGACCGCCGGGTCGAAGGCGGCCAGCTCACCGCGGAGGAGGACGAGGTCGGCGCGCTTGCCCGGGGCGACCACTCCCCTGTCGTACAGGCGCAGCCGCTGGGCCGGGTTCCAGGTCAGGGCGCGCAGCACCGCCTCGGCGGGGAGTCCGGCGCGGACGGCGACGCGGGCGATGTGGTCGAGGTGGCCGTGGGTGAGGATGTGGTCGGCCGCGAGGTCGTCGGTGACCAGGCAGAACGGCGGGAGCTGCGGGAGCGCGAGGAGCGCCTGGGCGACCTCGGGGAGCAGGCACTTCTCCTGGAGCATCATCAGCATGCCCAGGCGGGCCTTCTCCAGGACCACCTCGGTGCGGTTCTTGGTGTGGTCGGAGTCGACGCCGGTGGCGAGGTAGGCGCTGAGGTCGACGCCGCTGAGGTTGGGGCAGTGGCCGTCGAGGATCATGCCGCGGCGGCGGGCGACGCCGACCACGTCGCGCATCCGGGGGTCGTCGCCGACGACGGCGCGGTAGTCCATGACCTCGCCGAGGGCGATGACGCCGGGCCAGCCGAGCATCTCGTCGATGTCGTCGGCGGTGAGGCTCGCCCCGGCGTGCTCCAGGCCCTCCAGGGCGGGGACGCAGGAGGGGACGCCCCACAGCTGGGTCTGGGCGGTGGTGGCGCCCGCGTCGATCATCCAGCGCATCGCGGCGGCGCCGGCGACGTTGACGATCTCGTGCGGGTCGGCGAGGACGGTGGTGGTGCCGCGGGCCAGGGTGAGGGCGGCGAAGGTCTGCGGGGTGAGGAACGAGCTCTCGATGTGCATGTGCGCGTCGACGAAGCCGGGCGCGATCAGCAGACCGGTGGCGTCCAGGTGGGCGCGGGCGTCGGCCGGGGTGCCGGGCGGCAGGACTCCGCTGATCAGGTCGTCGCGTACCAGGACGTCGGCGGCGAACCGCTCACCGGTGAAGCTGGACACCACCTGGCCACCGCTGATCCGGAGGTCGTGCGGGCGGGGGGAGGTCATGGGCGTATCTCCTCGTACGGGTGGGTCAGCCGGCGAGCGTGAAGAAGTAGTAGCCGAGCGGGATCAGGACGATCCACAGGCCCCACGGGATCTCGCGGAAGCGTCCGGCGACCGCCTTGACCAGGACGTGGGCGGTCAGGCCGACGGCGATGCCGGTGCCGAAGTTGCCGAAGAAGAGGGTGGTGGCGACGGTGAGGGCGGCCGGGACGGCGTCGGTCGGATCGGTGAAGTCGATCTTGCGCAGGGTGCCGAGCATCGTCAGGCCGACGTACATCAGCACCGGGGCGGTGGCCGCCGACGGGATCAGCGTGGCGAACGGTGTGACGAGCAGCAGCGCGGCGAAGCCGAGCGCCGCCCAGACCGAGGCGAGGCCGGTGCGGGCACCGCTGTCGGCGCCCGCCGAGGACTCCAGGTAAGCGGTCATGCTGGGCGCGCCGAGGGCGGCGCCGCCGATGACGGCGGCGGAGTCGACGTAGAAGGGCTTGCGTACGCCGGGGAGGTTGCCGTCCGCGTCGGTGAGCCCGGCGCGGCCCGCGACGGCGAGCAGGGTGCCGGTCATCGAGAAGAACTCGGAGACGAAGAAGGCGAAGATGTAGGGGAAGTACTCGGGCTTGAGGGCGCCGAGGACGTCGATGTGGAAGACCGCGGGTCCCGGGCTGTCCGGCAGGGCCAGCAGCTGGTCGGGCAGGTGGGTCACGCCGAGCGGGATGCCGGCGACGGTGACCACGGCGATGGTGATCAGGAACGCGCCGGGGACCTTGCGGGTGGCGAGCGCGGTGAGCAGGACGAGTCCGGCCAGGGCCAGCAGTCCGGTCGGGGAGGCGAGGTCGCCGACGGTGAGCGCGGCGCTGTCCGGCCGGGCCTTGACGAGGCCGCTGTCGCGGAAGCCGATCAGGGCGATGTAGAGGCCGAGGCCGCCACTGATGGCGTACTTGAGGTGGCGCGGCATCATGCGGGTGACGAGGTCGCGGATGCCGAGCGCGGTCAGCAGCAGGAAGGCGACGCCGGACCAGAGGACCATGCCGAGCGCGGCGTCCCAGGGGACCTTGTCCTGCCCGACGATGGTGACGGCGAGCAGCGCGACGCCGCCGAGCCCCGGGGCGACGACGAAGGGGAGGTTGGCGACGAGGCCCATGGCCAGCGTCGCCAGGACGATCGCGATGAGGACGGCGGTGGTGGCGGCGCCGTGCGGGAGCCCGGCCTTGGCCAGCTGGCTGGGCACGACGACGACCGCGTAGGCGGCCGCCACGAACATCGACAGCCCCGCGAGCGCCTCGGTCCGCGGTGTGCTGCCGCGCTCTCGTACCCGGAAGAGCCGCTCCAGGAGTGCGGCGGACGCCGGGGGATCCGGCGGTGCCGGGGCCGTCGGGGCGGCGGCGCGTGCGTCGGTACGGGGCATGAACACCTCGGAGGAGGACGGGGCGGACCAGGGAAGTGTCCCCCGGGTCGGCCGCTGAGCGTCGTGCAACCGGTTGCAGAGACCGGTTGCAGACAGCATGCCACGCGGGATGGCGTCAAGGGAAGATCCAGCCGGGCGCGGAGGGGGCGGACAGGCACCTCGATGCAGGGCTTCGCCACGGCCGGTGGGCGCCGCCCTCCCCCGGGTGGGTAGGTTCACCGCGAGGCGGGCGAAGCCACGAGGTGTGCGCGGGATGCCGGGACGGGAAGGGCGCCGGTGGACACGGTCGCGCTCAGGGAAGCGCCGGCCCGGCGGCGTCCCCGACCCGGTACGCGAGCTGCCGCTCCCCCACCGGAAAACCGCCACCGACGGCCTGAACGGGAGTCTCCATGGCCAGCTGCCCGAACCCCGCGCCGGGGCCGAAGCACCCTTGGATCAACACCACCCACGACTGGACCGCCACCGTGGACGTGGAGCATCTGGCACGCATCCGCCGCGACCCCGCCGAGTTCGCCCCGGGCGGGCCGGTCCACCTCGTTCTGGAGGTGCTCGCCCACGCCGCCGACGAGGCGGCGAGCCGGGGCGGCGGGCGGTGCGTGGTCACGCTGCACCCCGACGGTTCCGTCGCGGTGGCGGACGACGGCCGGGGCACGGACACCCGGTTCAACGCGGCCGGGCGGGCGGTGCAGAAGCCGGTCATGGCCACGAAGGACCTGCGCTTCTTCGACGTACCGGGGGCGGAGCTGCTGCCGGACGGGCGGCCGCGCCGGGGCATGTCCACCGTCGCGGCGCTCAGCCGGTGGCTGCTGCACACCAACCGCCGCGCCAACGGCGCCTGGCGGCGGCGGTACGCACACGGCGTACCGGTGACCGGCCTGGAACCGGTCGCGGCCGACGGGACGACGGGAACCCTCGTCCACTTCCTGCCGGACGAGACCCTGGGGCCCCGGTGGTCGCCGACCGGGGACGAGACGGCCCGGTGGCGCGCGCACTGGCCGGATCTGGCCGTCCGCCTCGACGACCGGCGCGCCACCGGGGAGCGGCCCGGCACGTGAGCGCGGTGTACGGCCGCGGCGCTAGCGGGCGTCGCGGCCGTACGCGGGGTCAGCTCTGGTGCAGGGCGGCGTCGAGCAGCGGCAGCAGCCGGTCCCAGTGGCGCTGGAGGGCGGCGGCGTCGAAGGCGGCGGTGTCGGACATGGTGAAGCCGTGGGAGGCGCCCGGGTAGACCTCGGTGGTGTACGCGACGCCCGCGGTGTCCAGGGCCCGGTTGAACTCCTCGATCGCCTCGGGGGTCATGTCACCCTCGGCGAGACCGATGTGGACCCGGGCGGTCAGCTCGGGCACCAGGCGGTGCGGGCTGTCGGGGGCGTCGGTGACCAGGGCCGCGGGATGGAACCCGGCGACGGCGGCCACCCGGCCGGGGTGGGCCGTCGCGGTACGCATCGCCAGAACGGCGCCCAGGCAGTAGCCGATCGTGGCGACCGGCCCGGCGGCGACCTGGGGCTGTGCGGTGAGGAACTGCAGATACGCCCCGGCGTCACGCAGGACGCGCTCGGTGGTGTGCTCCTGGATCAGCGGCATGATCTGGCCGAAGAGCGCGGGCCGCGACTCCTCGTCGATGTGCTCGGGAAGCGCGAAGACCGGCGCCGGGCCGGTGCGGTAGTAGAGGTTGGGGACGAGGACGTAGTAACCGTGATCGGCCAGTTCGCGGGCCATCGTCCGCAGGACGGGCCGGACGCCGAAGGCATCCGGGTACAGCAGCACTCCCGGGTGCTGCCCGCCGCCCTCCGGGAAGGCGGCGAAGCCGTCGGCCACGCCGTCCGGGGTGGGGATCTGCAGCGAGGTGAGAGGCATGGTGGGTTTCCTTTCTCGGGCTGCCGCCGGTGCGCAGCCCCGGTCAGGGGTGAGGTGTCCAGGAGATCATCCCGGCGCGCGGCCGGTCGGTGACCTCGCGCGGGAAGCTACGGGAGGCGTGGTGGCGGTCCGCCGGTCGCCGGCCGTGGTCCGTTCCTGAGCGTACGGGCCGGGAGCACACCGCCGCGGGGGCGTCAGGTGCCGGACGGGCCCGGTTCACCGGTGCGGTGACGCGCCGTCCGCCGCGCGTTCAGCTGTGTCCCGGAGGTCCTGTTGAGGCGCGGACCTCCAGCCGGGGGGCGAGGCGGGTGGTGGTGCGGGTGCCCGTCCCGGCGCAGAGGTCGAGGAGGCGGCCGACGGCCGTGGCGCCCGCCTCCTCGACCGGGAGGGACAGCGCGGTGACCGGCGGGTCGGTGGCGGCGAAGGCGGTGAGGTCGTCACCCGCCGCGACGCTCAGGTCGTCGGGGACCCGGCGGCCCGCGGCGCGCAGACCGTGCAGCAGGCCGAGGGTGAGATAGCTGTTGTAGCCGAGCACCGCGGTGGCCTCGGCGGGGAGTTGGGAGGCGGCGGCGATGCCCGCGTCGAAGGTGGGCGGCAGCGGGCCCAGCACGTGCAGCCGGGCGCCGGCGGCCGCGGTCCGTTCGGCCAGGGCCGCCCGGCGGTGGGTGTCCGACCAGGAGCCGGGCGGCCCGGAGACGTATGCGAGGTCGCGGTGGCCCAGCTCCAGGAGGTGGTCGGCGAGGCGGGTGGCGCCCTCCTCGGCGTCCAGGACGACGGCGGGCAGCCGGCCGACGCGGCGGTCGACGAGGATCAGCGGGCGCTGCCGGGCGTGCTCGCGCAGCGCGGCGTCCGTGCCGACGGGCGCCACCATGACGACGCCGTCGGCCTGTTCGCCCAGGCGCGCGGCGAGCGCCGCCTCCCGGTCGGCGTCGGCCTCGGAGACGCTGATGAGCAGATGGGCGTCGGCCTCCTCGGCGGCACGTTGCGCGCCGAGTACCAGCGGGGAGAAGAACGGGTTGGCCAGCGTCGGCACGATCAGGCCGATCAGGCCGGTGCGGCCGGTGGTCAGCGCGCGGGCGCTGCGGTTGGGCTGGAAGCCGAGGCTCGCCGCGGCGGCCCGTACCTTTCCGCGGGTCGCCTCCGTCACCATCTCCGGGCGGGTCAGCGCACGCGAGGCGGTGGCCTTGGAGACCCCGGCCGCGCGTGCCACGTCCGCGAGCGTCGCCATCTGCTGCCTCCTTGCGACCGGGCGTCGGCCGGACGCGGCGCGGGTGCGCGGTCCGGGCGTCCGATGCTAGTGCAACCGCTCTCTGAAACCGGTTACCCGACGTCGGACCGTACCTGCCGGGGCCTCAACACGCGGACGCGGGCGCCCGGAGAGATCCGGGACGCCCGCGCCGTACGGCTGCGCCGGTCAGGGAAGGACGGGCAGGTCGCTCGCGCCCACGGCGGCGGCCTTGACGCTCTTCTTGGCGGGCTCGGGGGTGGCGTGCGGGGCGCACGTCACGTCCTTGGCATCGGTCCTGCCCTCCAGGAGGTAGGCGTCGACCCGGTCGTTGATGCAGGGGTTGGTCAGGCCGGTGACGCCGTGCGAACCGGCGTCCCGCTCGGTGATCAGCCGCGAACCGGCGAACCGCTTGTGCAGCTCGACCGCGCCCTCGTACGGGGTGGCGGCGTCGCGGGTGCTCTGGACGAGCAGCACCGGCGGCAGGTCCTTGCCGCTCTTGACCTCGACGGGGCGCTGCTGCTTGGCGGACCAGGTCCCGCAGGGCAGGTTCATCCAGGCGTTCGCCCAGGTCATGAAGGGCGCCTGGGCGTGGACGCGGGTGTTGTCACGGTCCCAGGTGCGCCAGCTCGTGGGCCACTTGGCGTCGGTGCACTCGACGGCGGTGTAGACCGCGTTGCTGTTCTCGGCGGCGATGTTGCCGGCCGTGTCCTTGAGGTTCGGACCGGCGTTCTCGACCAGCGGCTTCTCGTCACCGGCGCGGTACGCGCGCCACACCTCGGCGGCGGGTGCCCACATCGAGTCGTAATAGGGCGCCTGCTGGAAGAAGCCGATCAGCTCGGCGGGGCCGACGAGGCCGCCGATGGGCTTCTTCTTGGCGCTCGCGCGCAGCTTCTCCCACTCCGCCTGGACCTTCTGCGGGGTGTCACCGATGTGGTAGGTCGCGTCGTTCTTGGCGACCCACTTCTTCCAGTCGCCCCAGCGGGTCTCGAAGGCGACGTCCTGGTCGAGGTTGGCCTGGTACCAGACCTTCTCGCGCGCGGGGTTGACGACGCTGTCGACGACCATGCGGCGGACGTGGCCCGGGAAGAGCGTGCCGTAGACGGCGCCGAGGTAGGTGCCGTAGGAGACGCCGAGGTAGTTCAGCTTCTTCTCACCGAGCGCGGCGCGGATGACGTCCATGTCGCGGGCGGTGTTGGGCGTCGTGAGGTACGGCAGGAGGTCGCCGCTGCGGGCGGCGCAGCCGTCGGCGTACTCCTTGGCGAGCTTGCGCTGGGCGCGCTTGTCGGCCTCGTTGCCGGGGACCGGGTCGGCCTTGGGGGCGCTCGCGAACTCCTGCGGGTCGACGCAGGAGATGGCGGCGGAGTGGCCGACGCCGCGCGGGTCGAAGCCGACGAAGTCGTACGCGGCGGAGGTCTTCTTCCACAGCGGGTTGCCGCTGGTGACACGGGTGGGGAAACGCATTCCGGAGCCGCCGGGGCCGCCGGGGTTGTAGACGAGGGCGCCCTGTCGCGCATCCTTGCCACCGGTGTTGCCGGCCCGGTCCACGGCGATCTTGATGGTGCGGCCGTCGGGGCGGGCGTAGTCGACGGGGACGGTGACGTAGCCGCACTGGATCGGGGCCTTCAGGCCCCAGTCGGCGGGGCAGTCCTGCCAGTTGACGCCCGCGGCGGCGGCGCGGGCGGCGGCGGTCCGCACCCCGCGGTCCTCGGCGGAGGAGGCGGGGTGACGCTCACCGGCAGTGGCGGGCGTGGCGGTGACGGCTCCGGCGAGGAGCGCCCCGGCCACCAGGGTTCCGGCGGCGCCGAGTGCTGCTGTTCTTCTCACGTGGTGGTTCCCCCTGCAGGGTGCGCCGCACGTGGCGGCTGATCACGGCATGACTAGGGGGATCCTGCCGTCCCGCCCTCGCCAGGAGAAGATTCGAACATCATTTCTTTATCAATCTGTAGGAATCACGGGGGTGGTGGAGGATGCGCACCCTCACCCCTTCCACCTCATCCGCCGCTCCTCGGACCTCTCTTCCCTGCTGTTACGCACCGTGGTGGCCGGGATCGCTCCAGCACGGCCGGAATCCGCCGCCGCCCCCGCGTTTCGCGGCGCTCCGGGGCTGTTTCCAGGGCGGCGGACGGCCAACCGGCCAGGGAGAACGGGCCGTTCGGCGCCCGGCGCACGGCGGAGGCGGTCACGGTGGGTGTCCGAGGCGCCGGGCGACGGGCCAGAACGCGTCAATCGTCCGTCATGTACGTTCCGCCTCTGTGCCGGAGCGCGCACGGTGAGTAGCCTTCAAGCGGGCTCTCCTCCGTGCCAGCCGCGCGGGGAGAGCTGTCGGCGTTTCGCCTCCGTCCCGTGACCGAGAAGGAGTTCCGCGTGCCGGGTATCGATCAGGTGTTGTCCGAGGCGATGGGAATCCCCGGCGTTCTCGGCGCCGGGCTGATCGACTGGACCAGCGGGCTGTCCCTCGGCACCGCGGGCCGGGCGCCGGGGAACGACCACGACGCCGCGGCCGCGGACACCGCCGAGGTCGTCCAGGCGGTCCAGCGCAGCGCCACCTTCGACTCCGGCGCCGACGGGGCGCGACCGGGTCTGGAAGACCTGATCCTCACCGCCGCCGGGGGCTACCACCTCATCCGCTTCGTCCACACCGCCTTCGACAGTCAGACCTACCTGTACCTGTACCTGGACCGGGAGCGGGCCAATCTGGCCGTCGCACGCAGGCGGCTGCACGATCTGGCGGCCGGGCTCGTGCCGGGCTGACCGCGCGGGCTCTCCCGCGCCGCCGCGACACGCCGGCGGCCCCTGGCACCGACGGTGCACGGGGCCGCGCCAGGCCCCGGTACCGCTCGACCGGACACGCTAGGGGAACGCCATGGGCCAGTCCGCCTCCACTCCCCCGACCGGACCGGACGGCCCGCTCGCGCGACTCGCCGCCGAACGGGCCACCGGCGCACTCCACCTCCCCGGCGGCCGCATCCGTCTACGTGACGGCGCGGTCTCCTGGGTGGAGTGCGACGCCCTGCCCGGATCCGCCGCGCCCGCACCGCCCCGCGAGGGCGGGCGATCACGCCGTACGCGGCAGGGCCGGACGGCCCGCGGCGGGGCGGGCGGGCAGGCGCGCGCCGCCGGGCCGGAGAGTCTGGCGCTCCGGCAGATCCGCCATCTCACCGTGCTGCTGGACGCGGCGTTCCTGGTGCTGCCGCTGCCCGAGGAGGGCACGTCGTTCACGCCGGGGGCGGAGCACTGTCCCGCGGCCGTACGGCAGGTGGGCGTCGCCGCGCTGCTGCGGGCGGTCGCCGTCCGCCGGGCGCAGCTGGACGCCTGGCGGACGTGGGCGGCGGTGGACGGCGCGCCCGTCGTCCTGGCCCCGGACACCCGGCGCGAGGACGGCCCCGGCTGGCGGGCCCGGCTGCTGCTGGCCGCGGCCGACGGGCGGCGCACCCCCGCCGGACTCGCCCAGGAACTGGGGCACTCGGTGTTCTGGACGCTGCTGGAGGTCCGGCGGCTGGCGGCGGGCGGGCTGATCGTGCTGCCGGAGGGAGCGGCCGCCGCGGACGCGACGGCTGCGGGCGCCACGGAGACGACCGGCGGTACGGACCCGGCCGGTGGTACGGCGCCGGGCGGCGGAACGTCGGCAACCGCCGGTGAGGCCACCACCGGCGGCAGGAAAGCGGGCGGCACGGCGGCGGGTGGCGGGAAGAGCACCGGCCGCGCGGCGAAGGCCGGGGCCCCGGAAGCGACCGGCGCTCCGGAATCGTCCGGCGGCAGGACCGCGGGCCGCAACGGTGGCGGGACGACGCGGCCCGGTGGGTCCGGGCGGCCGCGCAGCGGCGGGGAGAAGCGTTCCGGCACGGCCGGGCGGGAGCGGAGCGGTCCGGACAAGCGGTCGGGCACCACACCGCCGCTGCCGACGCGCGACGGCACCGGCGAGCGGGAGGGCGGGCTGCCGACCCGTACCCCGGCGGGCGGCCGGAGCGGCGGACCGGCGCCGCGGGCGGCCGGGCGGGAGCGGGACGCGGAGCGGCCGACGCACTCCGCCGCGGACGACGGCGGCGAGGCACCGGGCGCGTTGCCGCGGCGGCGTCCGGGGGTGTGCCTGGAGGAGGCGCGGGAGCGGGATCCGCAGCCGGCCGCCGGGGCGCCGGGGCTGCCGTCCGGGCTGCCGGAGACCGCCGACCCCGATGTCACCCTCCTCACCCGCCTGCGTACGGCACTGGAGGAGAACCTGTGAACCGTTGTGACGACCCGTGAGACGCGCCCTCGCACGGCGCGCCGAGAAGAGGAGACTGATGACGATACAGCCCAGGGTGCGGGACGAACTGCACGCGCTGCGCGACCAGGTGCGCCATCTTCGCGGCGGCATGGTGGCCAGCGCGGACGGCATGGTCATCGCCCACGATCTGCGGAACATCGAACCGGACGCCCTCGCCGCGCTCACCGCCGCGGCCATCGGCGTCGCCAAGCGTCTCACCGAGGCGACCGGTCAGGGCGGCTTCGAGGAGACCCTCACCCGCGGCACGCACGGCTATGTCGCGGCGTACGCGGCGGGGGCGCGGGCGGTGCTGACGACCGTGGGCGGCCCGGAGATCAATGTGGGGCGGTTGCATCTGCAGGCCCGGCAGGCCGCGGAGCGCATCGGCGCGCTGGTGGACGAGGCGCCCGCCCCCGACCCGTCCTGATCCCGCCGCTCCCGCCCCGCTCCCTCCGGTCGTCGCTCCTCCGGGGCCCGGTCCGGGCCCTGCTCCTCCCGCTCCGCCGCAACCCGTACCCAGAAAGGTGTGGACCGTTATGGCATCCATGGAAAACGCGCTCGCCGATGCGATGTCGACCATCGAAGGCGTCATCGGCATCGCCCTCGTCGATCACACCAGCGGGATGACGCTGGCGGCGCTCGGCGGCAGCAACTCACTGGATATGGAGGTCGCCGCGGCGGGCAACACCGATCTCGTCCGCGCGAAGCTGCGCACGATGGAGATGCTGGAACTCACCGGCTCCATCGAGGACATGCTGATCACGCTCACCTCGCAGTACCACCTGCTCCGGCCGGTGACCGGGCGGCACGGCGCCGGGCTCTTCCTGTATCTGGTGCTCGACCGCAAGCGCGCCAATCTCGCGCTCGCCCGGCACCGGCTCGCCCGGGTCGAGGAGGTGCTGGAGGTCTGAGCGGCCGGGGAGCGCCTGCCCGGTCTTCGTGGGCCGCGGCGCACGAAGACCGGAAAGCGGCCCCTCAGCGCGGCAGGTGCCGGGCCGCCTCGTCGAGGACGGTGCGCAGCCGCAGGGCGTCCGGGGCGACGGCGGTGGCGAGGACCGCGGGACCGGTCAGCGGCGCCAGCACGCCCTGCCCGCCGCTCGCGTCCGGCCGCTCCGGTGCGGCCCCGCCCAGCAACCGCACCGGCCGGTCGATGCCCTCGAACTCCGGGCCCACGACGAGGAGTTGACCGATCGCGCGGTGCCCGCCGAGGACGGCGGAGGTGTCCCAGCCGGGTACGCCGGGGCCGTAGGCGGTCTCCTGGTCGAGCAGGGTGCGGCCGGCGCGGATGACCGTCAGCCGGCTGTGGAGCCTGCCGGTGTGCTCGTCGGCGCGGCCCAGGACCTGTTCCTCGCGCAGGACGAGGCGGGCGGTGGGGGCCAGTTCGACGGTGGTGGTCATCCACAGGTCGCTGCCCTCGGCGCAGATCAGCGGCTCGGGCAGCCAGTCGAGGCGGGCGCCGTCGCCGACGGTCAGCCGGACGTCGTAGGTGGCGGCGTCGCCGGTGCGGCCGGGCAGGGCGACGGTGGCGGCGGCCGCGGTCAGCTGGAGCTGCGCCCCGGCCTCGGCAGTGGCCTCGATCGCCAGCCGGTCGCCGCCGAGCGGGGCGCTCATCGCGCCCACCATGCAGACACGGGCCTGCGGCCCCGGGAAGCCGAGCCGGCGCAGCGCGAACGGCCCGGAACCGTCCAGGACGGGCAGCCGGGTGGTGCCCTGCGCGTCGGTGCGGGCGAGGATGCGGGCGGTGGCCCGCAGTCCGGCGGCGGAGGTGGGGCCGCCGGACGGCCGGGTGGTGGGCGCGGTGATCATGCGGCGCTCGTGGTCCAGTCGGCGAGGCGGTCGCGGACCCAGGCGGCGACGGGGGTGACGCCGCCCTCGGACTTGACGTTGGTGAACACGACGGGGAGTTCGCCGCGCTGCGCCTTGGCGTCGCGGGCCATGCCCTCCAGGTCGACGCCGACGTACGGCGCCAGGTCGGTCTTGTTGACGATCAGCAGGTCGGCGGTGGTGACGCCGGGGCCGCCCTTGCGCGGGATGTCGTCGCCGCCCGCGACGTCGATGACGAAGATCTGCGCGTCGACGAGCCCCTTGGAGAAGGTGGCGGTGAGGTTGTCGCCGCCGGACTCGACGAGGATCAGGTCGAGCGGTCCGACCTCGTCCTCCAGGTCCTCGACGGCCTCGAGGTTGGCGGAGATGTCGTCGCGGATCGCGGTGTGCGGGCAGGCGCCCGTCTCCACCGCCTTGATCCGCTCACCGGGCAGGACCGCCTCGCGGAGCAGGAACTCGGCGTCCTCGCGGGTGTAGATGTCGTTGGTGACGACGGCCAGGGACAGCTCGTCGCGCAGCGCCCGGCACAGGGCCGCGACGGTGGCGGTCTTGCCGGTGCCGACCGGGCCGCCCAGGCCGATGCGGAGCGCGCGGCGGGTGCCGTCGGTGCGGGTGGGAGCTGCGGCGCTGTAGCTGTGGCGGTGCGGGAAGATCTCGTCGAGTTCGTGGTCGAGGTGCATACAAACTCCGTAGGTCGTGCGGGCGCGCGGGGCGCCGGTGGGCCGCCGGGAGCGGGTGGCTCCCGGCGGCGGTGGGTCAGGAGGCGAAGAGGCGGACCGGCCAGGCGGCATGCTGTTCGGCGGTGAGGTCGAGCAGCGGCGCCGACGCGGCCGGCAGGACCTGCGGCCCCTCCGCCGGGAAGCGGGCCCCGGCCGCCGCGGCGTCGGCCGCGAGCCGGTCGAGGTCGCCGGCGAGGCGGGCGAGGACGGCGGTGGCGTCGAACGGGTCCAGGCTCAGCAGCCGGACCACCGCCGTCGCCGGGCCGCTGACGTTCTCGTACGCCACGGCGTACGCGGCGTCCAGCGGCGTCAGCCCGGCGGCGCGGGCGGCCAGGCCCAGCACCACCGGCTGGTGGGCGCCGCGCGGCCGGGCCGCGGCCAGCGCGTCCAGCTCCGCCGACGGCCAGGCGGCCCGTGCCGCCCGCATCATCTGGCGGCCCAGCCGGCGGGCGGCGGTGCGCAGCGCCGGTACCGGCGTGCGGGCGTCCGCCGCGTCGTCGAGGGCCAGCGGGTCGCCGCCGGCCGTGGCGGCCGCGGCGAGCCCCGCCGCGACCAGCCCGGTGGTGTGCAACCGGCCGCGGCAGAACGCCTCCAGGGAGGCGGCGTCCGTGATGCGTCCGGCCGCCACCGCGGCCTCCGCCCCGCCGGAGTGGGCGTGCCCTCCGGCGGGGAAGCGGCCGTCGGCGAGCACCATGAGGGCGGCGCGGTTCATCGCGGGCCTCCGTGCTGCGTGCCGTTCATGGATGAGGTCACCTGCGCCACGTCAGAAGAGGAAGTAGCGCTGGGCCATCGGGAGTTCGGCGGCGGGGGCGGGCTCGACCACCTCGTCGTCGATGGTCACCGTGAAGGTGTCCGGCTCCACGTGGACCCGCGGCAGGGCGTCGTTGTTGCGCATCGACGCCTTGGTGACGGACCGGGTGCTGCGGATCGGCTCGTACGCCTTGGCGAGCGGGAGCCGTTCGGCGATACCGTCCTCGACCGCCTGCGCGGCGACGAAGTTGACGGAGTTGCTGCCCGGGGCCTTGCCGATGGCGCCGAACATGGGGCGCGGCAGGATCGGCTGCGGGGTGGGGATGGAGGCGTTGGCGTCGCCGACCTGCGCGTAGGCGATCTGGCCGCCCTTGATGACGAGCAGCGGCTTGACGCCGAAGAACGCCGGGTCCCACAGCACCAGGTCGGCGAGCTTGCCGCCCTCGACGGAGCCGATGACGTGGTCGATGCCCTGGGCCGCGGCCGGGTTGATGGTGTACTTCGCGACGTAGCGGCGGGCGCGGGTGTTGTCGGCGACGGTGTCGCCGGTGAGCAGGCCGCGGCGCTTCTTCATCACGTGCGCGGTCTGCCAGGTGCGCATCACGACCTCGCCGATGCGGCCCATGGCCTGGGCGTCCGACGACATGATCGAGATGGCGCCGAGGTCGTGCAGGATGTCCTCGGCGGCGATGGTCGAGGGCCGGATGCGGGACTCGGCGAAGGCCAGGTCCTCGGGGACCGCCGGGTTGAGGTGGTGGCAGACCATCAGCATGTCGAGGTGTTCCTCGACGGTGTTGACGGTGTGCGGCCGGGTCGGGTTGGTCGACGCGGGCAGCACGTTCGGCTCGGAGACCATGGCGATCATGTCGGGGGCGTGACCGCCGCCCGCGCCCTCGACGTGGAAGGCGTGGATGGAGCGCCCGGCGATGGCCGCGATGGTGTCGCCGAGGAATCCGGCCTCGTTGAGGGTGTCGGTGTGGATCGCGAGCTGGGCGCCGCTCTCCTCGCAGATGTTCAGGCAGGCGTCGAGGACGGCGGGGGTGGCGCCCCAGTCCTCGTGGATCTTGAAGCCGAGGACCCCGGCGCGCAGCTGGTCGCGCATCGAGTCGGCGGACATGGTGTTGCCCTTGCCCAGCAGACCGATGTTGACGGGGAGGTGGTCCATCGACTCCAGGAGCCGGGAGATGTGCCAGGCGCCGGGGGTGATGGTGGTGGCCTTGCTGCCCTCGGCGGGGCCGGTGCCGCCGCCGACGAGGGTGGTGACGCCGGAGGCGAGGGCCTCGTCCACCTGCTGGGGGCAGATGAAGTGGACGTGGGTGTCGATGGCGCCGGCGGTGAGGATCTTGCCGTTGCCGGCGATGATCTCGGTCTCGGGGCCGATGACGAGGTCGGGGTGGACCCCGTCCATCGTCTCGGGGTTGCCCGCCTTGCCCAGCGCGGTGATCCGGCCGTCGCGGATGCCGACGTCCGCCTTGACGATGCCCCAGTGGTCGAGGACGACGACGCCGGTGATGACGGTGTCGGGGGCGCCCTCGGCGCGGGTGACGCGGGACTGGCCCATCGACTCGCGGATGACCTTGCCGCCGCCGAAGACGGCCTCGTCACCGGCGCGTCCGGGACCGCCGCTGCGGTCCTCCTCGATCTCGATGACCAGGTCGGTGTCGGCGAGACGGATGCGGTCGCCGGCCGTCGGGCCGAACAGATCGGCGTAGTCCTGGCGGGAAAGCTCAGCCATCGAGGGTGCCTCCGGTTTCACCGCGCAGCCCGGCAACGATCCGCTTGCCCGCGAGGGGGACCAGCTCGACCTCGGTGGGAATGCCGGGCTCGAAGCGCACGGCGGAGCCGGCGGCGACGTTGAGCCGCAGGCCGTGCGCGGCCGCACGGTCGAACGCCAGGCCCGGGTTGGCCTCGGCGAAGTGGTAGTGGGAGCCGACCTGCACGGGGCGGTCGGCGGAGTTGAGGACGGTCATGCGCGTGAGGGGGCGGCCTTCGTTGAGGCGGACCGGCTCGTCGGCGTAGAGGATCTGTCCCGGGATCATCTTCTGCTCTCCCGTGGTCAGTTGATGGGTTCGTGAACGGTGACGAGCTTGGTGCCGTCGGGGAAGGTCGCCTCGACCTGCACGTCGTGAATCATCTCGGGGACGCCATCCATGACGTCGTCGCGGCTGAGCACCTGGCGCCCGGAGGACATCAGCTCGGCGACCGTGCGGCCGTCGCGTGCCCCTTCGAGGATGTGGGCGGTCAGCAGCGCAATGGATTCCGGGTGGTTGAGCTTCAGCCCCCGTGCTCGGCGCTTTTCGGCCACGTCAGCTGCCACATGAATCATCAGGCGTTCCTGCTCATGCGGGGTCAGTTGCATACGTTCCACCTCACAGACTTCCTGCCCGGGTATGCGTTCGCCCAGGTCACAGGCGTGGACACGCCCGTATGGGTAGATGTATCACACAGCGACTAAAGGGAAAGCAAACCGCCTCTCCGCAAGAGGTCATCAACAGCCCATCGGGCAGAGGTTAGTTCGGCCCCATTTCCGTGGCGTTACACGCCCGACCACCTGCGGAACCCTTCTCGGCACTGGAGAGCAGGCACCTCCCTTACCGGGAGTTACCGAGCGGCAACCGAATTTCTCTTCCGGATTTCTCACACCGGAAATTCCCGACAGCCGGAATACGGTGGCGAATTCCACATCCCGGAACACCCGCCGGACCGATCGGACACCGCGTCCCGGGTGCGGCGAATTGGATGCTCCGGGCAATCCGGACCCACCACCGCTCGACGAACACCACTGTCCGGTATCCGCTCTTGACGGGGCGGAGATCGCTCACGATCCTCATGTGCGCGTCAAACGCTCCGCACCACCCCCCACACCAGTATCGGAGCCACACCGTGACCCGCACCGCCCGTACCCGCCGTCTCACCCTCGCCACCGGCGCCTGCGCCGCCGTCGTCGGACTGCTCGGCGTCGCCGCCGGCGCCCAGGCGACCACGCCGACCGCCGCACCCGACATCCCGGTGGCCGACGTCAAGGCCGACCTCGCCAAGTTCCAGTCCATAGCCGACGCCAACAACGGCACCCGCGCCCACGGCACCGCCGGGTACCAGCAGTCGCTCGACTACGTGAAGGGCAAGCTGGACGCCGCCGGGTTCACCACGAAGGTCCAGGAGTTCACCAGCGGCGGCGAGAAGGGGTACAACCTCATCGCCGACTGGCCCGGCGGCGACGAGAGCAAGACCGTGATGTCCGGCGCCCACCTCGACTCCGTCCCCGCGGGCCCCGGCATCAACGACGACGGATCCGGCTCGGCCGGGATCCTGGAGGTCGCACTCGCGGTCGCCAAGGCGGACCTCAAGCCCACCAAGCACCTGCGCTTCGGCTGGTGGGGTGACGAGGAGGACGGCATGGTCGGCTCCTCGCACTACGTCGACTCGCTCGGCGCCGACACCGCGAAGTTCGACTCGTACCTGAACTTCGACATGATCGGCTCCCCCAACCCGGGCTACTTCGTCTACGACGACGACGCGCGGCTGGAGAAGGTGTTCAAGGACTGGTTCGCCACCAAGAACATCGCCACCGAGAAGGAGACCGAGGGCGACGGCCGCTCCGACCACGCGCCGTTCAAGGACGCCGGGGTCCCGGTCGGCGGGCTGTTCTCCGGCGCCGACTACATCAAGACCGACGCCCAGGCCAAGGCGTGGGGCGGCGAGGCGGGCAAGGCGTTCGACGCCTGCTACCACGAAGCCTGCGACACCGCGAAGAACATCGACGACACCGCGCTGGACAACCACACCGACGCCATCGCCCACGCGATCTGGGAGCTCAGCTCCTGACCCTCCGCGCCCCGCGCAGCACCGGCCGGCCCCACCCGGTCGGCCCGGCCCGGTCGCCCTTCCGGCGGCCGGGCCGCGGCATGTCCCGGCGACGTCCGGACTCCGCACGCCGCCGCCCCGGAGGCGTCGCGCGCGACGCCCCTCGCCCGACCGGGCTCGCCCGCACGGACCAGCCGGTTCCGGGCGTTCGCGGGGGCGTCACGTTGCAGAACTCCGATGCGGAACAGACGGCGCGGGGAGGCTTTCCCGCTGGTCCGGGGCGCGCGAGCGGATGCCGCAGCCGCCACCGAGCGCCCCGAAAGTGCCAATTGACGTATTTGTGACCAATGTCACACCTGGTCATTTCAGCGCGGAATCCGGGCGCCCGATGCGTGACGATCCCCTGGACGACAAGCCCCCGCCGCAGCGGCGGGGCGGTCCGGGCGGACGCCGAATCCTGCCGCCGTCCCGGATGTCAGGTCGACGCGGATGCACCGGCAGGAGCGGAGGACCCGAGCACGACGGGACCACGGTCACCAGGGCGCACGCCCTGCGCCGACGGGTCCCTTGGGGTGAAGCCGTACGCATGGCCGGGCACCTTCGCCTGCCCGAACCCGACAGGTCTTCCTTCGCAGGCGGCTGACGAAGGGTTTGCGCATGACTGTGCGCATGCACGTGCCGGCCGCGGTCGCCCGGGCCGGAACCATCTCCGCTCTCACACTCGCCACCGTCGGCGCGACCGTCGCGCTCCCCCCGGGCGCCGACGCCACCTCCGTCTCCGCCACGGCGGTACGGATCGCCGCGTCCAAGAAAGGCGCGCCCTACCAGTACGGCGCCCGGGGGCCGCACCGTTTCGACTGCTCGGGGCTGACGCAGTACGCCTTCAAGCGCGCCGGACGGAGCCTGCCCCGGACCGCCGCCGCGCAGTACAACCGCACCCGCCACATCCGCACCTCCGCACGCAAGGCCGGTGACCTGGTCTTCTTCCACGGCAGCGGGGGCGTTTACCACGTCGGGATCTACGCCGGTCACAGCCGCATCTGGCATGCGCCGCGCACCGGCACCGTCGTCCGGCTGGAGAAGATCTGGACCGGTTCGGTGTCGTACGGCCGGGTCGGCTGAGCGAGGTGGCCGCCCGTCACGCCCCGGCGGGCGGCCACGGCAGCCGGACCCGGACGGTCTTGCCGCCGCCCGGCTCCGCCACCGTCGCCACCTCTCCCCCGGACTCGGCGGCCAGCAGGCCGATGATGAGCAGCCCGCGGCCGCCGTCCCGGCACAGATCGGCGGCGAGCCGCCGGGGCGGCCGGGGGTCGCGGTCGGTGACGCCCGCGGTCAGCGTCTCGTCGCGGTCGAGCCGCAGGACGACGGTGAAGTACGGGGAGGTGTCGCCGGTGTGCCGGACGGCGTTGGTGGCCAGTTCGGAGACGATCAGCCGGACCGCGTCGGTGAGCGGCGCGGCCCGGTCCAGGCCCCAGGCGCCGAGGACCGCGGAAACGTGCCTGCGCGCGGCCGCGACCGACTCCGGTGTGCCGGGGAGGGTCAGGGTGGATTCCTGGTGATCTGCCATCGCGGTGCCGTCCTTTTTCCCACCGGGGTCGGATCCGGCGCACGGGCGGGAGGCGGGACGCCGCTCGGTCACCGAGTCGGCCGCGCACGCCGGGGTGCGGACCGGCGGTCCATGCTGCCGGTACGCCCCGCCATCCACCACGAAATGCCCATATCTCTCGCCCGAAGCGGTGAATCCTCCGGTGCGGGCGCGGGTCGCAGGCCCGCGGCGGACGTACGGCGGCTAACGGCGGCTCCGGCGCACGTGCCGCCCGGCCGGGTCAACCGCGCGGCGCGGTCTCCGCCAGCGTGCGTACCGCCCCGCGCAGTTGGGTGTCCGTCAGGTCGGCGCGGGCCGTCAGGCGGACCCGGGAGACGCCGTCGGGGACGGACGGCGGGCGGAAGCAGCCGACGAGCAGCCCGGCGGCGCGGCAGTCGGCCGCCCAGCGGACGGCGGCGTCCGGCGACGGCGCACGGACCGCGACGACGGCGGCGTCCGGCCGGACCGCCGCCAGCCCGGCCGCGGTCAGCCGGTGGTGCAGGGCGGCGGCGACCTCGCGGGTGCGGGCCGCGCGCTCCGGTTCGCGGCGCAGCAGCCGCAGCGCGGCGAGGGCGGCGCCGACCGCAGCCGGGGCGAGCCCGGTGTCGAAGATGAACGTCCGCGCGGTGTTGACCAGATGCTCGATGACCCGCGCCGGGCCGAGGACCGCGCCGCCCTGGGAGCCGAGGGACTTCGACAGCGTCACGGTGGCGACGGTGTCCGGGGCCCCGGCGAGCCCGGCGGCGGCGACCGCGCCGCGTCCGCCGTCGCCGAGCACCCCGAGCCCGTGGGCGTCGTCGACGAGGAGGCCCGCGCGGTGGCGGCGGCAGGCGGCGGCGAGGGCGGGCAGCGGTGCGGCGTCGCCGTCGACGGAGAACACCGCGTCGGTGACGGTGAGCGCCCGGCCGCCGTGTGCCGAGAGCGCGGCGTCCGCTGCGGCGGGGTCGGCGTGGGCGACGACGGCCTTGCGGGCCCGGGAGAGGCGGCAGCCGTCGATGAGGGAGGCGTGGTTCTGCGCGTCGGAGACGACGAGGGTGCCCGGGCCGGTGAGGGCGGTGACGGCGGCGAGGTTGGCGGCGTACCCGGAGGAGAGGACCAGGGCCGCCTCGAAGCCGCAGAACGCGGCGAGTTCGGCCTCCAGCGTGGCGTGGAGTTCGGTGGTGCCGGTGACCAGCCGGGAGCCGGTGGCGCCGGCGCCCCAGCGGTGCGCGGCCTGGGCGGCGGCGCGGGTGACCAGCGGGTGGCGGGCGAGTCCGAGATAGTCGTTGCTCGCCAGGTCCAGCAGTTCGCAGTGGGCGGAGCGGGGGCGCAGGGTACGGCGCAGACCGGCGTCCAGCCGTGCCTCGTGGGCCTCGTCGAGCCAGTCGAACGCCGCACCGGGATCGGGCGGGGCCGCGTCGGCGCGGGGGGCGTCACGGGGCGGCGGCAGGGCGGGATCCGCTGGCATCGGCTTCCTTCGCTTCCCTTGCGGCCCCGTCCGCGAGGGCCGTCGGCAGCGCGGGCGGGGTCGTTGGCGATTGTGGACTGCCGATAGACGTTAGCGGTCGTTCCACCGCCCCAGGGTGTGGTGATACACACACCCCGATCCGGGCGCGTTGTGGGAATCCTCCTTGGCCAGGGGCACCGGCGTACGTCAGGATCATCGCCATGGAGCTGCTGAACACGTTGGTGGAGAAGGGGCTGCGGCGCGAGCTGCCGACCCGTGAAGAGGCGCTCGCCGTACTGGCGACGTCCGATGACGACCTGCTCGACGTCGTGGCCGCGGCCGGCAAGGTGCGCCGCAAGTGGTTCGGCCGGCGGGTGAAGCTCAACTACCTCGTCAACCTCAAGTCCGGGCTCTGCCCCGAGGACTGCTCGTACTGCTCGCAGCGGCTCGGGTCGAAGGCGGAGATTCTCAAGTACACCTGGCTGAAGCCGGAGGAGGCGTCGCGGGCGGCGGCCGCCGGGGTGGCCGGGGGCGCCAAGCGGGTGTGTCTGGTGGCCAGCGGCCGCGGGCCGACCGACCGGGACGTCGACCGGGTGTCGGAGACCATCTCCGCCATCAAGGAGCAGAACGAGGGCGTCGAGGTCTGCGCCTGCCTCGGGCTGCTGACGGACGGCCAGGCCGGGCGGCTGCGGGAGGCCGGGGCGGACGCCTACAACCACAATCTCAACACCTCCGAGGCGACGTACGGCGACATCTGCACCACCCATGACTTCGGGGACCGGGTGGAGACGGTCAAGCAGGCGCAGGCGGCCGGGATGTCGGCGTGCTCCGGGCTGATCGCCGGGATGGGCGAGAGCGACGCGGACCTGGTCGACGTGGTGTTCGCGCTGCGGGAGCTGGACCCGGACTCGGTGCCGGTGAACTTCCTGATCCCGTTCGAGGGGACGCCGCTGGCGAAGGAGTGGAACCTCACCCCGCAGCGGGCGCTGCGGATCCTGGCGATGACCCGCTTCGTCTGCCCGGACGTCGAGGTGCGGCTGGCCGGCGGGCGCGAGGTGCATCTGCGGAGCATGCAGCCGCTGGCGCTGCACCTCGTCAACTCCCTCTTCCTGGGCGACTATCTGACCAGTGAGGGGCAGGCCGGCAAGGACGATCTCGCGATGATCGCGGACGCCGGGTTCGAGGTGGAGGGCACCGACACCACCACGCTGCCCGGCCACCGCATCCCGGGCGGCGCCTGCGGTGACGGCGGCTGCGGCGATGCGGAGGCGGGCGGCTGCCACGGCCCGGCCGAGGTCCCCGAGCAGGCCGCCGCGGCCGGTGACGCCCTCTCCGACGAGGCGCGGCGCGGCTTGGTGGCGGTGCGCCGCCGGGGCGCGGGCACGGAGCTGCCGCCCAATGCCTGAGCCGCTCTCCCCGGCCGAACTGCTCGCCCTCGACCGGCAGCACGTCTGGCATCCGTACGGTCCGATGCCCGGGCGCGCCGCGCCGCTGGTCGTCGAGGAGGCGGCCGGGGTACGGCTGCGCCTCGCCGAACCGGCGGGCGGGCACCGTGAGTTGGTCGACGGGATGGCGTCGTGGTGGTCGGCGGTGCACGGCTACCGCCACCCGGTGCTGGACGAGGCGGCGCGCGAGCAGCTGGGGCGGATGAGCCATGTGATGTTCGGCGGGCTCACCCATGAGCCCGCCGTGCGGCTGGCCGAGCGGCTGGTCGCGATCACGCCGGAGCCGCTGCGCCATGTCTTCCTCGCCGACTCCGGTTCGGTGGCGGTCGAGGTCGCCGCCAAGATGTGTCTGCAGTACTGGCGGTCGGTGGGCCGCCCGCGCAAGCAGCGGCTGCTGACCTGGCGCGGCGGCTACCACGGCGACACCTGGCACCCGATGTCGGTGTGCGACCCCGAGGGCGGGATGCACGAGCTGTGGCAGGGCGTCCTGCCACGGCAGATCTTCGCGGACGCACCGCCGCCGGGCTTCGACGCGCCGGTCGACGAGGCGTACGCGGCGCATCTGCGCGAGCTGATCGCCCGGCACGCCGACGAGCTGGCCGCGGTGATCGTGGAGCCGGTGGTGCAGGGCGCGGGCGGGATGGTGTTCCACTCCCCCGGCTATCTGCGGGTGCTGCGCGAGGCGTGCGACGCCCACGGGGTGCTGCTGATCTTCGACGAGATCGCCACCGGATTCGGCCGTACGGGCTCGCTGTTCGCCGCCGGGCACGCCGGGGTCGCCCCGGATGTGATGTGTCTGGGCAAGGCGCTGACCGGCGGTTACCTGACGCTGGCGGCGACGCTGTGCACGGCGGAGGTGGCGGCGGGCATCTCGCGCGGCGAGGTACCGGTGCTGGCGCACGGCCCGACATTCATGGGCAATCCGCTGGCCACCGCGGTCGCGGGCGCCAGCGTCGAGCTGCTGCTGTCGCAGGACTGGGCGGGCGAGGTGCGCCGCATCGAGTCCGGGCTGCGGACGGGGCTCGCGGCCGCCCGGGACCTGCCCGGGGTGCGGGACGTGCGGGTGCTGGGCGCGATCGGTGTCGTCCAGCTCGATCACGAGGTGGACCTGGCCGCGGCGACGGCGGCGGCGGTCCGCGAGGGCGTGTGGCTGCGCCCGTTCCGGGACCTCGTCTACACCATGCCGCCGTATGTCACCGGCGACGACGACGTGGCCCGGATCTGCGCCGCGGTGTGCGCGGCGGCCCGGGAGGGCTGATCGGTGGGCGTCCCGGCTTCCCCGGGGCGCCCGCGCCCGGGATTTCTCTGTACGACAACGCCGGCTCTGTACGGCACAGCTGAAGGAGACACCATGACGGTGCTGTTCGTGACGGGTACCGGCACCGGGATCGGCAAGACCGTGACGACGGCGGCGCTCGCGGCGGCGGCGCTCGCAGGCGGCCGTTCGGTGGCCGTGCTCAAGCCCGCACAGACCGGCGTCGGACCGGACGAGCCGGGTGACGCGGCGGAGGTGGCGCGGCTGGCCGGGGCGGTGACGACGGAGGAACTGGCGCGGTTCCCCGAGCCGTTGGCCCCGGCGACGGCGGCCGCGCGGGCGGGCCGGGCGCCGGTCGGGCCGCAGGAGGTCGCCGACGCCGCGGAGAAGCTGGCGGCCTCGCACGACCTGGTGCTGGTGGAGGGCGCGGGCGGGCTGCTGGTGCGGTTCGACGCGGACGGCCACACTCTGGCGGACGCGGCGCGGCTGGCGGACGCGCCTGTGTTGATGGTGACGGAGGCGGGGCTCGGCACGCTCAACACGACCGCGCTGACCGCGCTGGCGCTGCGCACCCACGGTCTGCGCTGCGCGGGCGTGGTGATCGGCAGCTGGCCCGCCGAACCGGATCTGGCCTCCCGCTGCAACCTCGCCGACCTGCCCGAGTCGGCCGGCGCCCCGCTGCTCGGCCTGGTCCCGGAGGGCGCCGGGGGCCTGCCGCCGGGCGCGTTCCGCTCCGCGGCCCCGGGGTGGCTGGCCCCCGCGCTCGGTGGCTCGGGGACGTTCCGGCTGCCGGGGTGAGCGGGGCGGGCGGGGGGGCGGAGCGGGGCCCGGCCGCCGGAAAGCGGCTCGCCCGGCCGCCCCGCCCCCGGCACACTGACGGCCATGACCGGCCTCACCGACGCCGCACTCCTGGCGCACTGGTACGACGCCTGCAACCCCTGGGGTGTCTGTGACGACTTCTTCCTCGACCTGGTGATGCGGGCCGACGCCGTCCTCGACGTCGGCTGCGGCACCGGCACCTTGCTGCGCCGCGCCCGGGAGCGCGGCCATCGGGGGCGGCTCTGCGGGCTCGACCCGGATCCGGCGATGCTGGCCCTGGCGCGTGCGGGCGCCCCCGACACCCTCACCTGGATCGCTGCCGGACTGGGTGCCACCACCGACCCGGCCGAGCTGGGCGGCGTCGGCGCGGCGCCGGAGTTCGACCTCGTGGTGATGACCGGCCACGCCTTCCAGGTGCTGTGCGCGGACGCGGAGCTGCGGGCCGCGCTCACCGTCGTCCGCCGGGCGCTGGCCCCCGGCGGACGGTTCGCGTTCGAGACGCGGAATCCGGCGGCGCGGGCGTGGGAGAGGTGGACCCCGGCCCATGCGGTGGAGGTGACCGGTCCGGACGGTGCGCGGGCCCGGATCGCGCACCGGGTGCACCCGCCCGTGGACGGCGGGTCGGTCCGCTTCACCACCACCCTCACCGGCCCCGGTCTGCCGCGTCCCGTACGGGGCGAGAGCACCCTGCGCTTCCTGTCCGCGGCGGCGCTCGACGGGTTTCTGGCCGGTGCGGGGCTCACCGTCGAGGAGCGGTACGGCGACTGGGACCGTTCACCGCTGGGTCCGGCGAGCCCCGAGATCATCACCGTGGCGGGCGTCAGTCCAGGGCCGCGCCCTTGCGTTCGGGGATGAGGAACATCGCGGCCATGTCCAGGACGTAGAGGACCGCGAGCACTCCGATGGCCTTCTGGAAGCCGAAGCTCCCGGCGATCAGCGCGACGACGAGCGGGGCGAAGCCGCCGACGCCGCGGCCGAGGTTGAACAGCACGTTCTGCGCGGTGGCGCGGGCGTGCGTCGGGTACAGCTCGGCGATGAGCGCGCCGTAGCCGCCGGTCATGCCGTTGACGAACGCGCCCATCACGGCGCCTCCGACGAGCAGCGCGGCGGGCGTGGTGAGGGTGGCGTAGGCGAGGACGGTCACCACGGCGCCCGCCTGGAAGATCCAGAAGGTGGGGCGGCGGCCGATGCGGTCGGCGAGGTGGCCGAAGGCGAGGATGCCGCAGGCCATGCCGAGAACGGTGACGGCGGTCCAGGCACCGGACTTGGTGAGGCTGTAGCCGAACTGCTGGGAGAGGTAGCTGGGCAGCCAGGTCATCAGGCCGTAGTAGCCGAAGTTCTGGACGGACGTCAGGACGAGGACGCCGAGGGTGGCGCGGCGCGCGGCGGGTGTGTCGACGAGGCTGCGCAGCGGTGCGGTGGCCGGGCGGGTGCGCTCGGCGGCGGCGGTGAAGGCGGCCGGCTCCCGCATGGTGCGGCGGAAGAGGAACGCGGCGAGGGCGGGCACCACACCGAGGGCGAAGAGGGCGCGCCAGCCCCAGGCGTTGATGACGGGCGCGGAGAGGAGGGCGGCGGCGAGGACGCCCGCCTGCCAGCCGAGGCCGACGTAGGAGGTGCCGCGGGCGCGTTTGCGGCTGGGGAACGCCTCGGCGGCGAGCGCCATGCCGATGCCGAACTCGCCGCCGATGCCCATCCCGGCGAGGAAGCGGAAGGCGGCGAGCTGCGGGAAGTCCTGGGCGAGGGCGGTGGCGCCGGTGAAGACGGCGAAGAGCACGATCGACCAGGACAGCACCCGGATCCGGCCGAGGCGGTCGGAGAGCATCTCGAAGAGCAGACCGCCGACGACGCAGCCGATGAGGGTGAGGGTGGTCAGCGATCCGGCCTGGGTGGACGTCAGATGCAGTCCGGCGGTGACGGCGGAGAGCGCGAAGCTGAGGATGAGGAGGTCGAAGCCTTCGAGGCCGTAGCCGACGGCGGAGGCGACGACGGCCTTGCGGGCGTAGCGGTCCGCGGCGGGGTCGGGCGCGGCGGGATCCGCGGCCGTCGTCTCGGAGGGGGGCGTGGGTGCCGACGGCGCGGGGTGCTGGGGCATGCGTCCTTCAGTGCTGCGTACGGAGCGGGGACGACCTGCTGACCTGAAGGCCAACGGCCGGGCCGAAGGCGGTCGGTGTCTCCCGTACGGGATGCCGCCGGTGCCGCGTGCCCACCGTGTCCGGCCGCGCGCGGGGCCGACGGGCCATTCTAGGGGGCATGGCGCGATCCGTTCGCACGGGCGTCCGGTCGAGGGGCGGTGGTGGCGTCAGACCGTCCAGCTGCGCAGTTCGTCGGCGATGGCGGAGAGTTCGGTGGTGTCGTCCTTGACGAGGCGGGCGAGGTCGCGGACGCGCTCGGGCGAGGTCGCGATCTTCAGGCCGCTGGCGATGAGGTAGCCGTAGGCCACGGCCGTCGCGAACATCGCGTTGGACCGTTCCAACGCCGGTACCCGCAGCAGGATCTGGAGGAGCGCCGCGGCGCGGTCCTGGGGGTCGGTGTAGACGGGGACGCCGATGATCTCCGCCTCATGGCGGCTGACGGCGGCGACGAGCGCGCCCCAGTCGGTGACCGCGGGGTCTCCCGGGGTGTGCTGTTCGGCGACGAGGAGGAGCCAGGCGAGGTCGATGCGGAGCGTCACTTCTTGCCCGGGTGTCCTTCCCTGCCGCCGGCCGCGCCGCGCGCGGACCCCGCCGCGCCGCGGCCGAATTCCTCGGCGAAGACGCGCTCGTACTGCTTCATGAAGTCGGAGGCGGCCTCGACGAAGGTCTGGCCGGCCTCCCCGGCGTCCCGGAGGACGAGCTCTTCGATATAGCGATTCACGCTCACTCCCCGCTGCAGGGCCCGCTCCCGGGCCGCTTCGGCGGTGGCTTCGTCCACGCGGACGTTCAACTGTGTTTTCGCCACTTCTTCACGCTAGCGCGCATCTGCTAGCACCGGCAAGCGGTCGGCGGGCGCGGCAAGCGGAGCCGTACTCCCCGCATCGCCCCGCGGCGCACGCCCCGGCGCGGCTCAGCAGCCGCGTTCCCCGGCGAGCGGGACCGGCGGGGAGAGCCGGTCCTCCGCCGCCTCCGCGGGTGCGGCGGTCTCGTCCGCGGGCCCGTGGCCGAGGGCGTGCACGCACAGTCCGACGAGGATCAGCGCGAGGCCGAGCCAACCGACCGGTGCGGGCGCCGCGACGCCGAGCAGCAACGCCTCGCCGAGCAGGGTGAACGGCACCTCGACGGCCTGGGTCGCCTCGACCGCGCCGAGCGCCGCGGGACGGTCGCGGACGAGGTCGGTCGCGCGGAAGAAGAGGGTGGTGGCGAGGACGCCGGAGAAGAGCGCGACGACCACGCACTGGAGCACCTGCCCGCCGGACGGCGGCCCCGCGGTGGCACCCGCGACGGCCGCCAGCACCAGCCACAGCGGCAGCGAACCGAGCGTCATCGCCAGGGTCCGCTGGACACCGTCGAGCCCGTCCGTGCCGAGCAGCATGCGGTTGCCGAGCGGATAGGCGACCGCCGCGATCAGCACCGGGACCACCACCGTGAACGCGGTGGCCGCGCCCGTGTCCCCGGCGTGCTCCAGCTGGGTCAGGACGACGCCGACGACGATCAGTACGGAGACCAGAACGGTACGGAGCGGGACGCGGTTGCCGCCCAGCGCGCCGATGGCGATGCCCGTGACGATGACCAGCTGCCAGGTCGAGGCGACCAGCCATCCGGCGCCCACCTGGGAGGCCCAGGCGAGCGGCGCGTAGAAGAGGCCGAAGCCGATCGTCGACCAGAGGAGCCAGCGGGCGGGGCGGGCGCGCAGGCTGCGCAGCACCGCGGGCAGCCCGCCGCGCACCGCGACCAGGGCGGCCATCGGCACCACCATGAAGAGGTAGCGCAGGCTCGCGGTCCACAGCCACGAGCCGCCGGACAGGCTCATCCCGCGGTTGAGCACGAAGCTCGTGGCGAATCCGGCGGCGGCGAGGACGCCGAGGGTCATGGGCACGGCGAGGGCCGGTATCCGGCGGGGGTGGCCGGGGCTGGTCCGCACAGGGTCTCTCCGGTGCTTCCGGGCCGTCGCCCCGGGCGGATGCATCGAGGCGACGGACTTCCGACAGGTCAGTGGCCCGGTCACGGTACGGCACGAGGCGCACACCCGTACGGGAGAGGGCACTTCGAGCGGCGAGGCTCACACCGAGCCGCGCCGCCCGCCGGCACGCCCCGGGCTACCGGGCCGTGCGCGTCCAGGTGACCGGCAGGGCGTGGACACCGTAGATGTTCATGTCGGTCCGCAGCGGCACCTGGTCGGCGGGGACGGCGAGGGCGAGGTCCGGGAAGCGGCGCAGCAGCCCGGCGAAACCGGCGCGCATCTCGATCCGGGCCAGCTGCTGGCCGAGGCACTGGTGGACGCCGTGTCCGAAGGAGAGGTGGCCGCGGGCGTTGCGGTGGACGTCCAGGGTGTCGGGCTCCTCGAAGCGGCGGGGGTCACGGTTGGCGGCCAGCAGGGAGACGACGACGGTCGAGCCCGCGGGGATGGTGACACCGCCCAGCTCGATGTCCTCGGTGGCGTAGCGGTAGAAGATGTCGGCGACGGAGAGGTACCGCAGCAACTCCTCGACGGCGCCCGGCAGCAGCTCCGGGTCGGCGCGCACCGCGGCGAGCTGTCCGGGGTTCTCCAGGAGGGCGAAGGCGCCCAGGCCCAGCATGTTGGCGGTGGTCTCGTGGCCGGCGAGCAGCAGCAGGAAGGCGACGCCGGTCAACTCCTCGACGGTGAGGTCGTCGTGGCGGGCCAGGTCGGAGAGGAGGTCGTCGCCCGGTTCGGCGCGCTTACGGGTGACCAGTTCGGCGAGGTAGGTGGTGAGCGCGCCGTAGGCGGCCATCTTCTCCTCCAGCGAGACCTCCTTGAGCATGAAGCGGGCGGAGTGGGCCTGGAAGGTGTCGCGGTCCTCGTAGGGGACGCCGAGCAGTTCGCAGATGACCAGCGAGGGCACCGGCAGCGCGAACTCCTTGACCAGGTCGACCGGCGGGGCCAGCTGCGCGAGGGCGTCCAGCTGCCGTTCGACGATGTCGGCGATGTGCGCTTCGAGGCTCTTCATCCGCTTGACGGTGAACGCACCGGTGAGCTTGCGCCGCAG
Organism: Streptomyces sp. NPDC029159; assembly: GCF_055564055.1. Lineage (NCBI taxonomy): Bacteria > Bacillati > Actinomycetota > Actinomycetes > Kitasatosporales > Streptomycetaceae > Streptomyces > Streptomyces sp. NPDC029159. The sequence goes on from NZ_JBVHWT010000019.1 coordinate 123,273, forward strand.
CCGGGTGTGATCCGGCGGGTCCATGGCGATGAACAGGCCCGGCACCTGCGGCGACGGTTCGGTCGGCACCGGCATGCCCGGCGTCTCGTACGGGACGTGGAGGACGCCGAGGTCCTGCCGGGAGCTGAACCGGTTGTCGGCCAGCAGCTGCCGGGCCTCCTCGTGGCCGGTGACCAGCCGGCCCTCGTGCCCGTCGGGGAAGCGCAGCGGGCTGACGGGGCGCTCCTCGCGCATCCGGGATATCGCGCGGGGCGGGGCGAAGGGACCGGCGTCGCGCTCCATGGGAAGACCGGCGGGGGCGGATTCGGTGGCAGACACGGGGTGCCCTTTCGTGACGGAATGACGCTGCATGACGGGATGGCGCGGGACGGCGGGGCGGAGCTGCACGGCGGAGTAGCGGTGGGACATGGGCATGACACGGATGAGTCCGTGCGGCGGGAGATACATGCGAGGGGGCAGAGCCTTTCCCCCGGCGAGGACGGAAGGGCGAGGCCCGGCGCCGGCCGGGCACCGGCCCTCCCGGGTCAGCGCCGGGCGCGGAGGATCTCGATGTTGCCGTGGCGGGTGCGGGCGTGGATCTCGACCGTGTCCTCGGTCTCGCCCGGGGTCTCCGCGGAGGTGAGCGCGTTGCGCACCTGACCGGAGGCGGAGGAGGCGTCGACCCAGGCGGCGGTGCCCTCGCGGATGCCGACCTCGATGGAGCCGGAGGCGGTCTCCAACTGCACGCTGCCGCGGGCGACATCGGCCAGCCGCAGGGTGCCGTGGGCGGTGGTCGCGGTGACCGGGCCCTCGGCCCGGGCGATGTCGATGTCGCCGTGGGCGCCGCTGACCCGCAGCTCCCCCGTCACGGCGGCGACGGTCGTGGTGCCGTGCGAGTTCTTCAGGGTGGCCGGGCCGTCGACGGTCCCCACGCGCAGGCTGCCGGAGCTGGTGGCGATCTCCGCCGCGCCTTCGACCCGGCCGACGTTGACCGAGCCGTGGGCGGCGGTCAGCCGGAGCGGCCCGGTCGTATCGAGACGGACGTCGCCGGCCGAGGTCTTGACGCGGACCTCGCCGAGCCGCCCCTCGCCCAGCACCTGCACCCAGGCGCCGGTCATCTCGACGCGCGAGCCCGCGGGCAGTTCGACGGTCACATCGACGGTGCCGGTACGCCCGAGGCGGTACCGCGGCTTGGGCGTCCTGACCGTCAGCACCCCGCCCGCGAAGGAGACCTCGGCCTGCTCGGCGGCGCGGACGTCCTGATCGCGCTTCGGGTCGCGGGGCCGTACGTCGACGACCGCGTCATGGCGCTCGCCCGCCAGCAGCTGGAGGGATCCGGCGTCCAGATGAGCGGTGACCGCGATCGGCCCGGAGGTGTCGAAAGAAGGCATGACTGAACCGTCCTCGTGAGTCCTGGGAACGTCCCCGCCCATGGGGGACGGTGTGAAGTGGTACGTGTACGGCGGTACGTCTACGGGTGCGGCCGGGGCCTCGCCCCCTAGGGCGTGTCCGCAAAGTCCCGCCTGGCTTGCGACGCCCGGCACGCACCCTCGCGGCGTTGTCGGGATCACCCCGATACGCCCAGTATCGGGGCGACCCTCCGCCTTGCGAGGGCACGCACCGGACGCCGCAAGCCCCGCCCTCCGGGCGGACGACGGGACTTTGCGGACGCGCCCTAGCGCACCCAGCCCGTGAAGCTCTGGCCGACCGTCCGGGACCGCTGGGTGGCGGGCGGGCGGGTGCCGCCGTCCACCGCGGCCGACACCGCCCGCACCAGCCAGGCGTTGACCGACAGCCCCTCGCGGCCCGCGGCCTCCTCGGCGCGTGCCTTGAGGGCGGCCGGGAGGCGGAGGTTGACGCGGGCCGTGCCGCCCTCGTCGCTCTCCACGGGCGGCTGCGCCGGGGGCGGTTCCACCGGCGCGGCGGTCTCCGCCGCGGGGGCGGCGGGCGGCGGTGTCACCACGAAGTCCGGGTCCAGCCCCCGCAACCGCACATCGACCGAGCCCGGCGCCAGCTCCCGGGTGATCTCGTCCATCGCGGCGGAGAGCACATGCAGCATCGCCAACCGACTCGCCGACTCCAGCGGAGCGGTCAACCGCTCCGCCACTTCGCGGGCTTCCTCCCCACCGGCCTCGGCGGCCACCGCAAGCTCGCGGCGGAGGGTGTCGACATACGGGGTGAGATCCATGACGCCATAGTGGCACCAGAATGGCGCCATACGCAAGCCTTTCGGGCCACGCCCGCGGGAGAGGCGCCGGGCCACTCATCCGACCTGCCACAACGCGGAAAATTCAGCAGCTGCCGAGGTACTGCCGGGCGCCTCTCCGCGCCCCCACGCGGCACCCGCTGGCACCGCATGGCGCCACGTGACACCACACGGCGGCGGACGATGGCACCACGTACTCCACCACGCTCCCCGCCACTCCCCCGAAGGCCACCCCGTTCCGGCACCGCTCGTGGTTGCATAGGCACGCCAGAACGCATCCGAACACGCCCACGGGTACCGGGCCTTGGGTACCCGACGCCAAGGGGGTCCCATGTCCCGACCGTTCCGTTTCGGACTCAACATCCTCACCCTCGACACCGGCGCCACCTGGCGCCGTACCTGCCGACGGGCCGAGGAACTGGGCTACGACGTACTGCTCGTACCGGACCATCTCGGCCGCCCGGCGCCGTTCCCGGCGCTGGTCACCGCCGCGGAGGTGACGTCCCGGCCGCGGGTCGGCACCTTCGTCCTCAACGCCGGATTCACCAACCCTGCACTGCTCGCCCGCGAGGTGGCCACCACCGACGCCCTCACCGGCGGGCGGCTGGAGCTGGGCCTGGGCACCGGCTACGTCCGCGCCGAGCACGAGACGGCGGGGCTGCCCTGGGGGTCCGCCGGTGAGCGCGTCGACCGGTTGGCCCGCACGGTCGAGGAGTTGGACCGGCTGCTGGGCGATCCGGACGTCGCCCCGCGACCGACGCAGCAGCCGGGTCCGCCGCTGCTGATCGGCGGCAACGGCCCGCGGATGCTGCGGCTGGCCGCCGCCCATGCGCAGATCACCGCGTTCTCCGGCGTCCGGCAGGCCGCCGGGCGCCCCGAGGGCACGCTGGAGCTGCTCTCCGCCGAGGAGGTGGCGGAGTCGGTGGCGCGCTACGCGGGATACGAGGAGGCCGCCGGGCGTACCGCCCCGGCCGAGCGGAACATCCTCGTCCAGCGGGTGGTGGTGACCGGCGACCGCCGGGCCGTGGCCGAGGAATTGGCGGCGCAGGGCCTGGGGCTCGACGCGGAGCAGCTGCTGGCGGTGCCGACGGTGCTCATCGGGACGCCCGCCGAGATCGCGGACCAACTCCGCGAGCACCGCGAGCGGTTCGGGTTCTCGTACATCACGGTGCTGGATCCGGTCATGGAGGAGTTCGCGCCGGTGATCGCGGAGGTGCGGCGCGGCTGACGCCGGGGCAACCGCGGCGCCCGGCCGCCCGCATCGTGGAAAGGGTTCGACGTGCGGACGGGGCCGTTGATGGGATGGCGCCATGAGTGATCATCTCCGTATCCGCTGCGCCCGCCTCTCCGACATCGACACCGTGCTCCACTTCTGGCGTACGGCGGCGGAGGGCACCAGCATCAGCGACGACCACGACGGCATGACCCGTCTGCTGACCCGCGACCCCGAGTCCCTGCTGCTGGCCGAACGGGGCGGGGAGCTGGTGGGAACGGTCATCGCCGGGTTCGACGGCTGGCGGTGCTCGGCGTACCGGCTGGCGGTCGATCCCGGTCACCGCAGGCAGGGCGTCGCCACCGCCCTCATGGACGCGGCGCAGGAGCGGTTCCGGGCGCTGGGCGGCCGCCGGATCGACGCCATGGTCCTGGAGGCCAACGAACCGGCGCACCACACCTGGGCCGCCGCGGGCTACCACCGCGAGGACCACTGGCGCCGCTGGGTGAAGCCGCTGCCCGTGGAGAGCTGAGACACACCGCACCGAAGGGGGTTTTCCGTGGGTGCACAGTGGGGGGCCCCAAGAGAGGCTCTTGCTCCTCCCCCCCCCCCCCCCCCCCCCCCCCCCCCCCCCCTCCCTCCCCCCCCCCCCCCCCCCCCCCCCCCCCCCCT
>NZ_JBVHWT010000020.1:0-1053 GCF_055564055.1 Streptomyces sp. NPDC029159
GGCCGGTCCCCATGGGCCGGGGGGAAATGTCCCTTGGCAACCCTGTCCCTCACCCGACCCGCCCCCGCCACCGGGGGCCCTCCCGGGGGGTGGCGCGGGGGGCGGGCCCGCGGCGCACGCGCGCCGCGGCCGGGTCCTTCTCCCGAAAGACATGACGTGCACGAGACCCAGACCTACATCCCGGCGCAGCAGACCGACGAATTCGTGCCGAGCCAGGGCACCTTCCCCCGTGCGGTCCGGGACACCGACCCGCAGGTCGGCTTCCCGCTGTTCGCACCGCAGCCGGACCCCTACGGGTTCGACGCGGTCGCCTGGGCGAACGTCCCGGTGTGGGAGACCGACGGTCCGGCGCCCCAGGACCCGCACGCGGGGGACGGATACCCGGCACCACCACCCACCGGACCCATCGTCAGCCATGCCCGCACCCGGCAGCACCGGCCCGGAGCGCACCGCGCCGGCGCCGTCCGGCTGCGCCGCTGGGCCCGGCGGATCAGCGCCGTCGTCGCCGCCCTCACCGCCGTCATGATCAGCGTGCTGGGCGCCATGGTCTGCTACGCACCGCTGCGCGCCCTCGCCTCCCAGGGCGCCTCCGGCGGCCTCGCCGACCTGTGGCCGCTGCTGATCTACGGCCCCTGGATGGTGGCGTCCCTCGCCATCCTGCGCGCCTCCGCCAACGGCCGCCGGGTCGCGCACTCGTGGTGCGTGGTGATCCTCTTCTCCGCGCTCGCCGTCGTGCTGTGCGTCGCGCACGCCCCGCTGACGCTCTCCGCCATCAGCGTCGCCGGGCTGCCGCCGATCACCGCGCTGCTCTCGTTCCACCAGCTGGTGCGCCAGATCGAACCTCCCGCACCGCCGCGCCCCGCCCCGGCGGAGGAACCCGGCAGCGGCCACCACCGCAAACCGCCGAACCCGCGGCAGTAGCGCCACCCGCGAACGCGGGGGGGGGGGGGGGGGGGGGGGGGGGGGGGGGGGGGGGGGGGGGGGGGGGGGGGGGGGGGGGGGGGGGGGGGGGGGGGGAGGAGGGGTGGGGGGGTAGCGACTGGTGTAGGGGTG
>NZ_JBVHWT010000020.1:1063-125225 GCF_055564055.1 Streptomyces sp. NPDC029159
AGGGGGGAGCCGGGGGAGCACCCCAAAACACAACCACCAACACCAGGGAAAGCAACCCCCCCAAAGGACTTCTCCCCCCCCCCCCCCAAAAAGGGGGGGGCCCCCCCCCGCCGTGCTGCCGGGCTCAGGCGCCGTCGAACGTGGCCGGGTCCGGGCCGAGCCGGGTGCCGTTGTCGAGACCGGCGACGGCCTTGAGGTCGGCGTCGTCCAGCTCGAAGCCGAAGACGTCGATGTTGGCGGCGATCCGCGCCGGCGTCACCGACTTCGGGATGACGACATTGCCCAGCTGGAGGTGCCAGCGCAGCACCACCTGGGCGGGCGTCACCCCGTGCTTGGCCGCGATCTCGCCGAGCACCGGCTCCGCCAGCAGGTCCTTGCCCTGGCCCAGCGGCGACCACGCCTCCGTCGCGATGTGGTGCCGGGCGTGCACCGCACGGGACTCGGCCTGCGGGAAGTACGGGTGCAGCTCGATCTGGTTGACCGCCGGGACGATCGACGTCTCGCCGATCAGCCGCTCCAGGTGGGAGGGGAGGAAGTTGGAGACGCCGATGGCGCGGGCCCGGCCCTCCGAGAGGATCTTCTCGAAGGCGCGGTAGGTGTCGACGTAGGTGTCCTTGGCCGGCAGCGGCCAGTGGATCAGGTAGAGGTCGACGTACTCCAGGCCCAGCTTGGCCAGGGAGGTGTCGAAGGCGCGCAGCGTGGAGTCGTAGCCCTGCTCGGAGTTCCAGAGCTTGGTGGTGACGAAGAGTTCGTCGCGGGGGATGCCGGAGGCGGCGAGCGCCCGGCCGGTGCCCTCTTCGTTGCCGTAGATCGCGGCGGTGTCGATGCTGCGGTAGCCGGCCTCCAGGGCGTGGCCGACGGTGGCGGCCGCCTCGTCGTCCGGCACCTGCCAGACGCCGAAACCGAGCTGCGGCATCGTGACGCCGTTGTTGAGCGTGATGGTCGGGACCTGGCTCACGGGGAATCGATCCTTACGTCGTCGTGCATGTCCACCGACGACAACGCCCACCCGCCGTTCCGCATTCCCGCGTGAGAGGAGAAAACTCCCTGGTCCACCCGTGCGGAGTACTCACCCCGCTCAATTCCGGTACAGCGCCTCCACCTCCGTTGCGTACGCCGCCTCTATCGCCTTCCGCTTCAGCTTCAGCGACGGCGTCAGCAGCCCTTGGTCCTCGCTGAACTGATGGGCCAGTATCCGGAACGTACGGATCGACTCGGCCTGTGACACCAGAGTGTTGGCGGCGACCACGGCCCGCCGGATCTCCGACTCCAGATCCGGGTCCCGCACCAGCTCCGTGGGGCGCATGTCCGGTTTGCCGCGCATCGTCAGCCAGTGGGTGACGGCCTCCGGGTCCAGCGTCACCAGCGCGGCGATGAACGGCCGGTCGTTGCCGACCACGAGGCACTGCCCCACCAGGGGGTGCGCCCGGACCCGGTCCTCCAGGACCACCGGCGAGACCGTCTTGCCGCCGGAGGTGACGAGCACCTCCTTCTTGCGGCCGGTGATCGTCAGATAGCCGTCCTCGTCGAAGGCGCCGAGGTCGCCGGTGGCGAACCAGCCGTTGTGCAGCACGGCGCCGGAGCCCTGCGGATCGCCCAGATACCCCTGGAAGATCTGCCCGCCGCGCAGCCAGATCTCGCCGTCGTCCGCGACATGGACGGTGGTGCCGGGGATGGGCGTGCCGACCGTGCCGAACCGGGTGCGCTCGGGCGGGTTGGCGGTCGCGGCGGCGGTGGACTCCGTCAGGCCGTACCCCTCGAAGACCCGCACCCCCGCACCGGCGAAGAACAGGCCCAGGCGGCGCTCCATCCGGGAGCCGCCGGACATCGCGTGCCGCACCCGGCCGCCCAGCGCCTCACGGACCTTGCTGTAGACGACCTTGTCGAAGAACTGATGCTGCATCCGCAGGGCGGCGCCGGGTCCGGAGCCGGTGCCGAACGCCTTGTGCTCCATGGCCTCGGCGTACCGGACCGCGACATCGACGGCCTTGTCGAACGGCCCTTCCCGGCCCTCGGCCTCCGCCTGCCGCCGCGCCGCCGCGAAGACCTTCTCGAAGACGTACGGCACCGCGAGGACGAAGGTCGGCCGGAAGCTGCGCAGGTCGGGCAGGAGGGCGCGGGCGCTCAGCTCCGGCTGGTGGGCCAGCTTCACCTTGCCGCGGAGGGCGGCGACCTCGATCATCCGGCCGAAGACGTGCGACAGCGGGAGGAAGAGCAGGGTGGACGCCTCGTCGCCGGGGCGGGAGTGGAACGCCGCGTCGTACCGTTCGAGGACGTTGTCCGCCTCGGCCATGAAGTTGGCGTGGGTCAGGACGCAGCCCTTGGGGCGGCCGGTGGTGCCCGAGGTGTAGATGATGGTGGCGATGGCGTCCGGGGTGACCGCCATCCGGTGCCGGTGCACCACGTCGTCGTCGAGATGCGCGCCCGCCGCGGTCAGTTCGGCCACCGGGTCCGCGTCGAGCTGCCACAGCCGGCGCAGCTGCGGCAGCCGGCCGATGACCGAACCGACGGTCATCGCGTGATCCTCGTGCTCCACCAGACAGGCCGTCACGTCCGCGTTGTGCAGCATCCAGAAGACCTGCTCGGCGGAGGAGGTCGGGTACAGCGGTACGGACTGGCCGCCGATCGCCCAGATGGCGAAGTCGAAGACGCTCCATTCGTACCGGGTGCGGGACATGATCCCGACCCGGTCGCCGAACCGGACGCCCTGGGCGAGCAGGCCCTTGGCCAGCGCCATGACCTCGTCCCGGAACTGCCCGGCGCTGACGTCGCTCCAGCGCCCCTCGTCGTCCTTACGGGCGAGCGCGGCCCGGCCCGGGTCACGGGCGGCGTGGTCGAAAACGGTGTCCGCCAGCCCACCGACCCGGGGCCCGGTAGCCAACGGCTCCACGGTGAACTCGCGCAATGACCCAGCTCCTTGTGGTACTCCTCACACGGCCGCGACCGTACCCCACGGTTTCGCCTTGCGGGAGGGCCTTACCGCGTTCCGGACGGTGCCGCGCGCCCGCAGGTGGTCCGGAGGAAACGGACCACTCCCCGGAAGAGTGGACATGCACCGGTCATCCACCGGCGGAACGATCACCACCCGGGGACCGTATCTGCACCAAATCTCTGCACCGGAAGGGTGAATCCGCAGGCCGTCCCGGACGGAATCCGGCGCCCGGGCCCACCGGCCGTCACGGCAGCTGGAGCCGGTCGCCCCCGGCCAGGATCGCGTCGGCCAGCGCCTCGGCGGGACCGCGCGCGGCGGAGGCGCGCCGCCCGTGCAGCAGGACGAAGTCCACCCCGCCCAGCTCCGGCAGCCCGGCCCGCGGCGCCATCCGCACCAGGCCCGGCGGGATCATGCCGAGGGTGTGCGCCATCACCCCGAGCCCGGCGCGGGCGGCGGCGACCAGCCCGTTGAGGCTCCCGCTGGTGCAGGCGATGCGCCAGGCCCGGCCGTGCTCCTCCAGACACTCCAGCGCCCGGGCGCGGGTGACCGCGGGCGGCGGGAAGACGACCAGCGGCACCGGGCGGTGCGGATCGAGCCGCAGCCGGTCGCTGCCCACCCACACCAGCCGGTCCCGCCACACCAGCTGCCCCTCGGGCCCCTCCGGGCGCCGCTTGGCGAGGACGAGGTCGAGCCGCCCGGCCGTGAGAAGTTCATGGAGGGTTCCTGACAGTTCGACGGTCAGCTCCAGATCGACCTCGGGGTGGGCGTGCCGGAACCCCTCCAGGATCTCCGGCAGCCGGGTCAGCACGAAGTCCTCGGACGCCCCGAACCGCAGCCGCCCGCGCAGCCGCGTCCCGGTGAAGAACCCGGCGGCGCGCTCGTTCGCCTCCAGGATCGTGCGGGCGAAGCCGAGCATCGCCTCGCCGTCCTCGGTCAGCTCCACCCCGTGGGTGTCCCGCGCGAACAGCCGCCGCCCGGCCGCCTCCTCCAGCTTCCGTACGTGCTGGCTGACGGTCGACTGCCGCAGCCCCATCCGGTGCGCGGCCTGGGTGAAGCTCAGGGTCTGCGCGACGGTCAGGAACGTACGCAACTGCGCGGGATCGAACACGGGGCACCTCGGGTGGGCGGTGGTCCGGCCACCGCGGGACCGCGTCCGGGTGAGTGGCGTGGCCAAAACGGGCCGGTGTGGTCATGGTAATCACGTTCCGGCATCACAGTGAGCGCGGCGAACGGGGTTCCCGATATCCGTGGGGCCCGGCACTCTGGAGAGGGCACCGTCCATGCCGCCATCCGAAGACCGTCTACCGAAGTGAGATCATGCGCCGCCCTGCCCTCGCCCTCCCCTCCTGGCTCCCCGTGGACGGATACATCCTGGCGCTGCTCGCCACCGTCGGACTCGCCGCGCTCCTCCCGGCCACCGGCTCCGCCGCCACCGTCGCGGACGGCGCCGCCACCGGGGCCGTCTCCTTCCTCTTCTTCCTCTACGGCGCCCGCCTCTCGACCGCCGAGGCGATGGCCGGACTCCGCCACTGGCGACTCCACCTGACCGTCCTGGCCTGCACATTCGTGCTCTTCCCGCTGCTCGGCCTGGCCGCCCGCGGCCTGGTGCCGTACGTCCTGCCGGGCGGGCTCTACACCGGCGTGCTGTTCCTGTGCCTGGTGCCGTCGACGATCCAGTCGTCCATCGCGTTCACCTCCATCGCGCGCGGCAACGTCGCGGCGGCGATCTGCGCCGGCTCGTTCTCCTCCCTCGTCGGCATCGTCATCACCCCGCTGCTCGCCGCGCTCGTCCTGGACGGGGAGGGGCCCGGCGTCTCGGGCGGGGCGCTGGTCTCGATCGTCTGCCAGCTGCTGCTGCCGTTCCTGGCCGGTCAGGTGCTGCGCCGCTGGATCGGCGGATTCCTCACCCGGCACAAGAAGGTTCTCGGCCTGGTGGACCGCGGCTCGATCCTGCTGGTCGTCTACAGCGCCTTCAGTGCCGGGGTGACCGCCGGGATCTGGCACCAGGTCTCCCCGCTGCGCCTGCTGATCCTGCTGGGTGTCCTCGGGCTGCTGCTCGCGGTGATGCTGACCCTGACGTGGTACGGCTCCCGGAAGCTGGGCTTCGGGCGGGCCGACCGGATCGCGATCACCTTCGCCGGGTCGAAGAAGAGCCTGGCCGCCGGGTTGCCCATGGCCAGCGTCCTCTTCGGCGCCCAGGCGGGTCTTGCGGTGCTGCCGCTGATGCTCTTCCACCAGATGCAGCTGATGGTCTGCGCGGTGCTGGCGAAACGCTTCGCTGCACGGGCGGAGCAGGCGGGGACCGGGACGGACACCCCGGAGGGCGGCGGCTCGGCGGACGCCCCGGCGCCGGCCCGCGACGGCGAGCCCGTGGGCGCCGGGGAGTCCCGGTGACGGCCCCTGCCGCACGGGGCCGCTCCCGTCAGGGCGCCGTCACCCGGTCCAGCCCGAGGCGGAGCACGGCGGGCCCGGCCGGGGCGCGGCCCGGGGTGCGCAGGGCGGTCAGCTCGGCGTCGGAGAGCGCCCGGCGGTAGACGACGGCCTCGTCGAGGGCGCCGGTGAAGTGGGCGCGGCCGTCGAGACGTGCGCCGAGGCGGACGCCGAAGGCCGTACCGCGGCTGACCGACCCCGGGGTGTCCGGTGCGGCCGTGGCCGCGGCGTCCACCGTCAGCTGCAACCGGCCGCCGCCGCGGCGCAGCGTCAGCAGATGCCAGCGGCCGTCGCTGTACGCGCCCGCGGTCGACAGCGCCGTGGTGACCGGCGGCGCGGCGCCCGCCACGGTGGTCAGCGTCGCCGTGATCCGGCCATGCGCCGGGTCCCCGACCAGGGTGACCTGCGGGGATTTGCTGCCCGAGCCGCCGAGCCACAGCATCGGCTGCTCGCCGCCGGTCGCGTCGTAGCGGAACCACAGGGCGCAGGTGAACGGTGCGTCGCCCAGCGGGAGCGAGGTGCGGAAGGGGACGTCGACGGCGTCGTCGGTGCCGTCGAAGGCCAGCGCCCGGCCGAGGACGCCGGAGGTGGTGTGTGCCCCGCCGAGGACGGTGGCCGGGCGGGCGCCGGGTGCGCGGTCCGGGGTGGTCGGGTCGGGGCCGCGGCGCGGGCCGAGCCAGGCGTCGGTGAAGCGGGCGAACCGCATCTCGTCCCGGGCGTCGGCGGCGCCCGCCTCGTAGAAGAGTCCGGTGACGCCGGGGGAGACGGGGACGAGATCGGAGTAGCCGGACCAGTCGCCGGTGACGCGGGCGCCCCGGTCGGCCGCCTCCCAGGTGCGGCCCTCGTCGTACGAGGAGCGGATCGTCATGGTGCGGCGGCGGTCCGGGTCGGCGGGGGCGGCGAGGAGGGTGCGGCTGCCGCCCCCGGCGGTGGGCAGGCGCAGCGCCGACGCCTGCACCATCGGCGCGAGGAAGTCGGGCAGGGTGCGGAACGGGTGGGTGAAGGACGCGCCGCCGTCGCCGCTGACCGCCGCGGTGCGGTTGCCGAGGTCGGTGCCGTCCTGCTCGCGGGCGTTGACGTAGACCGACCCGTCGGCGCGCTCCAGCAGCGTCATCTCCGACGGCTTCTGACGGAACGTGCCGTCGGCGGCGACCGGCCAGGTGTCGACGGCGCCGACGCGCCAGGTGGTGCCGCCGTCGTCGCTGTGGACCAGCGCGGCGTGGTTGGCGGTGACCCGGCCACCGGCCCAGCTCTCGGCGTTGACCCCCAGGACGAGGCGCCCGGCGTGGCGGCCCCGGGTGAGCTGGATGCCGTGCACCGGGCCCGTCGCGTACCAGGAGTTCCACCCGGCGGGGCGCAGCGCGCGGGTCAGATCGCGCGGCGCCGACCAGGTGGCGCCGTCGTCGTCGCTGTACTGGAGGTGCGGGGTGCGGTCGCAGGGCGTCGCGCAGCTGAGGCCGTCGGTGCGGCCCTTGTTGTACGTCTCGGCGAGGACGATGCGGCCGGTGCGCCGGTCCACGACCGGCGCCGGGTTGCCGTGGGTGTCGCCGCCGCCCTCGTTGACGACCTGGAGCGGGCCCCAGGTGCGGCCGCCGTCGGTGGAGCGTTTGAGGACGAGGTCGATGTCCCCGGCGTCGCCGCAGTCGTGCACCCGGCCCTCGGCGAAGGCGAGCAGGGTGCCCCGGACGGAGCGGACGACCGCCGGGATGCGGAAGCAGGCGTAGCCCGGGTCCTGGGCCGCGCTGAACAGGACCCGTTGGTCGAAGCCGCCGGGTGGTGCGGTGCTGTCCGCCGTGGCGCCCGCGGGGGCGGCGGGGAGCAGGGTGAGCGCCAGGGCGGCGAGGGCGGTGAGGGCGGCGACGGCGCGGCGCCGCCGGGGTCTCGGGCGGGGGCGGGAGGGTGCACGGAGAAGTGACGTCATGGTCCGGCCTGCCCTTCGAGGCATCGGCGTCATCCACAGGACATCCCACGTCCCATGTCGTGTGTGACGGAACGTACTGCCGTCACTACACCCCGACAAGGAGTGTGCGGCCGTTCGCCCGCGGCCCCGCCGAATTCACCCGTCCGGCCCGCGGCCCTCCGGGGCGGAGGCCGGGGCGCGAGCGGCACCGCGCCCGCGGCGGCTACCGCACCGCCCCGGCGTCCGGCCGCAGCACGATCTTCCCCAGGTTCGCCCGCGCCTCCACGAGGCGGTGGGCCGCCGCGGCGTCGGAGAGCGGCAGCTCGGCGTGGAGCGTGGCCCGCAGCCGCCCGGACGCCGCCCACTCCCACAGCTGCGCGCGGTGGTGCGCGTACCGCTCCGGCCGGGTCGCGGCGAAATGACGCATCGTCATCCCGGTGACGGTCTTCGCCCCGGCCAGCAGGTCGTACGCCGCGAGCGTGCCGCCGCCGGAGCTGAAATGGATCAGCCGCCCGCCCGGCGCCGGCGCACCGAGCGCGCGCGGCAGCAACTCGCCCCCGGCGCCGTCCAGCACGACATCGACCGGCGCGCCCCAGGACTCCTCGTCGTAGGTGACGGTCTCGTCGGCGCCGAGTCCCCGGACGAACTCCACCTTCTCCGGGGTGCCGACGGCGGCCACCACCCGCGGTACGCCCCGCGCCTTGGCGAGTTGGACGGCGAGATGGCCGGTGGCGCCCGCCGCCGCGGTGATCAGCACCGACTCGCCGCCCCGGGGCGCCGCGGTGTCGAGCACGGCCAGCGCCACATGCCCGCCCCGGATCAGCGCCACGGCCTGCGCGGCGCTCACCCCGTCGGGCAGTCGGGAGGCGAACGCGGCCGGGGCGAGGGCGAGTTCGGCGTAGGCGCCCGGGAGGCCGAACGAGGCGATGCGGTCGCCGACGGTGAAGCCGGTGACGCCCGGGCCGAGCGCGACCACCTCCCCGGCGACCTCGTCACCGGGCAGCCCGGGCAGCGGACCGCCGCCGCGCACCCGGCGCACCGCCGGCAGCGTGACGCCGATCGCCTCCGTGCGGACCAGCAGCTCGCCGGGGCCGGGCGCCGGCGGTTCGGCCTCCTCTACGTACAGGACCTCGGGACCGCCGTGGATGTCGTGACGGATGCGGCGCACGGGCACACCTCCAGAAAATCGTTGGAGGTCCCAACGGTAGCCATATTCATGGGGACGGCCAATGGATTTTCGTTGGGGATTCCCATGGAGCGGCGCTACCGTGGGCCCATGGCCGACGCTCCGTACGCCCCCCGCCGCATCCGTGTGCTGCCGAGCTGGTTGCTGGGGCGGGCCGCGGCCCGCGGGCACCGGCTGGTCGCCGAGGCGCTCGCCGCCGAGGGCATGCGGATGATGCACCACGCGGTGCTCTCCGCGGTCGCCGAGCGCGGGCCGATCTCCCAGGCGGAGCTGGGCCGCACCCTCGGCATCGACCCCAAGGACATGGTCACCGTCGTCAACGACCTGCAACGGGACGGGCTGGTCACGCGGACGCCCGATCCCAGGGACCGCAGGAAGAACGCCGTCGAGGTCTCCACGGCGGGGCGGCGCGTCCTGCGCCGTACGCAGCGGCTCGGCGACCGCGCCAACGACGAGCTGACCGCCGCCCTGACCCCCGCCGAGCGCGATCAGCTGATCGCGCTGCTCACCCGGATCGTGCAACCGGCCGACGGCGGCAAGACCGCGGGCGGCTGACCGCCGCCCGGCTCAGCTCCCGGCGTCCGCCTCGTCCAGGCCGAGGCGGTGCGCGCCCGCGTAGACGTTCATCGAGCTGCCGCGCAGGAAGCCGACCAGCGTCAGGCCCGTCTCGGCGGCGAGGTCCACGGCGAGCGACGAGGGGGCGGAGACGGCGGCGAGCACCGGGATCCCGGCCATCACCGCCTTCTGCGCCAGCTCGAAGGAGGCCCGGCCGGAGACCATCAGCACACACGACGACAGCGGCAGCCGGTCGTCCTGGAGCGCGCGTCCGACGACCTTGTCGACCGCGTTGTGGCGCCCGACGTCCTCGCGTACGTCCAGCAGTTCACCGTCCGGGGCGAACAGCGCCGCCGCGTGCAGCCCGCCCGTACGGTCGAAGACCCGCTGGGCGGCGCGGAGCCGGTCGGGGAAGGTGCTCAGCAACTCCGGTGTGAGACGGACCGCGGGGCCGGGGGAGGCGTCCGGCGCCCAGCGCGCGGTGGTGCGCACCGCCTCCAGGCTCGCCTTGCCGCACAGTCCGCACGACGACGAGGTGTAGACGTTCCGCTCCAGGCTGATGTCCGGCACCGCGACGCCGGGGGCGAGGCGGACGTCGACGACGTTGTAGGTGTTCGCGCCGTCGTCGGTGGCGCCGGCGCAGTAGACGATGTTCGCCAGCTCCGCGGCGGAGGCCAACACGCCCTCGCTGACGAGGAAACCGGCCGCCAGCGCGAAGTCGTCGCCCGGGGTGCGCATGGTGATCGCCAGCGGCTTGCCGTTGAGCCGGATCTCCAGCGGCTCCTCGACGACCAGGGTGTCCGGCCGGGCCCCCACGGAGCCGTTCCGTACGCGGATGACGCGGCGCCGTTCGGTGACCCGTCCCATGTCTGCCTCCACCCGCCGTACGGCGACCCGGTGTGCCGTCGCCGGATGCGGGCGCGGCGGAACGGGGACAACCGTACAACGTACTCGGTAAACTGTAGACGATAGCCAATGGGCGGGCCGTCCGGCGCCGCCCCCGAGGGCCGAGCCCCGGCCACCACACCAAGGGGGACCCGATGCTGTCCAGCGGACTGCCGCACGGAGCCGTCCCGAAACTCGAACGGCCCGGCCCGTTGCGCGAGCGGGTCTACGAGGCACTGCTCGAACTCATCACCACCCGCGCCCTGCGCCCCGGCGCCCACCTGGTGGAGAGCGAACTCGCCGGGCACCTCGGCGTCTCCCGCCAACCGGTCCGCGAGGCGCTCCAGAGACTGAACACCGACGGCTGGGTCGATCTGCGGCCCGCCCAGGGCGCGTTCGTCCACGAGCCGACCGAGGAGGAGGCCGACCAGCTGCTGACGGTCCGTACGCTGCTGGAGGCCGAGGCCGCCCGGCTGGCCGCCGCACACACCGGGTCGCCGGGCATCGCCGCCCTGGAGGAGCTGTGCGCCACCGGTGAGCGCGCGGTGCGCGAGGACGACGTGGACGGCGCGGTCGCGGCCAACGCCGCGTTCCACGCCAAGGTGATGGAGCTGGCCGGCAACGCCGTCCTCGCCGAGCTGGCCGCACAGGTCGGCCGCCGGGTGCGCTGGTACTACACCCCGGTGGCCCGGCAGCGCGGCGCCCAGTCCTGGATCGAGCACCGCGAGCTGATCGCCGCCATCGCCGACCGCGACGAGGCCCGCGCCACCGCTGTGATGCGCGCCCACACCGAGCACACCCGCCGGACCTACCACGAGCGGGCGCGGGAGAGCGGACCGGAGGAACGGCGCGGGTGACCCGTCCGGTCCGCTCCCCGAGACGCCGCTGACCGGCACCGCGGCGGACCGGTAACCTGCATCCGATCACGCACCACCGATGACGAATGGCGAGACGCATATGAGCGAGGAGAGCGCACCCGAGGCCGGCGAGGCGGCCGCCGTCTCCGACCGGGCGGCCCGGGAGCGGCTGCTCTACCTGCGCAGCAGCATCGACAACCTCGACGCCGCGCTGGTGCATCTGCTCGCCGAACGGTTCAAGTGCACCCAGCAGGTCGGCGAGTTGAAGGCCCGGCACAGCCTGCCGCCCGCCGACCCGGCCCGCGAGGCCGCCCAGATCGAGCGGCTGCGCACGCTCGCCGCCGACGCCCGGCTCGACCCGGCATTCGCCGAGAAGTTCCTCAACTTCATCATCAGCGAGGTGGTCCGCCACCACCGCGCCATCGCCGAGGGCACCCACGAGGCACCGGGCACCCCCACCGACGGATGACCGGAGCGGGCGGCGCCTGCCCGGCACCGCCCGCTCCCGCCGGGTGTCTCAGATCAGCTCACGGCTGACCGCCCGCTCCCCGGCCACCGCCGCCCGCGGCCGCTCCCGGCCCGGCTGCCGCAGCAGCAGCACACACCCGGCCGCCAGCAGCGAGACCCCGCCGGCCAGTGCGTAGGCGCCGTCGTACCCCCAGGCGCCCACCACCATCGAGCCGAGCCCGCCGCCGAACAGTCCGCTGATCAGCTTGCCGCTGTAGACCAGGCCGTAGTTGGTGGCGTTGTAGTTCTCCCCGAAGTAGTCCGGGGTCAGCGTCGCGAACAGCGGGTAGAACGCGCCGCCGCCGAAGCCGGAGAGGAACGCGAAGACGAGGAACAGCCACTGGCTGTGGACGTGCCCCGCCCAGATCACCCCGAACTGCGCCAGCCCCAGCACGACGATGACGGCCACCAGCGTGGTCTTCCGGCCCCACAGGTCCGACAGCCACCCCATGACGGCCCGCCCGACGCCGTTGACGACGGACATCACCCCCATCGACGAGGCCGCCACCAGCGGCCCGAAGCCGACTTCGCGGGCGTAGTCCACCTGGAACGAGATCCCGAAGATCGACACCCCGGCCGTCAGCACGACCGACAGCCACATCAGCGGCAGCATCCCGCTGCGCAGCGCCTCCTTCGGGGTGAACTGCCGTACCGCGGGCGGGTTCTTCGCCAGGCTCGCCGCGCTCCGCCGGTCGCCCGCCGGCGCCACGCCCGCCGGCTTCCCGGTCGGCGGCGGGACGTGCGGCGGCCACCAGTTCGGCGGCGGATCCCGGAAGAACCACGCACAGGCCGCCACCACGACCAGCACGTACACCCCGATGAGGTCCAGCACCTCGTCGTAGTCGGAGGTGTCGAAGGCGTAGTTGAAGAGGAAGATGAACGGCAGCGCGCCGTAGGCGAAGCCGCCGTTGACGAAGCCGGTCTTCGCGCCCCGCCGCTCCGGGAACCACTTGCCGACCATGTTGATGCAGGTCGCGTAGATCAGCCCCGAACCGAGACCGCCGACCACGCCGAAACCGACGAGCGCCAACGCCACGCTCTCCAGATGCGCCAGCGCCACGAAACCCACCAGGCACAGCACCGAGCCGAGGTACATCGCCGACCGCGCGGTGAGCACCCCCCGCTCCCGTAACCACCCCGCCGGGAAGGCGATGCCCGCCTGGAAGAACACCCAGACGCTCAGAATCCAGAAGGTGCCGCTCTGCGACCAGCCGTGCGCCCGCGACAGCGTGTCCTCGGCGGAGCCGTACGCGTACTCCGACACGCTGATCGCCATCATCGCGATCCACGGCAGATACACCATCAGCTTGCGGGAGTGCCCCAGCAACTGCCGGTCGCTCTCGCCGATCCGGTAGACCCGCCCCTTGCCGTCCGTGACGTTGCGGTACCCGGCCCGAAGGTCCGCCGCGTCCCCGTCGTCCCCGTTCCTGTCCTCGTCCCGTTCCGTCTCCGTACTCATCGTCCGTCGCCTGCCCCTCGCATGGATGCCGTCAGTTCCCTCCTGTCCGCACTCCGCACGTCCCCGTGCCCGGTCTCACGGCAGCTTCCCCGCGGCCCGCGCCCAGCGGTACTTCGCCCCGAGCACCGCCACCGGCTTCTCCGTCGTGTACGGATACGCCACCACGCCCCGCTCGAAGAGGTACGCACACGCCTCCTCGACCTCGGTGTCCCCGGCCAGCGACGCCACCACCGGCTTCTCGATCCCGCGTTCGCGGAACTCCGCGACCAGCCGCGCCGTCAGCTCCGCGAAGACCATCGGCGGGGTGACGAGGGTGTGCCAGTAGCCGAGCACCAGCGCATGGATCCGGGGATCCTCCAGGCCCAGCCGGATCGTCGCCTCGTACGTCGAGGGCGGCTCCCCGCCCGTGATGTCCACCGGGTTCCCGGCCGCACCGAACGGCGGGATGAACCGCCGGAACGCCGCGTCGAGATCGGCGGGGATGTCCATCAGCCGCAGCCCGTTGTCGACGATCGCGTCCGACAGCAGCACACCCGAGCCGCCCGCACCGGTGATCACCACGACGTTGTCCCCGGCGGGCGCCGGCAGCACCGGCAGCGCCCGCGCGTACTCCAGCATCTCCGCAAGACCCGGCGCCCGGATCACCCCCGCCTGCCGCAGGATGTCGTCGTAGACCGCGTCGTCCCCGGCCAGCGCCCCGGTGTGGGAGCCGGCGGCCCGCGCGCCCGCGCCGGTCCGCCCCGCCTTCAGCACCACCACCGGCTTGTGCGGCACCGTCGCCCGCGCCGCCGCCACGAACGCCCGGCCGTCCTTGAGGTCCTCCAGATGCATCGCCACACAGTCGGTGCGCTCGTCCTCGGCGAAGTAGGTGAGCAGATCGTCCTCGTCGACGTCCGCCTTGTTGCCGAGCCCGACGATCGCCGAGACACCCGTACCGGTGGCCCGCGCGAAGCCCAGGATCGCCATCCCGATCCCGCCGGACTGCGAGGTCAGCGCCGTCCCGCCGCGCACGTCGTACGGCGTGCAGAAGGTGGCGCAGAGGTCCTGCCAGGTGGAGTAGTAGCCGTAGATGTTCGGCCCCAGCAGCCGGATGCCGTACTCCTCACCGATCGCCACCAGCCGCTCCTGGAGGGCGTGTTCACCGGTCTCGGCGAAGCCGGAGGGGATCAGCACGGCGTTCGGGATGCCCTTGCGCCCGGCCTCCTCCAGCGCCGCGGGCACCAGCGGCGCCGGAATGGCGAACACCGCCACATCGACCTCACCGGGCACCTCCGCCACCGAGCGGTACGCCTTACGGCCCAGGATGTCGTCGGACTTCGGGTTCACCGGATGGATCTCGCCGGGGAAACCGCCGTCGACGAGATTGCGCATCACCGAATTCCCGATCTTGCCGGACTCCGCCGACGCCCCGATCACCGCGACCGACCGCGGCCGCATCAACCGCCGCATCGCGGTCAGGATCTCCTCCCGCGAACGCCGCCGCCGCTCGACCGGCGCGCCCTGCGCCAGCAGGATCCGCACATCCGCGGCGCGCACCCCGTCCGCCGACGCGAACACCGGGTTGAGGTCGATCTCCGCGATCTCCGGGAAGTCCGCGGCCAGTTCGGACGTCCGCACGATCAACTCGGTCAGCGCCCCGCGGTCCACCGGCGGCGCGCCCCGCACCCCGCGCAGCACCTCGGCCGCCCGGATCGAGTCCAGCATCGACGCGGCGTCCGCCTCGCCCGCGGGCGCCAGCCGGAAGGTGACATCGCCCAGCGCCTCCACCAGCACCCCGCCGAGCCCGAACGCCACCACCTTCCCGAACGTCGGGTCCGTCACCGCCCCGACGATCACCTCCTGACCGCCGGAGACCATCTCCTGGACCAGCACCCCGTCGATCCGCGCCCCGGGGGAGTGCGCCCGCGCGCTCCGCACGATGTCGCAGAAGGCGGTGCGCACCTCGGCGGCGGACGCCAGCGCGGTCCGCACCCCGCCCGCCTCCGTCTTGTGCACGATGTCCGGCGACACGATCTTCAGCGCCACCGGGAACCCGATCCGGTCGGCCAGTGCCACCGCGTCGTCCACGGTCTCCGCCAGCCCCTCCGCCGGCGTCGCGATGCCGTACGCCTCGGCCACCCGCCGGCCCTCGGGCGCGGTCAGCGCCGTACGCCCCTCGGCCCGCGCCGCCTCAAGAACCGCCCGCACCGCGCGGGCGCGCCCCGCCTCGTTCCCGTGCTCCGCCATCAGATCACTCCGTTCGCTTCGAGCAGCCGCAGTTCCTCGTCGGCGAGGCCCAACTCGCCGCCGTACACCTCCTGGTTGTGCTCGCCCAGCAGCGGCGAACGGTCGACGTCGACGGGGGAGTCGGACAGCTTCAGCGGTGAGCCGACGGTGGTGAACGCCCCGCGCTCGGGGTGGTCGACGGTCACCACCATCCCGTCGGCGACCAGCGACGCGTCCTCGATCAGCTCCTTCGTCGACAGCACCGGACCGCACGGGATGTTGTGGGCGTTGAGCCGCTCCAGCACCTCCCACTTGGGCAGCGTGGCGCTCCACTCCTCGATCAGCTGGAACATCTTCGCCAGCTTCGGCAGCCGCGCCTCCGGCGTCGCCCACTCCGGATCGTCCGCCAGCTCCGGGCGTCCGATCAGCTCGGTCAGCGGCCGCCAGCCGACCGGCTGCACGATCACGTACACGTAGTCGTTCGGCCCGCCGGGCGCGCACCGCACCGCCCAGCCGGGCTGCCCGCCGCCGCTGGCGTTGCCGCTGCGCGGCACCTCCTCGCCGAAGCTCTCGTTCGGGTACTCGGCCAGCGCCCCGTGCGCCAGCCGCTGCTGGTCGCGGAGCTTGACCCGGCACAGATTCAGCACCGCATGCTGCATCGCGACATTCACCCGCTGGCCGCGGCCGGTCCGTTCGCGCTGGTAGAGCGCGGCGAGGATGCCGGCGACGCAGTGCACCCCGGTCCCCGAGTCACCGATCTGCGCACCGGTCGCCAGCGGCGGCCCGTCCTCGAACCCGGTCGTCGCCATCGCCCCGCCCATCGCCTGGGCCACCACCTCGTACGCCTTGAACGCGGTGTACGGGCCGTCGCCGAAGCCCTTGATGGAGGCGTAGATCAGCCGCGGGTTGATCTCCTGGATGCGCTCCCAGGGGAAGCCCATCCGGTCCACGGCGCCGGGGCCGAAGTTCTCCACCAGGACGTCGCTGCGGGCGATCAGCTCGGTGAGCAGCTCCTTGCCGCGCGGGCTCTTGGTGTTGAGGGTGATGCTCCGCTTGTTGCAGTTGAGCATCGTGAAGTAGAGGGAGTCGGCGTCCGGCACATCGCGCAGCTGCCGCCGCGTGATGTCCCCGGTGGTCGCCTCCAGCTTGACCACGTCCGCACCGAGCCAGGCCAGCAACTGCGTGGCGGAGGGCCCGGACTGCACATGCGTCATGTCGAGGACGCGGACGCCCTCAAGTGCCTTGGTCACGACGGGTTCACCTCACTTGTACATCGTCTGGTTCATCGTTCCGGGGGCGTACGCGTCCGGGTCCACCCACACATTGATCAGCGACGGCTTCCCGCTCTCCCGCGCCCGCTCCAGCGCCGGCCGGATCTGCGCCGGATCGCGCACCTCCTCGCCGTGCCCGCCGAGCATCCGAGCGAACTGGTCGTACGGCACATCGCCCAGGGTGTTGCCGACCCGCTCCCGCGCGTCGCCGTACTTGGCGCGCTGCCCGTAACGGATCTGGTTCATCGAGGAGTTGTTGCCGACGATCCCGACGAACGGCAGGTCGAAGCGGACCAGCGTCTCGAAGTCCCACCCGGTCAGCGAGAACGCGCCGTCCCCGAAGAGCGCCACGACCTCCTTCTCCGGCCGCGCCTGCTTCGCCGCCATCACGAACGGCACCCCGACGCCGAGCGTCCCCAGCGGCCCCGGGTCCATCCAGTGCCCCGGCGCCTTCGGCTGCACCACCTGCCCGGAGAAGGTGACGATGTCGCCGCCGTCCCCGATGTAGACCGAGTCCTCGGTGAGAAAGTCGTTGATCTCGCTGACCAGCCGGTACGGGTGGATCGGGTGCGCGTCCGAGCGCAGCTGCGGCAGCCGCTTCTCCAGCGCCGCCCGCTCCACGCCCCGCAGCTCCTCCAGCCACTCCTTGCGCTGCACGGAGCCGCCCGCCGGCTGCCCGGACGCGGCCTCGGCGACGGCGCCGAGCACCAGCCCCGCATCGCCCACGATCCCCAGATCCACATCGCGGTTCTTGCCGACGGTGCGGTAGTCCAGATCGATCTGGACGACGGTGGCGTCCGGCGACAGCCGCTTGCCGTACCCCATCCGGAAGTCGAACGGGGTCCCGACGATGACGATCACATCGGCCCGGGAGAAGGCGTGCCGCCGCGAGAGCTGGAAGTGGTGCGGGTCCCCGGGCGGCAGCGTCCCGCGCCCGGCACCGTTCATGTACGCGGGGATGTTCAGCTCCCGCACCAGCGAGGTGGCCGCGTCGGTGGCGCGCGTCGTCCAGACCTGGCTGCCCAGCAGGATCGCCGGCCGCTCGGCCCGCACCAGCAGATCGGCGAGCTTCTGTACGTCGTCCGGGTCACCCGGCGACCGCGTCGAGGCCCGGTAGTGCCCGGCCTGCGGCACCCGCGCCTGCTCCCGGGGCACCTTGGCGTCGAGCACGTCCCGGGGGATCTCCAGGAACGACGGCCCGGGCGCGCCGTGGTAGCACTCACGGAACGCCATCGAGACCATGTCGGCGGCGCGCGCGGTGTCCGGCACGGTCGCCGCGAACTTGGTGATCGGCGCCATCATGTCGACATGCGGCAGGTCCTGGAGCGACCCCATCTTGTGCTGGGTGCTCGCCCCCTGCCCGCCGATCAGCAGCATCGGCGACTCCGCCCGGAAGGCGTTGGCGACCCCGGTGACCGCATCGGTCGTCCCGGGTCCCGCGGTGACCACCGCACACCCCGGCTTTCCGGTGATCCGTGCGTACCCGTCGGCGGCGTGCGCGGCGACCTGCTCATGCCGTACGTCGATGACGTCGATGCCCTCGTCGACGCAGCCGTCGTAGATGTCGATGATGTGCCCACCGCAGAGGGTGTAGACGACGTCCACACCCTCCGCCTTGAGCGCCTTCGCAACCAGGTGCCCGCCGGAGATGAGGTCCTGTGCGTCCTCGGGCATGGGGCATCGCTTCCCTTCGTGGGACCGCCCGCGGACGACCCCTGACGTGGTCGGATGTGGATTGCATACAGTCGACGAATACTGTATGAACCCGTTATCCCGCATCGCCCGCCCGCTGTCCAGGGGGAGGAGGGGGGTGATCGAGCCAAGGATTGGTCATGCACGGACCGCACTCACGGAAAGTCCACGGTCAGGGCCGCCGACCGGGCTTCGAGGGGACATGGGACGCCTGGGGCCCCTGATTCACGCGGGGTGGCCGGCCCGCCGCGAACGCTTTGCCCCTTATCGGTAACCGTGTGCCGATCTGTCCAGCAGATACGCAGGTGAAAGGCACTCCGAAACCTTGGTATTGTTGTCCATGTCGCCGCGGGGAACACCCCGCGAAGACCACACCTGGTCCGGGTGGCGGAATGGCAGACGCGCTAGCTTGAGGTGCTAGTGCCCTTTATCGGGCGTGGGGGTTCAAGTCCCCCCTCGGACACCAGCGAAAGACCCCAGTTGATCTGGGGTCTTTCTGGTTTTCCGGGCTGTGCTGTGACCAGCCGTGTCCACGGATCGCCGGGGGCGATGCCGACCGCTCCGGAGCGTGGGCGGAACCGCGCCGCGGTGGTGCAGACGGATGCTTACCGCCCGGTCCCCAGGCAGGCTACGGGGTGCGCTGGTTGACTCATCCGGCCGCCTGCTTCGGATCGCGCCAAACATGCGGCCCGGCGAGGGCTGCGGGCCGTGTGGAAAGCGGAGGTCAACACGCACCGGCCAGACGCAATCCGAAGTAACGAGGCATCGGAGGCGTGTCGGAAATTCTCCTGCGGCCTTGAACGGGCCGCAAGCACCCCACCATTATTGGTGCCGTCGCCCATGTCACGTCTTCGTACCCGGATTCGCTTTGCCGAAGCTGCGTCCGGGCTCTTCGGTATGGGTCGGCCTGACCGCTGGTTAAGAACTGCAAGAGGGGCATGCGTGAATTGCGACCTCATGGTGGGGGCGAATGTCGACGTCGTGAACGCGACGTCCAAGGAGGTCTATAAACAGCTCTATCCGCGGTACTTCACCGGCTCGGAGCCCCTCGATGTGGAAGGCGTCACGTTCACCGTTTCCTGGGACATCAAGGAAGCCCTGATCTTCGACCCCGCCCCGCCTCCCTCGCTCTCCGAGTCCGCCTTGCGCGCTCACCTCACCGAGGGGGCGGCCGCGGGCCGGATGGCCGGGCGTGAGCTCGCCGAGCACGTCACCGCCCTGCGCGACTCGCTGAACGGGAGCACCTTCCAGGTGCGGCTCAACAAGGTGCACATCAAGGTCGATTCGGGGAACGGGAACCCCGTGGAGGAGGACATCGCGGTCACCGTCGACGTCCAGGCCGCAACGTCCGGCACGGGCATGTTCAGCCTCAACCCCCTCAAGGCCACCGCTGATGCGCCAAGCAAGGTCGACAAGGTCTTCCTGGACAAGGTGGTGCTCCCCAACGTCCTCGACCAGTCGCGGAAGGTCCTGTCGGGCATCACTCTGCCCGCACCGCAGATCCCGGGCCTGGCGCTGTCGACGCCGGTCCCCGTCATCCAGCCGCAGCAGGCGCTGGCCGCCTTCAACCTGGCCGAGCACGGCACGCCGCAGCCCCCGTTCCCCGACAGCCGGCCGCAGCGTCCCTTCTTCGCCCTCCTTGGGCGGGGCGCGGTCGAGCGCATCGCGCAGCTGGCGACCGCCTACCTGGAGGGCAAGGCATTCCGCGCAGGTGACAGCAAGGACTTCCTGGGCAGCAGCGCGTACTACAAGGCCGATGTCACCATCCACCATGTGCGGTGCCAGGTCGTGTGGGACGACGTGCCGACCGTGCGCGTCCACACCGCCGTCTCCGGCAGCGGAAGCGCTGGCATCAACTGGCTCTTGGGCGGGTCGACGGACGCGTTCTTCGACCTCTTCCTGGAGCCCGATCCGACGGTCACGCTCACCCTGGCCATGTCGGGGACGACCCTCAAGGCCACGGCCGTCGACGTGACCTCCTTCGGCTTGAAGCTCGTACCCACCCGCGGCGACATCGTGAGCATGATCGTCTCGTGGGTGGTCGACGCCCTGTCGTCGACGTTCGGCGGCATCGTCGGGAGCGCGCTGCGCGGCGTCGAGTTCCCGGTGGGCGACTTCCCGGCCATCCCCATCGACGTGGATCCCGTCCACCTCGACGCCACGCCGACGGGGCTGACCCTGGCACGCGTCGGTGACGCGCTCGCGCTCCAGGGGGACGTGACGGTCACCCAGCGGTAGGGACTTCGGAGCCCCCATGCCGGGCCCGGGCCTCCTCCCCGCCGGCGGGGACGGTACCGGATGGATTTCGGCACTTTCCACCGCACCACCTGGGCGGCTTTGCGCTATGGAATCGACGCGCGCGGAAATACGGGAATGGCTTGTGCGTTCGCAGAGAAAACCAGCCTCGGATAATGGCTGGGAACAGATTGTTTCACCCTCCGAACAGCCCCTTGAATCGGCTGCCGTGACCGAAAAGCCATATGACCTCGCACTTGGAATCCACGCCGACGCACTCAACTCGGGAATCACCTCCCTGCACAGTCGGCACCGTGCGGTGTTCCGGGGGAACTACGGCCCCGAGGCCATCGACGGCATCACTTACACCTTTTCCTGGGACTTCCTGGAGCCGCCCGAACTCGCTCTGGAGAAACCGGACGCCGGTCTCTGGGTCGAGATGATCAAGGCGCAGGGCATCACGGACCTCCCCGACTCGGGCGTCCTGCAGATCCACGCACCGCAGTTACAAGTGGGCGGCACCACCGCCGGTGTTCCTCTCCCGCAGGGGGTGGGCGAGGTCAAGGTCGCCGTCCAGGTCAAGGTCGACGGGGGCGCCCTCACCGTCGTGCCGCTCGGTGTGTGGCTGTCCGAGATTCCGGACACGTACACGAGGATCATGGTCGAGAAGGTCGTCGTGCCGAACGTCCTCGACCAGGCGAAGAATCTGGTGCACGGGGTGAAGATCCCCGTCCAGGACCTCTTCGGCCGGCAGGTGACCCTCGCCCCCGTCCTGTGGGACGTCACCGGGACGCACCTGGTCCTCACGGCGACCGCCGGAACCGATCGGACACCCGCCGCCGGTACGGCTACCGACTGGCCGTCGGACAAGCAGGTCTTCCTCCTCGTCGGCCGGGACATGCTGGCCCGCCTCGTCCAGGGAGCACTGGACCAGTGGCACGGCACGCAGTTGGCCGACGACGACAGGACCCTGACCGGAGTCGCCTCGGTCTGGTGGAAAGCGACGTTCCGCAAGGTCGACAACGTGACGGTCGACGAGAACGACCCGACCACCCTCTCCGCCAACTTCGACCTCCCGTGGTCGGTCGGCGTGGACCTGTTCCCCATCGCCCCCGGCAAGGGATGCGCGCTGTTCAAGGCCTCCCAGGAGTCCTGAGCCCCTCTTTCTCGTCGTTCCCTCACCCCAGGAGGCCCGCACTGTGAATGCGCTGATCGACTTCGAGGTCATCCTCGACCCGCAGGAACCCCATGTCACCTTCAAGGCGACAGACCTGACGGACACGGCTCTCTCCGCGACGCTGGAGACGATCGTCCTGAAGTCCGTCACCCTCAAACCCGTGTCCGATGCCGCCAAGCTGGCCGCCGTGCCCGCCAATCTCCTGGCCCTCGCCGCGCCGGCGGTCGTCAAGGACGTGCTGGAGGGCAAGAAGACCGTCGACATCCCGCTCGGTAAGCCGCTGGGCACCGACATCGCCCTCAACGACCAGACCGTGTCCGTGAAGCTGACGGCGCCGGAACTGGGCTCCCACGACGGAATGCTCATGGTCAGCGGCACGTTCGCCGTCTCCTGAACCGTCCCCGCGCCGCTCCTTCCCCCTGTCCGACCGACCACTTCAGGAGACCTGTTGAACACGCCCCAGCCCCCGCAGTCCGGCGATGCCCGGCCCGGCCCCGAGGCCGAGATG
Source organism: Streptomyces sp. NPDC029159 (assembly GCF_055564055.1). Classification (NCBI taxonomy): domain Bacteria; kingdom Bacillati; phylum Actinomycetota; class Actinomycetes; order Kitasatosporales; family Streptomycetaceae; genus Streptomyces; species Streptomyces sp. NPDC029159. Next base: position 22,863 of record NZ_JBVHWT010000020.1, read on the forward strand.
CTCCACCTCGCCGACACCCCCGGCTACCCCTTGGCCCGCAGTGTGGAGATGCCCGGCACCCTCGACTACCCCACCGGCTCGCTGAGCTTCCGCCTCGGTGCGCTCCAGCTACGCGCCGAGGGACAGTCCGAGGCACTCGCCGAGGAGATCCGCAGCAGCACCCGCCACACCGTCCACCGCATCCCGGCCCTCGTCCTCACCGGCCGCTACGCCCTTGACACCCGGCCCGACGAGATCAGGGAGATCGACACCGCCGGCAACCTCCGGGCGCTTTCCGAAGAGGCGCGGCAGCCCACCCTGCCGGCCGGGGCCCGCGCCGTCGCACCCCACCACCCGGATGAAGAGACCGTCCGCCGGTGGACCGCCCGCGCCGATGCTCACCGCACCAAGCTGATGAAGACCGAGAACGGCCGTCAAGCCCTCATCCACTACGGCACGCACAACGAGAGCTACTACGACATCTTCAACGGCAGCTCCGCGGTGTCCTCCACCCTCCGCAAGAAGTGGGCCGAAAAGGGCATCACCCAGCGCATGGCGGAACACACCTACGGCACCACCGATCCGGACGACGCCCCCGGCGCCCGGCTGTCCGGCGGTGACGCGCAGCCGGTCAACCGCTGGGAGGACCCGCAAGAGCACGTCCAGTACAACGCGCACGCATGGCAGCAGCGGACCACGGTGCAGACCGCGCTCACCACCGAGGCCGCCCGGATCCAGCAGAAGGATCCCGACAGGGCCCAGCGTCTCCGGGAGGCGGCCACGGCCGCCGAGGGTTTCTCCAAGTCGGTCCAGGACACCGGCAACGACGGCCGGCGGACCACCCTCATGACGCAGGACGACGTCTACACGACCATCGACCAGCACTCCGGGGAAATGCCGGCGGTCTCCCCGGAGGAAATGGCCCGCTACAACGGACTCGCCGCTTTCGCCGACGGGGAAGTACAAGAGCTCCCGGCGGCGGACCAGGAGACCCGGCCGGAGGAGGCGGAGGACTGGATCACACTGTCCGGCGAGGAACACACCCTCGTCCAGGAGTTCGGCGCCGCCGCCTACCACGACGAGGCGATGCAGGGGCCGCAGGCGACCGACACCCTGTACACGGGCGCGTGCACGGCACGCCTGGAGGACGTCCGCATCACCACCCGTCTCGCGCCGGACGGCACACCGGCGGACGTGACGGTGGAACTGCCCGACCTCGCGCTGAGCATCGACGACGAGGAGTGGCGAGGAACGGCCGCCGACGTGGCCCGCGAACGCCTCGCGGCCATGCGGTTCGTGCACACGCTGCTGCAGGACGCCGTTGCCGAGACCGTCCGCCACGCCGCCTTCACCGGCATCACCGGCTACACCCACCCGCAGGACGGACGGTCCTGACCCGTGCTCATCCTCGACACGACCGCCCCCGCCGAAGACGTCCTCGGCGGGGTGTGGACCCACCTGCTCACTGACGACGTACCGCGCTTCGAGTCGTTCCTCGAACAGGCGCTCGCCCCGCAGCAGGAGTACCTCACCGACGACGAACGAGCCCTGTACCGGCACGGCAAACGGCTCCGCCCGGCCGTCCTGCTGCTGGCCGCCCGCATGGTGCACGGCCCCGGACCGCTCCCGGACAAGGTGCTCCAGGGCGCCGTCTCGCTGGAGATGCTGCACGTGGCGACGCTGATCCACGACGACATCGTGGACGGCGCCGCCCTGCGCCGCGGCCTGCCCTCGGTCAACTCCGCACGCGGCACCGAGACCGCTGTACTCGTCGGCGACCTGCAGTTCGTCCAAGCCATCCGCGGCTTCGTGCGGGCCATCGACCGGGACAGCGACATGGGCCTGATCGAGCTGGTCCTCGACACCGCCTTCCAGATCGGCTGTGGCGAACTCGACGAGCTGCGTACGGACCTCGCCCAGGACCCGGAGCTGCTGGCCACGACGTACTGGCGCACCGCGGACCGCAAGACCGCCGCCCTGTTCGGCCTCGCGGCCGAGGCCGGGGTGACGCTGGCCGACGGGCACAGCGGCGACGCCCGCCGGGCCGGGTTCTACGGTCGTCGGCTGGGCCGCGCCCTGCAGGTCATGGACGACCTGTTCGACCTCGCCCAGGACGAGGCGGGCTCCGGCAAGCCACGCGGCATGGACCTGCTGCGCCGCCGCGCCTCCCTGCCGCTGATCTACGCCATGCAGGAGTGGGGTCCGGAGCACGCGGTCAGCCGCATCATGCGCGGCGAGCCCACCGGCGCCGAGGCCCTGGAGAGGACGCTCGCCGAGGTCCGCAGCGGCCGCGGCTTCTCGCGCGCGTACGCCGATGCCCGCGCCCAGGCGCTGGAAGCCGTCGAGCTGCTGCGCCCGTTCCCGGCCGGACGGTACCGCTATGCGCTGGAGGACCTGGCCCTGCACGTCGTGGACCGCGGGGCCTGACCGCGGCCCGGCAGCCCGCCCCGACCGACCACCCCTGGAATCCGAGGAGATCCCTGTGGCCAGTGAGCTGATGAACTTCCTCTACGCCACCATGTACAAGCGCGTCAACGACCCGGACAGCCCGTACTGGCTGCCCACCGCCCTCAAGGACATCCGCGCCGCCGACGGCCACACGCTGCATCCGCTGAACGTCGACACCTGGGACCTCGGGGAGCTCGCCGGCGCCGAGGGCAAGGCGATCGGGAGCAACATCGCCGCCCAGTGGTGGATGCGCGTGGGACTCGCGTGGGAAGAAGCGAGGGATCGCGGTGTGTCCGGCCTTCCGGACACCCTCGACCCCTTCACCAGTCAGCAGGACGCCGAGCGCCCCTACCCCTCGCTGTCCCTGACCTCCGTCACGGTCGACGGGCTGGCGAACGCCTCGGTCGGTGAACTGCAGCACCTCACGCCCACCGAGAACGGCTACCGGGGCACGATCCGGGTCGCCATCGCAGCGCACGACACGCACGGGTGGCAGAAGCAGCTCACCATCAAGGGCACGTACAGCCTGGTGCAGCACGTGGTGGTGATCGACGACCTCGGGGACGGCAGTGGGGGAGACGGCCTGAAGCCGCCGACGAAGGTCGTGGCCAAGGGGATGGAGGGGGTGGAGTGGCCGCGTCAGGAGATCGAGGGCCATGGACAGTTCGCCGCCACGGCCCGGGACCTCGCCTTCGACGTCGTGCTGTGTGCCGAGGCCACGGGCACGGGGGCGGACCGCACCCCGCGGCTGACCATCGAGTCGATCACCGTCGCGTCGCAGCCGGCGTTCCACCTCGACGAGCAGTCTCTGACCGTCGAGGGCAGCACGATCGATGCAGCCACCCTCGACGGCTGGAAGCAAGCGGCGGCCGACGCCTTCAACTCCCCCGACGCCGGTCAGGCCCTCACCGGGAAGCTCGTCGCCATCCTCGCCGACCCCTCCTTCCGCGACCAGTTCTCCTCCACGGTCACCACCCAGCTGGTCAAGGCGGTGGACGGGATGCTCGGCGCGGTCCCGACGGGCAGCCTGCCCTCGGACGACAGCGGCTTCCCGCCGGGGTACGGGCCGCTGGAGGTCTACCTCTTCGACCGGCTGCGGGCGTCTGTGAACGACACCGGCTCCGGCTTCTACCCGCCGTCCGTCGTGCTCGGGGTGACCGACCCCACGGTGGAGCCGTACCGCCTCGAAGACATCGACCTCGGCACGTCCAAGGTCGGCGTCGCGACCGCCGGCCTCAGCTTCAAGGGAGGCTCGATCAAGGGCATCTCCAACGTCCTGATTCCGGCGAAGGACGCCGCCCTGACGGACGGGGGCATCGGGGTGACCCTGAGGTTCGGCCAACTCCCGGGCGACGCCAGGGTTCCCGGGCCTCCGCTCACCCTCACGGGCACGGGCGTCGTGTCCTTCCCCGATGCCGCGGCCGCTCAGGCGGCGGCCCCGGAACGCCCCGCGGCGAGTGACGACGACACGATCGAGGCCGACCTCACCGTCACCGTCAACCAGCCCTCGGCGACGGCCGCCCTGTCCTTCAGCGGCCGCGACGCCGACGAGCTCGCCATCGGCCTTGACGCGCTCACCCTCGCCATCGCCACGAAGGACCTGCAGGTCACGGTCAGGCTCAAGGAGCCCAGCCCCTTCGAGCGGATCATCCAGCAGGTGCTGAACAAGGACGAGGTCAAGCAGAAGATCATCGACGGTGTGCAGAGCACGGCCGACGCCCACCGGACCGACATCGCCAAGGCGCTCACCGACAACGCCCGCGCGGTCATCCGCGCCAAGACCGAAGGCTGACCTCCCCATGACGATCGACGAACTCAAGGCCCTCCTCACCCGGTCCACGCAGGGCACCACCCTCACGCTCCCCGCCGCCGGCCTCGGCGCCGGTCGCGCGGCCGCGCTCATCGGCACCTGGCTCGACGGCGCGCTCACCGTCACGGACCTCCGGCGCGAGGACCACGACGGCGGCGTGGTCGTGCACGGCACGCTCACCGTCACCGGCCTCGGCCTCACCGGTCTGCCGGTCCACGGGATCGAGTTCGGCCTCGACCCCCTCGACCACGACCCCACCCTCTACGTCCCGCTCGTCGTCCCCGCGGACTGGACCTTCGCCACCTCCTTCCCCGCCACCGCCGGCAGCGACCTGGCCCTCCTCACCTTCCCGGCGCCGCCTGCGCTCCTGCTCACCTCGGCGGCCCGGCCCCCGCGCGACGGGTACCCGGCGCTGAACCCCGGCCTGACCTTCCACGCCGCTCAGGTGAACGACCCGGAGCAGCTCGGCAGCCTCGCCGCGCTGCTCCGGTCCGGGCCCGGGGACCTGTCGCTCAGCGGACCGGTCGTACGCCGCCCCGCCAAGGAGCCGGCCGGCGGGGTCCGCACCGACATCGCGCTGCGCTCGTCGCCCCGGCCGGACGGGGAGTTGTCCGCCTCCTTCCACCTGTCGGCCGGCTCGCGTGACGAGGAGGCGAACGGCTCCTCGGTCACGTACGGCCTGCGGCTGGCCGCAGACCTGGTCCTCGGGCAGGTGGGCGGGGCGAAGATCAGCGCTCCGCTCCCCTCCGGCGGCGGTGTGCTCGCTCTCAGCGCCGACCGGCTTCCCGAGAAGCTGTCGCCCGACGACCTCGCCGCGTGGAACGGCACCGGCGCCGCGGCCCGGCAACTCGCCGGCCAGGGTTTCCCGCTCGGCGACTCCGTCCACCTCACCGGGATCACCGCCACCATCGATCCCTCAGCATGCGCCGAGGGCGGGTTGGCGGCAGCCCTGACCCAGGTCACCGCCACCGTCGAGAGCACGCCCGGCACGAAGTGGCCGATCGTGGGTGACGACCTCGCCCTGACCGGCGTCGGCGCCGCGCTGACCGTCACGAACCCGCTTCAGAAATCCCGCTCGGCGAAGGTCACCGGCCACGGTGACTTCCTCGTCGCGGGCAACGTCAGCCTCCGTGCCACCGCGGAGATCCCGCCCGGCACCTTCCGGCTCACCCTCGACGAGAGCACGCCGGCCGAGCTGCGGGACGTGCTCCAGCGCTTCCTGCCGCACACCGACCTCACCGGCGTCCCCGAACTGACGCTGAAGAAGTTCTCCGGCACCGCGACACCCAAGAAGGGCGCGTACGAGGTGGACGCGTCCGTGTCCTCCGCATGGCACATCGACATCGGCGCCGCCCGCATCACGCTCACCGAGGCCGGGCTGGAGCTGGCGCGCGAGGGCGGCGAGGGCGCCCCCGGTGGCGCGGTACAGCAGCAGCCGGACAGCGGTCCGGGAACCACCGGCACCCTGTCGGCCAAGGCCGAGCTGGGTCCGGCCTCGGGCGGCAGCGGCGACGACTCCGTCGTGAAGTTCTCCGCCAAGTGGGCCCTCCCCGGCACCTTCGAGCTCGACGGGGACTTCCCCGACCTCGACCTGACCGAGCTTTTGAAGTCCCTCGCCTGCCACGCCGACGTGCCGCTGCCCGCCGACCTGCCGCGGGTCTCCCTCCGCCACCCCGCTGTGGCCGTACGGCTGGGGAACGCGCTGGCGGGGGAGCCGGCCGCGGGCAGGAGCTATGAGCTGACGGTCCGCACCACGGCGGCGTTCGACGCGGCGCGGCTGACGTTCTTCGGCAAGGCGGCCAAGAAGGCGGAGGGCGGCACCCAGTTCGCTGCCGCTCTCTGGCAGCAGGACTGGGCCTGGTCGCCGGGGAAGGTGTCGGCCTGGGCCTCGGCCCTCGGTTTCCTCGACGGCATCACGTTCGCCAAGTCCGGGCTCGCCATCAGCTCCGCCGACGGGGTGCCCGTCGATGCCGGAGCCAACCCGCCCGACACCCTGCCCGCCACGCTGGACAAGGGCCTCACGTTCTTCACCGAGTTGGAGCTGACGGGGCCGCTGGCACCGTTGCAGGCGCTGTTCCAGGACTCCGGCGGCATCCACCTGACGGCGCGGCTCACCACGCCGGTCCAGGACTCCGAGTTCACCGCATCCCTCGCGGAGCAGAAGACCCGCGACGGCTTCGGCGGCCTGACTCTCACCATCCGCCCGGCGCAGCGGGAGGTGTCGCTCCAGACCTCGTGGAACTTCACCGTTCCGGCCGTCGGGTCCGCTCCTGCGACCCTGCTGCAGTTCGTGGCCGGCGGGGCCCTCAAGGGCCCGGAGTTCCACCTCTTCCTGGCGCTCAAGCCCGCCGGTCCCGGTGCAGCACAAGCCGCCGGACGACCTTCGCCGCACCAACTGGCCTACGCACTCCGGGCCCCCGGGCACACGCTGCTCACGGCGGACCCCGTCCCCGGGGCCGACGGCCGCCCCCTCCACGACGCGACGCCGCACCAGGCGGGCGAGTCCACGCACAGTCCGGTGCGCAGCACCGCGATCCGCCTCGCCGGCCTCACCGAGCCGCCTTCATCCGATCACCTCCCCACGTGGAAGAACGCCTTCGGCGTGGAAGGCTTCGATGTCCAGGGCTTCTACCTGCAGATCGGTTCCGGGGCGGAAACCGGGCTCACCCTGGGCGGAGGCGGTTCGGTGGTCATCGGCGACGCCGCCCTGAAGCTCGACGTCGAGGGCGGGTTCAGTCCGGAGCCGTACGTCACCGTTTTCCGCTTCGATCTGGAGGAAGTCCACCAGGACACCGGCATCTCGATCTGGAACCTGCTCGCCGTCCTCGGCACCCCGCCGGACCAGCTCGCCTTTCTGAAGCAGATCGCGCTCCACAAGCTGGAGATGCGTGTGGTCACCGCTCCCGGCGGCTGGACCAACCCCGTGACCAACGAGGAGTGGAAGCAGGGCTTCTACGCCAAGGGAGACATCGACTTCTTCGGCAACAACTGGCGCTTCGAGGTCAACGTCAGCGACGACGGCCTCTACGCCTACAGCAACATCGCCCAACCGCTGAAGCTGGCCGACGTCTTCACCCTCTCGGACGCGAGCGGAACCAAGGGGCCCCAGTACCTCCTCGACACCCGCGGCATCCGAACCGGCCACCTCCCGGCGAAGATCTTCTGCCTCTCCGGCAAGCTCGACCTCCTCGGTCTGTCGGCCTCGGTCGAGGCGGAACTCGGCAACGAGGGCTTCGCCTTCACGACCGCCGTGGACCTGCCGGACGTGCTGCACGCGGACATGAGCTGCACCCTCAACAGCACCGGACTGAAGGCCTCGGCTCGGGTCAAGTTGGACTTCGACGTCACCATTCACCGGGGTGTGGAGCTCGGCGGCCTCCCGGTGCCCGCCGGAAGCTTGGTGGCCATCCACGCGGGAGGTGGCTTCGACCTCACCGTCGACGGGAATGGCGCCACCCTGCACCTGACGGCGGACTGCCATGCGTCCCTGTTCGAAGCGCACCTGGTCGACTTCGACCTCGACCAGCGGTTCACGATCGGCAAGTGGGACGACATCATCTCCTGGCTCGCGGACAACCCGGAGAAACTCTTCGCGTCACTGGGCGAAGGCATCTGGGACGCCGTCAAGAACTGCGCCACGACTACGGCCGCGCAGCTCACCTGACGCGTTCTGCACAACGCTCCCCGTCCCACCCGCCCGCCACGATCCTGTGCCGGGCGGGTTCTTTCTTAGACCTGACCCCGGCCTCGGCCCGTTGGGCACTGCGGCCTGCCGGGAAAGCGGTTGCCCCTCGCCGCGTCCACCGCTCGAATGGGGGCCATGCGCGCAGAGCCCCTACACCCCGGCATGCACCCCATCGACGACGACCTCGTACGGCGACTGATCGCCGGGCAGTTCCCCCAGTGGGCGGGGCTGGCCGTGGAGCGGCTGGCGTCCGGTGGCACGGTCAACGCGATGTACCGGCTCGGCGACGACCTGGTCGTACGGCTCCCGCTGGTGAAGGGCGGGGTCGGCGATGTTGCGCTGGAACGGACCTGGCTGCCACGGCTCGCGCCCCAGCTGCCCACGCCGATCCCCGAGGTGCTCGCCGCCGGGCAGCCCGCCGAGGGGTATCCGTGGCCGTGGTCGGTGTACCGCTGGCTCGCGGGGGAGCACCCCGAGGCGGGGGCGCTGAGTGCGCCGGCCCTGCTGGCCGAGGATCTGGCCGGCTTCGTGACGGCGATGCGGAGCATCACCCTGCCCGGCGCGCCGTTGGCCCACCGTGGTGGCCCGGCCGCCTTGCTCGATACGGGGACCCGGCGGGCGATCGCGGAGTTGCGCGGAATTCCTCAGGAGGGTGTCGACTGCGATGCCGTCCTCGCCGTGTGGGAGGAGACGCTGCGGGCCCCGGAGTGGGACGGTCCGCCGGTCTGGCTGCACGCCGATCTCATGCCGGGCAACCTGCTGGTGGCCGACGGCAGGCTCACCTCGGTGATCGACTTCGGCTGCCTGGGGGCGGGGGACCCGGCGTGCGATCTCTTCCCCGCCTGGAACCTGCTGCCGCCCGGCGCACGGGATGTCTTCCGCGAGGCGCTGGGCGTCGACGACGCGACCTGGACCCGCGGACGGGGTCGCACCCTCTCGCAGGCGCTGATCGCGCTGCCGTACTACCGCGAAACGAACCCGGCGATGGCGCGCAACGCCCGGCACGTGATCCGGGCGGTACTTGAGGAAGGGTGAGGCATCCCGTGGCAGGTGGGCGCTCTTCACGGCATCATGGATAATCGCGAGTGATACCGTTAGGTCGTGGATGCTGCCCGACGACGCCCCTCGCCCCGGACCGTGGCCCCCGGCGAGGGCAGTCATCTGTCGCTCGCCCTGATCAACACGGCGTTCGCGCTGCCGAGCGGCCCTTTCGATGAGCTGTCGGACGCCGGTGCTGCGCATACGTGGCTGGCCGGACGCGGTCTGATCGCTTCCGAAGTGACCTGCCGGGAGCCTGAGTTGGTGCGCCTGTGTGCGCTGCGTGAGGCGCTGCGTGCACTCTTCGAGGCTCACATCGAGGAGGCGACTCCGAGCGCTGCGGTCCTGGAGTCGGTCAACGCCGCGCTGGCGCAAGCTCCCGGTGTGCGTACGGTCCGCTGGGTCGAAGGGGGCGGTCTGGTGGTGGCGGAGCGTCGCCCCGGCGCGGACTACGTCGCCGCCGCGTTGTCGCGGCTGGCCGAGGATGGCGTCGACCTGCTGTCCGGAGGCGAGGCGGGCAAGCTCACCCGCTGTGGCGCGCGTGGTTGCGTCCGGCTGTTCCTCCGGTCCCATGCGGCCCGGCGCTGGTGCTCGGACCGGTGCGGCAACCGCGTCCGGGCCGCCCGTCACTACGCCGGGCGCGGTGGCGGCGACCGGTAGCCGGGGCCTGCGCAGCGGCCGCTGACACCATCTCGTTCCCGTTCGGCAGTAGTTGGCTGCATGTGTGAGGATCGAGGGGCGGAATTCGCACGGTGCGAGGTCGGCCGAGAGGTCGGCGACGCGGAGGTCGTGCGGGACTTGGCCCCGCGGCCCCGGAGCGGGAGGCCCGTGGGGGGAGTGGTCGTGGGGGAGTGCTTACGGGCTCCCTGATGCCCCGTCAGTTCCGCATTTTGCGGCTTCGGATGGGGCCTGCCTTCGGCGTGTCAACACCCCTTGCCCGTAAGGCCGCTCGGTGTTTCCAGTCTGCCGCAACCCGCCGCCATCCGTCGCGTCTCACATTGCATCTCGCATCGTGAAATCGAGTCGCTTTCTAACGGAGAATCGCCGCTATTATCGTGAGACAAGTGCCACGAAGGGATGTGTGAGTGAGTACCTTGCCAAGCGCCGGCGGCCTCGACACCGAGAAGATCCGGCGGGACTTTCCGATCCTTCAGCGCGTGCTGCGAAGCGGCTCGCGGCTGGTCTATCTCGACTCCGCGGCGACGACGCAGAAGCCGCTTCCGGTGCTGGACGCCGAACGCGACTTCTACCTCCAGCACAACGCCGCGGTCCACCGGGGCGCCCATCAACTGGCGGAGGAGGCCACCGAGGCGTACGAGGCGGCCCGGGAATCCATCGCCGCCTTCATCGGCGCGCGCGAGGACGAGGTGGTCTTCACCAAGAACGCCACCGAGGGGATCAACCTCGTCGCGTACGCGCTGGGCAACGGCGGCCGGATCAAGGCCGGTGACAAGATCGTGGTGACCGAGATGGAGCACCACGCGAACCTCGTGCCCTGGCAGGAACTGGCGCGGCGGACCGGGGCGACGCTGGAGTGGTTCCCGCTGACGGACGACGGTCGGCTCGACCTCGAGACGATCGACGACCTGCTCACCGACGACACCGTCCTGGTCGCGCTCACCCACCAGTCCAATGTGCTGGGCACGCTCAACCCCGTCGAACTGATCGCCGAACGCGCCCATCAGGTGGGCGCGTTGGTGCTGGTGGACGCCGCGCAGTCGGTGCCGCACCGGCCGGTCGACGTCTCCCGGCTGGGGGTCGACTTCCTGGCCTTCTCCGGTCACAAGATGCTCGGGCCGAGCGGGATCGGCGTGCTGTGGGGCCGCCGGGAGCTGCTGGCGGACATGCCGCCCTTCCTGACCGGCGGTTCGATGATCGAGAGCGTCACGATGGAGCACTCGACCTATCTGCCGCCGCCGCAGCGGTTCGAGGCCGGGGTGCCGATGACGGCGCAGGCCGTCGGGCTGGGCGCGGCCGTGGACTACCTCAACGCGCTGGGCATGGAGCGCGTGATGCAGCACGAGAGCGAGCTGACCGCCAAGGCGCTGGAACTGCTGGCGGAGATCCCGGGCGTGCAGATCGTCGGCCCCGCCGAACTGCAGGACCGCGGTGCCACCGTGGCCTTCACGGTCGACGGTATCCATCCGCACGACGTCGGCCAGGTGCTGGACGAGCACGGGGTGGCGGTCCGGGTGGGGCATCACTGCGCCCGCCCCATCATGCAGCGGTACCAGATCCCCGCGACCACCCGGGCGAGCTTCTACGTCTACAACACGACGGACGAGGTCGAGGCCCTCGCCGACGGGGTGCGCGCCGCGCAGAAGTTCTTCGGCTGACGGCCGGCCGGGGCCTGCCGCAGCACGCCCCGGCCGTCACCCGCGGGGTGAAGGCCCGCCCGCCCCCGTCCGCGGTCGACGATCGGCGGTGGGAAAAAGGATGGGGACGAACGCAGACCGGCCTGTTAGCTTGTCCTCGACCGTGACACCGCCCGAGGAGGTGAGACCCATGAACGCAGTATCGACGTGGGTGCTCCCCCTTTCCGTCACGGCCGGCGATTGACCCAGGTGTCGCCGGGAGCGCCTCGACCACCAGGCACTCCCGAAAGGCCACACCTCATGCACTCTCCGCACTTCACCACCGATTCCTCGTCGCACGGCATACGCGAACGCGACTTCACCGTGGGCGGCGTCCCCGGAGTTCTCTGGTCGCCCGCCTCCGGCACCGAGCCCGCGCCCTTGGTACTGATGGGCCACGGCGGCGGCCACCACAAGAAGCACCCCGCGATGGCGGGCCGGGCCCAGCGCCTGGTGACCGGCTGCGGCTTCCATGTCGCCGTCCTCGACGCGCCCGGCCACGGCGACCGGCCGCGCAGCGCGTACGACGAGCAGGAGATCGCCGCGCTGCGTAGCGCGCAGGCGGCGGGCGAACCGGAAGGCCCGATCGTCGTCCGGTACAACGCCCGCCTGGCGGAGTCCGCCGTCCCCGAGTGGCGGGCGGCCCTGGACGCGCTCCAGCAACTTCCGGAGATCGGCGCCGACGGCCCGGTGGGCTACTTCGGCATCGGCCTGGGCACCGCGATCGGGGTGCCGCTGGTGGCCGCCGAGCCCCGGATCACGGCCGCGGTCTACGTCGCCACCTGGCCCGACGTCTTGATCGAGAAGGCGGAGCAGATCACCGTCCCGATCGAGTTCGCGCTGCAGTGGGACGACGAGCGCATCCCGCGCGAGGCGGCTCTGTCGCTGTTCGACGCCTTCGCCTCGACGGAGAAGACCCTGCACGCCAACGCGGGCAGGCACCTGGGACTGCCCCGGTTCGAGGCCGACAGCGCGGTCCGGTTCTTCGCCCGGCACCTGGGCGGGGCGGCCCTCTCACCGGCCTGACGGTGAGCGGTGGCGGCGTCCGGCCTTCGGGCGTCGCCACCGCCTCCGGTCGGGTGCGCACCCCAACGGCCTGCCCTCCCTTCCGGGCGGCGCAGGGCTCACGACCCCGCGGCATGTCCTTCCAGCACCCCCGTGCGTTTGCGTTGGACGAACCAGTAGTAGAGGAAGCCGCCGCCGGCGACGACGCCGATGAAGAGGAAGGCGCCCCAGCGGAGATACCAGTGCTGCGGGCCCGTCGCGTTGTAGACGGCGGCGCGGGGCCAGGCGAGGTTGAGGGACATCGCCAGGCCCCACAGGACGGCGAGGATGTTGACGGGGAGGCCGAAGCGGCCCAGGGAGAACGTGCCCTTGGCCGGGGTCCAGCGGCCGCGGAGCCGCTGGACCAGCATCGGGACGGTGACCATCAGATAGGCCAGGTAGATCATGATGATCGCGATGCTGGTGATCACCGAGAAGATCTGCGGCTGATTGACGTTGATCAGCAGGATCGCGACGCCCACCAGACCGATGATGACCGCGGGCAGTACCGGCGTCTGGAAGCGCGGGCTGACCTTCGCCAGCAGGGAGGCGGCGGGAAGGTTGTTGTCGCGGGCCATGGCGAAGGCGAGGCGGATGCCCGCGGTGTGGACCGCCAGTTCGCAGACGGTGATCGCGATGACCACGCACCACAGCACGATCTGACCGACCGTCGAGCCCAGCGTGGAGAGGACCACGTACTGGAGCCCGTCCACGGACAGCTCCTTGGCGTGCAGATCGGGCACCGCGAGGAGGGCGAAGAGGAGGATCAGACCGCCGATGAGGCACGAGGCGCACAGGGCCCGCAGGATGGCGCGCGGGGCGTTGCGGCCCGGATCTTTGGACTCCTCGCCCAGCGAGGACGCGGTGTCGAAGCCGTACATGACGTATGCCGAGGCGAGCGAGGCGGTCAGGAAGGCGCCGAAGTAGCCGAGGCTCTGGCCGGCGCCCAGGCCGAAGGTCTTGGTCACCGCGGACGGGCCGCGGGTGATGTGCGCGGCGAGCAGGATGATCAGCACGATCGCGGCGATCAACTCGATGGCGACACCCACGGAGTTGATGCGCGCCATCAGCTTGACGCCGAACGCGTTCACCAGCGTCGTGAACAGGATGAGGATGCTGCCCAGCAGTACGGCGTTGGCCGCCGCGTCGGTCCGGCCGCTGCCGTTGCCGATGAACTGGAACCACGACGAGATCTGCGGCAGCGTCACCTGATAGGCCAGGGCCACCGCGGCCAGCGACACCATGGTGGCGGTGAGCATCATCCAGCCGCCGAGCCAGCCGACGTGCGGGCCGCCCATCCGCTTCGCCCAGTTGTAGATCGACCCGGCCACCGGATAGCGGGCGGCCAGCTCGCAGAAGCAGAGCGCGACCATCAGCTGCCCGCAGAACACCATCGGCCAGGACCACCAGTACGCCGGTCCGCCGTGGGTGATGCCGAAGTAGAACAGCTGGAAGGTGCCGGTGAGAATGGAGATGTAGCTGATACCGGCGGCGAAGGTGTGGAAGTTGCCGAGGGTGCGCTTCAGCTCCGGTTTGTAGCCGAACTCGGCCAGCGAAGCGTCGTCGTCATGCATGCCGTCGTCCCGGGTACCGGGAGGCGGCGGGCCCGCCTCGCTCACTCGAACCACCTCTGCGGCCGCGGCGCGGTGTTCCGCCACACGTGCTTGGCCTCCTGGTACTCGGCGAGGCCCGCGGGCCCCAGCTCCCGTCCGACACCGGACTGCTTCATGCCACCCCACTCGGCCTGCGGGACATACGGATGGAAGTCGTTGATCCAGACCGTGCCGGCCCGCATCCGGGACGCCACCCGGTGGGCCTTCTCGGCGTCCTGCGTCCAGACCGCGCCGGCCAGGCCGTACACCGTGTCGTTGGCGAGCCGGATCGCCTCGTCCTCGTCACGGAACCGCTCGACGGTCAGCACCGGCCCGAAGGACTCGTCGTGGATCACCGACATGTCCGGGGTGCACTCGTCCAGCACCGTCGGCAGGTAGTAGAAGCCGTCGCGCAGCGCCGGGTCCTGCGGTGGCCCGCCGCCGCAGCGCAGGACGGCGCCCTCGGACAGACCCGTCTTGACATACGCGGCGACCTTGTCGCGGTGTGCCGCGGAGATCAGCGGGCCGGTGCGGGCGTGCTCGTCGAAGGGGCCGCCGAGCGGAATCCGCCGGGCACGGGCGACCAACTCGTCGACGAAGCTGTCGTGCAGGTCGTTCTGGACGAGCAGCCGGGCGCCCGCCGAGCAGACCTGGCCGGAGTGGAGGAACACCGCGGTCAGCGCGTGGTCGACGGCGGTGTCGAACTCGGCGTCGGAGAAGACGATGTTCGGGTTCTTGCCGCCCAGCTCCAGGGCGATCCTCTTGACGGTGGGGGCGGCCGCCGCCATGATCCGGCGCCCGGTGACCAGGCCGCCGGTGAAGGAGACCAGGTCCACCCTGGGGTCCTCGGTCAGCGGGGCACCGACGAGCGGGCCGGTGCCCAGGGTGAGGTTGGCCGCGCCGTCCGGCAGGCCCGCCTCGGCCAGCAGCCGCATCAGATGGATCGCGGTGTGCGGGGTCAGCTCGCTGGGCTTCAGGACGAAGGTGTTCCCGGCGGCGAGCGCGGGGGCGACCTTCCACGCAGTCTGGAGCAGCGGGTAGTTCCACGGGGTGATCAGGGCGCAGACGCCGACCGGCTCATGGCGGACGATGCTCTCGATCCCCGGCTGTCCGGTGTCCACCACCCGGTCGGTGCCGCCGGACGCCGCGAGGTTGCCGAAGTAGCGGAAGCAGTTGGCGATGTCGCCGATGTCGTAGACGCTCTCGATCAGCCGCTTGCCGGTGTCCAGCGATTCGGCGCGGGCCAGCGCGTCGGTGTCGCGCACCAGCAGTTCGGCGACGCGCAGCAGCAGGGCACCGCGGTCGGCGGCGGGCGTGCGCGGCCAGGGACCGTCGTCGTACGCGCTGCGGGCGGCGCCGACGGCGGCGGCCGCGTCCTGGGGGCCGCCTTCGTCGACGGTCGCGACCAGGGTGCCGTCCGCCGGGCAGCGGATCTCGCGCCGCCGGCCGTCGGCCGCTGTGAT
Organism: Streptomyces sp. NPDC029159; assembly: GCF_055564055.1. Taxonomy (NCBI): domain Bacteria; kingdom Bacillati; phylum Actinomycetota; class Actinomycetes; order Kitasatosporales; family Streptomycetaceae; genus Streptomyces; species Streptomyces sp. NPDC029159. The sequence goes on from NZ_JBVHWT010000020.1 coordinate 38,276, forward strand.
CCAGCGGCCGCCGATGAACAGGTCCGGCATGGGGATGCCTCCGGTCTCCGGTTGTCGCGCCAGGCCGGCGGTGGGCGGGGCGCCGCCTGCCGCCGGGGTGCGGGCGCCGCGGGCCGCGGCCCGGCGGTCCGCACCCGGGTGATGATCTCGGTACCGAGCGTAGGCGCGGCGGCGGTGCTCCGCACGGCACGGCACCCCGGGCTTTCCCCTGAGCGTCGCCACGACAGCCCGTAAGGGGGCCGGGCCACCCGGCCGGTCCAGCCCGCGGCACACCGCCCGCGGACGCGGCGCGTCCGCTCCTTTCGCCCCGGAATGACGGGACCCGGCGCCGCTCGCACCCCGTAAGGGAGCCGACCGGCCGCCCGTACGGGAACGGTGCCGCGCCCGGCGGGGGAGAATCGGTCCATGCCCACCGCACCCGGCGGCCCTCCGCAGCCCCCGCCCGCCTCGCCCCGCGCCGCCCGTCCCTGCCGTCCGGTGCCCGACGTGGCGGCCTACCTCACCGGCCGCTGGTCCATCGAGCGGCGCGTCCTCGACGTACGGGCCGGGGCCGAGGGCAGCTTCCGGGGGATCGCGGAGTTCCGGCCCGAGGGCGCCGACGGTGCGCTGCTCCATGTCGAGGAGGGCGAGCTGACCTGGGCGGACACGGTGCATCCGGCCGGGCGGACGCTGTGGCTGCGGCCCCGGCCGGACGGGACGGCCGCGGTGGAGTTCGCCGACGGCCGCCCCTTCCACGACCTCGATCTGCGGACCGGACACTGGCAGACCGTCCACCCGTGCGCCGCCGACCGCTACGCCGGAACGTTCACCGTGACCGGGCCGGACACCTGGGAGCTGGAGTGGCGCATCGAGGGACCGGCCAAGGAGGCGGTGCTGCGCTCGGTCTACCGCCGCCGGTAGACCGGGCGCGGCATCGGACGCCCGCCGCGCACACCACCCGCGCGGACCCGGCACGGCGTCAGCCCTTCGTGGCGCGCAGGGCGTAGAGCAGCGGGAAGATCGGCTCGTCGGGCGGCAGCCGCCACCAGCCGTTGTCGCCGGGGACCATCGTGTCGAACCGCTTCCACGGGGCCTGTTCCGTCTCCCGCAGCACATCGACGCGGAGCCCGGCGCCGGACACCGCCGTGACGACCTCGCCGATCCCGTGCCGCCATTCGTAGCTGGTCCTCGCGTCCGCGAGCTCCGGCCCATCGGTGTACGTGTGCGGGCTGTCGCTCCGCAGCGGGCCGCGCCCGGCGAGGTAGTCGTGGCGCAGCAGCAGCTCCTGGTTGTCGGGGGTCGGGGTGGGGCCGAGCGCGTCGAGCAGCGGGTGGAATTCGACGAGGTAGAGCATGCCGCCCGGGCGCAGCAGCGAGGCGATGACCTGGGCCCAGGCGGTGAGGTCGGGGAGGTAGCACAGGGCGCCCTTGCCGGTGTAGATCACGTCGAAGCGGCGGTCGCCGAGGGCCTCGGGCGCGCGGTGCACGTCGGAGTGGACGAAGGTGAGGTCCCGGCCGCCCTCGGCGGCGAGCCGCCGGGCCTCGGTCAGGGCGGCGGCGGAGAAGTCGAGGCCGGTGGCGCGGGCGCCGCGGTCGGCGAAGGCGGCGGTCTCGGTGCCGAGGTGGCACTGGAGGTGGAGGAGGTCGCGGCCCCGCAGATCGCCCAGGTCCTGCCATTCGAAGGGGGCGAACCAGTCCTCGGCGGTGCGGGAGCCGTCCAGTCCGTAGAACTCGCTGGCGACGTGGACGGGGGTGCGGGCGTCCCAGTTGGCCTCGTTGGCCTTCACCATGTCCGCCACGGTCGGTCCCTGCTGCGACGGTGTTCCGCTCTGCTCCGGCTCGCGCATCTGTGTGGTCATGGGGGACTGCCTACCCGGTTGTGGCGGGTGGGATGACAGCGGCCGCCGGGGTGGCGGCCGGTTCCCGGGCCGCCGGCCGCGCCACCCGCTGTGACCAGGGGTGTTGTTGCCTGCCGCGCTCCCCGCCCCGTAACCTCGCTTATCAGTGGATTTTACCGATTGGTAGGGAGTTTTCCGTGGTCGACGACGTCCGGGACCGACTGGCGGGGCTGGACTTCGCGGGGGTCACCCCCGAGGAGTTCGCCGGGATCGTCAAGGGGCTCAGCACCCGTCAGATCACCGAGATCGCCACCGGGGAGCTGCGCACGCGGGTGCTGGGGGAGATCTTCGGGCGGATGGGTGAGCAGTTCCGTCCGGAGGCCGCCGGGGAGCTGCGGGCGCTGATCCGGTGGCGGATCACCGGGGAGTCCGAGGTGGTGTACGAGACCCTCATCGCCGACGGACGCTGCACGGTCACCGAGGGCCGGTCGGCCGCCGACGCCCGGCTGACCCTGGTGATGGGGGACGCCGCCTTCCTCAAGCTGGTCTCCGGCAACGGCAATCCGGTGACGATGTTCCTCACCCGCAAGATCGTGGCCGGCGGCGATCTGACTCTCGCCGCCGGGCTCCACCGCTACTTCGACATCCCCGCGGCCTGACCCGCCGCAGCGGCCGCGCACCGTTCGCTCGAAGACGGCAGGTGTAGGACGTGCCGGGAGTGGTAGGCGCCCGGTGCGCTCCCTCGTGCGGCGGCCGGTCTTCGGGTGACCGGGCGGCGCCGGGAGCCGGTACGGATCAGGTGTTGCCCCCGCGCGGGGCCGGTCCGTACCGCGTGGGCGCACCCGGCACGGGTGACGCCGGGACAGGGAAGGGGCCGCCGCCCTGAGTGGCGTGGCGGCGGCCCGCCCCCGAACGGGGGGACCGTTCCCGGCCACACCGGGCGGCGGTCCGTCCCCCGTGGCGCCGTCCTTCCGCCCGGTTGCCCAGCCCGTGCCCGACGTCCCCGTCAACTGCCCTCCCACACAGGGGCGCTGGGAGATCGATCCCCGGTCCCAACTGCAACAACCGCACATCCGTAGGTATGTTGGGGAGGAGCCCGGCCCGGCCGTCCGTTCGTACGGCGGCCGCAGAACCATGCCGGTGGCGCCGAACGACGGGAACGTTAGTCATGAGCCAAGAGCCCCAGCCGCTGTCCACTGTCGTCGATGTCAGCATCCCGAGCGTGGCCCGGATGTACGACCACTACCTCGGCGGCAAGGACAACTACTCCGTCGACCGCGAGGCATGCGACGAGTTGGACAAGGTCGCGCCCAGCACCAAGGCGCTGGCCATCAACAACCGCCGCTTTCTGCAGCGGGCGGTGCGCTGGCTCGCGCAGGAGCAGGGCATCCGCCAGTTCATCGACCACGGTTCAGGTCTGCCGACGCAGGACAACGTCCACCAGGTCGCCCAGGCGGTCGACCCCGAGTCCCGGGTCGTCTACGTCGACAACGACCCGATCGTCCTCGCGCACGGCCGGGCGCTGCTGGAGGAGGACCACCGCACCGCCGTGATCCAGGCGGACATGCGCGACACCGACGGCATCTTCTCCCGGCCCGAGGTCGAGCGGCTCATCGACTTCGACCAGCCGGTCGCCGCGCTCTTCGTCTCCGTACTCCACTGCATCAAGGACGAGGACGATCCCAAGGCGCTCATAACCCGCGTCGCCGAGAAGCTCTGCCCCGGCAGCTTCCTGGTGGTCTGTCACCTGGTCAGCGAGGACAAGGCCACCCGGGACTTCGTCACGGAGTTCATGCGGGTCTCCACCCAGGGGCAGTGGGGCCGGGTGCGGCGGGCGAGCGAGCTGGAGGCGTACCTGGAGGGGCTGGAGATCCTGGAGCCGGGGCTCGTCGAGGTCTCCACCTGGAAGCCGGACGGCAGCATGGGGCCGAAGCAGACGACGCTGGAGTGGATCGAGTACGGCGGCGTGGCGCGCAAGAACTGATCCGCCCGGAAGACATGAGGGAGGCGGGGCTGCCGGGCCCCGCCTCCCTCATATGTGATGCCGTCGGGCGGCTCAACTCAGCTCGTGCAGCAGCTTTTCCAGGATCGTCAGCGAACCGCGCGGCGATTCGGCCTGGGCGCTCAGCCGGTCCATGACGGCGAGGTAGTGGTCCACGTCGTCGCGCTTGTCCAGGTAGAGCGCGCTGGTCAGCTGCTCCAGATAGACGATGTCCGGCAGGTCCGGCTCCAGGAACCGCAGGATCGTGATCGGCCCACCGGCCGCCGCGAGCCCGCCGAGGCTGAACGGCGCGATCTGCAGTGTGACGTTCGGCAGCTTCGCCATCTCCAGCAGATGACGCAGCTGGTCGGCCATGACCTGCGGGCTGCCCAGCGGACGCCGCAGCGACGCCTCGTCTATCACCGCCCACAACCGGGGCGCATGCGGCGCCGTCAGCAGCTTCTGGCGCTCCACGCGCAGCGCCACCCGCCGGTCGATGTCCTCCTCCGACGCCCGCGGATGACCGAGCCGGGCCACCGAGCGGGCGTAGTCCGGGGTCTGCAGCAGGCCCGGGACGAACTGCACCTCGTACGTCCGGATCACCGACGCCGCCTCTTCGAGACCGATGTGTGTCTCGAACCAGCTGGGCAGGACGTCGCTGTACTGGTGCCACCAGCCAGGGGTGCTGGTGCGGCGGGCGAGTGCGAGGAAGTCGGCGCGCTCCGATTCGGCGGTGACGCCGTAGAGCGTCAGCAGATCGGAGATGTCGCGTTCCTTGCAGCTCACCCGGCCCAGCTCCAGGCGGCTGATCTTGGCGTGGGAGCCGCGGATCGCGTCACCGGCCGCTTCGCGGGAGACTCCGGCGGCCTCCCGCAGCCGGCGCAGCTGGGTGCCGAGGACGATGCGCAGCACCGTCGGACCGCCGCGCGGGTTGTCGAGATAATGGCGCAGTGAGGGTTCGCGGCTCGGCTGCGCGGCGGTCATGCTGACTCCCCTGGGTGGTTGGGCGAGCGCCAAGTGTCCCACTGCGAAAAGGATACGTACAGCGGACCGATTATCCGGACGACATATGCGTCAGTCACGGCCGATCAGATCGTCGAAGTCGCCGTCCTTGGCGCCCTGGACGAACGCCGCGATCTCGTCGCGGGTGTAGACCAGGGCCGGTCCGCCGACGTGCCGGGAGTTGCGCACCGCTACTCCGCCGTCCGAAAGAACCGCCAGCTCAACGCAGTTGCCGCTGGGGTTGCTGCGTCGGCTCTTGCGCCACTGGGCCTGCTCGATACGGGTCGACTGAATGCCGTTGGGCACCGTCTCCATCACTGTCGCTCCCTTGCTGGAGGCGCGGCCTCCTACCGTTCCCGGGCCGTCGTCCACGATGGCGTGAACAAGCCCCTGTGCGACCGTCCTTACCGATGTAATTGCAGATGCACTTGCAGCGGGGGGCGGCTGACGAGGATATTAGCTGTCCCGAGCAGTGCAGCCCAGACCAGCAGCGCCCCTTCGCGGAGACGTGATGACGACACATCCGGCAGTGCCCGTGTATGCAACACCGCGCAAGGGAGCGCGCGACGACGGCTGGTGGGTGCCCGGACCCGACTCCTTCGCCGCCTGCGCGCTCAGCGCCTCCGCCCGCACCGTCGCCGACGCCCGGCGCTTCACCCTCGCCACCCTCCGCGGCTGGCAGATATGCGCGGCCCTCACCGACGACGCCGCCCTGATCGTCTCCGAACTCGTCAGCAACGCCCTGCGCTACGGCGTCCGCAACGCCGTGGGCGAGGCCGGCGACGGCCGCGTGGCGGGCCCCGTCGTCACCCCCGCCTGGCTCGCCCTGACCCGCCGCGACGACGGCGTCATGTGCGCGGTCTCCGACGGCGGCGAGGGCGCCCCGGTGATCGGCACGCCCGACCCGCTCGCCGAGTCCGGCCGCGGTCTGAGCATCGTCGAACAGCTCAGTGACGCCTGGGGCTGGACACTGCCGGACAGCTCCGGCAAAACCGTCTGGGCCACCCTCTCGCCCCGCCCCTGACCCGGGGCACGCCGTCAACTCCCGCACGGCGCCCGGACACGGCGATGCCCGGGCGGGCCGGTCACCGGCCGCCCGGGCATCGTTGCGCAGTACCCCTCAGTGCTCCTCGGGAGGCAGCCCGAAGGCCGTCAGGAGGCGTTCGGCGGCCAGCGTCGCGGTGAGTGTGCCCGAACGGACCTCCCGCTCGACGTCCGGGGCGATCCGCCGCACCTCCGGATCGTGGCGCAGCCGGTCCACGAGCTGGTCGCGGACCATCGTCCACACCCACTCCACCTGCTGCTCCCGGCGCCGCTCGGCGAGCGCACCCGTCGACTCCAGCAGCGCACGGTGCTGCTCCACGCGCTCCCACAGCTCCGCAAGGCCCGTCCCCTCCTGGGCGCTGCAGGTGAGCACCGGCGGCGTCCACGCGGCATCCGGTGGCTGCAACAGCCGCAGCGCGCCGGACAGTTCCCGGGCCGCCGCGCGGGCGTCCCGCTCGTGCGGACCGTCGGCCTTGTTGACGGAGACCAGATCCGCCAGCTCCAGGACGCCCTTCTTGATGCCCTGGAGCTGATCACCGGTCCGCGCCAGCGTCAGCAGCACGAAGGTGTCGACCATGTCGGCGACGGTCGTCTCGGACTGCCCGACGCCCACCGTCTCCACGAGGACGACGTCGTAGCCTGCCGCCTCCATCACGATGATCGACTCCCGGGTCGCCCGCGCCACCCCGCCCAGCGTCCCGGACGTGGGGGAGGGCCGGACGAACGCCGCCGGATCGGTCGCCAGCCGCGCCATCCGGGTCTTGTCACCCAGGATGGAACCGCCGGTACGCGACGACGACGGGTCCACGGCGAGCACCGCCACCCGGTGCCCGGCACCCGTCAGCTGCGAGCCGAGCGCATCGATGAACGTCGACTTGCCGACCCCGGGCACCCCGCTGATCCCCACCCGCCGCGCCGCCCCCGCGTACGGCAGCAGTGCGACGAGCAGCCGCTGGGCCGCCGCGCGGTGATCGGCGCGGCTGGACTCCACCAGCGTCACGGCCCGCGCGATCCAGGCCCGCGAACCCGCCCGGACCCCCTCCGCGTACCGCTCGACATCGATCCTCGCGGGCATCAGCGCCTCACAGCTCGTGGCCGAGGGCGCGGGCGAGGTCCCGGACCAGGTCGTACGCGGCGTCCGGGATGACCGTGCCGGGCGGGAAGACCGCCGCCGCGCCCATGTCCCGCAGCGTCTGCACATCCTGCGGGGGGATCACCCCGCCCACCACGACCGTGATGTCCTCCCGGCCCTCCGCAGCCAGCGCCTCGCGCAGCGCGGGCACCAGCGTCAGATGACCGGCCGCCAGCGACGACACGCCGACGATGTGCACATCGGCCTCCACCGCCTGCCGCGCCACCTCGGCCGGGGTCTGGAACAGCGGGCCGACATCGACGTCGAAACCCAGGTCGGCGAAGGCCGTGGCGATCACCTTCTGGCCGCGGTCATGGCCGTCCTGGCCCATCTTGGCCACCAGGATGCGCGGCCGGCGCCCCTCGGCGCGCTCGAACTCGGCCACCAGATCCCGGGTGCGGCCGACACCGGAGGAGGGGCCCGCTTCGTCTCGGTACACACCGGAGATCGTACGGATCTGACCGGAGTGCCGGCCGTAGACCTCCTCCAGGGCGTCGGAGATCTCCCCGACCGTCGCCATCGCCCGCGCCGCGTCCACCGCCAGCGCCAGGAGATTGCCCTCCAGACCCTCGCCGGGACCCGACCGCGCCGCGTCGGTCAGCGCCCGCAGCGCCGCCCGGCAGGCGTCCTCGTCCCGCTCGGCCCGCAGCCGCTTCAGCTTCTCGATCTGCTGTGCCCGCACCGCGGAGTTGTCGACCTTGAGGACCTCGATCTCCTCGTCGGTCTCCACCCGGTACTTGTTCACCCCGATCAGCGCCTGCCGCCCGGAGTCGATCCGCGCCTGGGTACGGGCCGCGGCCTCCTCCACCCGGAGCTTGGGGATGCCCGCGTCGATCGCCTTCGCCATCCCGCCGGCCGCCTCCACCTCCTCGATGTGCTGCCACGCCCGCCGCGCCAGATCCTGCGTCAGCTTCTCGACGTACGCACTGCCGCCCCACGGGTCGATGACCCGGCAGGTCCCCGACTCCTGCTGGAGGAAGAGCTGGGTGTTGCGGGCGATCCGCGCGGAGAAGTCGGTGGGCAGCGCCAGCGCCTCGTCCAGCGCGTTGGTGTGCAGCGACTGGGTGTGGCCCTGCGTCGCCGCCATCGCCTCCACACACGTCCGCGTCACGTTGTTGAAGACGTCCTGCGCCGTCAGCGACCAGCCCGACGTCTGCGAATGGGTACGCAGCGACAGCGACTTGGGGTTCTCCGGATCGAACTGCTGGACCAGCTTGGCCCAGAGCAGCCGCGCCGCCCGCAGCTTGGCGATCTCCATGAAGAAGTTCATGCCGATCGCCCAGAAGAAGGAGAGCCGCGGCGCGAACGCGTCCACGTCCATCCCCGCCGCCATCCCCGCGCGCAGGTACTCCACCCCGTCGGCGAGCGTGTACGCCAGCTCCAGATCGGCCGTCGCCCCCGCCTCCTGGATGTGGTACCCGGAGATCGAGATGGAGTTGTACCGCGGCATCTTCTGCGAGGTGTACGCGAAGATGTCGGAGATGATCCGCATCGACGGCTGCGGCGGATAGATGTAGGTGTTGCGGACCATGAACTCCTTGAGGATGTCGTTCTGAATGGTCCCGGCCAGCTTCTCGGGCGGTACGCCCTGCTCCTCGGCGGCCACGATGTAGAGCGCGAGAACGGGCAGCACCGCACCGTTCATCGTCATCGACACCGTCATCCGATCCAGCGGGATGCCCTCGAAGAGCTGGCGCATGTCGTAGATCGAGTCGATCGCCACGCCCGCCATACCGACGTCACCCGTCACCCGCGGGTGATCGCTGTCGTAGCCGCGGTGGGTGGGCAGGTCGAAGGCGACCGACAGGCCCTTCTGACCGGCCGCGAGGTTGCGCCGGTAGAAGGCGTTGGACTCCTCCGCGGTGGAAAACCCGGCGTACTGCCGGATGGTCCACGGCTGGTTGACGTACATCGTCGGGTACGGGCCGCGCAGATACGGCGTGATGCCCGGGTACGTCCGCAGGAAGTCCACACCGTCGAGGTCGGCCTCGGTGTAGAGCGGCTTCACGCCGATGCCCTCGGGCGTCTCCCACGTCAGGTCCGCGACGCTCGCGCCGGTGGCCTGCTCGACGGCCTCGGCCCACCGCTTCGGGTCCGCGCCGTCCGCCGCGCCGTCCAGCGGCACCCCGCGGAAATCCGGGATGGTGCCCGGGCCGTCCGTCCGCCGTGTCCCGGCCATCACGCCACCTCCATGACATCCAGGGCCGAGGCGAGCACCCCGGCCGCATCGCAGCCGGTGAAGACGTACGCGTCCACCCCCGCCTGCCCGAACTCCGCGCGCCGCTCACCGGGCGCACCCGCCAGATACACCCGCACCGCACCGGCCGCCTTCAGCGCCGCCGCGACCTCGGCCGCCTGCTCCGCGTAGAGCGCGTCGCTGCCGCACAGGCAGGCGATCCGCGCACCGCTCGCCGCGAACGCCGCGGCCACCGTCCCGGCGTCCACCGACGCGGGCTCGTGCACCGTCTCCACCCCGCCCGCCTGGAAGAGATTGGCGGCGAACGCCACCCGCGCGGTGTGCGCGGCGGCCGGACCGAGCGCCGCCAGGAACACCTTCGGACGCTCGCCGGTGGCCGCCAGATGCGCGTCCGACCTGGCCCGCAGCGCCTCGTACGCATCGTCCCGCCGCACCCGCGGCAGCCCGCCCCCGGCCGGCACCGGCGCGGCCTCCCGGTGCACCGGGGCCTCCGCCAGATGGGGGAACTCGCTGACGCCGGTGATCGGTTCGCGGCGGGTCGCCAGCTCATGGGAGCGGCGCTCCCAGGTCGCCGCGAGCCGGTCGGCGATCAGCCCGGAGCCGAGCGCCGCGGCCTGACCGCCCGCGCCCTCGATCTCCTGGAACCACGCCCAGGCGGCGCGCGCCAGCTCGTCCGTCAGCTGCTCGACGTACCAGGAGCCGCCGGCCGGGTCGATCACCTTCGACAGATGCGACTCCTCCAGCAGCACCGCCTGGGTGTTGCGGGCGATCCGGCGGGCGAACGCGTCCGGCAGGCCGAGCGACGCGTCGAACGGCAGCACCGTCACCGCGTCCGCGCCGCCGACCCCGGCCGACAGCCCGGCGACGGTGGTGCGCAGCATGTTCACCCACGGGTCGCGGCGGGTCATCATCACCGGCGACGTCACCGCGTGCTGGCGCTGCGCCCGCGCCCCGGGCGAGGCGCCGCAGACCTCGGTGACGCGCGCCCACAGGCGGCGCGCGGCGCGCAGCGTGGCGATGGTCAGGAACTGGTCGGCGGAGGCGGCGTAGCGGAACTCCAGCTGGCCGCAGGCGGCGTCGATGTCCAGGCCCGCGGCGGTCAGCGCCCGCAGATAGCCGACGCCGGTGGCCAGGGAGCACCCCAGCTCCTCGGCGGCCGAACCGCCCGCCTCGTGGTACGGCAGCGCGTCGACGGTCAGTGCCCGCAGCCCGGGCGCCTCGGCGGCGCACCGTGCGGCCAGCGAGGCGGCGGCCGCCAGCCGGTCGTCGAGTGCGGTGGCGTCACCGCTGCGGGCGACGAGTGCCAGCGGGTCGGCGCCGAGCGTGCCGGTGAGGGCGGCCGGGGCCACGCCGCCGTCGGCGGCCAGCGCGAACAGTGCCTCGGCGGCCTCGGCGAACTCCGCGCCCGCGTCGAGCGCGACGGCGGCGAGGTCCAGATGGACGCCGACCAGGGCCCGCGGCAGTGCGCCGACGGGCACCCCGCCCTCGCCGACGCGCAGCCACAGCGAGGTGACACCGTTCTCCAGGTCGGTGAGGGCCGCCTCGTTGACGACGCCCGGATCGGTGTGGGCCTGGCGCTGGCGTACGTCCCATCCGGCGACGGTCGCGCCCTCGGGGCGGCCGCCCCGCACGAACGGCGGGAAGCCGGGGAGCCCCGCATCGGGGTGTCCGTCGTCGGCGGTGTAGAGGGGGCGGACGCGGATGCCGTCGGGCAGATCGGTGGCGAGCGCGTCCTCGGGGGCGTCCGCCGCCGGGGTGGCGCCCGACTTGCGCAGCACCCCCGCGACGAGGTGCTGCCACTGCGCGCGATCGGCGTCCGGGAACGCGGCGGCCAGGGGGAGTTCGGGGGACTCGGCGGTCATGGCAGCAGGCTAGGCGAACGAGCGTTAGCTGGAGCAGGGGCTCTCGCTGTGACCTTGAACTCGTTGATCCGTGCGGGTGCAAAGGGCTGTCCCGTGATCTCTGGCGTCGTGCGCCCGCCAGGGATTACGGGACAGCCCTTAAGGGCGTGTCGGCAGGCGGCCGGAGCACGTCGGGGCGCGCCCGGCCGCCTGCCGCCGCGCCTCAGCGGGCGTGCTCCCGGCGCCATTCCCGGGCCCGTTCCTCGACGTCGAACGGGGTGATGCCGAGCGGTGGTCCTTCGAGCGGGGCGCGCAGGGCCGCGCGGATCTTCTCGTTGACGGCGGTCAGGATGCGGCGCAGCGCCGCCTCGCTCGGCGCGTCGGCCGCGGCCTGTGCGGCTTCCTCGGCCTCCTTGCGCAGGGCGAGCGAGGGCGGCAGGTAGGAGAGATCCTCGCGGGTCATCTTCTCCTTGACCCACCACAGTTCGTCGTACGGCTTGTCCAGCCCGGGCAGCGGTTTGCCGACGCCGGGCAGCCCGGCGAAGTCACCCCGCTCCTGTGCCTCGCGGATCTGCTTGTCGATCCAGGACTCGAAGTCGACGCCGGGGGGTTTGCGCTCGGTCATCGGATGCCTCTCGCGGGAGTTCCGGGCCGCGCCGCGCTGCCGTGTGCGGGGCGCCTCTCCACGGTAGCCCGCCCGGCGCGGGCGGCGGCGGACTCAGGACGGCGGCACCGCCGACGGCTGGACCACCGGCAGCGCGGTGTCGCCGCCGCACAGCATCGGGCCGATGCGGGAGCCGGAGCCGGTCAGCGTGACCCGTACCGAGGACGGCGGGTGGCCGCCGGGGACGGCGGCGTTGGCCGCCGTGCAGACCAGCTGGCTCAGGGCGGCGGTGTCCAGCTTCCGCGGCGGGACGGGCAGCCCGATGTCGACCCGGCCCTGGCCCGCGCGCACCTGCAGCCGTCCGGACAACTCGGGCAGTGCGCTGGAGAGGCCGCGCCGGCGTTCGGCGTGGTCGGGGCCGTCGAGCAGCAGGTCGAGGGCGGCCTGCGGGTCGGCCGGTGCCTTGGCCGGGCGGGTCGCGGAGCGCAGTCCGGCCGGTCCGTAGAAGAACAGCTGGACGCCGGTCTCCGGGCGTCCCGGGGCCTGCACCCCGGAGGCCGGGGCGCCCGCGTCGATCACGTCGCTGGGCTCGATACCGCAGCCGGCCGGCACGGCCACGGCGACGCAGGCCAGCGCGGTCGTGGTCAGGATCCGGGCGGTACGGGGGCGGGGCGCGCTCATGCGGCGGCCTCCTTGCCGGGGGTGTCCGGGGCGGCGGGACGGTCCGGCGCCGGGTCGGCGGAGGCGTCCGTGTCCGAGGCGGGTCCGTCCGGGGCGGGGCCGTCCGGGGCGGGGCCGTCCGCCGCCGGGGCGCCGGTCCCGTCGGGCGGCCGTACCGGCAGCTCCACGGTGAAGACCGCGCCGCCGCCGGGCGCGTTGGCGGCGCGGACGGTGCCGCCGTGCAGCCGGACGTTCTCCTGGGCGATGGCCAGGCCGAGACCGCTGCCCTCGGAGCGGGCGCGGGCCGAGTCCGCCTTGTAGAAGCGGTCGAAGACGTGCGGCAGGACCTGCGGGTCGATGCCGGGGCCGCTGTCGCGGACCTCCAGCAGCAGCCGGTCCGCGCCGGGCCCGGGGGCCTGCAGCCGGACGTGGACGGGGCTGCCGCCGTGGTGCAGGGCGTTGCCGACGAGGTTGGCGACGACGACGTCCAGCCGCCGCGGGTCGACGCGGGCGCGGACGCCGTCGGGCAGCTCCGCGCCGACCTCGTCCTGCCAGGCGCGGGCCTGAAGCGTCTTGCGGACGGTCTCGGCGACGTCCACCTCGTCGAGGTGGAGGGCTGCGGCGCCCGCGTCGAACCGCGAGACCTCCATCAGGTCCTCCACCATGCGCGTCAGCTTTCCGGTCTCCTGACTGATCAGCCGGACCGCGGACGCGGTGTCCGGGTCCAGCGCCGCGGCGTCCTCGTCCAGCACGTCGGTGACCGCGGTCATCGCGGCGAGCGGGGTGCGCAGCTCGTGCGAGACGTCCGCGGCGAACCGGCGGGCGTTGGCCTCCAGCCGCCGCAGCTCCGCCACGCTCGCCTCCAGCTCCTCCGCCATGTCGTTGAACGACCGGGAGAGACCGGCGAGTTCGTCGGTGCCCTTGACCTCAAGACGGGTGTCGAGCTTCCCCTCGGCGATCCGCCCGGCCGCCTGCCGCAGCCGCCGCACCGGCCGCAGCACGCCCCGGGCGGCGAGCAGCGCGGGCAGCACCGACAGCGCCAGCACCGGCAGCGCACCCCGCTGCGCCGCGCTGACCAGCGCCTCGACGTTGGCCTCCTCGGCGTTCAGCGGGAGTTGGGCGTAGACCGACAGCGCGGACGGCGCGCCGTCGGGCTGGCGCACCGGCATCCCGATCAGCAGCCAGGGGTCACCGTCGCGCACCACCCGCTGGAACGCCGGGACATGGCGCCGCTCGACGGATTTCTTCAGTTCGGCGGGGAGGCGGACCGGGCCGGTGGCCGGGGCGTCGTCGCCGCCGGGGACGCCGCGGTAGCGGACCCGGACGTCCCAGTCGCGGGAGGTGCCGGAGCGCTCCAGCTGGAGGCGGAGGGCCTCCAGATCGGTGCGGGTGGGCGGTACGGCCAGTTCCGGGGCGAGCGAATTGATCTGGGTGCGCAGATCGTTGACGGCCATGTCCTGGGAGCGCTGCAGGATGGCGTTGCGCGCCTCGCGGTACGTCAGCCCGGCGGTGGTCAGCGCGCTGACCGCGGCGACCAGCAGGAACGCCACGACCAGCCGGACCCGCAGCCCGCGCAGCCGCCCCGGGGGCAGCAGCCGGCGGCACCTCACAGGGGGCCGAAGCGGTAGCCGAAGCCGCGCACCGTCTGGACGAAGCGGGGGCTGCGCGGGGTGTCCTCTATCTTCGTCCGCAGCCGCATCACACAGGCGTCCACCAGCCGGGCGTCACCGTGGTAGCTGTGCTCCCAGACGTGTTCCAGCAGTTGCTGGCGGCTGAAGACCTGTCCGGGGGTGGCCGACAGGAAGAGCAGCAGCTTCATCTCGGAGGGCGCGAGCGCGAGGTCCCGGCCGTCCTTGGCGACGACGAGCCCGGCGCGGTCGATGGCGAGCGCGCCGTACGACTCGACGGGCGCGGGGCCGGGTTCGGTGGCGGCCGCGCCGTCGGCGGGCGGCGCGGTGCGGCGCAGCACCGCCCGTATCCGGGCCTCCAGGACCTCGCCGCGGGCCGGTTTGACGATGTAGTCGTCGGCGCCCGCCTCCAGGCCGAGGACCACGTCGAGGTCGTCGCCGCGTGCGGTGAGCATGATGATCGGCAGCTGCCGCTCGGTGCGGATCAGGCGGCAGACCTCGAAGCCGTCCTTGCCCGGCAGCATGAGGTCGAGCAGCACGATGTCCGGCCGGAAGCCGGGCAGCAGATCGAGCCCCTCCTCACCGCTGCCGGCCGCCGCGACCTCGTGGCCGCGCCGCCGCAGGGCGAGGGACACCCCGTCCCGTACGGCGGCGTCGTCCTCGATCAGAAGTACACGTGGCATGGGTTCAGTATCAAGAACTTTCATGATGGATCGGTAACAGAGGCATCCTGATCGGTTTCCTGCGCATCTGTGGGGGTGCGGCCGGAGGGCGGAAAACGCCCGGACCGTACGAGACCACGGACAGACCCACAAGACGGTGCGAGGGACGGCATGAACAGGGCGGGGCGCTTCGGGAGCGGGCGCGGCATTCTCAAGACGGTCACCGCGACGGCGGTGGCGCTCGGCGCCGCCGGGGCGCTCGCCCTGACCTGGCCCGGCGGCCCGGCCAGCGCGGAGGCGGACACCCCCGAGGCGACGCAGTCGGCCTCCCACCGCCCGACGGCCCGCCCCGTGGACCCGTCGATCGTGCACGCCTCGGACCGCCCCGGCCGCAGCCTCAACATCACCATCGACGACGGCCCGGACCCGGTGTGGACCCCGAAGGTCCTCGACGTACTCGAACGCCACCACGTCAAGGCGGTGTTCTGCATGATCGGGCCGCAGGCCGCGGCCCACCCCGACCTCGTCCGCCGGGTCGTCGCCGCCGGTCACCGGCTCTGCGACCACACCATCAGCCACGACACCGGCATGGACCACCGGCCGGAGCGCTACCAGTCGGACCAGATCCTCCCGGCCCAGAAGATGATCGAGAAGGCCGGGGGCGCGCCGGTGCGCTACTACCGGGCGCCCGGCGGCGCGTTCACGCCCTACAGCCGCACCCTCGCGGCCAAGCACGGGATGCGGCCGCTGGGCTGGAACATCGACAGCAAGGACTTCGAGGGCGGCTCCGTCGCCACCATCGAGGCGACCGTCCGCGGCGAGCTGACGAACGGCCCGACCGTCCTCTTCCACGACGGCGGCGGCGATCGCTCCCGCACCGTCGAGGCGCTGGACGACCTGCTGCCGTGGCTGCGGCAGCAGAGCTACGGCTTCGGCTTCCCGCAGCAGTGACACCGCGTCCCCGGCGGGCACGGAACGGTGCCCGCCGGGGACGCGCGGGGGAGCGGATGCCGGGCGCTCAGGCGGCGCCGAAGAGGGCGGCGAGACCACGGTCGACATCGAGGTGGGTCGGCTCCTGACCGGCCGGGACCGCCTCGTACGAGCGGGCCAGGAAGCGCCGTACATCCGCCGTGCGCAGCTGCACCATCGCCACGCCCTCGTCGGCGTGGAACTCCATGACCGTGCGCTCCGGACCCGCCGGCCGCACCCGCACATCGCCGTGGCCGACGGGGGAGTGCACGCCCTCGGCCAGCAGCTCGCGCGCGAACGCCCAGTCCACCGCGGCCCCGTCGAGGGAGATCTCCGGCGGGAACGACATCCGCACCGCCAGCGGATCGCGGGGGTGGTACCGCAGCACGGCGGGGACCGTGTGCGGCCCGGGGGTCGTTGCGAGGAGGCGGACCTGGACGGCGTGGTCGATGGTGGCGGGCATCGCGGCGGCTCCTCACAGCTGTCGTTTCACGGCATCACTCACCCCCTAGGACGAACGACGGGCCCCGGTCGTGCACGCACAAGGGGTGTGATCTGTGTCATGGTGCGCATCGGCGGGGGAGAAGCGGGTAGCCGCCGGGGTCGGCCGCCGCGTCCGCTCGGTGGCACCCGCCCTCCGCCGTCCCCACCAGGAACTCCTCGACGATGCCCGGCGCGGCGGCCGCGGCGAGACCCGGTGCCCGCGACGCCGCCAGATCCGGGATCCGGTGCCGCCCCTCGCCCGCGGCGAACGCGGCGGTCAGCGTCACCAGCCCGGCCCGGCGGCCGAACGGGGTGCTGGAGAACGTCCACGCCGCGACCGCCGACCGCTCCAACGCCAGTGTGTCCCGGCCGAACACCCCCGACCGCACCACGAGATGGCCACCGTGCAGCCCGTGCCCGAGCGCCCGGTACGCCTCCCGCGCCGCCCACCACACCACCGCCGCCGACACCGCCGCGTACGCCCCCGCCCCTGCGAACAGCGCCGGCGCGAAGGCCACCCCGCCACCGGCCAGGACCGCCGTCCCCGGCAGCGTCACCCAGCACAGCCCCCGCAACCGCCGCCTGCGCAGCGCCGCCCGGGGATGGCGCGCCAGTGTGGTCGAGGCGCCCCGCCCCGGCAGCGGCGGATCGGGGAACGGCGCGCCCAGCACCCCGCCGGCCACCCGCACCGCCAACGTCCGCGGCGCCGGTGGCAGCAGCCCGCTGCGCGCACGGTTCTCGTCGCGGTCACCGAGCCCACCGGCCACCGCCCGCACCGACGCCCCGCCGCCCGCGCGCAGCAGCAGCGGCTCCCGGAGCAGCACCCCGCGCAGCCGGGCCCGGTCGATCGTGACCGTCCGCGTGGTGAACAGGCCGCGCCGCACCCGCAGCGTCGCGCCGTCGACCCACTCCAGACGGTGGCCCCACCAGTTCTCCGCGTACAGCGCCACCGCGCCGACCGCCCCGGCGACCAGCAGCACCAGCAGCGCCGCGGGAACCGTCAGCCACGGCGACACCGTGCCGAACGCCGCGAACGCCCGCCGGACGAAGCCCAGTTCCCAGAAGTCGACGCCCATGCCGTGCAGCACGCGGTGGACCGTACCGGCCGCGATCAGCACCCCGCCGACCACCCAGAAGGTCAGCGGCGCATACCGCAGCCAGCGCGGGGAGAAATGCGCCAGCACCGGATCGTCCGCCACCGCACCGGACGAGGCCCGGGCCAGCAGCGCGCCCTGCACCCGCCGGGCCTCGGTGGCCGGCAGCGCGTCCAGCGTCAGCACACCGCTCCCGTCGCCCGCGGTCCCGGCCCGCAACGCCGCGAGCCGCAGCACCCGGTGGAGCGGCGTCGCGGTGAGATCGACGGTACGGATCCGGTCCAGCGGCACGGTGCGCAGCCGCCGGGTGAACACCCCCGTCCGCACCTCCAGCGCGGCTGCGGTGACCCGGAACTCCGTACGCGCCCACCGCACCGCGCCCACCGCGGTGACCACGGCGAACGACACGGTGAGCGCGGCCAGCGCGATCCAGGTGCCGGGCGGGATCCGCCCACCGGTGACCACGGCCGCCGCCGCGAGGGAGGTCAGCGGCGGCAGCGGCCAGGCGGCGTGCACCAGGAGGGTGCGCGGATGGGTCCGGCGCCACCCGCCGCCCGGGGCGAGATACGTCGATTCCGTCATGCCGCATCCCCCGGAACCAGCTGCGCCGCCGCGCCGATCCGCCGGGACAGCTCGTCCGCCCCCGCCTCGGACAGCCCGCGGATCCTGATGTCGCCCGCGGTCGAGGCGGTGGTCACGGTGACCGTCGCCAGCCCGAACCGGCGCTCCAGCGGGCCTTGGGCGGTGTCGACCGTCTGCACCCGCGACAGCGGAGCGATCCGCCGCCGCTGCCGGTACCAGCCGTCGGACGCGTACACCGCCCGCTCACCCAACTCCCAGGCGTGCACCGCGTACCGCACCCGCGGCATCAGCACGAGGTGGACGAGCGCCGCGACGACGGGTGCCGCCAGCAGCGGGCCCAGCCACGGCAGCGCCCCCGGGAAGAAGAGCAGGGCGCAGACCGCGAGCGCCACCGCGGTCAGCAGCACCGGGCCGCTCACCGTCAGCAGCGCCCGCACCGCCCACCAGCGGCGCGCCCGCGGATCGACGCGGTGGTGTGGCGGCCGTAGTGCGGGTGGTGCGGTTCCGGTTCCGGGCATGGCGATCCCCCGTTGGCAAGTCAACTGTATTGGACGTGGGTACGTTATACCGTACGAGTGACTTGCAAAAGCGGGCCGGACGGAACCGGCCCGACGACGGGAGGCCGGGCGTGCCCAAGAAGGTCGATCACGAGGCCAGGCGGCGGGAGATCGCGGAGGCGCTCTGGCGGGTGGCGAGCACCCGCGGCCTGGACGGCGCCGGACTGCGCGACATCGCCGCCGAAGCCGGCATCTCCCTCGGGCAACTGCAGCACTACTTCCGCACCAAGGGCGACATGCTCGTCTTCGCCCTCCGCCACATCAACGCCCTCGCCGACCGCCGCATCCGCGACCGCATCGAGGCCATGGACGGGGAGCCGGCCCCGCGCGACGTCCTCCGGGCCTGCCTGACCGGCATGTTGCCGCTGGACGACCGCAGCCGCACCGGCGCCCTCGTCGGCGCCGCCTACTTCGTCCGCGCCGTCCACGACGCCGACCTGCGCGCCGAGGCCAGGAACGGCATCCCCCGCCTCCGCGACTTCTTCACCGGGGAGCTCCGCCGCGCCGCCGACCGCGGCGAACTCCCGCCCGCCCGCGCCACGGACGACGAGGCGATGCTCCTTGTCACCCTCGCCGACGGCCTCTCCACCTACCTCCTCCTGGAGGTCCACACCCAGGAGGAGGCGCTGCGCCTGCTCGATCTCCACCTGGAGCAACTCTTCGGGGGGAGGGCGGAGAAGTGACGGACGGGCCGGGGTGTTCCGTCGCGCATCTCTGATGAGGCGTCAAGTCGGTATATAGCTTCCGGGGTGACGCTCCCCTGCCTGCACTGAAGGCATTTCAAGATGATCGCCCCTAACTGCCCTTGTTCACCAGGGCTTGCCCTCAGTTGTCGCTTTCGGGAGGGGCGCCCGCGCCTCACACGGGGCGTACGGGAGCGCGCCGTGACGCCTTTCACCAATGCCACGTGCCGGTCATGGCCCGACAGATGGGAGAATCAAGGCCCCTAGGTGGACGAACTCCTCCGGGCCAGCTCCCGGACCGACCCTCCCCGGAACGCACGGCCACCGCCGCACGTCCCGGGGCGAAATCCGAAGGTTGCCCCCCATGTCTGAAGCCCCCGCGGACTCCGCGTGGCCCGCGGACCGGCTCACCCCCACGGTGTCGGTCCCCGCACAGGCCGGCGCCCCCGAGGAATCCGGCGCCTCCGCCGTCGACGTCTACACCGAGCTGTACGCCCAGGAGCATCCGCGCCTGGTCGGCTACGCCCGCTCGCTGATCGCCAACGCCTGGCTCGCCGAGGACGTCGTCGCCGAGGCGCACTTCCGCGTCTGGCGCCGCATCCACGGCGGCCACCACATCGACAACGTCCCGGCCTATCTGCGGACCACCATCCGCCACCTCGCCTCCAGCGCCGGATCGGACGCCGCCCGTGAGGTCCCCCGCGACCCCGAGGACGGACAGACCTGGCCCGAGACCGTCACCGTCGGCGGCGCCACCCCGCCGGAGGACCCGGCACAACGCGTCGCCTACGTCGACCAGCTCGCCCGCGTCCTCGACCAACTCCC
Organism: Streptomyces sp. NPDC029159; assembly: GCF_055564055.1. Classification (NCBI taxonomy): domain Bacteria; kingdom Bacillati; phylum Actinomycetota; class Actinomycetes; order Kitasatosporales; family Streptomycetaceae; genus Streptomyces; species Streptomyces sp. NPDC029159. The sequence continues at coordinate 58,036 of NZ_JBVHWT010000020.1, forward strand.
GCACCGCTGGGTGAAGGCCCTCTGGCTCGCCGAGGCCGAAGGCCAGCCGCTGGAAGCCGTCGGCAAGGCCATCGGCGCGGGCAAGGGCGCCACCGCCGTCCTCCTCCACCGCGCCCGGGAGGGTATGCGCCAGGCGTTCCTGCGCGGACTGCCCGGCAGCCCCGAGGCGGCCGCCTGCGGCACCCACTGGGAACGGATGCCCGCCTATCTGCGCGGCGAGGCCACCGCCCGGCAGGCCGACGGCATCGCCGAACACCTCCCGGACTGCGCCGACTGCCGCGACCGCCTCGCCCTGCTCACCCGCGCCAACCACCGTCTTCCCGCGCTCACCGGCCCCGCACTGCTGGTGTTCCTGGCCGGTGGCTCGGCGAAGTTCCTGCTCCCGCTGCTCGGCGCCGGAGCCGGGGCGGGGACGGCCGCCGCGGCCTCGTCCGGCACCACCCCGGCCCCCGGCAGCGTCCTCGGTACGCTGCGCCGACTGCTGCGCATCCGCTCCGGCCCGGCCGCCGCAACGGCCGGCGGCGTCGCGGTCGTCGCCGTCGCCGGCGCCGCGATGGCCGCCGGATACGTCCTCACCGACGACACCCCCACCCCGAAGCCCCGACCGCAGGCCGCAGCCGCCGCACCGCGGACGCCCGCCGCCCCGGCCCCCTCCGACGCCCCGCCGCACAGCCCGCAGGCCCCGCCCCCGGGGCCGCCCGCGGTACCACCCGCCCCGGGCACCCCGGCCGCACCCTCGGAATCCCCGTCCCCATCCGCGTCGCCCACCACCGCACCGCCCACACCCGGGCCCACGGATCCGTCCACCACCCCCACGACACCGGGCCCGACGCCCACACCCACGGCCTCACCGACCCCGACGCCTACACCTACGCCGACCCCCAGCCCGACGCCTACGCCGACCCCGACCCCGACTCCGACGGAAGCGCCGACGCCGACCCTGACCCCCACGCCGACGCCCACACCGACGCCGTCACCCACGTTCACCCAGCCCACGGCCTCGCCCAGCCCGACGACGCCGCCCCGCTGCGGCTGGCACTGGATGGGCTCGAAGTGGGTGTGGAACTGCTCGGGGTGATAGCGGCCCGAGGCGCCGCGCCGGGCGGGGGACGATCACGCGGTGGCGGTGGTAGCGGCAGGACGGGGCGAGGTCGGTCGGCCACCGTGCGGGCGGTGGCCGCGGTGGGGCGATGGACGGTACGACGGTCGCATGTCCAGCCATCGGCTTGACGTGTCTGCCGCGCCCCCTCCGGGCCCTCGCCCTCAACCCGTCACGCTCTCAATCCATCAGGCTGCCCAGGCGGCCTTCCAGGACGACGAGGAGTTCGCCCAGCCCCTCGGAGAGTTCATCGCGGCGGCGCTCGCCGACACCGCCGAGCAACGTCGCCTCGTACGCCAGCTGTTCCGGCAGGATCCGGTCGATCAGATCGCGGCCCTCGTCGGTGAGGGAGAGATGGGCGACCCGGCGGTCACGGTCGTCCACGCGGCGGCTGATCAGCCCGCCCGCCTCCAGCTGCCGCAGCCGCTTGGTGACCGCGGCGCCCGACGCGAACGTCTCCCGCGCCACCCGGCCCGGCGTCAGCTCCCGGTCCATCCGGCGCAGCGTCCCCAGGATGTCGAACTCCGGGCGGGACAGCCCGGCCCGCCGCAGCGGCGCGTCGGCGGCCTGCTGCAACAGCGCCGAACAGCGGTTGAGCCGCCCGATCAACGCCATCGGACCGGTGTCGAGCCCCGGGTGCACCTGCTGCCACTGGCGCAGCACCCCCGCGACGATGTCCTCGGCCACCCGGCTCTCCTCTCGCCCTCGTACGGCGCCGGACCGGCTCAGCTCACCGTCGTATCACCGTCGTACGCCGTCAATTGTGCCTGCCGCGGCCACCGGTTCCGGCACGGGGCGGACGGACGGCGCAGCCTCGGCCAGACGCCGCGCGAGCAGCGCGAGGGTGCGGTGACCGTGCTGTTCGGCCCGGGCCACCCGCTCCTCCGGCAACGCCCGCTGCCACCACTCGCCCGACGCCACCTCGACGGCCTCCCGCAGCTCGGCCAGCGCCCCCGCCAGCCGGTCCCGCGCCCAGCCGGTCTCCCGCGCGTGCGCCGCGCCGGGGACCGCGTCCGCCGCGAGCAGCTGCCCGGCCGCGGCCTGCGCCGCAGCGGTCCGCTCCAACGCCGCGCCGATACGGTCACCGGCCCGCCGATTGGTGACCAGCACACAGCAAACCAGCCCCAGCGCGGCCCCCACCAGCGTGTCGATCCACCGGTCGGCGACGAGCACCCGGGCCGGCAAGGGGTTGCCGAACTCCGTCAGCAGCAACGCCATGGGCGTGACACACACCGACCCCAGCCAGTAGTTCCGGGTGATCCACGCCTCCGCCCCGAACTGGAAGACCAGCGCCAGCGCGATCATCGCCAGGTGACCGGTGTGGATCACCGGCAGCAGAAGCGTGAACACCACCAGCCCCAGCAGATTCCCCACCGACCGCTGAAACGCCCGCTGCCAGGACAGCGTCGTGTTCGCCTGGAACACCGACGCCGCCGTGACGACGGCCCAGTACGGATGCCCGACCCCGAGCACCATCGACACCCACCCGGCCAGCGCACACCCCACGGCGGTCCGGACACCCACCGGCAGCAACGGCGAGCCGCTCCGGAACGCGGCGCCCACGGCCCGCCAGCCCCGCACCCGCCCGGGCGCCGGGCAACGCGGGCTGAAGCCGGGGGAATCGCAGGTCACGGCGGTTCGCGGGCCGGCACCTCCACCGTCGACGCCGTCTGCGCCAGCCTCCCCGGCCTGGTGCGGGACCTCGGCGAGCCGGACCGTCCCGGCCTCGCCCTCCTGAGGCAGGGCGACGTCCACGTGCTGATCGACGAGGGGGGCGCCGGGCCGGGCGTTGCGGTGTGCGACCTGCTGTTCCGCCTGCTGATGGTCCAACTCGACGCCGACCAGCTCCGCCTGCTGTGACGGCGTGAGCGCCACCACGGGAAGCGGCCCGCCACCCCGGACCTCCTGCGCCCACCGCCCGAACAGGTCCGCCCCGGCGAGCGCGCCGGAGTCGGCCTCCCCGTCCGCAGCCCCGCTCAGCACGGCCTCGGCCCGGATCAGCAGCCGCTCCAGCCCGGCCCGCGCCTCGGCCTTCGCGGGCGTCCGCGCGGGAACCAGGAAAACCGTGTGCCACGCGGCATTCACCGCGGTCGCCGTCGCCTGCCGGGCCCGCGCCACCGCGCCTCCGGCCGACCCCGGCGCTTCGGCGCGGGCCGCGGCCTCGGCACGCAACTGCGCCGCCGCGGCCTCCAACGCCCGAGCGGTGGCGATCCGCTCCGGCCCCCGCGGCCTTACCAGGGCGGGCGCCATCCCGACGAGCCACGCCACGGCCCCGGCCGCCAGCGCCAGCACCAGATGCAGCGGGACCTCGGAGATCCGCTGTGGCACGAAGAACGCCGACGCCGCGATGAACGTGAAGATCAAATTTCCCGGCGGCCCGATCCGCGTCGCATCACAGACCACCTTGTGCACCGCGGCAAGCACCGAGGCCAACGCCACCAGCACCACGGCGGACGAGACCAACGACGCCGCCGTCAGCGCCACCCCCAGGCTCGCCACCATGCCGAGCACGACCCACGGCAACGCCTTGGCCCGCGCCGCGTACGGCAGACCGTGCCCGTAGAGCGCACACATCGCCCCGGCCGAGGTGTACAGCACCAGGTCCATACGGCCCAGCGCGAAGAGCGTGAAATCCGGGACGGCCAGCGCCACCACCGCGCTCAACGCCGGCTTGTGCCAGATGTCCACCGGCCGCCGCAACCGCACGGAACTCCGCACCGGCAGCGGCCGCACCCCACTCAACAGAGCCCCGCCCCCACGCTTCCCACCCGCCTTGACGTGCTTACCCATGCGAGAAGATTAACAGGTGTTTTACTCGTAAAAGATGTGCCCCGGGTCACGAAGGGGCGGTGGGGGATTGGGTGAGGTGCTTGCGGGAGGTACGGGGGCTGCCAGGGGTGGCGCGCGGGCCATCGGCAGGGCGCGGATTGGTGAGAGGGCTGAAGCGGCGGGTGGGAGGGCGGCGTCCGGCGATCGGCGCGAGGTGGCGTGGCTGTGGGGTGGTGTCCGTCTGTATGGGGACGGGTGTTCGGCGCCTCGGAGTGGGAAGGGTGCTGCCTGCTCGCGGCGGCGCAGCACGGCGACCGTCGGGTGGACCCGAAGCTGCGGGGGTGTCCGGCTCCGTGCCGCCGAACCGGGCGCGTTCCCATGCCGCGAGGGGCGATCGAGGCCCGGGGCGGCGGAAGCGGTGCCTGGCTTGCCGACGCCGCCCAACCGACGCCCCTTGCCGCCGCCCCGCAGTCGCCACTCCGCCTGCCTACCTGATCAGACGACCTGAGGCGCCGTGCCGGTCAGACGAACTGCGCAGGGCTATCCACCCAGCCCGCAGCAGGCCCCCATCCCTCGGATCAACAGCGCACGTTCTTCACATACAGCGCACGCGCCGAACTGCTCTTGGCATAGCGCACATTCTTCGTAGCGCCTTTGGAGAGCCGCCCCCGAGGATCGGCATGGTGCGGGACCACGATGACGTAACACGCCGGACGCCGACTGCACAGATTCGTCAGCCGTACGTAACGCTGATGGCCCTTCGTGTAGAACTTCCGCACCTTCACACACTGCACGGGCGGCCCGGCAGCGGCCGCCTCGGACGCCGTCGTCAGGCTCAACGTCCCCCCGCACAGCACTGCGGCCAACGCTGTGACCAGCAACTTCCGCATCACTACACTCTCCCCCGGATCAGGCCCCCGATACTTCTCCGCCAACGGGGCTCAGCTGGCTTCGTCCACTCATTCTCCATTCTCCATACACGACGACAGCTCTCAGCCCCAGCCACCCGACGCCCCTTTTCCGGCCATGACGTAACCGCGTCGACTTGGTGCGGGTGCGGGTGCGGGTGCGGGTGCGGGTGCGGGTGCGGAGGCGGAGGCGGAGGCGGGTGCGGAGGCGGAGGCGGGAGAAGGGGAGGGAAGTGAGGCGGTGAGGCGGCGAGGTGAGGCGCCCTGCGTGGCACTGGGGGCGGGGCCCCTCCCCCCCCGCCCCGCCCCTCCCCTCCCGCTGGGCCAACCCGGTCCTGAACGAACCTGGCTCGCCCCGCCCCGCCCCGCTCCCCGACCCAGCCACCCCACACCACCGGACCGGGGCCGGCCCTCAGCTCACCCGGCCTCCACAGCCCCCGCCGTCACCACCTTCAGGCCGCGGTCGGCGAACTCCCTCAGCGCCTGTTCGGGCGCGCCGCCATCCGTGATGAAGGTGTCGAACACGTCCGCCCCGCCGATCCGGGCGAAGCAGCGCTCGCCGATCTTCGACGAGTCGGCGACGACGACCGCTCGTCGCGCCCGCTCAGCCATCAGATGGTTGATCCGGGCCTCCGCCTCGTCGTGAACCGTCGCCCCCATCACCGGGTCCATCCCGTTGGCGCCGATGAACGCGATGTCCACCGAGATCTGCTGGAGCACCAACTCGCTGAACGGGCCCACCAGCTCGAAGGAGCGGGAGTGTGCCACGCCACCGGTCAGCACGATCTTGATCTGAGGGCGTACCGCCAGCTCGTTGGCGATGTTGAGGGAGTTGGTGACGATCGTCAGATGGGGTTGCGGTCCGGCTTCGGCGAAGTCCGGACGGATGGCCAGTGCTCGGGCGATCGCGGTGGTGGTGGTGCCTCCGCTCAGACCGACCACATCGCCACGCTCGACCATCCGCGCCGCCGCCTGCGCCACTGCCTCCTTCTCCTCGGACCGGTGTGCGTGCTTGTAGCGAATCGGCAGGTCGTACGCCACCGAGCTGAGCACCGCCCCGCCCCGGGTCCGGGTCAGCAACTGCTGCTCGGCGAGTGCGTCCATGTCGCGCCGCATCGTGGCGGCGGAGACCTCCAGTGCGGTCGCCGCCTCCTCGACGTCCACCCGGCCCCGTTCGCCGAGCAGCTCAAGCAGTGCGTTCATCCGTTCATGGCGCTTCATGCGGCGAGCCTAGCCGCGCTGCGGTGGCGTTCCCGCCGCTCACCCCCGCGCCGCCGGCGCCTGCGCGGTGTACTGCTCGGGCAGGTCGGGCGCCGTGTTCACCACCCCCAGCAACCTGGCGGCTTCCCTGGCCACCTCCTCCCTGGCCGGCTTGAGGTACTTACGCGAGTCGATGAGCCGGGGATCGGCTCCCAACGTCTCCCGTATGGAGCGGGTGAACACCGACACCAGGTGCGTGGAGATGTTGATCTTCGTCATTCCGGCCGCGATGGCGCGCTGCAGCTCGTCGTCCGGCACGCCGGACGACCCGTGCAGCACCAACGGCACCGGGAGCGTCTCCCGCAAGCGGGAGATCAACTCCTTGTCCAGCACCGTGGTCCGCTCCCGCATCGCATGCGAGGAGCCGACGGCGACCGCCAGCGCATCGACGCCCGTCGCATCGACGAACGCCAGCGCCTCGTCCGGATCGGTCCGCGCACCGGGCGCGTGCACGCCGTCCTTCCCGCCGACCTCACCGAGTTCCGCCTCGACGAAGGCGCCACGCTCATGGCACCAGGCGGTGAGCGCGGCGGTGGTGGCGACGTTCTGGTCGTAGGGGAGTGCCGAGGCATCCACCATGAAGGACCGCACACCGGCCGCCGCGCCCTCGTGGACCAGCTCCGGGTCGGTGAGGTGATCCAGATGCACGGCGATGGCGACGGACGAATCCTCCGCGAGCGCGAGGGTGGCCAGAGTGATCGGGCGCAGACTGCCGTGATAGCGGATGCAGTTCTCGCTGATCTGCAGGATGAGTGGCGCCTCGGCCCGCTCGGCGGCGGTGACCAGCGCCTCGGCGGTTTCCAGATGGATGACGTTGAAGGCCGCGGCGCCGACGCCGTTCACCCGCGCGGCGTCGATGAGCGAGGAGGTCGAAACGAGAGGCATGGGACGCTGACTCCCTTGGCTGCAGGTCGGGGTGGGACGCTGCCTAGCGGGCTGCCGGAACGGTGAGCATCACGGACCGGGTGAGGCTGCGGGGGCTGTCGGGGTCCAGGCCCCGGGCGCGGGTCCGTTCCAGGGCGACGCGCTGCACCAGCACCAGGTCCGCGAGCGGGTCGCGGTCGTGGCGGACGAAGCGTGCGCCCGTACGGGTCACCTCTGCCTCCAGGCCCGCCGGAGCGGCGCCGAAGAGCCAGGTCACGCGGTTGGGGGCGGCTATGGCGATCGGACCGTGGCGGTACTCCATCGCCGGGTAGGACTCCGTCCAGCTCTGGGACGCCTCCCGCATCTTGAGGGCCGCTTCGTTGGCCAGGCCGTAGGTCCATCCCGTGCCCAGGAAGGTGAACTGCTCGGCTTCCACCCACTCCGGCGTGACCGGAGCGGTGAGGGCGTCCCGCGCGTCGTTGACCGCCTCGGTGAGGTCCTCGCCCAGGTGGGCGCGGAGCAGCGTCAGGGCGGTGGTGGCGAAACGGGTCTGGACCACCGAGCGTTCGTCGGCGAAGGGCAGGGTGACGGTCGCATCCGAGAGTTCCTTCGCCGGGGTGTCCGGGTCGCCCAGGATCGTCACCGTCGGGATGCGCCCCTGGACGGCTTCCAGGACGCGCAGCACCTCGGTCGTGGTGCCGGAGCGGGTGATCGCCACCACTGCGTCGTAGTCGCGTGCGTGACCGAGAAATGCTTCCGAGGCGGCGAAGGCGTCGGTGACGCCGGCCCCGGAGCTCTCGCGGAGCGCGGCGTACGACTGCGCCATGAACCAGGACGTTCCGCAGCCGACGACGGCGACCCGCCGGCCCGGCTCCGGCAGCGGACCGCCCGCGGCGCCGATGCCGGCGGCCTCGGCCCAGGTCTCCGGCTGGCTGCGCAGCTCCTGCTCCATGTAGGACGTCTCGCTCATGGCACACCCTTCGTGAACGGTGGATCGGACTGCTTGGACTGCCGGCTTCCCGCCTGGCGGGGAAGTGAGTGAAAGTGCGTTCTTCTCGGCTGTTGTGAGCAACTCTACGCATGATCGCGGGACCGAGCCATCCCTCGTGCGAGTGAAGTGTTCGAAGGGTGTGGCGCGGGGTGTCGCTCGACTGGCCCCTTTGTGCGGTGAATGTCGAGTGAACGAGGTTCACTGAGGGGTGTTGACAGTTGCGCGAAAGGACTTCAATACTTGCATGATCAGTCATGAGTAGGTCGGCACGCTGCGCGAAGGACCCGCCATGTCCACTGCAACGCTCTCCGGGACGCCCCCGCCGCCACCGCCCGGGAAGGCCCGCCGCACGGGGCGGCTCTTCGCGCTGACGGGGGCCTTCGTCGGCGTCATCTACGGCTACGACTCCGGCAGCATCTCCGGCGCGCTGGTGTTCCTCAGTCGGGACTTCCAGCTCACCGAAGCGGAAAAGGGCCTGGTCAACAGCATTCTCGTGGGTGGCTGCATCGTGGGTGCGCTGCTCGGCGGCAAGCTCGCGGACGCCTTTGGCCGCAAGACCGCGATGCTGATCGTCGCGGGCTCGTACGCCCTCTTCGTCACGCTCTCCGCGCTGGCGCCCAATGTCGTCGTGCTCGACGCGGTGCGCTTCCTGCTCGGGGTGGCGATCGGCATTTCGATCGTCGCCGCCCCGCTGTACATCGCGGAATCGACCCCCGCGCGCATCCGTGGTGCGTCCGTCGCCGCCTACCAGGTCGCGACCGTGACCGGCATCGTCATCACGTACTTCGTCAACTGGGGCCTGTCGGACGGCGGTCACTGGCGCTGGATGCTGGGGGCGTCGGCGATCCCCGCGGCGCTGGTCATGATTCCGCTGTTCCGGCTGCCGGACACGCCCCGGTGGTACGTCCTCAAAGGGCGGACCGAGCGCGCGGTCGAGGTCATGACGATGACGGATCCGGAGGTCGACGCCCGCACCGAGGTGGCGGCGGTCGGTGCGGCGCTCGCCGCGGAGAGCGGCGGCTCCGCCCGCTCCCTGCTGCACAAGCCCTACGTCCGTGCCACGGTCTTCGTCATCGGCCTCGGCTTCTTCTGCCAGATCACCGGCATCAACGCCGTCACCTACTACAGCCCGCAGATCTTCACGCAGATGGGATTCACCGGCGACGGACTGAACTTCCTGCTGCCCTCGTTCGTTCAACTCGCCTCGCTGGCTGCCACCGTGGTGGCGATACTCATCATCGACCGGCTGGGCCGCCGCATGGTCCTGCTGACAGGTATCGGCACGATGGTCGTCATGCTCGCCGTGCTCACGGCCGTCTTCGCCGTCGGAGATCTGCACGGCACCGTGACCTGGATCGGCTTCGGTGCGATTCTGCTCTTCACCGCGGCCTTCAACTTCGGCTTCGGCTCGCTGATATGGGTCTACGCGAGCGAGGCGTTCCCCGCGCAGCTCCGGTCGACGGGCGCATCGGTGATGCTCACCGCCGACCTCGTCGCCAACCTCCTCATCGCGCAGTTCTTCCCGACCCTGATGGCCTGGGCCGGCGCCTCCTTGACCTTCGCCGGGCTGGGCGTGCTGGCGCTGGGCGCACTGGTCTTCGCCTCCTTCACCGCACCCGAGACCAAGGGGCGTCCTCTGGAGGAGATCCAGAGCTACTGGAGCAACGGAGGCCGCTGGCCCACCGCCACCTCCGCCGCCGCTCCCGCCCCGGAGGTGGTGCGCTGACCCCGTGGCCGCCGGCCCGGGCCGGCGGCCATGACGGTCCGGGTCGGCAGCGGGCTCGTTGCTCCGCCTGTTCGATACCGTGGCGTCACCATGGACAACACCAGCCCCGTCTCCCTCGATGACGAACTGCGGAACTGGCCGGCCGACGAGGCCCAGGCGCGCGCGGTACAGGACCGGCTGCGGCGCCATGTGCGTCTCGACGAGCCCGGCCCGCCGCCGGACTTCGAGGGCACCGTCGTCGGTGTCGACGTGGCGTACGACGACGAGCGGGACGTCGTCGCGGCCGCAGCCGTGGCGCTGGACGCCCGCACCCTGAAGATCGTGGACGAGACCACCGCGGTCGGCCGGATCTCCTTCCCCTATGTCCCGGGGCTGTTGGCCTTCCGGGAGATCCCGACGGTCGTCGACGCACTGGCCGCTCTCGCGCAGACACCCGGCCTGGTGGTGTGCGACGGCTACGGCCGGGCGCACCCCCGGCGCTTCGGCCTCGCCAGCCACCTCGGAGTCCTGACCGGTCTGCCCACGATCGGCGTCGCCAAGAACCCCTTCACCTTCCGCTACGACGCCCCCGGCGACGGACGCGGGGCGACCTCGCCGCTCCTGGACGACCTCGACGGCACCACGGAAGAAGTGGGCCGGGCGCTCCGTACCCAGCCGGGCGTCAAGCCCGTCTTCGTCTCCGTGGGCCACCGCACCGGACTCGACGGCGCCTGCGCGCACACCCTCCGGCTGGCGCCGAAGTACCGGCTCCCCGAGACGACCCGCGCGGCCGACGCCCTCTGCCGTCGGGCACTGGCCGCCAGCTGAGACACCGCCGCCTCCATCAAGGCCGGACCGGGCCAGGTCCGGCCAGGGGGCGCATTCCGCCCCCGCCGGACCGTTCGGCGGGCCCCGCGAGACGTCCGGCGCGCCGGGAATTCCCTCCCCGCCGAGCCCCGAGAGAAGCGCGTCCGTCCCCGAACTCGCGGGCATGGCCGCCACTTCCGGGTGACCTGCCGAGGCCCCGTACGCATGAAGTCCGGCCGCTGTTTCCCGTCCGTTGGGGAAGTGCCCCCGAGACGCGCGGTCTTGACACCCCGCCTGGCCTGGTCCACATTCACCGATGACATGGGACGTCCCATGTCCGGACGGCGGCACGGGTACGGGCCCCCACCGCCCTGTGTGCCCCGCAGCGCACCCGCGCCACCGGCCCCGTACGGCAGAAGGCTGGACCTGCATGCCCCTCCCCGCACCACTCACGGGCGTCGTGCCGCCCGTGTGCACGCCCCTCACCGCGTCCGGTCGCGTCGACGCCGACTCGCTCGCCGCCCTCACCGAGCGCCTCATCGATGCCGGAGTGAACGCCCTGTTCGTACTCGGCTCCACCGGGGAGGCGGCCTGTCTGTCGGACGGCAGGCGCAGCACCGTCATCGAAACCGTCGTCGCGGCGGCCCGCGGACGGCTCCCCGTACTGGCCGGCGCCCTCGACATGGCGACCAGCCGCGTCCTCGACCACGCCCGCACCGCCCAGGCCCTGGGCGCCGACGGCATCGTGGCCACCCCGCCGCTCTGCACCCGCACCCACCCGGCCGAGATCGCCGACCACTACCGCCGCATCCGCGCCGCCGTCGACCTGCCGCTCTTCGCCTGCAACGCCCCCGCGTCCCTCCCCACCGAACTGCCCGTGGACACCGTGCTCGACCTGGCGGCGGACGGGATCCTGGACGGGATCGAGGACAGCAGCGGCAACGTCGGCGCCCTGCGCCGCCTCCTGGTGCGGCTGCCCGCCCTCGACCGGCCGTTCTCGGTGCTCACCGGCTGCGAACTCTCCGCCGACGGAGCCCTGCTGGCCGGGGCGCACGGCGTCGTCCCGGGGCTCGGCAACGTCGACCCCGCGGCCTACGTACGGCTCTACGAGCACGCCCGCGCGGGGGACTGGCGCGCCGCCGCCGCGGAACAGGACCGGCTCGCCGCACTGTTCGCGCTCACCGACGCCGGCGATGCGGCCGCGATGGGCCGCGGGTCGTCCGCCCTGGGGGCGCTCAAGGCGGCGCTGCATCTCCTGGACGTCATCGGCTGCCCGGACACCGCGCCGCCGCAGATCCCGCTGGACGGCGCCGCGCGCGATGCGGTGCGCCGCCTGTTGGAGGAAGCGGGACTGCTCTGAGGGCGCGCGGCCGTCACTCGGTCGCGTCCGCCTGCCGCCCCAGCTGCACCCCACGTACCCCGTCGAGGTCGGCGAGCGCCTCCACCAGGGCGTGCGCCGACCCGGTACCTTCCAACCGGAGCAGGGCCTCCGCGGACACGGCACCTTCCGGAGGCCCGGTCTCCACCTGCACGTCGGAGACCACGAAGCCGCTGTCGGTGCACAGCTCCAGCATCCGCCCCAGCAGCCCCCGTTGGGGGCGGTAGGCCAGCCGCAGATCGAACCGCTCCGGTGACGGCGTGGCGCCGATCCGCTCCGACACCTTTGCGAACCCGCGCACGACCAGGAAGTGCACCGCCGTCGCCCCGAGGGCCAGCAGCGGCAGGCCGCCGCCGCACGCCATACCGATGGCGCAGGTCAGCCAGATGGTGGCGGCGGTCGTCAGGCCCCGGACCGCGTCCTTCTTCACGAAGATCAGACCGCCGCCGATGAAGCCGATGCCGGAGACGACCTGCGCCGCGACGCGGGAGGGATCCAGCGCCACGCCGTCCGTGCCCAGGATCGCCCCGAAACCGTGGATCGACACCTCCATGAAGAGGGCGCTGCCGACCCCGACCAGGGTGTGGGTGCGCAGCCCGGCGCTCTTCTGCCGGGCCTCCCGTTCCATCCCGATCAGCGACGACAACAGCAGAGCGAGCGCCAACTCCGCGAACTGGCGTGGACCCTGACCTGGATGAAGGGCGAACAGCGGGGTGGCGAGAGGCAGGTGAGACATGCCTGCATTGTCCTCCCGGGCGCCTTCAACCAGCGGCTCCACGGGCCGTTGTCAGTGGTCGCCGTTAGCGTGGGTGACGAGGTCGGACGAGGGCGCCGACGCGGTCCGGACGCAGGACGGAAGCGGCCGGGAAAGGCGCCGGAACGACCGGAACGCAACGAGCGGGCACGTCCGGCGGAGCCGGGCGGAACGGAGGGGGAGGACGGCATGGCAAAGGCGCGCGGAGCGGCGATGTACGGCCGGACGGCGGGGTCGTACCGCGGCATAGCCCTGGCGTGGCCCATCGCCGGGTGCGACGGGGAATAGCGGCGCGCGGCGCAGCGTGCAATACCCCTGGCGGCGAAGGCGGTTGAGCCTCGTCGCCGTTGTCGTTCCAGGGGTGCGGAAGCGACGCCCAGGGGGCTTGTGGAAAGTGGAACACGTTCTTAACATCACGAGTGTTACATCAGAAGTGTCACAGTGCGCGAGGAGCGTGATGACGGAGTCAGGCCACGGCCCGCTCAGCGGAGTGCGCGTGGTGGAGCTAGCAGGCATCGGCCCCTGCCCCTTCGCCGCCATGACCCTCGCCGACCTCGGCGCCGACGTCGTACGCGTCGACCGCCCCGGTGGCGCCGCGCTGGGCATCGACCCGGCGTACGACCTCACCAACCGCAACAAACGCTCGGTCGTCGTCGACCTCAAGACACCCCGGGGCGCAGAGCGGGTGCTGGAGCTGGCCGAGCGCGCCGACATCCTCATCGAGGGGTACCGCCCCGGCGTCGCCGAACGCCTCGGCGTCGGCCCCGACGCCTGCCTGGCGCGCAACGAACGGCTCGTCTACGGCCGGATGACCGGCTGGGGGCAGCAGGGCCCGCTCGCCGACACCGCCGGACACGACATCTCCTACATCGCGCTCACCGGCGCCCTGGGCATGATCGGCGCACCCGACGCCCCGCCCACCGTCCCCGTCAACCTCCTCGGCGACTACGCGGGCGGCTCGCTCTACCTCGTCATCGGTCTCCTCGCCGCACTCCGGCACGCCACCGCCCCCGGCGGCAGCGGACAGGTCGTCGATGCCGCCATCGTCGACGGCACCGCCCACCTCTCCTCGATGATCCACGGCATGCTCGCGGCCGGCGGCTGGCAGGACCGGCGCGGCAGCAACCTCCTCGACGGCGGCGCCCCCTTCTACGGCACCTACGAGACGGCGGACGGCGGCCACATGGCGGTCGGCGCGCTGGAGCCGCAGTTCTACGCCGAGTTCATCCGCCTGCTCGGCATCGAGGACGAGGCGCCCGCCCGCGACGACCTCGCCTCCTGGGGCGCGCTGCGCGACGCCATCGCCGCCCGCTTCCGGTCCCGCACCCGCGCCGAATGGGCCGCCGTCTTCGAGGGCACCGACGCCTGCGTCGCCCCGGTGCTCTCGCTCCGTGAGGCCCCGCACCATCCGCATCTCGCCGCCCGCGGCACCTTCCTCGACCACGGAGGACTCACCCAGCCCGCCCCCGCGCCACGGTTCTCCCGCACCCCCGGAGCTGTCCGGCGCCCGCCCGCCCGGCCGGGCGCCGACGCCGAGGAGATCGCCCGCGACTGGGCCGTCCCCGGGCTGCTCCCCGACCCGCCGGACACACCACCATCCACCGCGGAACCGACCGCGACGGACCCTGCACCCGAGCCCGGCACCGGCACGCGGGAGGCCCGCTGACGGCCGCGCGCCCCTTCGTCGCCCACCGCAACCCGGCTCCCAGGAGGGCCCAGCACACCATGAAGCGCCAGATCTTCACCGCGGACCACGAAGCCTTCCGCGAGACGGTACGCACCTTCCTCGCCAAGGAGGTCACCCCGTACTACGCACAGTGGGAGCAGGACGGCATCGTCAGCCGGGACGCCTGGCGGGCCGCCGGACGGCAGGGGCTGCTGGGCCTGGCCGTCCCCGAGGAGTACGGCGGCGGAGGCACCACCGACTTCCGCTACAGCGCCGTGCTCGCCGAGGAGTTCACCCGCGCCGGAGCCCCGGGCCTCGCCGTCGGGCTGCACAACGACATCATCGGTCCCTACCTCACCACCCTCGCCACCGATGAACAGAAGCGCCGGTGGCTGCCCGGCTTCTGCAGCGGCGAGATCGTCACCGCCATCGCGATGACCGAGCCCGGCGCCGGCTCCGACCTCCAGGGCATCCGCACCACCGCCACCGACCACGGCGACCACTGGATCCTCAACGGCTCCAAGACCTTCATCTCCAACGGCATCCTCGCCGACCTCGTCATCGTCGTCGCCCGCACCACCCCCGAGGGCGGGGCCCACGGCCTGAGCCTCCTCGTCGTCGAGCGCGGTATGGACGGCTTCGAGCGCGGCCGCAACCTCGACAAGATCGGCCAGAAGGCCCAGGACACCGCGGAACTCTTCTTCCACGACGTCCGGGTGCCCAAGGAGAACCTCCTCGGCGAGCTGAACGGTGCCTTCGTCCATCTGATGACCCACCTCGCACAGGAGCGGATGGGTATCGCCGTCGCCGGGATCGCGGGCGCCGAGCATCTGCTGGAGATCACCACGCGGTACGTCAAGGAGCGCGAGGCGTTCGGCCGGCCCCTCGCCCGCCTCCAGCACATCCGCTTCGAGATCGCCGAAATGGCCACCGAATGCGCCGTCACCCGCGCCTTCCTGGACCGCTGCATAGCCGACCACTCCGCCGGCGAGCTGGACGCCGTACACGCCTCGATGGCCAAGTGGTGGGCCACCGAACTGCACAAACGCGTCGCCGACCGCTGTCTGCAACTCCACGGCGGATACGGCTACATGGCCGAGTTCCCGGTGGCCAAGGCGTTCACCGACGGCCGTATCCAGACCATCTACGGAGGGACGACGGAGATCATGAAGGAGATCATCGGCCGCTCCCTGCTCGGCTGACCCGGCCCGCCCCGCCGCGCCCCGTCGAGACTTTCCCCTCTTCCGAAAGGCTGCCTGACTTGAGCACCGAAGCGTACGTGTACGACGCGATCCGCACCCCGCGCGGCCGCGGCAAGGCCAACGGCGCCCTGCACGGCACCAAGCCCGTCGACCTCGTCGTCGGTCTCATCCACGAACTGCGCCGCCGCTTCCCCGGTCTGGACCCGGCCGCCATCGACGACATCGTCCTCGGCGTGGTCAGCCCGATCGGCGACCAGGGAGCCGACATCGCCAAGATCGCGGCCATCGCCGCGGGGCTGCCCGACACCGTGGCCGGAGTCCAGGAGAACCGCTTCTGTGCCTCCGGCCTGGAAGCCGTCAACCTCGCCGCCGCCAAGGTCCGCTCCGGCTGGGAGGACCTGGTCCTGGCCGGCGGCGTCGAGTCCATGTCACGGGTGCCGATGGCCTCCGACGGCGGCGCCTGGCACCTGGACCCGATGACCAACTTCGAGACCAACTTCGTCCCGCAGGGCGTCGGCGCCGACCTCATCGCCACCCTCGGTGGCTTCACCCGGCACGACGTCGACACCTTCGCCGCGCTCTCCCAGGAACGCGCCGCCTGGGCGTGGAAGGAAGGCCGCTTCGACCGCTCCGTCGTCCCGGTGCGCGACCGCAACGGCCTGGTCGTCCTCGATCGCGACGAACACATCCGCCCCGGCACCACCGCCGAGTCGCTGGCCGGTCTCAAGCCGTCCTTCGCGACGATCGGCGACGCGGGCGGCTTCGACGCCGTCGCGCTGCAGAAGTACCACTGGGTCGAGAAGATCGACCACGTCCACCACGCGGGCAACTCCTCCGGCATCGTCGACGGCTCCGCCCTGGTCGCCATCGGCAACGCCGCCGTCGGCGAGCGCCACGGCCTCACGCCCCGCGCCCGGATCGCCGCCGCCGCGGTCTCCGGCGCCGATCCGACGATCATGCTGACCGGCCCCGCGCCCGCGGCCCGCAAGGCGCTGGCCAAGGCCGGTCTGACCATCGACGACATCGACCTCGTCGAGATCAACGAAGCCTTCGCCGCCGTCGTCCTGCGGTTCGCCGACGACATGGGGCTTCCCCTCGACAGGATCAATGTCAACGGCGGCGCCATCGCCATGGGCCACCCGCTGGGCGCCACCGGCGCCATGCTCGTCGGCACCCTCGTCGACGAACTGGAACGCCAGGACAAGCGGTACGGCCTGGCCACCCTCTGCGTCGGCGGCGGCATGGGCATCGCCACCGTCATCGAGCGCCTCTGACCGCCCGTCCCACCCCTTACGGAGAAGCCACAGTGAGCGAGACCTCTGCGATGTCGACCATCCGCTGGGAGCAGGACGAGACCGGCGTGGTCACCCTGGTCCTGGACGACCCCGGCCAGTCCGCCAACACCATGAACGACGCCTTCAAAACCTCCCTCACCGCGGTCGCCGACCGCCTGGAGGCCGAGGCGGACACCGTCCGCGGCGTCATCGTCACCTCCGCCAAGAAGACCTTCTTCGCAGGTGGTGACCTGCGCGAACTGATCGCCGTCACCCCCGAGGGCGCCCAGCAGGCGTTCGACGCCGGCCTGCGCATCAAGCGCGATCTGCGCCGTATCGAAACCCTCGGCAAGCCCGTCGTCGCCGCCCTCAACGGCGCGGCCCTGGGCGGCGGCTACGAGATCGCGCTCGCCTGCCACCACCGCATCGCCCTCGACACCCCCGGCACCAAGATCGGCCTGCCGGAGGTCACCCTCGGCCTGCTGCCCGCGGGCGGCGGCGTCACCCGCACCGTCCGCCTCCTCGGCATCGCCGACGCCCTGCTCAAGGTCCTCCTCCAGGGCACGCAGTACAACGCCGTACGGGCCAAGGACGCCGGGCTGATCCACGACGTCGCCACCACACCCGAGGAACTCCTCGCCAAGGCCCGCGCGTTCATCGACGAGCACCCCGCATCCCAGCAGCCCTGGGACGTCAAGGGGTACCGCATCCCGGGCGGCACCCCCGCGCAGCCCAAGTTCGCCGCCAACCTCCCGGCGTTCCCCGCCAACCTCAAGAAGCAGCTCAACGGCGCGCCCTACCCGGCGCCCCGCAACATCCTCGCCGCCGCGGTCGAGGGCTCCCAGGTCGACTTCGAGACCGCCCAGACCATCGAGGCGCGGTACTTCACCGAGCTGGTCACCGGCCAGATCTCGAAGAACATGATCCAGGCGTTCTTCTTCGACCTCCAGGCCGTCAACTCCGGCGCCAGCCGCCCCAAGGGCATCGAGCCCCGCACCGTCGGGAAGGTCGCCGTCCTCGGCGCCGGAATGATGGGCGCGGGCATCGCCTACAGCTGCGCCCGGGCGGGGCTGCAGGTCGTCCTCAAGGACATCTCGCCGGAGGCCGCCGCCAAGGGCAAGGCGTACTCCGAAGGGCTGCTCGCCAAAGCACTGGCCCGCGGCCGCACCACCGAGCACAAGCGGGACGAACTCCTCGCCCGCATCACCCCCACCGCCGACCCGCAGGACCTCGCCGGCTGTGACGTCGTGATCGAGGCGGTCTTCGAGGACGCCGCGCTCAAGCACAAGGTCTTCCAGGAGATCGAGCACATCGTGGCGCCCGACGCGCTGCTCTGCTCCAACACCTCGACGCTGCCCATCTCGCAGCTCGCCGAGGGCGTGCAGCGGGATGCCGACTTCATCGGTCTGCACTTCTTCTCACCGGTCGACAAGATGCCACTGGTGGAGATCATCAAGGGGGAGCGCACCGGCGACGAGGCGCT
Organism: Streptomyces sp. NPDC029159; assembly: GCF_055564055.1. NCBI lineage: Bacteria > Bacillati > Actinomycetota > Actinomycetes > Kitasatosporales > Streptomycetaceae > Streptomyces > Streptomyces sp. NPDC029159. The sequence goes on from NZ_JBVHWT010000020.1 coordinate 76,196, forward strand.
GGCCCGCGCCTTCGACCTGGTCCGCACGATCCGCAAGACCCCGATCGTGGTCAACGACTCGCGGGGCTTCTTCACCTCGCGGGTCATCGGCCAGTTCATCAACGAGGGCGTGGCGATGGTCGGCGAGGGCCTCGACCCGGCCTCCGTCGAACAGGCCGCAGCCCAGGCCGGGTACCCGGCCAAGGTGCTCTCCCTCATGGACGAGCTGACGCTGACCCTGCCGCGCAAGATCCGCCGGGAGACGCAGCGCGCCGTGGAGGCGGCCGGCGGCACCTGGACGCCGCACCCCTCCGACGCGGTCGTCGACCGGATGGTCGACGAGTTCGGCCGCACCGGGCGCAGCGGCGGCGCCGGTTTCTACGACTACGCCGAGGACGGCACCCGCGCCGGTCTGTGGCCCGGGCTGCGTGAGCACTTCACCCGGCCGGACGCCGCCGTCCCGTTCCGCGACATGCAGGAGCGGATGCTGTTCTCCGAGGCGCTGGACACCGTCCGCTGCTTGGAGGAAGGCGTGCTGACCTCGGTCGCCGACGCCAACATCGGCTCCATCCTCGGCATCGGCTTCCCCGGCTGGACCGGCGGCGTGCTCCAGTACATCAACGGCTACGAGGGCGGCCTGCCCGGCTTCGTGGCCCGCGCCCGGGAGCTGGCGACGGCGTACGGCGAACGCTTCGCGCCGCCCGCGCTGCTGGTCGAGAAGGCGGAGAAGGGGGAGACCTTCCACGACGCCTGACCGGGCGGGCCGGACAGGCCGGACGAGCCGGGCGGGACGGGACCGGGCGCGGCGGGGGTGACTCCCTGATCGCCGCGCCCGGGCCGCGGCCAAGCCCGCCCCCGAGGCGGCCGCGCCCCACCGCCTCTACTCCTCCCCGAACGCCTCCCGCAGTTCCTCCCTCATCGAGCGCTGGAACGCGGTGACCAGTGCCTGTACCACCATCGGCTGCATATGGGCCGAGAGGGACTTGATGCGGGCGACGTCCTCGGCGTCGGGGCCGGCCTCCCGGTACGGCTCCCAGACCTCGTCCTTGAAGAGCCGGCTCAGCTCCCGCGCCGCCGACCGGGAGTGCTCCAGCACGACGGTGCGCGCCGCCAGGATCGTCTCCAGCGCGATCGGCACGTCCAGCAGCCGGACACCCAGATGCAGCAGCCCGGGGTCGACCTGGAAGACGTCCGGGTCGTCGGTGCGGACCAGCACGCTCATCGCCGCCAGCCGGTCCAGATCGTCCTCGGTCAGCTCCCGGCCGACCCGGCGCTCCAGCTGTTCGCGGGTGGTGTCCTCCGCCGTGTCCGGGATCCAGCTCGCCACCAGCGCCCGGTGAATGGCCAGGTCGTGGGCGCTCAGATCGGGCGGCAACTGCTCCAGATAGCGCTCGATCGCGGAGAGCGTCATGCCCTGGTGCTGCAGCTCCTCGATCAGCGCGAGCCGCGAGAGGTGGTCGGGTCCGTAGCGGCCGACGCGGCGGGGGCCGATCTCCGGCGGCGGCAGCAGCCCCCGGGTGCCGTAGAAGCGGATCGTACGGACGGTGACGCCGGCACGGGCGGCCAGTTCGTCGACGGTCAGAGCGGTGCCGGGCTCGGTTCCGGTCTCCGTGGCGGACTCTTTCATACGGAACAGTATTGCTGTCTCACCAATGGTGTGAAACCTCGCGAACGTCTCGTCGGAATCCCTCCGGCGCCGCGTGCGGCCGCTTCGGTGCGGTTTCGGGGATGATGAGCCCGTCCGCCGTCATTTCCCGTGAAGATCGCCGGGAATTCATCCGGGCGCGTACGGATCAGCGATTTCACAATGTTCCGCCGCGGCAACAGTGGGCAAACGGGCCGAACTTCGGATTGGCTGATAACTCTTGTGATCCGCACCACAGACGAGGGGGCCGGGTTCGGGGAAGGTGTGCCACCGGCCATTCGTGCGAACCGTGGGATTCGGCCACGGTTCCCGGCGCCTGCCTGAAAGCGAGTTGAACCACCAGTGAGCACAGAGATCGCAGAAGAAGCTCCGCAGTCGCCGGGTGGGGGCGGCGGCGGACAGCAGGACGCGGGGGATGCCGGGTACAGCAAGGGCCTCAAGGGCCGCCACATCAACATGATCGCCATCGGCGGGGCCATCGGAACCGGCCTCTTCCTCGGCGCGGGCGGCCGCCTCCACTCCGCCGGACCGGCGCTGGCCATCGCCTACGCGGTCTGCGGTCTCTTCGCCTTCTTCGTCGTCCGCGCCCTCGGTGAGCTGGTCGTCCACCGCCCGTCGTCCGGCTCGTTCGTCTCGTACGCCCGGGAATTCCTCGGCGAGAAGGGGGCCTACGTCGCCGGGTGGATGTATGTCGTCAACTGGTCCACGACCGGTATCGCCGACATCACCGCGATCGCCCTCTACACCCACTACTGGAGTCTTTTCACCGACATTCCGCAGTGGGTGATGGCGATGATCGCTCTCGCCGTGGTGCTCACCGTCAACCTCATCTCGGTCAAAATCTTCGGTGAGCTGGAATTCTGGTTCGCGATCATCAAGGTCGCGGCGCTGGTCGTGTTCATGTTCATCGGCATCTTTCTACTGGCCACCCAGCACCCGGTGGACGGCCACACCCCGGGCCTGCATCTCCTCTCCGACAACGGCGGCTTCTTCCCGACCGGTCTGCTGCCCGTGGTGATCGTGCTGCAGGGCGTCGTCTTCGCGTACTCCGCCGTCGAGCTGGTCGGCGTCACCGCAGGTGAGACCAGTGAGCCCGAGAAGGTCGTCCCCAGGGCGGTCAACTCGATCATGTGGCGGGTGGGCGTCTTCTACGTCGGGTCGGTGCTGCTGCTGACGCTGCTGCTGCCGTGGAACAAGTACGTCGGCGGGGAGAGCCCCTTCGTGACCGTGCTCTCCCATGTCGGCGTCCCGGCCGCCGGCGATGTGATGAACCTCGTCGTGCTCACCGCCGCGATGTCGAGCCTCAACTCCGGCCTCTACTCGACCGGCCGCATCCTGCGCTCCATGTCCATGGCGGGCTCCGCGCCGAAGTTCGCCGGACTCATGAACCGTAACCAGGTGCCGTTCGGCGGGATCATGCTCACCTCCGCCGTCTGTGTGCTCGGCGTGGTGCTGAACTACGTCGTCCCGGGCAAGGCGTTCGAGATCGTGCTGAACATCGCGGCGCTCGGCATCATCAGCACCTGGTGCACGATCATGATCTGCCACATGGTCTTCGTGCGCCGCGCCAAGGAGGGCGTGGTCCAGCGGCCCCGCTTCCGGCTCCCCGGCACGCCCGTCACGGACCTGGTGACCATCACCTTCCTGCTCGGCGTCATCGTCCTCATGTGGTTCGACGACGGCGTCGGCCGGCAGACCGTGATGCTGGTCCCGGTGCTCGCGCTGGCGCTGACCGGTGGCTGGTTCGTGGTCCGCGGCCGGGTCCGCCGAATCGCCGCCGAGCGGGACGCCGCAGCGGCGGAGTGACGCAGCCCCACGGGAGGGCGGTCGCGGAGCCTCGGGGCAGCCGCGGCCGCCCTCCCGTGTGCGTACCGGCTCGGCCGCCGAGGAGGGCGGGGCCGCCCGTCGCGGACGGCTCCGTCCGTACGGGGACCGCTACAGTCCTCGGTCATGGACGAGGAGATGGCGGGCGGCCGGTTCTCCCGCCGCGCTACCTGGGCACGACCGAGGACGGCACGCGCGATCTGCTCGGCTTCGTCGAGGGCCGGGCCGCGCACCATCCCCTCACGGAGGCGCACCGCTCCGAAGCGGCGCTGATCAGTGTGGCCCGGGCCGTCCGCACGCTGCACGACGCCAGCCGGGGATTCGTCGCCGACGGACCGCAGGCATGGCGCCACCGGGAGGTCGCGGTCCCGGTGCGGATCGACTGCATCGGCCACCACGACCTCGCCCCCTGGAACATGATCTTCGACGGCACCGATGTGACCGGCATCATCGACTGGGACTTCGCCGGCCCCTCCAACCGCGCCTGGGACCTCAGCTACGCGGCCCACCGGTTCGTACCGCTCTCCTCACCCCGCCTGACCCGGGCGTTCGGCTGGCCGACACCCCCCGACCGGGCCGCCCGACTGCGACTGCTCACCGACACCTACGGCCACGGCATCACCCCGGACGAACTCCTCGACCTCGCCGTGGTCCGCCTCTCCGCCGTCGCCGCCCACATCGAGCAGCAGATCCGGACCGGCAACCCCGCCTACGCCGTCCACCGCGACGAACGGCACGCGGACGGCTACCGCGAGGACGTCCGGTTCATCCTGGCCCACCGCGGCACGCTCCTCGCCGGCTCCCGCTGAACGGGGCCGGGCGGTCGGCTCAACGGGCTTGCGCCGGGCGGGCTTTACGCAGGAATGGCCGGGCCGCATGCACGCGGTGTCCGCGTGATACACCCTTGTGGGGCAGCACAGATGTCCGAGAAAATGAGCGGATGGCTGACGAACGGTGTGCGCACGAGCTCGTGGTCGGACAGTGCACGGAGTGCGCCCCGGTGCCCCGGGGACTCACCCCCAGGGTCTTCATCACGAGCGGCGGATCCGTCTTCCACCGCACCACGGCCTGTGAGGGGCTGCGGGAGGGGCAGCGCAAGGCCCGGCGCTTCGGCCGTGAGAACCACGCCCCGGAGCACATCGCCCTCTCCGTCGCGAGGGCGAAGGGGCGGGGCGCCTGCATCTTGTGCTTCCCCGGCTACCGCCCCACCGCGGACACGAAGCTGTGCCGGGTGCTGGTGGACGGCGAATGGCTCCCGGGGCTGCTCACACAGTGGCGTCAGGGCGCCGACCGTCGCTGGTCCGGCGTGGTGACGTACGCCGTCGACGGCGATCAGGTGACCGTCACGAAGGACCAGGCGGAACTGAAGCCCGCGTAGGTGACGGGAGTTTTCAGGAGAAGTCCCGGATCGGCTCTCCTCCTCCGCCTCCGTGCGATGGGATGGTCTCCATGTCCCCGCGCCCGCTCGGAATGATCCGACCACGCTGCACCCGCGTGTTCCGCCGTCACCGGGCCGCCGTCAGGGCGGCAGCGGGGGTGGTCGCCGTCCTCGGGGCCGTTCTCGTGGTGTTGGGTCCGGTGTCGTGGTGGGTGGCCGGCGATACCGTTCGGGACCTTCACGGCAAGGACCGGGCAGATGCTCTGAACGCAGTGCGGCAGACGGTGCTGGCCACCGCGGGAGGGGCCTCCGTGCTGCTCGGGGTGGGGTACACCGCCCGCACCTATCAGCTGTCGCGGCGGGGACAGGTGACCGAGCGATTCAGTACTGCCGTAGGACAGTTGGCATCCGGCTCACCGACACCACAAGCCTCACCGCTCGGCAGCTGGCGGGGGCCGTGATCGATGAGGACACTCGCTTGCCCCTGTCCCTCGTCGGGGATCCATGGGTCGCGGCCCGCCTCACGGCCTGCCGCGCATGGCGGGAGCAGGACCGGTGGGACGCGCATACCCCGGTGCCACCGCCGACGGCCCCTGTGGGGTGAAGAGAGCTCTGCTCCACCGGCAACCCGGGAGCGCCCCTGCCTGGCCAGGAGGCCGGACAGGGGCGCACCGCATCGGAGGCGGTGGCATTCCGCCTGCGGCCTGAGGGTGTTCGGGACCGGCGTCGGGTCGGCGGTGGCAACCCGGAGAGCGCGGCCCCGTCCCGTACGCCTCCCCCTCAGCCCCCGATCAGCGGATAGTGGTCGCTGAGATTGGTGTACGTGTACTGCTTGCCCCAGCTGGAGACGGTCCAGGGGGCCGACTCCTCCTTGATGACCGTGTTGTTCCAGGCGGTCGGGCGGGCGTGGCCGTTGCGGTGGAGGACGTAGTCCAGGTCTTCGCGGGGATCGTTCGGGTAGCGGTCCTTCGCGATCGAGTTCTCCTGGGTGTCGAAGGAGTACGGGTGGCCGGTGCGGCTGTCGGCGGGGGCCAGGTCCGCGTGGGCGAGGAGGGCGTCGTACTCGGGGGAGCGGGAGTCGATGTTGAAGTCGCCGGCGACCATCACCTCCTCGTCGGCGGGGATCTTCTTCGCGTCCAGGAACGCGTCCATCTCCTTCAGCTGCGAGGCGCGGTCGGCGGCCGCCTCGCCCGCCTTGCAGCCGGAGTCCGTCGACTGGGTGTGGGTCCCCACGACGTGCACCTTCGTGCCGTTCACGTCCAGGACGGCGTAGACGAAGCCCTTGTTGGAGAGGGCGTCCGAGCCGCAGGCGTCCTTGTAGACGTACTGCTCCTTGCGGAGTACGGGCCACTTGCTCAGCAGCGTCACCCCGCCGTCCTCCGGGGTCGTCGCGGAGTAGGCGCCGCCGGTGGCGTCCCAGCCGTCCTTGGTGCGGCCGACCACCGGGGTCTGGTGCGGATACTGCGCCGCGGCCCGGGACTTGAGGGCGTCCGAGGAGGAGTTGTCGAACGCCTCCTCCAGGACCACGACGTCGTTGCCCTGGAAGAAGTCCGCGTCGGCCATCGCCTGGGCGCGGTGGTCCTGGCCCCAGTTGGGGTAGAGCGTCTTGCTCATCAGGAACGTGTTGTACGTGAGGACCTTCAGGTGCGGGGGCGGCGCCGCGGCCGAGGCGCCGGGCGCGGTGGCGGCGAGGGCGGTGGCGGTCAGCGCCGCGGTGATCACGGCGGAGCGGCGGACGCGCGGCGAGAGGTAGGACACGGAATCTCCCTGTGGGGTGGGGGTGTGACCCGGCGCCGCCCATCCAACCAGCCGCGGTTACCTCTTGGTAACCGTTGGGTGTGCGCGGGATTCCCCGGCGGTGACGGCCCGGCCCCGCGGGAGCGAAAGGGGCCGGGGGCGCGACCACCGCGCGCCCCGGCCCCTGGCCCGTCGTCCGTGCTCAGCCCTGGTGGGCCGCGTGCGCGGCGGCGATCTTCGGCCACGACGCGGGGCGCGGCGCCGGGGTCGCGCCGCGGGCGCCGAGGGCCTGCCGGGCCGCGCCCGCCGACGGCTTGGACTGCTGGAACAGCCAGGTGTCGAAGAAGTCCGCGAGCGGCTTGCCGGACTTCTTCTCGGCGAACGCCACGAAGTCGGCGACGGAGGCGTTGCCGTACGCGTGCTCCTGCGGCCACGCCTTGAGCAGACCGAAGAAGACCTTGTCACCGAGCTTGTTGCGGAGCGCCTGGAGGGCCACCGCGCCGCGGTCGTAGACGGCGCCGTCGAACTGGTTGTCCGGGCCCGGGTCGCCGGGCTTCACGGTCCAGAACGGGTCGTCGGCCGGGTGCTGGTCGTAGACGTAGTCGGCCAGCTCCTGCGCGGTGCCCTCGCCCTCCTTCTCGGACCAGAGCCACTGCGCATACGCCGCGAAGCCCTCGTTGATCCAGATGTCCTTCCAGTCCTTCAGCGAGACGCTGTCGCCGTACCACTGGTGCGCCAGCTCGTGGACGACGACGGAGACGTTGGCGCCGCGGTCGAACGCCTTCTTCCCGTAGAACGGGCGGGTCTGGGTCTCCAGCGCGTACCCGGCCGGGACGTTCGGGACGTAGCCGCCGACGGCGTTGAAGGGGTAGCGGCCGTAGACCGTCTCCAGCCAGTCGGTGATCTCGGCGGTGCGCTCGATGCTGGCGCGGGCGGCGCCCTCGTTCGCGCCGAGGTCCTTGCTGACGGCGTTGAGCACGGGCACACCGCCCTCGGTGGTGCCGGTGGTGACGTCGAACTTGCCGATGGCGAGCGTCGTCAGATACGTGGCCTGCGGCTTGTCGGAGCGCCAGTTGTAGCGCGTCCAGCCGAGCTTGGAGGTCTGCGAGGCCAGTACGCCGTTGCTGATCGCCTGGGTGCCGTCCGGCACCGAGACGGAGATGTCGTACGTCGCCTTGTCGGTGGGGTGGTCGTTGCTCGGGTACCACCACACGGCGGAATCCGGCTCCTGCGCAGCCACGCCGCCGTCGGGCGTACGGGCCCACGCGGTGTAGCCGTCGATCTTCACCTCGGAGGGCTTGCCCGCGTACCGCACCACGACGCTGATCTGCTTGCCGTGCTCCAGCGGCGTCGCCGGGGTGATCTCCAGCTCATGGGCGCCCGAGGTGGTGAACGCCGCCTTCCTGCCGTCGACGCGGACCTCACTGACCTTCAGGCCGAAGTCGAGGTTGAAGCGGGACAGGTCCTGGGTGGTCCTGGCGAGCAGCGTCGCCGTGCCCTCCAGGAGGTCGGTCTTGGGCTGGTACTTCAGGCGCAGGTCGTAGTGGGAGACGTCGTAGCCGCCGTTCCCGCTCTCCGGGTAGTAGGAGTCGCCCGCACCGGGCGCGCCGGGGGTGAAGCTCGCCGCCGATGCCGGGATCGCCAGCAGCAGACTGAGCGCCGCCGCGCCCGGGACGAGGAGTCTGTGACGCACCGAGTCCTCCAACTCGTAGGGGTGGTGGAACCGTTCCGACCCTATGTACGCCCCCGCCCCTCGTCATGTCCATGGCCCCAGCTGACACATGAACGACATACGGGGCACGGTACGGCGGCGCGGTCGCGGACCCCGGTGCGCCGCGTGACCGCCGGGCCGTACCCGGCGGCCACGCCCTCGCCTCACGCGAGGGGCGCCTCCCGCACCAGCCGCCCGACCTCGTCGGCGCAGCCCCAGGCCACGGTGACGCCCGCGCCGCCGTGGCCGTAGTTGTGGACGCACCAGGCGCCGCCGGGCAGCCGTTCGCCCTCCAGGCGGACCGCGGCGCGGGCGGGGCGCAGGCCCACCCGGTGCGCCAGGATCTCCGCGTCGGCCAGTGCGGGGAACCGGCGGGCGGCGCGGGCCACGATCGCCTCGGCCACCGCCGGGTCGGGCTCCGTCGACCAGGCGTGCTCGTGGGCGGTGCCGCCGACCACCACGCCGTAGGGCTGCGGCAGGACGTAGGTGGTGTCCGTGGCGCCCGGGGCGGCGGAGACGTACCACTCCTCGACGCCCGGGTCGGCCACCACCACCAACTGGCCCTGAACCGGGTGGACCTGCGGGTCCGGCACCAGCTCGCGGGCGCCGAGACCGGAGCAGTTCACCACCACCGCGGCCTCCTGGCCCGCCTCGGCGAGCGAGGTGAACGTGGCGCGCTCCACCACGCCGCCCGCGGCGCGCAACCGCTGCTCCAGGTAGCGCAGATGCGTCGGCATGTCGACGAGCGGGGTCGATGCCCGCCAGCCGGTGTGGCCCTCCGGCACCTCGTCGGGGCGGGCCCGGCGCAGACCGGGCACCGCGGAGTACCAGGCGGCGAGCGGATCGGCGTCGGCGTCCGGGCCGCCGGGGGCCGTGGGCTCCGTCATCGTCCCGGCCACCATCCGCGCCCCGGTCTCCTGCGGCCGCTCGGCGAGTTGTGCCAGTACCTCGAAGCCGCGCAGCGACCACCGCACCGCCGGGGCGTGGGGCCGGATGCGGTAGGGCCAGCACAGCCCGCCGGCCACCGCGGAGGTGGAGTCGGAGGCCGGGTCCCGGCTCACCAGCCGCACCCGGTACCCGCCCTCCGCCAGCGTGATGGCCGAGGTCAGACCGATGACACCGCCACCGATCACCAGAATGTCGTTCGCCTCGCTCGTCATGCCTGGACGCTATCGGCTGCCGTTCGAACGGGCGAGAGCGGGCCCGCCCACGGACGGCCTACGCGAGCGGGTGACGGGGAGGCGGCGACGGGGCCCGGCGCGGCGGCGCGCGGTGGGGGAACGTCGCAGGTCCGGGGCGGACAACCCCCTAGGCCCTGTCGTCAAACTCCCGCCTGCCGCGCGACGCCTGGCACGCACGCTCGCCGCGTTGTCGGGCTCATCCCGGTACACCCAGTACCGGGACGACCCTCCGCCTTGCGATCGCACGCACCAGACGCCGCGCGGCCCGCCCTACGGGCGGACGACGGGAGTGTGACGACAGGGCCTAGGCTGGAGATCAGCACCGTCGGCCGATGTCGCCCCTCGGATCGTGTTCGTCATCCGTCGACTGAGGAGGCACATGCCCCGCGCCCCGCGGGCCGTTCCCGTCTGGCTCGCCCACCCGTTCCGCTGGCAGCGGCTGCCCGTGCCGTGGCCCGCCGTCGTCCGCGGCGCGCTCTGCGCCGGCCCGCTGCTCGGCGCCGGGATCGCCACCGGCCACCCCGTACCCGGCGTCCTGACCGGGCTCGGCTCGATGATGGCCGGGGTCAACGACCGGCCCGGCACCCGGCGGACCGGCATGGTCCACATCGGGCTGCCCGCCCTCGCCTGCGGCCTCGGCACGCTGATCGGCGCCTCGTTGCAGTCCGCGCACGCCGGGTGGTGGACGGTGCCCGCGCTCTGCGCCGTCGCCTTCGTCTCCGGCGCCGCGAGCGTGGCCGGACCGGTCCGCTCGACCGCCGGGGTGCAGATGCTGGCCACCGCCGTCCTCGGCGCGGGGATGCCGCTGCCCGGCTCACCCTGGGCGAAGAGCCTGTACGTCCTCGCCGGGTGCGCCTGGTTGCTGCTGCTGCGGATGGTGCTGCGCTCGCCGCGGCCGCCCGGGGGGCCGCTCGGCGGTGAGCGGGCCGCCGTCGCCGCCGTCTTCGACGCGCTGGCCGACGCGCTTGCCGCGGTCGGCGGCGAGGGCGCGGAACCGGCCCGGCGCCGGCTGACCTCGGCCCTGGACCGGGCCGACGAGGCGCTGCGGCTGCGCCACCTCACCGACCGGCTGCTGCGCCGCACGGTCCGTACCGAAGAGGCGCTGCTGGCCGAGCGGTTCGCCGCGGCGGCCGCGCTCTGCGAGGCGAGCGTGGCGCTCCTGTGGGAGGGCCGGCCGCTGCCCGCCGCGGTCGCGGAGAGCCCCCGCCGGTTCGCCGCGGCGCTCCGCACCGGCGAGGCCCCCGGCCGCCTCTCCGCCCCCGCGAACAGCTCGGCCGCCCGCGGCGCCTTCGACCGCGCGCTGCTGGCCGCGGCCGTCGTCTTCGCGCGGTCCGAGCCGTCGCAGGAGTACGGGGCGGCGGAGCCGGGTGCGGTGCCCGGATCCGGGGCGCCGGCCGACCGGCCCGCCCCGGTGCCCCCGTCCGCGGCGGGACGGTGGCGCGCCCTGCCCGGCCGGGTCCGCGGCTTCCTGGACCGGCGGACCCGGCGCGGCCGCGATCTGCTGGGGCCCGCGGCCCGGGACTACGGGCTGCGCGTCGCTGTCTGCATCGGCGCCAGCACGGCGGTCGCGCTGCTGCTCCACCCCGTGCACTGGTACTGGCTCCCGGCCACCGCCACCTTCCTGGTCAAGCCCGATCTGGGTCCGCTGTTCTCGCGGACCGTCAACCGGTTCGCCGGGACCGTCGTGGGCGTCCTGGTCTTCGCGCTGGGCAGCGCGGTGCTGCCCGGCTCCTGGTGGCCGGCGCTGGCCGCGGGGATCGGTGGCGCGGTGCTGCCGTTCGCCACCCGTCACTTCGCGCTGCAGACCTCGGCGATCACCTTCATGGTGCTGGCGTTCGTCTGGGTGGGCGGCGACCCGCAGGCGGCGGGGGAGCGGATCGCGGACACCGCCATCGCCTGCGGCATCGTCCTCGTCGTCGGGCATCTGCCGCGGCTGGCCGATCCGCGCCGCCGGATCGCGCAGCGGGCGGTGGCGGCGCTGCGCGCCACGGAGGAGTATCTGCGGCACGTCCTGGCGGCCGAGCCCGGCGCCGGGACCACCGCGGAACGGCTGGCGCTGCGCCGGAGTGCCTACCAGGCGCTGGGCCAGGCCCGGACGGCGGCCGAGACCGCCGCCGCCGAACTCCTCGCCGCCCGCGACCGCAACCCGGACTGGCCCGCGATCCTCGCCGCCGCCGAACGCATCGTCGACGCCGCGACGGCCGCCGCGATCCGGATCGACCACGGTGCGCGGCGGCCCAGCCCCGAGGAGGCGGCCCGGCTCGGTGAGGCGCTGTCCGCGATGGCCGGCGCCCTGGCCGACCCCGGCCACCGGCTGCCGCACCTGACCGACCGCCCGGTCGCGCCCGTCCCGGACTGCGCCACGCTCACCGATGTCGCGGCCGAACTGGAACGGATGCGGGGGCACACGGGCGCGCTCTGAGCGGGGCCGCCCGGCCGGGACCCGGGGCGGTGCGCCGCAGCTCCGTCCTCGCCTCCCGGACGCGCCCCACGACGCGGAGCGGGGCCCCGCGGTAAACCCGCGAAGCCCCGCTTCGTACGTCAGGGGCCGAAGCCCGGCTCAGCGCCGCTTGCCGTTGCCGCCCTCGCCGCCGCCGAGCAGACCGGCCCGGCGCAGCGCGTCGGCCATCGCGTCGTTGGCGGGCGCGGGGCCCTGGCCGCCCCGGCGGTCGCCGCCGCGTGCGCCGCCCGACCGGGGCGCGCCGCCGCGCCCGCCGGAGCGCCGGCCGTCCGGCCGCTGCCCCTCCCGGCGCTCGCCGCCGCCGCGCCGCTCACCCGCGGTCTTCCCGTCGCGCCCGGGCTCGTCGTCCAGCCGCAGCGTCAGCGAGATCCGCTTGCGCGGAATGTCGACGTCGAGGACCTTGACCCGCACGATGTCGCCGGGCTTGACCACCTCACGCGGGTCCTTGACGAACGTCTTCGACATCGCGGAGACATGCACCAGACCGTCCTGGTGGACACCGACGTCCACGAACGCGCCGAACGCGGCGACGTTGGTCACCACGCCCTCCAGGATCATCCCCGGCGTGAGGTCGCCGATCTTCTCCACGCCGTCCTTGAACGTCGCGGTCCTGAACTCCGGGCGCGGGTCGCGGCCCGGCTTCTCCAGCTCCTGGAGGATGTCGCCGACGGTCGGCAGACCGAACGCGTCGTCGACGAAATCGGCCGGACGCAGCGACCGCAGCACCGTGGTGTTGCCGATCAGCGTGCCCACCGCACCGCCCGCCGCGGAGGCCATCCGGCGCACCACCGGGTACGCCTCCGGGTGCACGCTGGAGGCGTCCAGCGGGTCGTCGCCGCCGCGGATCCGCAGGAAGCCGGCGCACTGCTCGTACGCCTTCGGGCCGAGGCGCGAGACGTCCTTGAGCGCCTTGCGGGAGCGGAACGGGCCGTTGGTGTCGCGGTGCGCGACGATGTTCTCGGCCAGGCCCGAGCTGATGCCGGAGACCCGCGAGAGCAGCGGCGCGGAGGCGGTGTTGACGTCCACGCCGACGCCGTTCACACAGTCCTCGACCACCGCGTCCAGCGACCGCGACAGCTTCACCTCGGACAGGTCGTGCTGGTACTGGCCGACACCGATCGACTTCGGGTCGATCTTGACGAGTTCGGCCAGCGGGTCCTGGAGGCGCCGGGCGATCGAGACCGCGCCGCGCAGCGACACATCCATCCCCGGCAGCTCCTGCGAGGCGAAAGCCGAGGCGGAGTAGACCGACGCGCCCGCCTCGGAGACCATCACCTTCGTCAGCTTCAGCTCCGGCTGCGCGGCGATCAGATCGGCGGCCAGCTTGTCCGTCTCGCGGGAGGCGGTGCCGTTGCCGATCGCGATCAGCTCGACACCGTGCTCCTTCGCCAGCCGCGCCAGCGTGGCCAGCGAGGCGTCCCACTTCTGCTGCGGTACGTGCGGGTAGATCGTCTCCGTCGCGGCGACCTTGCCGGTCGCGTCCACCACGGCCACCTTCACACCGGTACGGAAACCGGGGTCCAGGCCCATCGTCGCGCGCGTCCCGGCGGGCGCCGCCAGCAGCAGATCGCGCAGGTTGGAGGCGAAGACCCGGACCGCCTCGTCCTCGGCCGCCTGCCGTAGCCGCAGCCGCAGATCGATGCCGAGGTGGACCAGGACGCGGGTGCGCCAGGCCCAGCGGACGGTGTCCAGCAGCCAGCCGTCGGCCGGCCGCCCGCGGTCCGCGATCCCGAACTTCGCCGCGATGGACTGCTCGTACGAGGTACGGCCCTCGACGGGCTCCGCGTCCGGCTCCAGCGTGAGGTCGAGGATCTCCTCCTTCTCACCGCGGAGCATCGCCAGCACCCGGTGCGAGGGCAGCTCGGTGAACGGCTCCGCGAAGTCGAAGTAGTCGGCGAACTTCGCGCCCGCCTCCTCCTTGCCCTCGCGCACCTTCGCGCCGACCCGGCCGCGCGACCACATCCGCTCCCGCAGCTCACCGATGAGGTCCGCGTCCTCGCCGAACCGCTCGGTGAGGATCGCCCGCGCGCCCTCCAGCGCCGCGGCGGGATCGGCGACGCCCTTGTCGGCTGCGACGAACGCCGCCGCGGCGGCCTGCGGCTCCACCGACGGGTCCGTCAGCAGCCCGTCGGCGAGCGGCTCCAGCCCCGCCTCCCGCGCGATCTGCGCCTTCGTCCGCCGCTTGGGCTTGTACGGGAGGTAGATGTCCTCCAGGCGCGCCTTGGACTCCGCGCCCCGGATCCGCGCCTCCAGCGCCTCGTCCAGCTTGCCCTGGGAGCGTACGGATTCCAGGATCGCGGTGCGCCGCTCCTCCAGCTCCCGCAGATAGCGCAGCCGCTCCTCCAGCGCGCGCAGCTGCGCGTCGTCGAGCATCTCGGTGGCTTCCTTGCGGTAGCGCGCGATGAACGGGACCGTCGAGCCGCCGTCCAGCAGCGCGACCGCGGCGCTCACCTGCCGCTCCTTGACGCCGAGCTCCCCGGCGATCCTCGCTTCGATGGACACCATGACCTCGGTGGATGCCGTCACGTTGAACCAGACCCGCCTTCCAGCGCTCGCTTGAGCCTGCATTGTGCAGGTTCGGCGGTCGCGGTGTCGCACCGCCCGGCCGCGAGCGCCGGGTTGTGAGAAGGCGCACGCCCGCCCGGCGTCCCGTACGGGAACGGCGGACGGGCGTGGGGCCCGGGGCAGCGGCTTACCGGGGTTTACCGGCCGAACAGCTCCGCCGGGAACGCGCCCGCCGCCATCGCGGCCTGCGTGAACGCCCCGCCCAGCTCGGTGAGGCGCGCCACGCCCTCGGCGCCGAGGTGCTCGTACGGCGCCCGGTCCAGCCGGTCGGTGGTGTCCTCCAGCTCCTCGCGCAGCCGTATCCCGGCCTCGGTCAACTCGCCGTCGGCGTCCAGCAGTCCGCGCCCGCGCAGCCGCTCCTGCGCGGCGGACCACTCCTGCTCGGACCAGCCGCGGGTGAGCATGATGCCCAGATAGCTCATGCCGCGGCCGCTGGCGTTGTGGGTGACCAGCGCCTCCACGCCGTCCAGCCCGGCGTCGGCCAGCGCGATCAGATGGGAGTCGCCGCGGTGTTCGCGCAGCAGTGTCGCGGCGTGCCAGTACGCCAGGTGCGGGGCGTCGGGCACCGGCAGATCGGCGTGGGAGGCGAACAGCGGGCGGGCGCCGCGGCTGCCGCCCTCGGCGGCGTGCAGCGCCAGCTTCGCGGCCTCGGCCATCTCCGGCGACGCCAGCACCTCCTCGCCGAGCAGCCGCCGCAGCGTGGCGTCGACCGCCCGCAGCCGCGCCGCGAGGGCGGCCTCGGGGGTGACGAGGTCCCAGACGGCGGGGACGTGCCGGGCGACCAGGGTGTGGTGGAAGTTGTAGAACGTCGCGGTGACCGTGCCGGGGCCGACCGCTCCCATGGCGGCGGAGCGGACGGCGAAGTACCTGGCGCTGCGGCCCTCGACCCCGAGCTTCGCCAACTCGTCGCCGAGGTCGGGGGAGAAGTAGTGCGCCGAGTGGAACGGGTTGACGACGTTGTGGCAGTGGCGTCCGGCGCGCGGGTCCGGCATGGTCGCAGAGGTCATGCCCGGCAGGTTACCGACCCGTTGGTATGGCGGGAAGGGCGGTGAGAGGCGGGCCCGGACCCGCCCCCACCGCTCAGCCCACCGGCCCGAACGTCGGCTTCCGCCGCTCCAGGAACGCCGTGGCGCCCTCCGCCGTGTCGCCGCTCGCCTGCGCCCGCGCCGCCCAGTGCGCGGCCCGGCGGACGGCCTCCTCCGGCGGGACGTCCCACGCGCCGTCGGCCAGCTCCTTCGCCGCCGCCTGCGTCATCGGCGACCGGCTCGCCAGCACCGCGGTGAACTCCGCGACCCGCGCGTCCAGCCCGCCCACCGGGCACACCTCGTCGACCAGACCGGTCCGCAGCGCCCGCGCACAGTCGATCAACTCGCCCGAGAAGAGCAGATACTTGGCGGCCGAGAGCCCCACCAGCCGCACCAGCCGCCGGGTGCCTGACGCCGGATAGACCACGCCCAGCTTGGCCGGCGTCACCCCGAACGCCGCGCCCTCCTCGGCGAACCGCAGATCGCAGGCGGTCGCCAGCTGCGCGCCGCCGCCCACGCAGTGCCCCCGTATCGCCGCCAGCGTCGGCCGGGGGAACGCGGCCACCGCCTCCTCCGCCGCGACCGCCAACTGCTGCGCCTCGCCCGCGCCCGCGCGCAGCGAGGCGATGTCCGCCCCGGCGCAGAACGTGCCGCCCGCGCCCGTCAGCACCAGTGACCGCACCGCGCCGTCCGCGGCCAGCCGCGCCAGCAGCGGGGGCAGCTCCCGCCACATCTGCGGCGTCATCGCGTTGCGCTTGGCGGGGTTGCGGAGGACGACGGTCGCTGTGCCGTCGCTGACATGCGTGTCCAGGCCCGGTTCCATGCCCGGATATTAGAGCGACCGCCGGTCGCCGGGCCGCTACGATCGACGGTCTGATGTCAGCCACTCTCGTCGCCAAGGACCTCACCGCCGGCCACGGTGAACGCGTCCTCTTCTCCGGCCTGGATCTGGTCGTCGCCCCCGGCGAGGTGATCGGACTCGTGGGCGCCAACGGCGCGGGCAAGTCGACGCTGCTGCGCCTGCTCGCCGGTCTGGACACCCCGGAGCAGGGCACGCTCGCCCTCAGCCCGCCCACCGCCACCGTCGGCCACCTCCCGCAGGAGCCCGACCGCCGCCCCGGCGAGTCGGTCCGCGCCTTCCTCGCCCGCCGCACCGGCGTCGCCCGCGCCCAGGCCGACCTCGACGCCACCACCCAGGCGCTGGTCGACGAACGCCCCGGCGCCGACGACGCCTACGCCACCGCGCTGGAGCGCTGGCTCGCCCTCGGCGCCGCCGACCTCGACGAACGCGCCGAGGAGACCTGCGCCCAGCTGGGCCTGACCACCGGCCTCGACCACCCGATGACCGCCCTCTCCGGCGGCCAGGCCGCCCGCGCCTCCCTCGCCTCGCTCCTCCTCTCCCGCTACGACGTCTTCCTCCTCGACGAGCCCACCAACGACCTCGACCTCGACGGACTGCGCCGCCTGGAGGAGTTCGTCTCCGGTCTGCGCGCCGGCACGGTCCTGGTCAGCCACGACCGCGAGTTCCTGACCCGCACCGTCACCTCCGTCGTCGAACTGGACCTCGCCCAGCAGCAGGTCAACACCTACGGCGGCGGCTACACCTCGTATCTGGAGGAGCGCGAGCGGGCCCGGCGCCACGCCCGTGAGGAGTACGAGGAGTACGCCGACACCAAGGCGTCGCTGGAGGCCCGGGCGCACACCCAGCGCAACTGGATGGCGAAGGGCGTCCGCAACGCCCGCCGCAAGGCCCCCGACAACGACAAGATCGCCCGCAAGGGCCGGGTGGAGGCCACCGAGAAGCAGGCGGCCAAGGCGAAGCAGACCCAGCGCCTGATCGACCGGCTCGACGTCGTCGAGGAGCCGCGCAAGGAGTGGGAGCTGCGGATGGAGATCGCCGCCGCGCCCCGCGCCGGGGCCGTCGTCGCCACCCTCCGCGGCGCCGAGGCGCAGCGCGGCGCCTTCCGCTTCGGCCCGGTGGACCTCCAGATCGACTGGGGCGACCGCGTCGCGATCACCGGCCCCAACGGCTCCGGCAAGTCGACGCTGCTCGCCGCCCTCCTCGGCCGCCTGCCGCTGGCCGCGGGCGCGGCGGCGCTCGGCCCCGGCGTGGTGGTCGGCGAGGTCGACCAGGCCCGCGGCCTCTTCCTCGGCGACGCCCCGCTGATGGACGCCTTCCGCGCCGCCGTCCCGGAGATGGCCCCCGCCGACGTACGGACCCTGCTGGCGAAGTTCGGGCTGAAGGCGGCGCATGTGCTGCGCCCGGCGCACACCCTCTCGCCGGGGGAGCGGACCCGCGCCGCCCTCGCCCTCCTCCAGGGCCGTGGCGTCAACCTCCTCGTCCTGGACGAGCCGACCAACCACCTCGATCTGCCGGCCATCGAGCAGCTGGAGTCCGCGCTCGCGTCGTACGGTGGCACGCTGCTGCTGGTCACGCACGACCGGCGGATGCTGGACGCGGTGCACACCACCCGCCGGATCGAGGTCGACGCCGGGACGGTCACCGACCGGGCGGTGTGACGCGGTGCCCGGGGCGGGCTCCGGGCACCGATTTGGCCCTGCGTCGGGCGGCCCGTATGGTGGGACGAACCGACGCGGGGTGGAGCAGCTCGGTAGCTCGCTGGGCTCATAACCCAGAGGTCGCAGGTTCAAATCCTGTCCCCGCTACTCACAGGCGAAGGCCCGGTGCGCAAAGCACCGGGCCTTCGCCGTTTCCGTATGCCACCGCCCGTTCGCGCTGCCTCCTCCAGCGAAACGCGGTATACACGGACGAATCAGGCATTTCGAGGAGGCGGCATGATCCGCAGATCCGCTCGTGACCGTACGTCCGAGCAGCGGCACACCGACGCACTGGGCCGCGGCTTCGGCCGGCTGATGGCGCTCGGCGTCGTCCTCGTCGTCGCGGGCGCGGTGGGCCTGGTGTACGCCGGGGTCGCCACCCTCACCTCGATGCTGCTCTTCGGCTGGCTGCTGCTGGTCGGCGGCGCGGTGGGGCTGCTGCACGCCCTCCAGTCGCGGGGGACGAGCTTCGTGTGGCTGGCGGTCATCGTCGCGGCGCTGAACCTCGCCGCCGGTGTCGTGGTGATCGTCCGGCCCGATGTGGCCGCGGCGGCGCTGACCATGTTCGCCGCACTGCTCTTCCTGACCGGCGGCGTCTTCCGGCTGGTCGGCGGGGTGGTGGTACGCGGGCCGCAGTTCGGCTGGACGCTGGTGCAGGGCGCCTTCGACCTCCTGCTGGGCATCCTGGTGCTCGCCAACTGGCCGCACAGCAGCCGCTACGTCCTGGGCATCTTCATCTCCCTCGCGCTGCTCTTCGACGGGCTTGGCCTCTTCGCGATGGGGTTCGGCGGCCGCCGGATCGTCGGCATGGTCGAGGAGGGCCGGCACGACGGGCCGGATCAGGGCGTAACGAATGGCTCGGAACGATCGTCCGCCGCGCCCTGGAGCTCCCTGACGAAACGGCAGAAGCGACAGGACCGGTCATCCGAGTAAGGAAAACTCACCGAATCGGTCGGGAAGCGTCGATTGATGCTGACTTACGTTCAGTGGGCCGGACCGGACCGGCCCCGGTCCCCACACTCGACCTGTGAGGACCCCTCCCGGACCACCCGCCGAATCCCCCGAGGAACTGACCGCGCCGCCCGCCTGCCACGGCACCTGGCGCCTCACCGCACCGCTCGAAACGGCATCGGTACCCCGGACCCGGCACGCCGTCCGGGACCTGCTCACCGAACGGCGGGTGCCCCTCGCCCCCGCCGTCCTCGACGGTCTGCTGCTGATCGTCTCCGAACTCGTCACCAACGCCGTGCGGCACGCCGCCCGCTTCTCCCCGGAGCTCGCCGTCCACCTCGACCTCGGCCACGGACGGCTCCGCCTCGCCGTCGCCGACCTGCACCCCTACTGCCCGAAGGCGCTCGAAGCCGACGCGGGTGACCTCGGCGGGCGGGGGCTGTGGCTGGTCAAGACCGTCACCGCGGAGGCCGGGGGCGCCTGCGGCGTCGCCCCGACCCCCGGCGGCGGCAAGATCATCTGGGTGGAGCTCCCGCTGGCGGCCCGGCCGGCCGCCGCACCGCCTACCAGCCCGCCGAGGAGCCCGTCAGCTCCCGCACCGCCGGACGCGCCGCATCCAGCACGGTCATGAACCACGCCGAGAACGGACCCTCGGCGTGCCGCTTCTCCAGCTCCTGCGGCGTCACGAACGCGATCTCGCCGATCTCCGCCGGATCCGGCGCCGGCGTCTGGCGCACCAGGCCGACGAAGAGGTGGTTGTACTCCTGCTCCACCAGGCCGGAGGCCGGATCCGGGTGGTTGTAGCGCACCGTGCCCGCCTCGGCCAGCAGCGACGGCGCCAGCCCCAGCTCCTCGGCGGTGCGCCGCGCGGCCGCCGCGAACGGCTGCTCGCCCGGGTACGGATGGCCGCAGCAGGTGTTGGACCAGACACCGGGGGAGTGGTACTTCCCCAGCGCCCGGCGCTGCAGCAGCAGCCGGCCCTGCTCGTCGAAGAGGAAGACCGAGAACGCGCGGTGCAGCTGACCGGGGGCCTGATGGGCGGCGAGCTTCTCCGCGGTGCCGATCGTCGTGCCGTCCTCGTCGACCAGCTCCAGCATGATCGGCCCGGCGGCGCCGTCCGGCGCGTTCACCGCCGCGTGCTCGGCGGTCTGTCCGTTGGCAGGTGTGATCGGCATGCCCATCCTTGTCGTCGGTCTTCGACGCCAAGTCTGCCCCACCGCGCCGTCCGACACGGTTCAGGCGCCGCGCGGTGGTGTGCCGGGCGCCGCGGCACCCGGCGCCTCGCCCGGCTCCGCCCGGCCCGTGAGAAGGTCCACAACACGCGCGCCCCGGCCGGGAACCGGCGTACGCCCCTGACCAGCGCACCTGTGGCTCGGCCCGGGGATGCCGGACACGTCACGGATCAACCCGCACCACCCGTGACCAGCCCCCGCATAACCGGCGTCGAAACGTGCCGCCGACCCGGTCGCCAGTTGTTCCGGCGCCACCCGATCCACCATGATGATCGCGGCAGGCGCAGCGGTCGGTCACCCGATCGTGCGGTGAATCCGCGGTGAACGGCCTCAACCCGCATCCGATAGCCTCTGCCGATGTGCCACCGGCCCCCCAGGGCGAGGTGTGCCGCGCCCACTGCCCGGGTAGTTCGTGCCGAATGCGGACCGGACGGCGCGGCCTTGTCAGCATTCAAGGAGTGAGTTCGTCTGTCGACCGCCATCCTCACCGGTCCGCCGGTCGCCGGGTCGCCGCTCGAAGGCGATCTGCGTGCGCTGGGCTTCGACATCCGTACGGCGCAGGACCCCGCGTCCGCGGCCGAGCTGATCGCCGCGGTCCCCGCCCATGAGCGGATCGCCGTCGTGGACCCCCGCTTCGTCGGCCACCGGCACACCCTGCGCCTCGCGCTCACCGACCCGCGCTTCCCGGCCGCCGCCGTCGAGGGCGCGCTCACCGCGCAGCCCGAGGCCCGCGCCGCGCTGGACCGCGCGGCCGCCCGGATCCCGGTCGGCGCCGGCAGCGCCCACCTCACCGACGTCCTCACCGGCACTTTGACCGACGCCCTGGAGCGCGCCGACATCGGCCTGACGCGCATCGAGCCCGGCAGCCTGGTCGCCGCCGTCCCGCTCACCCCCGCCACCCGCGAGGAGGCCCGGGAGGCGGTCGCCGCGGTCGACGAGGAAGCGGTCCGGCTGCGCAGCGCGGTCAAGTCCCGCGACGGGTTCTTCACCACGCACTGCATCAGCCCGTACTCCCGCTACCTGGCCCGCTGGTGCGCCCGGCGCGGTCTGACCCCGAACCAGGTCACCACCGCCTCGCTGCTCACCGCGCTGATCGCGGCGGGCTGCGCGGCCACCGGCACCCGCGGCGGCTTCGTCGCCGCCGGTGTGCTGCTGCTCCTCTCCTTCGTCCTCGACTGCACCGACGGGCAGCTCGCCCGCTACTCCCTGCAGTACTCGACGATGGGCGCCTGGCTCGACGCCACCTTCGACCGGGCCAAGGAGTACGCCTACTACGCCGGTCTCGCGCTCGGCGCGGCCCGCGGCGGCGATGACGTCTGGGCGCTGGCGCTCGGCGCGATGATCCTCCAGACCTGCCGGCACGTGGTCGACTTCTCGTTCAACGAGGCCCACCACTTCGAAGGGGGGGACACGGCCAACACCAGCCCCACCGCCGCCCTCTCCGACCGGCTCGACAGCGTCGGCTGGACCGTCTGGGCGCGCCGGATGATCGTGCTGCCGATCGGTGAGCGCTGGGCGCTGATCGCCGTGCTCACCGCCTGCACCACGCCCCGCATCGTCTTCTCCGTCCTGCTCATCGGCTGCGCGCTGGCCGCCTGCTACACCACCGCCGGACGCGTACTGCGCTCGCTGACCCGCCGGGCCCGGCGCACCGACCGCGCCGCCCGCGCGCTGGCCGACCTCGCCGACACCGGCGCGCTCGCCGAGCTGATCGCCCGCCCCATGCGCGGCCGCGGCCGCACCGGCTCGTTCCTCGCCCCGGTCATGGCCTTCCTCGCCGCCGCCGTCCTGCTGGTCGCGGTGGTCTTCGAGGACCACCCGGCCTCCTGGCTCACCGTCGGCCTGGCCTGCTGCGCCGCGCTGCTCACCGGCGCCGCCGTGGCCCGCCCGCTCAAGGGCGCCCTGGACTGGCTGGTGCCGCCGTTCCTGCGCGCCGCCGAGTACGTCACGATCCTCGTGCTCGCCGCCCGCAGCGGGGCGCACGGCGCGCTGCCCGCGGCGTTCGGGCTGGTCGCGGCGGTCGCCTACCATCACTACGACGCGGTCTACCGCATCCGCGGCGGCAGCGGCGCACCGCCGCGGTGGCTGGTGCGGGCCGCCGGTGGCAGCGAGGGGCGGATCCTCGTGGTCACCGTCCTCGCCGCTGCGCTGTCCCCCTCCGATTTCCCCCTCGCGCTCGCGGTCCTCGCCGGCGCGCTGGGTCTGCTGGTGCTCGTCGAGAGCATCCGCTTCTGGGTGCGTGCCGCGAAGACCGGCGCACCTGCCGTTCACGATGAAGGAGAACCCGCATGATCGGCCTCGTGCTGGCCGCCGGCGCCGGACGGCGTCTGCGCCCCTACACCGACACCCTGCCCAAGGCTCTGGTGCCGGTTGATGGGGACACGACCATCCTGGACCTGACGCTCGGCAACTTCGCCGAGATCGGCCTGACCGAGGTCGCGATCATCGTCGGCTACAAGAAGGAAGCCGTCTACGAGCGCCAGGCCGCCCTGGAGGCCAAGTACGGCCTCAAGCTGACGCTGATCGACAACGACAAGGCCGAGGAGTGGAACAACGCCTACTCCCTCTGGTGCGGCCGTGACGCCATCAAGCACGACGTGATCCTCGCCAACGGCGACACCGTGCACCCGGTCTCCGTCGAGAAGACGCTGCTCGCCGCCCGCGGCAACGGCCAGAAGATCATCCTCGCGCTGGACACCGTCAAGCAGCTGGCCGACGAGGAGATGAAGGTCGTCGCCGACCCGGCCAAGGGCGTCCAGAAGATCACCAAGCTGATGGACCCGGCCGAGGCGACCGGCGAGTACATCGGCGTCACCCTCATCGAGGGCTCCGCCGCCGACGAGCTGGCCGACGCCCTCAAGACCACCTTCGAGCGCGACCCCGACCTCTACTACGAGGACGGCTACCAGGAGCTGGTCAACCGCGGCTTCCAGGTCGACGTGGCCCCCATCGGCGACGTCAAGTGGGTCGAGATCGACAACCACGACGACCTCGCGAAGGGCCGTGAGATCGCATGCCAGTACTGACCCGCCTCATCCCGTCCCCGGTCGTCGTCGACATCAACGCCGGCGCCCTGGACGACCTGGCGGGTCTCCTGGCCGATCAGCGCATCTCCGCATCCGGGAAGCTCGCGATCGCCATCTCCGGCGGTTCGGGCGCCCGGCTGCGGGAGCGGCTCTCCCCCGCGCTGCCCGGCGCGGACTGGTACGAGGTCGGCGGCGGCACGCTCGACGACGCGATCAAGCTCGGCGACGCCATGAAGAAGGGGCACTACGACGCCGTCGTGGGCCTCGGCGGTGGCAAGATCATCGACTGCGCGAAGTACGCCGCGGCGCGGATCGGCCTGCCGCTGGTCGCCGTCGCGACGAACCTGTCGCACGACGGTCTCTGCTCGCCGGTCGCCACGCTCGACAACGACGCGGGCCGCGGCTCCTACGGGGTGCCGAACCCGATCGCCGTCGTCATCGACCTCGACATCATCCGCGAGGCGCCCGTCCGCTTCGTCCGCTCCGGCATCGGTGACGCCATCTCCAACATCTCCGCGGTCGCGGACTGGGAGCTGGCCCACCAGGAGAACGGCGAGGCGATAGACGGGCTGGCCGCCGCGATGGCGCGCCAGGCCGGTGAGGCCGTGCTGCGCCACCCCGGCGGTGTCGGTGACGACAACTTCCTCCAGGTGCTGGCCGAGGGCCTCGTCCTCACCGGCATCTCGATGTCCGTCGCGGGCGACAGCCGGCCGGCCTCGGGGGCCTGCCACGAGATCAACCACGGCTTCGACATTCTCTTCCCCAAGCGGGCGGCGAGCCACGGCGAGCAGTGCGGCCTCGGCGCCGCCTTCGCCACCCACCTGCGCGGCGACGCGGAGACGTCCGCGCTGATGGTCGAGGTGCTCCAGCGGCACGGCCTGCCGGTCACGCCGGGCGAGATCGGCTTCACGGACGAGGAGTTCGTCCAGGTCGTCGAGTTCGCTCCGAAGACCCGGCCGGGCCGGTACACCATCCTGGAACACCTGGACCTGTCCACCGACGAGATCAGGGACGCATACGCCGACTATGCCAAAACCATCCGTAGCTGAGCTCCGGCCGGTCGTTCACCCTCCGGGCGTGAAGGACCGGCGGAGCGGCGAGCACTGGGCCGGCCGGCTCTACATGCGCGAGGTCTCCCTCCGCATCGACCGGCACCTGGTGAACACGGAGGTCACGCCCAACCAGCTGACCTACGTGATGACCGTCGCCGGCGCCCTCGCCGCCCCGGCCCTGCTGGTGCCGGGCATCTGGGGCGCCGTGCTCGGCGTGGTGATGGTCCAGCTGTATCTCCTGTTCGACTGCGTCGACGGTGAGATCGCCCGCTGGAAGAAGCAGTACTCGATGTCCGGGGTCTACCTGGACCGCGTCGCCGCCTACCTGTGCGACGCCGCGGTCCTGGTCGGCTTCGGCCTGCGCGCCGCCGATCTGTGGGGCACCGGACGCATCGACTGGCTGTGGGCCTTCCTCGGAACCCTCGCCGCCCTCGGCGCGATCCTGATCAAGGCGGAGACGGACCTGGTCGGCGTCGCCCGGCACCAGCAGGGCCTGCCGCCGGTCAAGGAGGCGGCGTCCGAACCGCGCTCCTCCGGCATGGCGCTGGCCCGCAAGGCCGCCGCGGCCCTCAAGTTCCACCGGCTGGTCCTCGGCGTCGAGGCGTCCCTGCTGATCCTGGCCCTCGCGATCGTGGACTCCGTCCGGGGCGATCTGTTCTTCTCGCGGCTCGGCGTCGCGGTGCTCGCCGGTATCGCGCTGCTCCAGACCGTGCTCCACCTCGTGTCCATCCTCGCTTCCAGCAGGCTCAAGTGACGAAGACCCCTCAGAAGATGACGGTCGGCGCGGTGGTCCTCACCATGGGCAACCGCCCCGAGGAACTGCGCGCGCTGCTGGCCTCGGTCGCCGAGCAGGAGGGCGATCCGGTCGAGGTGGTGGTGGTCGGCAACGGCTCACCCCTGCCCGAGCTGGACGTCCCCGGGCTGACGGTGCGCACCGTCGAGCTGCCGGAGAACGTCGGCATCCCGGCGGGCCGCAACGTCGGCATCGAGGCGTTCGGCCCCGGCGGCACCGACGTCGACATCCTGCTCTTCCTCGACGACGACGGGCTGCTGGCCCGGCCGGACACGGCCGAGCTGTGCCGCCAGGCGTTCGCCGCGGACGAGAAGCTGGGCATCATCAGCTTCCGGATCGCCGACCCGGACACCGGGGAGACCCAGCGCCGCCACGTCCCGCGGCTGCGCGCCTCCGACCCGATGCGCTCCTCGCGCGTGACCACCTTCCTCGGCGGCGCCAACGCGGCCCGCACCGCGGTGTTCGCGCAGGTCGGCGGCTTGCCCGACGACTTCTTCTACGCGCACGAGGAGACCGACCTGGCCTGGCGCGCGCTGGACGCGGGCTGGCTGGTCGACTACCGCGCGGACATGCTGCTGCTCCACCCGACGATGGCGCCGAGCCGGCACGCGGTCTACCACCGGATGGTGGCCCGCAACCGCGTCTGGCTGGCCCGGCGCAATCTGCCCGCCCTGCTGGTTCCGGTCTATCTCGGTGTCTGGTTCCTGCTGACGCTGGCCCGGCGCCCTTCCCTGCCGGCGCTGCGCGTCTGGCTGGCGGGCTTCAAGGAGGGCTGGACGACCCCGTGCGGCCCCAGGCGGCCGATGAAGTGGCGTACCGTGTGGCGCCTGACCCGGCTGGGTCGCCCTCCCGTCATCTGACAAGCTCAATATCTGAGAGCATCAGGCGCGAACCGGGGCGTGGCCCCGGCAGCGCACCTTGAGGACGAAAGTGTCAACTGTGAGCGAGACCACGCACGACAGTGCGGTCGCCATGAGTGCCCCGCCATCCCCCGACGACGGGCTCACCCCTGCCCAGCTGGCCCAGAAGTACGGGCTGTCGCAGAGCGGTGCCCGGCCCGGCCTGTTCGAATACGTCCGGCAGCTGTGGGACCGGCGCCACTTCATCGCCGCCTTCTCCAGCGCCAAGCTGACCGCGCAGTACAGCCAGGCGAAGCTGGGCCAGGTCTGGCAGGTGGCGACGCCGCTGCTCAACGCGCTGGTGTACTACTTCATCTTCGGTCTGCTCATGGGCGGCCGGGGCAGCATGACGAACGACGTCTACATCCCGTTCCTGGTGACCGGTGTCTTCGTCTTCACCTTCACCCAGAGCTCGGCGATGGCCGGTGTCCGGGCGATCTCCGGCAACCTCGGGCTGGTGCGCGCGCTGCACTTCCCGCGCGCCTCGCTGCCGATCTCGTTCGCGCTCCAGCAGCTCCAGCAGCTGCTGTTCTCGATGATCGTGCTGGTCATCGTGTTGCTCGGGTTCGGGCACTACCCGTCGCTTTCGTGGCTGCTGGTGTTCCCCACGCTCGTCCTCCAGTACGTCTTCAACACCGGTCTGGCCCTGATCATGGCCCGCGCCGGTGCGAAGACCCCGGACCTGGCGCAGCTGCTGCCGTTCCTCATGCGGACGTGGATGTACGCCTCCGGCGTCATGTACAACCTGACCGAGCAGCTGCGGAACAAGCACGCCGCCGAGTGGCTCATCAACCTCCTGGCGTCGAACCCGGCGTCGGTCTACATCGACCTGATGCGGTACTCGCTGCTGGGTCACGGCTTCAATCACGCCGATCTGCCGCCGCACGTCTGGGCGCTGGCCCTCGGCTGGGCGCTGCTCGTCGGCGCCGCGGGTTTCGTGTACTTCTGGAAGGCTGAGGAGCGTTACGGCCGTGGCTGAGCAGCAGCAGGACACCGGCGCCACCGCGCAGGCGGCCCCGGCCACCCCCACCGTGATCGCCGACGATCTGCACATCGTCTACCGCGTCTACGGCGGCAGCAGCGGCAAGGGCAGCGCCACCGCGGCGCTCAACCGGATCATCCGCCGCAAGCCGGGCGGCAGCGTCCGCGAGGTGCACGCGGTCAAGGGCGTGACCTTCACCGCGTACCGCGGCGAGGCCATCGGGTTGATCGGCTCCAACGGCTCGGGCAAGTCGACGCTGCTGCGGGCCATCGCCGGTCTCCTCCCGGCCGAGCGCGGCAAGGTCTACACCGACGGCCAGCCGTCGCTGCTGGGCGTGAACGCGGCGCTGATGAACGACCTGACCGGCGAGAAGAACGTGGTGCTGGGCGGGCTGGCGATGGGCATGTCCCGCGACCAGGTCCGCGAGCGCTACCAGGGCATCGTCGACTTCTCGGGGATCAACGAGAAGGGCGACTTCATCTCGCTGCCGATGCGCACGTACTCGTCCGGTATGGCGGCCCGGCTGCGGTTCTCGATCGCCGCGGCGAAGGACCACGACGTGCTGATGATCGACGAGGCGCTGGCCACCGGCGACCGCAAGTTCCAAAAGCGCTCCGAGGCCCGTATCCGTGAGCTGCGCAAGGAGGCCGGTACGGTCTTCCTGGTCAGCCACAACAACAAGTCGATCAGGGACACCTGCGACCGGGTGCTGTGGCTGGAGAAGGGCGAGCTGCTGATGGACGGCCCGACCGACGAGGTCATCAAGGCGTACGAGAAGGAGTCGGGCAAGTAGTCCGCCTCCGGCCCGGGCCCCCGCGAGACCGCTCGCGGGGGCCCGACGGCCGTCATGGGCCTGTCAACTCCCGCAGGCGGGAGGGTGTTTGGGCCGGGCGCGGTGCCGCGCCGGGCGGGTCCCCGAGGTGCGGGACCCGGTCATCCGTCGCGAAGATCTACCGCGTAAGCTGTACAGGTACTGATCAGAATAAGTGGTATAAGTCGGGCAATGCTCGCCATTTGTGAGCGCAGAACGGTCCCGTCGGGCGTGGCGTGTCCGAAATGGGATGTTTTGGCTTGGCGGTGTAGAACGGGAGACGTGACGGCAATGGCTACTGGACCGCTCCGGCTCCGAAACGCGCCGGGCAGACTTCGGTGAGCCGAGAAACGGCCCAGGCCCCCGCAGGCCGGCCGGTGGACGATCCCTCGCGCGCCGTCCTCGACCAGGCCGCTCACGAGAACTTCCCGGTCGCGCCCTTCTTCCTGCCCCGCGCCTGGCGCGGCGACCTCATGGCCGTCTACGGCTACGCCCGGCTGGTCGACGACATCGGCGACGGCGACCTCGCCCCCGGCGGCGGCGACGCCGTCCTCCTCGGGCTGGAGCGCGCGCAGGCCGACGACCGCCTCGCGCTGCTCGACGCCCTCGAAGCGGACCTGCACCGCGTCTTCAGCGACCGCGCCCCCGGGCCCCGCCACCCGCTGCTGCGCCGCCTGGGCCCGACCGTCCGCCGCTGCGGGCTGACCCCCGAGCCCTTCCTCGGCCTGATCGAGGCGAACCGCCAGGACCAGCGGATCTCGCGCTATGCGACCACCGCGGACCTCGACGCGTACTGCGAGCTGTCCGCCAACCCCGTCGGCCGCCTAGTCCTCGGCATCACCGGCACCACCAGCCCCGAACGCGTCCGGCGCTCCGACGAGATCTGCACCGCGCTGCAGATCGTCGAACACCTCCAGGACGTCGCCGAGGACCTGGCCCGTGACCGGATCTACCTCCCCGAGGAGAACCGCGAGCGCTTCGGTGTCACCGAGGCCGACCTCGCCGCCCCGCACGCCTCGCCCGCCGTGCGCGCGCTGATCGCCCACGAGGCCGACCGCGCCGCCCGGCTGCTGGACGCCGGAGCCCCGCTGGTGGGCAGCGTCCACGGCCGGCTGCGGCTGCTGCTGGCCGGTTTCGTCGGCGGCGGGCGCGCCGCCCTGCAGGCCGTCGCCGACGCCGGCCACGACGTACTCCCCGGACCGCCCAAGCCGACCAAGCTCAGCCTGCTGCGCGCGGTGGGGGCGACATTGCGAAGAGAGGGGTGAGTCGGACCGTGGAGGAATTCGCACAGCCATCCGCGCCGGTGCTCGCCGCATACCGCTACTGCGAGGCCGTCACCGGGCACCAGGCCCGGAACTTCGCCTACGGCATCCGGCTGCTGCCGGCCGCCAAGCGGCAGGCCATGTCGGCGCTGTACGCCTTCTCCCGCCGCGTCGACGACATCGGCGACGGCGCCCTGGAGCCCGAGGCCAAGCGCGTCCGGCTGGAGAACACCCGGGCGCTGCTGGGCCGGATCAAGGACGGCGAGATCGAGGAGGACGACACCGACCCGGTCGCCGTCGCCCTCGCCGACGCCGCCCGGCGCTTCCCGCTGCCCCTGGTCGGGCTCGACGAGCTGATCGACGGCGTCCTGATGGACGTCCGCGGCGAGACCTACCGCACCTGGGACGAGCTGAAGCTCTACTGCCGCTGCGTCGCCGGAGCCATCGGCCGGCTCTCGCTCGGCGTGTTCGGCACGGTGCCCGGCGCGCCGGACGCCGCCCGCGCCCCCGAGTACGCCGACACCCTCGGCCTCGCGCTGCAGCTCACCAACATCCTGCGCGACGTCCGCGAGGACGCCGCCAACGGCCGCACCTACCTGCCCGCCGAGGACCTCGCGAAGTTCGGCTGCTCGGCCGGGTTCGACGCGCCGGTCCCGCCGCCCGGCGCGGACTTCGCCGGTCTGGTGCACTTCGAGGCCGCCCGCGCCCGCGCGCTCTTCGCCGAGGGCTTCCGGCTGCTGCCGATGCTCGACCGCCGCAGCGGCGCCTGCGTCGCGGCGATGGCCGGGATCTACCACCGGCTGCTGACCCGGATCGCCGACAACCCGGACGCCGTGCTCCGCGGCCGGGTGTCGCTGCCGGGCCGGGAGAAGGCGTTCGTCGCGGTGCGCGGCCTGTCCGGGCTGGACGCCCGCGCGGCGGGCCGCCGCGCCACCGGGAGGCGCTGATGTACGACCGCACCACCGAACGTCCCGGCCGCCCGGCGCGCCCTGCGGCCCCCGGGGCAACCCTCTCGGTGATCATGGCGTCCCTGGGGACGGCGAAGGGGGAGAACACATGACGGCCGGAGCAGGGCGGACCGGCGGCGCGGTGGTGATCGGCGGCGGACTGGCCGGTACGGCGGCCGCGCTGGCGCTCGCCGACGCCGGGGCGCGCGTCACCCTCGTCGAGGGCCGCCCCCGCCTGGGCGGACTGGTCTTCTCCTTCCGCCGCGAGTTCGGCGGCGGCGAGCTGAGTGTCGACAACGGCCAGCACGTCTTCCTGCGCTGCTGCACCGCCTACAGCGCCTTCCTCGAACGGCTCGGCGCCACCGACCTGGTCCCGCTCCAGGACCGGATGGACGTGCCCGTCCTCGACGCCGACCGGATGCGTCTGGGCCGGCTGCGGCGCACCGCGCTGCCCGTCCCGCTGCACCTCGCGGGCAGCCTCGCCCGTTACCCGCACCTGACCGCCGCCGACCGCGCCTCGGTGGTCCGCGCCACCCTCGCGCTCAAGGGCCTCGACCTCGACGACCCGGTGCTCGACGCGGTCGACTTCGGCAGCTGGCTGCGGCGCCACGGCCAGTCGGCCCGCGCCATCGAGGCGCTGTGGGACCTCGTCGGCGTCGCCACCCTCAACGCCCCCGCCGGCGCCGCCTCCCTCGGACTCGCCGCCAAGGTCTTCAAGACCGGGCTGCTCTCCGCGCCCGGCGCCGCCGACATCGGCTGGGCCAGGGTCCCGCTCGGCGACGTCCACGACACCCTCTCCCGCACCGCCCTGGAGAAGGCCGGCGTCCGCGTCCTGCTGCGCACCCGCGCCACCGGCCTCACCCGGACGGAGTCCGGCTGGCGGGTCACCGTCGCCGACGGGCCGGACACCGGCGACGCGCTCGACGCCGACACCGTCGTCACGGCCCTCCCGCAGCGCGAGACCCACGCCCTGCTCCCCGCGGGCACCCTCGACGACCAGGACCGGCTGCTCGACATCGATACCGCGCCGATCCTCAACCTCCACGTCGTCTACGACCGCAAGGTGCTGCGCCGCCCGTTCTTCACCGCGATCGGCTCGCCGGTCCAGTGGGTCTTCGACCGCACCGACACCTCCGGCCTGGCCGCCCTCCCCGAGGGCGCGGGCTGCCAGTATCTGGCGGTGTCCCAGTCGGCCGCGCAGGAGGAGATCGGGCAGCCGGTCGCCAAGCTGCGCGCCCGCTACCTCCCGGAGCTGGAGCGGCTGCTGCCCGCGGCGCGCGGCGCCCGCGTCCGCGACTTCTTCGTCACCCGCGAACGCACCGCGACGTTCGCCCCCACCCCGGGCGTCGGCAGGCTCCGCCCCGCCGCCCGCACCCGTACCCCCGGCCTGTACCTGGCCGGCGCGTGGACCGCCACCGGGTGGCCCGCAACCATGGAAGGCGCGGTGCGCAGCGGTCATGAGGCCGCGCGTCACGCGCTCACCGAACTCGGCTTCCCCCGGGGCCGGCTGCCCCGGGAGGCAGCATGACAACGGGCACCAGCGCTCGCATGAGCACGAGCATCGGAAACAGAGGAGAAACCGTGAACCCGGCTTCCCCAGCTATCGACACCGAGAGCGTCACCGCGCTGCTGGAGCGCGGGCGCACGCTCGCCACTCCCGTGCTGCGTGCCGCCGTGGACAGACTCGCCCCTCCCATGGACACCGTCGCCGCCTACCACTTCGGGTGGATCGACGCCGCGGGTCACCCCTCGGCGGGCGACGGCGGCAAGGCGGTACGTCCCGCGCTCTCCCTGCTGTCCGCCGAGGCCGCGGGCGCGGCGCCGGAGGTCGGCATCCCCGGCGCGGTCGCCGTCGAGCTGGTGCACAACTTCTCGCTGCTCCACGACGACCTGATGGACGGCGACGAGCAGCGCCGCCACCGCGACACGGTCTGGAAGGTGCACGGCCCGGCCCAGGCGATCCTGGTCGGCGACGCGCTCTTCGCCCTCGCCAACGAGCTGCTGCTGGAACTCGGCACCGTCGAGGCCGGCCGCGCCACCCGGCGTCTGACCACCGCCACCCGTAAGCTGATCGACGGTCAGGCGCAGGACATCTCGTACGAGCACCGCGAGCGGGTCACCGTCGCGGAGTGTCTGGAGATGGAGGGCAACAAGACCGGCGCGCTGCTGGCCTGTGCCGTCTCCATCGGTGCGGTGCTCGGCGGCGCCGACGACCGCACCGCCGACACCCTGGAGAGGTACGGCCACCACCTCGGCCTCGCCTTCCAGGCGATCGACGACCTGCTCGGCATCTGGGGCGACCCGGACTCCACCGGCAAGCAGACCTGGAGCGACCTGCGCCAGCGCAAGAAGTCGCTGCCGGTCGTCGCCGCGCTGGACGCCGACGGCCCGGCCTCGCGCCGGCTCGCCGAGATCCTGGCGGCCGACGCGAAGAAGTCCGAGGACGAGATCGCCGACTTCACGGAGGAGGAGTTCGCCTCCCGTGCCGCACTGATCGAGGAGGCCGGGGGCCGCGAGTGGACCTCGCAGGAGGCCCGCCGCCAGCACGCCACGGCCATCGCCGCGCTCGACGAGGTCGAGATGCCCGAGAAGGTCCGCGCCCAGCTCGTCGCGCTCGCGGACTTCGTCGTCGTACGACAGAGATGAGCACTATCGACACGAACTGATCGCAGTCGCCGGCCGGTGCCAGCCGGGCGCCGGCCGACGGAATCCCTGAGCACGCTTCACAGTTCACTGCAGAAGGGGAAGCCATGACAGCGACGACCGACGGAAGCACCGGGGCGCTGCCGCCCCGGGCCCCCTCGGCCAGTGATGCCGCCGCGCACACCGGAGATCCGGCGGGCATCGCACAGCAGGCCCGGCGTGCGACGGAGCGCGCCACCGCATATCTCCTCTCCGTCCAGGACCCCGCCGGATGGTGGAAGGGCGACCTCGAGACCAACGTCACGATGGACGCCGAGGACCTGATGCTCCGCCAGTTCCTGGGCATCAGGGACGCGCGGACCACCGAGGCCGCCGCCCGGTACATCCGCGGCAAGCAGCGCGAGGACGGCGCCTGGGCCACCTTCCACGGTGGGCCCGGTGACCTCTCCACCACCATCGAGGCGTATGTCGCCCTGCGGCTCGCCGGGGACGCCCCCGACGCCCCGCACATGGCGCGCGCCGCCGCCCGGGTCCGCGAGGCCGGCGGGATCGCCGCCGCCCGCGTCTTCACCCGCATCTGGCTGGCCCTCTTCGGCTGGTGGAAGTGGGACGACCTCCCCGAACTCCCGCCGGAGCTGATCCACCTCCCGAAGTGGTTCCCGCTCAACATCTACGACTTCGGGTGCTGGGCGCGGCAGACGATCGTGCCGCTCACCATCGTCTCGGCCAAGCGCCCGGTGCGCCCGGCGCCCTTCGGCCTCGACGAGCTGCACACCGACCCGGCCGTCCCGAACCCGCCGCGCCCGCTCGCGCCGGCCACCAGCTGGGACGGCCTCTTCCAACGCCTCGACAAGGCGCTGCACCTCTACCACAAGGTCGCCCTCCGCCCGGTGCGCGCCGCCGCGATGCGCTCCGCGGCCCGCTGGATCATCGAACGCCAGGAGAACGACGGCTGCTGGGGAGGCATCCAGCCGCCCGCCGTCTACTCCGTCATCGCCCTGCACCTGCTCGGCTACGACCTCGACCACCCGGTCCTCAAGGCGGGCCTGGCCTCGCTGGACCGCTTCGCGGTGTGGCGCGAGGACGGCTCCCGGATGGTCGAGGCGTGCCAGTCGCCGGTCTGGGACACCTGTCTGGCCACCATCGCCCTCGCCGACGCGGGGCTGCCCGCCGACCACCCCGCGCTGGTCAAGGCCGCCGACTGGATGCTCGCCGAGCAGATCGACCGGCCCGGCGACTGGACGGTCCGCCGCCCGCACCTCGCCTCCGGCGGCTGGGGCTTCGAGTTCGAGAACGACAACTACCCGGACATCGACGACACCGCCGAGGTCGTCCTCGCACTGCGCCGGGTCGACCACCCGGACCCGCGGCGGATCGAGGAGGCCGTGGCGCGCGGGGTGCGCTGGAGCGCCGGGATGCAGTCGAAGAACGGTGCGTGGGGCGCGTTCGACGCCGACAACACCAGCCCGTTCCCCAACCGGCTGCCGTTCTGCGACTTCGGCGAGGTCATCGACCCGCCGTCGGCGGACGTCACCGCCCATGTCGTGGAGATGCTGGCCGACACCGGCCGCGCGAACCATCCGCGCGCCCGCCGCGGCATCGCCTGGCTGCTGGCCGAGCAGGAGCCCTGCGGTGCCTGGTTCGGCCGCTGGGGCACCAACTACCTCTACGGCACCGGCTCGGTGCTGCCCGCCCTCGCCGCGGCCGGGATCCCCCGCTCGCATCCGGCCGTCCGGCGCGCCGTCGCCTGGCTGGAGCGGGTGCAGAACACCGACGGCGGCTGGGGCGAGGACCAGCGCTCGTACCAGGACAAGGAGACCTGGACGGGCCGCGGCGCCTCCACCGCCTCGCAGACCGCGTGGGCGCTGATGGCGCTGCTGGCCGCCGGGGAGCGGGAGGGCGAGGCCGTCCGGCGCGGGGTGCGCTGGCTGGCCGACACCCAGCTGCCGGACGGCTCCTGGGACGAGCCGTACTTCACCGGCACCGGCTTCCCCTGGGACTTCTCCATCAACTACCACCTGTACCGCCAGGTCTTCCCGCTGACGGCGCTGGGCCGTTACGTGGGCGGCGGACCGGCCGCCGCACCGCTGGGGGCCTGATGCCGAGACGGCCCCCGCCGGAGGGCGAACCGCCCCTGCTGGTCGCCTGCGCGCTCGGCATCGAACGGTTCGCGCTGCGCGGCGGGGGCCGGGACGCGGCCGCCCACGTCACGCTCCGCACCGGCATGGGGCCGGGCGCCGCCGAACGCGCCATGGAGCGGGCGCTCGCCCCGGGCGCGGCCACCGCGCACTCCCCGGTGATCGCCAGCGGCTTCTGCGCCGGGCTCGCTCCCGGTATGCGCCCCGGCGACGTGGTGGTCGCCGAGCGGACCCGCGACCACCGACCGGACGCATCCGACACGACCTGTCACGGCGGCCCGCTGACCGAGGCGCTGCGCTCGCGCGGGCTGCGGGTCCACACCGGGCTGCTCCAGGGCAGTGACCACGTGGTACGCGGCGCGGAGCGGGCGGCGCTGCACGCCGCGGGCGCCGTCGCGGTGGACATGGAATCCGCCGCGACGCTGCGCGCGGCGCGGCTGGCCGGCGACCGCCCGGTTGCGGCCGTCCGGGTGGTCGTGGACGCTCCAGAACATGAACTGCTGCGCCTGGCGACCCTGCGCGGAGGAATATCGGCCTTCCGCGTCCTGCGGTCAGTCCTTCCTGTTTTCTTCGAATGGCACCGTTCTTTGCTGCTCCCCTGGAGGTGAGCCAGATGGCCATGCCGCTCCGCCAGTCCATCCGGGTCGGGACCTATCTCTTTGAACAGAAGCTGCGGAGGCGCGACAAGTTTCCGCTGATCGTCGAGTTGGAGCCGCTGTTCGCCTGCAACCTCAAGTGCGAGGGGTGCGGGAAGATCCAGCACCCGGCGGGCGTGCTCAAGCAGCGGATGCCGGTGGCGCAGGCGGTGGGGGCGGTGCTGGAGTCCGGTGCCCCGATGGTCTCCATCGCCGGTGGCGAACCGTTGATGCACCCTCAGATCGAGGAGATCGTCCGCCAGTTGGTGGCCAAGCGGAAATACGTCTTCCTCTGCACCAACGCGATGCTGCTCCGTAAGAAGCTGGAGAAGTTCACGCCCTCGCGGTACTTCGCCTTCGCGGTGCACATCGACGGGATGCGCGAGCGCCACGACGAGTCCGTCGCGAAGGAGGGCGTGTTCGACGAGGCGGTGGCCGCCATCAAGGAGGCCAAGCGGCGCGGCTTCCGGGTCACCACCAACTCCACCTTCTTCAACACCGACACCCCGCAGACCATCATCGAGGTGCTGAACTTCCTCAACGACGACCTCAAGGTCGACGAGATGATGCTGTCGCCCGCCTACGCGTACGAGAAGGCGCCCGACCAGGAGCACTTCCTCGGCGTCGAGCAGACCCGGGAGCTGTTCAAGAAGGCGTTCGCCGGGGGCAACCGCAGCCGCTGGCGCCTCAACCACAGCCCGCTCTTCCTCGACTTCCTGGAGGGCAAGGCGGACTTCCCGTGCACCGCATGGGCGATCCCCAACTACTCCCTCTTCGGCTGGCAGCGCCCCTGCTACCTGATGAGCGACGGCTACGTCCCCACGTACCGCGAACTCATCGAGGAGACCGACTGGGAGAAGTACGGCCGCGGCAAGGACCCGCGGTGCGCCAACTGCATGGCGCACTGCGGCTACGAGCCGACCGCCGTGCTGGCCACCATGGGGTCGCTCAAGGAGTCGCTGCGCGCGGCGCGCGAGACCGTCGCGGGCAACCGTGACTGACACACCTGCCGGAGCGGCCCGGGCGGTACGCACCGCCCGGGCCGCGGGGAGCGACGGGGAGGGGCGCCACCGGTGACCGGTTTCGATCTGGCCGCACTGCTGGCCGAACGCGGCGGCGAACGCTACGAGCTGCACAGCCGCCATCTCAACCACCAGCTGCCGCGGATGCTGCACACCCTCGGCTTCGACAAGGTCTACGAGCGGGCCGAGGGCGCGTACTTCTGGGACGCCGACGGGCAGGACTACCTCGACATGCTCGCCGGCTTCGGGGTGATGGGCCTGGGCCGCCACCACCCGGTCGTCCGGCAGGCGCTGCACGACGTCCTCGACGCGCAGCTGGCGGACCTCACCCGCTTCGACTGCCAGCCGCTGCCCGGCCTGCTCGCCGAGAAGCTGCTGTCCCACACGCCCCACCTGGACCGGGTCTTCTTCGGCAACAGCGGCACCGAAGCCGTCGAGACCGCCTTGAAGTTCGCCCGCTACGCCACCGGCAAACCCCGCGTCCTTTACTGCACCCACGCCTTCCACGGCCTGACCACCGGCTCCCTGTCGGTCAACGGCGAGGACGGCTTCCGCGACGGCTTCGCCCCGCTGCTGCCGGACACCGCGATCGAGCTGGGCGATCTGGCGGCGCTGGAGCGCGAGCTGCGCCGCGGGGACGTGGCGGCGCTGGTCGTCGAGCCGATCCAGGGCAAGGGCGTGCTGCCGACCCCGCCCGGCTTCCTCGCCGCCGCCCAGGAGCTGCTCCACCGCCACAAGGCCCTGCTGATCGCCGACGAGGTGCAGACCGGCCTCGGCCGCACCGGCGACTTCTTCGCCCACCAGCACGAGGCGGGCGTCGAGCCGGACCTGGTCTGCGTCGCCAAGACGCTCTCCGGCGGGTACGTCCCCGTCGGCGCGACGCTCGGCAAGGACTGGATCTTCAAGAAGGTCTACTCGTCCATGGACCGGGTGCTGGTCCACTCCGCCAGCTTCGGCGCCAACGCCCAGGCGATGGCGGCGGGCCTGGCGGTGCTCGCCGTGATGGAGGACGAACAGCTCGTCGCCCACGCCCGGCACACCGGTGATCTGCTGCGCACCCGGCTGGCCGCGCTCACCGACCGGTACGAGCTGCTGCACGAGGTGCGCGGGCGGGGCCTGATGATCGGCATCGAGTTCGGCCGCCCGAAGTCGCTGGCGCTGCGCGGTCGCTGGACGATGCTCCAGGCGGCCCGCAAGGGCCTGTTCGCGCAGATGGTCGTGGTGCCGCTGCTGCAACGGCACCGCATCCTCACCCAGGTCTCCGGCGACCGCCTGGAGGTCATCAAGCTGATCCCGCCGCTGATCATCGGCGAGCGGGAGGTGGACCGGTTCGTCGACGCGTTCACCGCCGTCATGGACGAGGCGCACGCGGGCTCCGGTCTGATGTGGGACTTCGGCCGGACGCTGGTGAAGCAGGCGGTCGCCCACCGCTGACGGGGCGGCCCACAGGAGGGGGAAAGATGAGCGACGACGCCACGGTGCGGGCCGTCAACGCGATGACGGCCCGCTGGGCGCGGGCGGCCGTGGGGGAGCGGGGCACGGTCCTGGCCGCCGCCGGCGTCTGGCCGCTGCTCGCCCTGCTCACCACCCCGGCCGCCGGCCCGGCCCGCACGGAGCTGGCCGCCGCCCTCGGCACCGCCCCGGAGCGTGCGATGGAAGAGGCCCGCGCGCTGCTCGCCACACTCGACGCGATGGACGGCGCCGACGTGGCCGCCGCGGTGTGGGCCGCCCGCTCCGCCGGGCTGCGCCCGCAGTGGTGCGCGCGGCTGCCGGAGGGCGCGCTCGGCGAGCTGACCGGCGATGCGGCCGCCGACCGCGCCGCCCTGGACGCCTGGGCACGGCGCGGCACCGACGGCATGATCGAACGGATGCCGGTGGCGGTCGGCCCCGGCACGCTGCTGGTGCTGGCGAGCGCACTGTTGCTGCGCACCACCTGGGAGACACCGTTCGCCGAGCGCCCGCTGCGTCTCGTCGAGGGCCCGTGGGCGGGGCGCACGTTGGCGGAGCTGTACCGGCGTACGGAGGACGGTGCGCAGCTGCGGGTGCACCACACGCCGGACGGGCCGCTGACCGACGCCCGGGTCGCGGGGACGAACGGCCTCGACGTCCATCTGCTGCTCGGCCCGGAGCGGCTGCCGGGCGGGGAGGTGCTGGCGCACGGTGTGGCGGCGCTCGGCGGGGCGTACCCGATGGCGCCCGGCGCGGACGGGAACGGCCCGGGGCTCGCGGTCTCCTCGGTGCCGTCCCCGCACGGCCGTCCGCTGACCGAGCTGTGCACCACGCGGTGGACCGTCGACGCCGACCACGATCTGCTGCGGTGGCCCGAGGTGTTCGGGCTCGGCGCGGTGGCGCGGGCGTCGGCCGGGCACTTCCCGGGGATGGCCACGCGGCCGCTGGCGGTCTCCGCGGCGCGGCAGACGGCGACGGCGACGTTCGGGCCGCTCGGCTTCCGGGCGGCGGCGGTCACCGCGATCGGGATGCGTGCGGCGGGCATGGCGCTGGAACCGCCGCTCCGCTCCCGGCTGGTGACGGCGTACTTCACGCGGCCGTTCGGCTTTCTGGCGGTGCACCGGGCGAGCGGGCTGGTGCCGGTCGCCGGGTGGGTCACCGACCCCGATCCGTACCCGGCGGTGTGAGGCCGGGGACGGAGCCGGGGCGCGGGGCTCAGCCCTCCAGGAGCCGGTCGCGCAGCTGCTCGCGGACGGCCGGGGTCAGGCCGAGCCCCTCGGTGAGGTAGGTCTCGGTCGTGCCCCAGGTCGTGGAGATCGCGTCGTAGGCGGCCGCGAGGTAGCCGGCGTCGGCGCCGAACAGCGGCGACAGCAGCTCCATGACCTCGGGGGACATCGCGGCGGGGGAGTTGTCCGAGCGGCGGATCTTGTAGCGCCGGTGCGGGTCGTTCGACTTGAGGTAGTCGGCCTCGATCGCGTCCCGCTCGACGCCGACGGCGAGCAGCGTGACGGCGATCGACAGCCCGGCGCGGTCCTTGCCGGCGGCGCAGTGCAGCAGCGCGGGCGTGCTGTCCTGGGCGAGGGCGTGCAGCAGCCGGCTGTGATCGGCGGTGCGGGTGGTGACGATGTGGCGGTAGCTCTTGGCCATCCGGGCGGCCGCCTTGCCGTCGCCGAGTATCCGGCGCAGCTGATCCAGCGCGCCGTCGCGGACCATGGTCCAGAACTCCGCGCCGTCGGCCGGGTCGGTCAGCGGGATGTTGACGTTCCGTACGCCGGGGAGCGTGACGTCCGGGCCTTCGAGGGCGATGTCCGCGGCGTTGCGGAAGTCGAAGACGGTGTGCAGGCCGAGCCCGCCGAGGAAGGCGGCGTCGGCGTCGGTCGCGTGCGCGAGATGGCCGCTGCGGAACAGCCGCCCCATCCGCACCCGCCGCCCGTCCACGGTCGGCAGCCCGCCCACGTCGCGGAAGTTGCGGACCTCCACGAGAGGGGAATCGGCCGGTGGGACCTGCGGCGTCTGCGTCACGGGCGCTCCTCGGTTCGGCCGCCGGCGCGGTCGCCGGCGAGACGTGGCCGTTCCTGACGATACGACACGGGTGCCGCGGGCAACCATGGTGGGAAGTGACCCTTCCGGTCCGGGAACCGACCGTCTCGGACACAGCGAGCCGCACCTCGGTGACACCGGGCGATCGTTGTGTATTCCAACTTGAAGAGAATTTGACCGGGTGGTATTAATCACCTCCCGTCAACCCCTGGTTACGGTGGCGTAAGTCACTTCTCGCGGTGAAGTATGTCCTGACGTGGGAGACGATTCGAAAAACATCAGCAGCGGCGCCGTGCGCGCCATCGGGTCGTACGCAGCCGTCGGGGACAGCTTCACCGAGGGAGTCGGGGATCCGGGCCGTGACGGGGCGTACATCGGTTGGGCGGACCGCCTCGCGGTCCTCCTCTCGGACCAGTGTGCGGAGGGCGAGTTCCGCTACGCCAACCTCGCGGTCCGCGGCCGGCTCCTGGACCAGATCGTCGAGGAGCAGGTGCCCCGCGCCAAGGAGCTCGCCCCCGAGCTGGTGACCTTCTGCGCGGGCGGCAACGACATCCTGCGGCCCGGCTCGGACCCGGACGACGTCGCCGAGCGGTACGAAGCGGCCGTCGCGGACCTGCGTGAAAACGTCGGCACGGTCCTGCTCTGCACCGGCTTCGACACCCGCGGCATCCCCGTCCTCAAGCACCTGCGCGGCAAGATCGCGACGTACACCGCACACGTCCGCGCCATCGCCGACCGGCACGGCTGCCCGGTCCTCGACCTCTGGTCGCTCAGGTCCGTCCAGGACCGGCGCGCCTGGAGCGACGACCGGCTGCACCTGTCCGCCGACGGCCACACCCGGGTCGCGCTCCGCGCCGGTCAGGTGCTCGGCCTCCAGGTCCCGGCCGACCCGGACCAGCCCTGGCCCCCGGAGGCGGAGCGGTCGGCCGCCGACGCCCGCCGCGACAACATCCACTGGGCGCGCGAGCACCTGGTGCCCTGGATCGGCCGCCGGCTGCGCGGCGAGTCCTCCGGCGACCACGTCGAGCCGAAGCGCCCGGACCTGCTGCCGCTGTAGAGCGAAGGACGACGGCCCCGGAATCCCGTAAGGGATCCGGGGCCGTCGCCCTGTCCGGGCCTGCGCCGCCCGGAGTCAGCCGGTGGCTCCCTCGCGCCCGACCTCGGCCCACACCACCCGGCCACCGCCGTGCTCGTCGGGCCGGGTGCCCCAGTTCCGCGCGAGCGCGCCGACCAGGAAGAGGCCGCGACCGCCCTCCTTGTCCACGCTGCCCGGGCGGACCCGCGGCGCCGCTGCGCCCGCCCCGCCCTCGTCGGTGACGGCTATCCGGACGTACCCCGCGTGCAGCGACAGCTCGCAGCCGACCCGCCGGCTGGCGGTGTGCCGCAGCGCGTTGGTGAACAGCTCGCAGACCACCAGCTCCACGTCGTCACGGACGCCGGGCGCGGTGCCCCAGGCGTGCAGCAGCGCGGTGACCCGGCGCCGTGCCTCGGGGACGGAGGTGCGGCACGCCGGCAGATGGAACGCCTCCCGGCGCCCGGCGGAACAGCCGCGGGGCGCCAACGAAGGGGCGTTGCTGGAGGAAGCCACTACGCAACTATGTGCGATGCCGGTGATCGATGGCAAGGATCAATCTGCAAATTACAGAATCGGATTATGCAGTCTGTTCCCGTAACTGACGGCATGACACACTGCTGCCCGGAAGCAGGCAGAAGGGATCGGACGTGGTGGAAGCACGGGCGGGCGGGGCGCCGACCGTCCTGCGGGTGGTGCTCGGCAAACGGCTGCAGGACCTGCGCGAGAAGGCCGGTCTCTCCTTCGAGCAGGCCGCCGAGGCCCTCGACGTCACCCATGCGACGGTACGGCGGATGGAGAAGGCCGAGGTCGGTCTGAAGATCCCGTACGTGGAGAAGCTGCTGGCCACCTAC
Source organism: Streptomyces sp. NPDC029159 (assembly GCF_055564055.1). Lineage (NCBI taxonomy): Bacteria > Bacillati > Actinomycetota > Actinomycetes > Kitasatosporales > Streptomycetaceae > Streptomyces > Streptomyces sp. NPDC029159. The sequence goes on from NZ_JBVHWT010000020.1 coordinate 118,069, forward strand.
GGGGTCACCGACCCCACCGAGATCGCGGGCTTCGTCTCCCTCGCCCGCGAGGCCAACCGCCCCGGCTGGTGGCACCGCTTCCGCGACGTCCTGCCCGACTGGTTCAGCGCCTACGTCAGCCTGGAGAGCGAGGCCAACCTCATCCGCGGCTACCAGCCCGCCTACGTCCCCGGGCTGCTGCAGACCGAGGAGTACGCACGGGCGGTGCTGCGCGCCGGGATGCCGCACGCCGCGGCCGACGACATCGACCGCAGCGTCGCCCTCCGCATGGAGCGCCAGTCCCTGCTCACCCGCGAGAACGCGCCGACGCTCTGGGTGGTCATGGACGAAACCGTTCTGCGCCGCCCGATCGGTGACGGCCCGCAGGTGATGCGCGATCAGATCGCCCGCCTCGTGGAGGCCACCGCGCTGCCCAACGTCCGGCTGCAGATCATCCCGTTCGCCGCCGGCCCGCACCCGGCGATGTACGGGCCGTTCCACATCTTCCGCTTCCCGATTCCGGAGCTGCCGGACATCGCGTACGCGGAGAGCCTCGTCGGAGCCCAGTACTTCGACCAGCGCAACGACGTCTCGCAGTTCCTGGAGGCCCTCGACCGGATGTGTGCGCAGGCCGCACCGGCACACGCCACCGAGGACATCCTGGGTGGCTTTCGCAAGGAGATCTGAACCATGGATCGCATACGCATCTACAACGGCATGCCCGCCAAGGAACTGGGCACCGACGGCTGGCACAAGCCCTGGAGCGGCGGCAACGGCGGCGAGTGCGTCGAGGCGATGAGACTGGGCGACGGCCGCGTCGCACTGCGCCAGTCCACCGACCCCGACGGCCCCGCGCTGATCTACACCCACCACGAGATCGTCAGCTTCATCGAGGGCGCCAAGGCCGGGGACGCCGACTTCCTGCTGACCGGCGGCCCGCACCGCCACCCCGAACGGAGAACGGTATGAGCGACGCCGAGATCGCCCGGGGGCCGCTGCGCCTGCCGCTGCCCGACGGCACCGGCCACGGCGGCTTCCGCCCCGAGGAGATCGACACCGGCACCCCGCACCCGGCCCGGATGTACGACTACTATCTCGGCGGTCGCGACAACTACGAGGTCGACCGGATCGCCGCCGACCGCGTCATCGAGGTCCACCCGCAGGTCAAGCTCAGCGCTCGCGCCAACCGCGCGTTCCTCGGCCGCGCGGTCCGCACCCTCGTCGACGGCGGCATCCGCCAGCTCATCGACCTCGGCACCGGCATCCCCACCTCACCCAACACCCACGAGGTGGCCCGCGCGAGCGCCCCGGACACCCGGGTCGTCTACGTCGACAACGACCCGATCGTCGCCACCCACGCCGGGGCGCGCCTGACCGACGCCGACCGCACCGGCTTCGTCCTCGGCGACGTCCGCGACATCCGGTCCGTCCTGGCGCACCCGACCGTACGGCGGCTCATCGACTTCGACCGGCCGGTGGCCGTCCTCCTCCTCGCGGTGCTGCACTTCGTCCGCGAGGACGAGGACCCGGCGGGCATCGTCACCGCCCTCGCCGACGCCCTGCCCGCCGGCAGCCACCTCGTGCTCTCGCACGCCACCGAGGAGCCGTACGAGGAGTTCCCCGGCGGACGCGTCGACGTCACCGCCCGTGACGGCGTCGTCAACGTCTACAAGAACGCCACCGCCACCCTCAACCTCCGCTCCCGGGCCCGGATCACCGAACTCTTCGGCCCGTTCACGCTGCTGGAGCCCGGCGTCGTCCGCGTCCCGCTGTGGCGCCCGGACGGCGAGATCCCGGACGCCGAGGAGCTGAACAACACCATCTTCTACGGGGCGATGGGCCGGAAGGACTGACCGCCCGGGCGGCGGCCGCCGGGCCCCGCGGCTCAGACCGGAACGGTGTCCGCCGCCCCCGCCTGCGGCTCCTCGCCGGCCGCCGCCAACGCCTCCGCGTCCAGCGGCGCGGTGTGCGTCCCCTGCGCGGCACAGGCGTGCGCGCCCGCGAGTGCGCCCCGGCGCGCACACTCCCCGAACTCCATCCCGGCGAGATGCCCATGGAGAAACCCGCTGGTGAACGCGTCCCCGGCGCCGTTGCTGTCCACCACCGGACCGGGCGGCACGGCCGCCGGGACATGGCGCGGGGTGCGGTCCTCCTGGGAGAGCAGGTACGCGCCCCCGGCGCCCGCCGTCGCGATCACCGCGGACGCCCGGCCCTCCCGCAGGATCTCCCGCATCACCGACCCGATCCGCTCACCCGCCCCCGCGGTGCTCAGGAACACCAGGTCGGAGCGGAACGCGAACTCCTTGTGGTGGCAGGTGAGTCCGTCCCAGTCGTGCAGATCCGTGGAGACCGGCAGCCCCAGCGCGGCGATGTCGTCGTACAGGAACCGCGTGAAGTGGGTGATCGACAGATGGACGTGCCGGGCGCGGCGCAGCGCGGGGAGGTAGTGCTCGGGCGGCATCCGCAGATCGAGCGGGTCGCGGGCGTCGTGGAGCGAGGTGCGGCGGCCGTCCGGGGCGACGAGGTTCACCGAACGCCGGGTGCCGTGCGGGGAGATCAGCGGCCGGAAGTCGACACCGGTGCCGGCCAGGCGCTCCCGGATCAGCGTGCCCTGCGGGTCGTCGCCGATGAAGTCGAGGAATCCGGTGCGCAGTCCGAGCGCGGCACAGCCCAGGGCGACGCCGGTGCCGGTGTGGCCCGCATACTCCCGGACCGGCGGCACCGGCACGGAATCGGCAGCGGGGACCGGCAGGGTGGGGACCCGTACGACGGTGTCCACCCCCGATCCGCCGACGACCAGGACGTCATAGGGCTCGGTTCCCGGCTGATGTGTCACAGGCGCATCCCTGGCTGGTGGCGGCGGTCTGCGGACAGGCCGCGTCCGCAGGCCGGATTCTAGCCCCAAGATGCCGCAAAACGGGGCGTCAGGTACAGGATCCGAGGGGGCCGACGGGGGTGGGGAAAACGTGTGCGAACGAGCGCCGGGCGGCGACGGATCTCCTCCGCGCCGAGGCCGGGTCGAGCCGCCGGGAAGGCGTTGACAAGGGGTGACGAGCGCTGAAGTCTGGGCCCCAGGACCGGAGTTGATCACTTGGGGCGGGGCGGCCGGGCGGCGGCCGACCGAGGGGAGCGGGTATGGAACAGCAGCACACCGGCGGCGCACGGGACGCGATCGTGATCGGCGGAGGGCTCGCCGGAATGCTCGCCGCCACCGCCCTGTCGGGCCACGCCGACACCGTCACCGTCATCGAACGCGACCGCTACCCGCAACACCGCGGCTTCCGCAAGGGCGTCCCCCAGGCGCGCCACACCCACATCCTCATCACCGGCGGCCAACGCGCCCTGGACGCCCTGCTGCCCGGCACCTGCACCGCCCTGGTCGAGGCGGGCGCCCACCGCCTCGACCTGCCGCGCGACCTCCTCACCCGCACCCCCACCGGCTGGCCACGCCGGTTCGACGAAGGCCGCCACCACACCCTCAGCGTGACCCGCCCGGTGCTCGACGCCGTCGTCACCGCACGCGCCCGGGCCGCCTTCGCCGACTCCACCACCCGCGTGGAGGTGCGGGAGGCCACCGAGGTCGTCGGACTCACCGGCGACGCCGGGCGCGTCACCGGCGTCCGCATCCGCCCGCGCGACGGCGGCGCCCCGCAGACCCTCACCGCCGCCCTCGTCGTGGACGCCTCCGGACGCAGCTCCCGCGCCCCCCGCTGGTACGCCGAACTGGGCCTGGACGCCCCGCAGGAGGAGAGCGTCGACACCGGACTCGGCTACGCCACCCGGCAGTACCGCCCCGGCCCCGGCGGCATCCCGGACACCGGCGTCAACGTGCCCCACTGGCCGGGCTCCCCGCGCGGCGGCTGCTACCTCCCCGTCGAGGACGGCGTCTGGATGCTGACCCTCGCCGGGATGCACGGCGACCACCCGCCCACAGATCCAGCAGGGTTCCTGGCCTATTGCGCCACCGTCGGCGACCCGTACCTCCACTCCCTGGTCTCCGACGCCGCACCGCTCACCCCCGTCCACGGCTTCCAGGACACCCGCAACCGCCGACGCCGCTACGAACGTTCCGGCGCCTCGCCGCAGGGCTTCCTCGTCCTCGGTGACGCGCACTGCACCTTCAACCCCGTCTACGGCCAGGGCATGTCGGTCGCCGCCCTGGGCGCCCGTGCGCTGCGCGACACCCTGGAGCGCACCGGCGGACTGCTACCGGACACCGCCGCCACCGTCCAGCGGGAGATCGCCGCCGTCACCGACCCGGCGTGGATCGCCGCGATCGGCGCCGACCTGCCCCACCTCCGCGACGCCGACGAGAAGCGGTCCGTCGGGGAGCGGCTGACGGCCTGGTACCTCGACCGGCTGGCGGCCCGCGCGGCCCTCGACCCGGTCGTCGGCGCCGCCCTGCGCGACGTCTTCTGCCTCACCGCCCCGCTGCCCCGCCTCTTCGGCCCCCGGATAGCCGCCCGCACCGTCCTGCTGCCCCGCCGCCCCGCGCTGCCCGCACCGCCGACGGCGCCCGAGCCGGTCCGAGGGGCGGGAGCAGGGGTCTGACCTCGGACGCAACGGCCCCGACGGTCCGGCGGGCGGCCCGGAAAATGCGGTGCACCACGGGCGGCCCCTGCCGGAGACTGCGGCATGACCTGGACCACGACAGCAGACCCCGACGCCTTCGAAACCGCCGCCGGAGCCTTCCTGAGGGCACGGCCGGTCGAGCACACCATGCTCCTCTCCGTCGCCGCGACCCTCCGCGCGACCGGCGCCGACGCCTACGGTGACCACCCGCCGCGCTACGGCTGGTGGCAGGAGAAGGAAGAGGTCGGCGCCGCCTTCCTCTGGACACCGCCGCGCCCGGTGCTGCTCTCGACCATGCCCGAGCGGGCCGCGAGCGCCCTGGCCGGCACCCTGACCGAGGAGCGGCGGCCCGTCCCGGGCGTCGGCGGCGACCACCCGGCCGTCGACGCCTTCGCCACCACCTGGCTGCGCCACCACGGCGGCACCGCCGACACCGTCGAACGCAACCGCCTCCACCGCCTCGGCACGCTCGTGCCCCCGCACCCCGGCCCGCCGGGCGCCGCCCGCCCGGCCACCGCCGCCGACCGCGCCCTCGTCCTGGAGTGGTGCACCGCCTTCGCCGCCGACGCCGGAGTCGCCCCGCCCCGGGACGCCCGTACGGTCGACGACCGGATCGCCCACGGCCGGGTGCTGCTCTGGGAGGACGCCGGACGCCCCGTGGCGATGGCCGCCCACACCGGCGCCGCCGACGGCATCACCCGCGTCGCCCCCGTCTACACCCCACCCGAGCTGCGCGGCCGCGGCTACGCCGGCGCCGTCACGGCGGCCCTGTCCCGGTCGGCCCGCGACGCCGGAGCCCACGAGGTCCTGCTCTTCACCGACCTCGCCAACCCGACCGCGAACGCGCTCTACCAGCGGCTGGGGTACGAACCGGTGCGGGACCGGAAGGTCGTGGAATTCAGCGGGGCGGATGTCACCGAGGCGGGGGCCTCCGAGTAAAGGGGGGCCGAGGCGTAGGGGAGTGCCGTGGCCCGGTGCTCTCCCCGGGGCCGGTCCTGATACCCGGGCCGGTGGACGGGGCTCGCCGGAGCCCGGAGCGTGCACCTCGCCCGGCCTCCACAAGGGCCGCAGGTCGCGCCGTCCCCGGCGCGGAGAGAGGGTGTGGAAGTGCCCGGGCGCCGCGGCCCCCTGGGTGGGCCGGGGGCGGAACCTGCGGCCCGCCCGGTCCGTTCAACGTGGCGACCGCCCGACATTGGAGGTTCCGTGACCGGTCCCCGCCCGCGCCGTACGCCGTGGCGCGCGCTGCGCCCCGCGAGCTTCGGCGCCGCACCCACCGGCGAGCGACTGGCCAGGATGCGCCGGTCACCGCAGTTCGTGGACGGCCAGTTCCGCAACCCGACACCGATCGACCGGTTGCTGCGCGGCTCCGCACTACCGATGGCCCGCGCCCAGCTGAACCGCGAGGCCCGGCTGCGCCGCGCCCCCGCCGCCCCGATACCGCTGCACCGCCCGGCCCCGGGGGAGACCGCCGGGCCACCGCGCACCGGACTGCGCATCACCTGGATGGGGCATTCCAGCGTGCTCGCCGAGATCGACGGCCACCGGCTGCTCTTCGACCCGGTGTGGGGCGAGCGCTGCTCCCCCTTCGCCTGGGCCGGCCCCAAGCGGCTCCACCCGGCCCCCGTCGAGCTGGCCGCGCTGGAGCCCGTCGACGCCGTGGTGATCTCCCACGACCACTACGACCACCTCGACATGGCGACGATCCAGGCCCTGACCGCCACCGGAGCCGCCTTCGTGGTGCCCCTGGGGATCGGCGCCGACCTGGAGTTCTGGGGCGTACCGCCGTCCCGCATCACGGAGCTGGACTGGCACGAGTCCACCCGCGTCGGCGAGCTGACCCTCACCGCCACCCCCGCCCAGCACTTCTGCGGCCGGGGCCTGCGCGGACCCCAGCACACCCTGTGGGCCTCCTGGGCCGTCGCCGGACCCGAGCACCGCATCCACCACAGCGGCGACACCGGATATTTCCCCGGCTTCGCCGAGATCGGTGAACTCCACGGCCCGTTCGACCTGACCATGATCCAGATCGGCGCGTACAGCGAATTCTGGCCCAGGAACCACCCGAGCCACACGCCGCTGCCCGGCGCATGGCCCGACATCCACATGACACCGGCCCAGGGGGTCCAGGCCCACCTCGACCTCCAGGGAGGCGGCCCGTCCGGAGTGCTGCTGCCGATCCACTGGGGCACCTTCAATCTCGCCCCGCACCCGTGGGCGGAGCCGGCGGAGTGGACGAAGGACGCGGCCGAGGAAGTTGGCCAGGCGGTGGCGTTCCCGCGCCCCGGCGAGCCGTTCGAGCCCGCGGGACAGCTGCCCGAGGAGCCGTGGTGGCGGGCCGTGTCCCATCCGATCGCCCATCCCTGGCGCCGCCCGCGCGCCGCCGAGGTCGAGGTGGAGCCGCGCAGCGCCGATCTGGACGTCGCCGGCGAGCGGTGACGCCGTACCCCCGGTCGTTCCGTACCTGAGGGGTCGTGTAAGTTGTTCGAGTTGCCGCGGGGCCGACAGGTCTCCTGGCAGCCGTCCGCCGCATCGCGGCACACCACTACTGCACGACTCCTCACCGGGACGAATTTCGGCATGCCCGAATTTCACACCGCGACGTGATT
>NZ_JBVHWT010000021.1:0-81407 GCF_055564055.1 Streptomyces sp. NPDC029159
CCGATGGTACTGCAGAGGGGACTCTGTGGGAGAGTAGGACGCCGCCGAACAATTATTCAGCTCCGGCCCCCGGAAATCAGTGATGGTTTCCGGGGACCGGAGCATTTTTGCGTTTCAGAGGCGATCTTCGGACCCAGAGCACACCCCGATCGGGCCGGCAGGTAAGGTCAGGGGGCATTGTCGGCACATTTCCCACAGGAGGCCCCCGCGTGGAGGTCCAGGAGACGCGGGTCCAGACGGATCGCGTCCTCACCATCCCGAATATTCTGAGCATGGCGCGCCTGGTCGGCGTGCCGGTGTTCCTGTGGTTGATTCTGTGGCCGGAATTCGGCGGGCCCAACGCCGATGGCTGGGCGCTGTTCGTCCTGGCCCTGAGCGGAGTCAGCGACTACCTCGACGGTAAGCTCGCCCGCCGCTGGAACCAGATCAGCAGCCTGGGACGCATCCTCGACCCGGCCGCGGACCGGCTGTACATCCTTTCCACCCTCGTGGGGCTCACCTGGCGGGAGATCCTGCCGCTGTGGCTCACCGCTGCGTTGGTGGCGCGGGAACTCATGCTGCTGGTCGCCGTCGGATTCCTGGGCCGGCACGGATACGGTCCGCCCCAGGTGAACTTCCTCGGTAAGGCCGCGACGTTCAACCTCATGTACGCCTTCCCGTTGCTCCTTCTCAGTGAGGGAAGTGGCTGGCTTCGTACGCTCGCTGCTGTTTTCGGATGGGCTTTCGCCGGATGGGGTACGGCGCTCTACTGGTGGGCAGGAATCCTCTACGTGGTTCAGGTCCGCAGGATCATCAGGGCGGACGCCACAGCCGACTGAGCTCGCCGAACAGGCAATACCAGTGCCACCCCGGCGCCCGTACGTGAGAACAGTGGGCGATCCAGACGGGTGAAGTCGGCAAGACCGTCGTCTCTTAGAGGAGGACGCTTCCGACATGAAGGCCGTTGTGATGGCCGGTGGCGAAGGCACACGTCTTCGCCCCATGACGTCCAGCATGCCCAAACCCCTGCTCCCCGTGGCCAATAGGCCGATCATGGAGCACGTACTGCGGCTGCTGAAGCGGCACGGTCTCACCGAGACCGTGGTAACCGTGCAATTCCTCGCCTCACTCGTCCGGAACTACTTCGGCGACGGCGAAGAGCTTGGCATGGAACTCACCTATGCCAATGAGGAAAAGCCGCTCGGCACCGCGGGCAGCGTCAAGAACGCGGAAGAGGCCCTGCGGGACGATGCCTTCCTCGTCATTTCCGGTGACGCCCTCACCGATTTCGACCTCACCGACCTCATCCGCTTCCACAAGGAGAAGGGCGCCCTCGTCACCGTCTGTCTGACGAGGGTCCCCAACCCCCTCGAGTTCGGCATCACCATCGTCGACGAGGCCGGCAAGGTGGAACGGTTCCTGGAAAAGCCCACCTGGGGCCAGGTCTTCTCGGACACCGTCAACACGGGCATCTACGTCATGGAGCCCGAGGTTTTCGACTACGTCCAGCCCGATGTCTCCGTCGACTGGTCGGGCGATGTCTTCCCCCAGCTGATGAAGGAAGGCAAGCCGATCTACGGCTATGTCGCGGAGGGGTACTGGGAGGACGTCGGTACCCACGAGAGCTATGTGAAGGCGCAGGCCGACGTCCTGGACGGCAAGGTCGACGTAGAAATCGACGGCTTCGAGATCTCGCCGGGCGTATGGGTGGCCGAAGGCGCCGACGTCCATCCCGACGCCGTACTGCGTGGCCCGCTGTACATCGGGGACTACGCCAAGGTCGAAGCGGATGTGGAGATCCGCGAACACACGGTCGTCGGCTCCAATGTCGTGGTGAAGAGCGGTGCGTTCCTCCACAAGGCCGTCGTGCACGACAACGTCTTCATCGGGCCCCGGACCAACCTCCGCGGCTGCGTCGTCGGGAAGAACACCGACATCATGAGCGCCGCCCGGATCGAGGACGGCGCGGTCATCGGCGATGAATGTCTCGTCGGTGAGGAATCGATCGTTCAGGGCAATGTGCGGGTCTACCCGTTCAAGACGATCGAGGCCGGTGCCTTCGTCAACACGTCGGTGATCTGGGAGTCGAAGGGGCAGGCGCATCTGTTCGGCGCCCGCGGGGTCTCCGGAATTCTCAACGTGGAGATCACACCGGAGCTGGCCGTGCGACTGGCCGGCGCCTATGCGACGACCCTCAAGAAGGGCGCCACGGTCACCACGGCACGCGACCATTCCCGAGGCGCCCGGGCGCTCAAACGCGCCGTGATCTCCGCGCTCCAGGCCAGCGCCATAGACGTACGGGACCTGGAGAACGTGCCGCTGCCGGTCGCCCGGCAGCAGACCGCGCGGGGTAGCGCCGGCGGCATCATGGTGCGTACGACGCCGGGGGTTCCCGACTCCGTCGACATCATGTTCTTCGACGCACGCGGCGCCGACCTTTCCCAGGCCGGGCAGCGGAAACTCGACCGCGTCTACGCCCGCCAGGAATACCGCCGCGCCTTTCCCGGCGAAATCGGTGATCTGAGCTTTCCGTCCAGTGTCTTCGACTCGTACACCGGATCGCTGCTGCGGGCCGTCGACACCGAAGGGCTTGCGGAATCCGGGCTGAAGGTCGTCGTCGACGCGTCCAACGGCAGCGCCGGGCTGGTTCTGCCGAGCCTGCTGGGCCGTCTCGGGGTGGACGCTCTCACGATCAACCCCGGCCTGAACGAGGCACGGCCGACCGAGACGGGCGAGGCCCGGCGGAAGGGACTCGTCCGGCTCGGGGAGATCGTCGCATCGGCGCGGGCGGCGTTCGGGGTGCGGTTCGACCCGGTCGGCGAGCGGCTGTCGCTGGTGGACGAGCGGGGCCGGATCATCGAGGACGACCGGGCGTTGCTGGTGATGCTCGACCTGATCGCCGCGGAGCGCCGCAGCGGCCGGGTGGCGCTGCCCGTGACGACGACCCGTATCGCCGAGCAGGTCGCCGCGTACCACGGCACCCAGGTCGAGTGGACGACGACGTCGCCGGACGATCTGACGCGGGTCGGGCGGGAGGACGGCACGGTCTTCGGTGGCGACGGCCGTGGCGGGTTCATCATTCCGGAGTTCAGCAGCGTCTTCGACGGCTCTGCCGCGTTCGTGCGGCTGCTCGGGCTGATCGCGCGGTCGCAGATCACGCTCAGCCAGATCGACGCGCGCATCCCGCGGGCACACGTACGGCGCCGGGACGTGGCGACGCCTTGGGCCGTCAAGGGCCTGGTCATGCGGAACGTCGTCGAGGCCGCCGGGGACCGGTCCGTGGACACCACCGACGGTGTGCGGGTGGTGGAGGCGGACGGCCGATGGGTGCTGGTGCTGCCCGATCCGGCGGAGGCGGTCACGCACCTGTGGGCGGAGGGGCCCGACGAGACCTCCGCGGACCGGCTGTTGGACGAGTGGTCAACAGTGGTTGACGGCGCGGGCCGCTGACCTGCACCCCACCGGCGTGCCGCCATTCGGCGCGCCGGTGGGGCCATTGGGAGACCACATGGGCGACGTGCGACGATGTGCGGCATGTCGCAGCAGCGCCCCGAACGGAGCACCACCAGGAGACCGGCCGCGCGCCCCGACGCGTCCATGTCGCTGCTGACCAACGTGATGGACCACAGCCTCGACGACGGGTACGCGGAGGCCGCCGAACGCAAGGCGGCCGCGGGCGTCGGCGGCGGTCTGCCACGTACCCTGCGGGCGAAGTTGGGGCTCGCCGCCGGACTCGTGCTCGCCGCGGTGGTGGTCACCGTGGGCGCCGCACAGGCGCGGATATCCGCACCGACGCTGGCGAAAGAGCGCGAAGAGCTGATCAACCGCATCCAGAAGGGCACCGACGAGGCCGACGCGCAGCAGCACCGGGTCGATGCCCTGCGCGACTCCGTCGACGCCAAACAGCGCGAGGTGCTCCGCCACCACGGTGGGGACAAGGCGGAGCTGTTGGCCCTGCTGGCCGGATCCACGCAGGTCACCGGCCCCGGCGTGAAGCTCGTCATCAACGACGCCAAGGACGCGGAGTCGGGGAGCGGCGGCGGCCCCCGGGAGAGCAATGGTTTCTCCGACACCGGGCGGGTACGCGATCGGGACATGCAGCGTGTGGTCAACGGCCTGTGGCAGTCCGGGGCGGAGGCGATCTCCGTGAACGGCCAGCGGCTGACCTCCCTCTCGGCGATCAGAGCCGCGGGAGACGCCATACTGGTCGACAACAAACCGCTGGTACCGCCGTACACGGTGCTGGCGGTGGGGGACGGGCAGCGGCTCAGCGCCGCGTTCCAGGACAGCGTCGACGGCCGGTATCTGCACGTGTTGCAGGAGGACTACGGCGTGCGCACCAGGATTTCCGCGGAGGGTGAGGTCACCCTGCCGCCCGCGCCCAGTTTGATCGTACGCACAGCACAACCGCAGACCGGCGCCGAGAAGGCGGACGGCGCCGACACAGGGAAGGGCACATCGTGATCGCCGTATTGGGGCTCATCGTGGGGGTCGTGGTCGGGCTCGTGGTCCGGCCCGTGGTGCCGACGGTGGTCGAGCCCTACTTGCCGATTGCTGTGGTGGCGGCGCTGGACGCCGTGTTCGGCGGGCTGCGCGCGATGCTGGACGGCATCTTCGACGACAAGGTCTTCGTGGTGTCGTTCCTGTCGAACGTCGTGGTCGCCGCCCTGATCGTGTTCCTCGGGGACAAGCTCGGCGTCGGCGCCCAGCTCTCCACAGGCGTGGTCGTGGTCCTCGGCATCCGGATCTTCTCCAACGCCGCCGCGATCCGCCGGCACATCTTCAGGGCGTGAGGCGGATGGCGAACGACGAGACACCCGAGCCGGAACGTTCGGCCACCGACGGGACACCGCGCCCCGGGGGAGACACACCCCCTGAGCCCGGACCGCGCCCGGAGCGGAAGCCCGGCGGGGAGGTCGAGCGCCGCCCCCGGCCCGAGAAGCCCGTACGGCGTCCGCAGTCCGAGGCGCCTGCGCGCGGTGAGCCCCCCGAGGCGGATGAGGCTCCCGTACGCCGTGAGCTTCCGGAGGCGGCGGGCGAGGCGCGGGCGGCCGAACGGCACGGGCGACGGCCGGCGGACCGGCGGCCGATGCCGCCCGAGAGCCGGATGCGGCCGGAGGCCGATGCGGACCAGGAGGGCGAGCCCGGCTCCCGTGAACCGGCGGACGGCGGCGCGGCTTCCGAGAGTGCCTGGGGCGGCGGAAGTGGCCACGGTGGACGGCCCGGCGGCGCGGCGGAGGGCGGTGACGGCGGGGAACCGCCGCTGACCGGCCGCCAGCGGCTCCGTGCCGGCCTGTGGCCGCCGCGGTTGACCCGCGCTCAACTGATCGTCGCGGTGCTGCTGTTCATTCTCGGTCTGGGCCTGGCGATTCAGGTACGTTCCACGAGTGACAGCAGTGCGCTGCGGGGTGCGCGCCAGGAGGACCTGGTACGCATCCTGGATGAACTGGACAACCGCTCGCAGCGGTTGACGGACGAACAGCGGCGCCTGGAAGGGCAGAAGACCGAGCTGGAGAACAGTTCGGACCAGGCCGAGGAGGCGCGTAAGCAGACCGTGGAGAAGGAACAGCAGCTGGGCGTGTTGGCCGGGACCGTCGCGGCCCAGGGGCCCGGCATCGAACTGACCATCAGCGACCCCACGCACTCCGTGGAGGCGGACAAGCTGCTCGACACGATCCAGGAGCTGCGCGCCGCGGGTGCCGAGGCGATTCAGGTGAACGACGTCCGTATCGTTGCGAACAGTTACCTCTCGGATGTCCGCGGCGGAGTGGAGATCGACGGCAAGAGGGTCACGCAGCCGTACCGTTTCAAGGTCATCGGGAAGCCGCAGGATCTGGAGCCGGCGCTGAACATCCCCGGTGGCGTGGTGCAGACTCTGGAAAAGGAGCAGGCCACGGTGGGTGTTGCGGGTGAACAGAAGATCATCGTGGACGCCTTGCGAGAGGCGAAGCGGCCTGACTACGCTCGGTCGTCATCGCAGTGAGAGAGACGCGTATGGGGATGGCCCGGGAAGGGCATGAGGTAGCGGGGGGTCGACGCACCGTGTATGGGGCGTGTGAGGGAAACTGTCTGGAGGCCGCGGACGTTCACAGGACGTCCGGATCGGCCGGTGTGTGCATCGAGGGTTCGTCCTGCCCCACGGGCGGGTCTGTTTCGTACAAGGGGAATCGCCCGTGAAGTTGTTTGGAAAGCTGTTCGGCAAGAGCGCACGCCAGGAGGGCGACAGCGGCACTGCGCGGCACCGCGCGCAGCGTCAGCCCGAGGAGAGCGGCGCCGGAGCGGATCGTCCGCTCTTCCGTGACGAGGTCGCGGGTGGTTCCGGAGCGGGTGCTGGTGACTCGTCCGGTGCCGGTCGCATAGGCGCTCAGGACGCGGCGGCCTCGGCCTGCCCGAGGTGCGGTCACCGCAACGCCGAGGCGGGCAAGTTCTGCTCGCAGTGCGGTGCGCCGCTGCGTGCGGGCGCACAGCCCGAGCGCCCGTCCGAGACGACGTCGACGATCTCGATCTCGGGTATCGAGGCGTACGACGGCGAGACCACGGGGCAGAACCTGAGCCCCGCGCTGTCGCCCGAGGCGCAGGCAGCGGTCGACGCGCTGCCGCTGGGCTCCGCCCTGCTGATCGTCCGCCGGGGTCCCAACTCCGGCAGCCGTTTCCTGCTGGACGGTGAGCTGACGACGGCGGGTCGCCATCCGCAGAGCGACATCTTCCTGGACGATGTGACGGTCTCCCGCAGCCACGTGGAGTTCCGTCGCGGTCAGGACGGTGTCTTCACGGTCGCCGACGTCGGCAGCCTCAACGGCACCTACGTCAACCGCGAGCGGATCGACTCCGTCGCTCTCGCCGGGGGCGACGAGGTCCAGATCGGCAAGTACCGCCTGGTCTTCTACCCGAGCCAGCGGGGCGCGGGGATCTGACCGGCCAGGGAAGGCATATGCGTCACACACCGACAGGTGGTGCCGGTACGTCCGGCACCACCTCCTCGGACGGCAAGCCGGTGAGCATCGGTGCGGTGCTCGGCCTGCTGCGCGAGGAGTTCCCCGAGGTCACGATCTCCAAGATCCGTTTCCTGGAGGCCGAGGGACTCGTCGAGCCGACGCGTACGCCTTCCGGGTACCGCAAATTCACCACCGCCGACGTCCAGCGTCTCGCGAGCGTGCTGCGGATGCAGCGCGACCACTACCTCCCGCTGAAGGTCATCCGGGAGCACCTCGACGCCCAGGAGCGCGGCGAGGAGCTTCCGCTGCCCGCGCCTGCGCCCTCCAGGGACCTCGTGGAGGGCGTCCCCGAGGTGGGCGAGGAGCGGCCTGCGACGGCCCGGATGGGGCGCGCCGAGCTGCTCGCCGCCGCCGAGGTGGAGGAGGCGGAGCTGGCCGAGTGGGAGTCGTACGGCCTGGTCACGGCCGATGCGGAGGGCAGATTCGGCGGCGAGGCCGTCGGCATCGCCCGGCTCGTCGCGGACCTCGGCCGTTTCGGGCTGGAGCCGCGGCATCTGCGGGCCGTGAAGGCGGCCGCCGAGCGCGAGGCCGGCCTGGTGGAACAGGTCGTGGCGCCGCTGCGCCGGCACCGTAATCCGCAGACCAGAGCACATGCGGAGGCCACGGCCAGGGAGCTGGCCACGCTCTCCGTGCGGCTGCACGCCGCGCTCGTCGAGAGCGCGCTGCGGACCCATCTCCCATGAGCAAATACCTGCCCGACTACCCAAACCTGCCGGGCACGTCCTAGGGTTGCTGTGTGAACGAGCTCGACGTCGTGGGTGTCCGGGTGGAAATGCCTTCCAGCCAACCGATCGTGCTCCTGCGGGAGGTGGGAGGCGATCGTTACCTGCCCATTTGGATCGGGCCGGGGGAGGCCACCGCCATCGCCTTCGCCCAGCAGGGCATGGTCCCTGCCAGGCCGCTGACGCATGACCTTTTCAAGGACGTGCTGGAAGCGGTGGGCCAGGAGCTGACGCAGGTCCGCATCACGGATCTGCGCGAGGGGGTGTTCTACGCCGAGCTGGTCTTCGCCAGTGGGGTGGAGGTCAGTGCACGACCGTCCGACGCGATAGCGCTGGCGCTGCGCACCGGTACGCCGATCTTCGGTACCGACGGTGTGCTGGACGACGCGGGTATCGCCATTCCGGACGAGCAGGAGGACGAGGTGGAGAAGTTCCGCGAGTTCCTCGATCAGATCTCGCCCGAGGACTTCGGCACCAACAGTCAGTGACAGCAGCCGGTGGCCGGTTCCCACAGATCTCCGTGAGAACCGGCCACCGGCTCATTCTTTTCGGCCAACCAGCCAGGCTTTCCCCGCCTCGGGTCACGAGAAACCACTCGTGGGGTGATTATCACTCGGCGTGGCGAGCGCGGCGATCGTTGACGCACCCCGAGTGACTGCATACCGTCGATATGGCAGGTCCCGTCCGGGACGTGGAGGACGGAGGGCGGCGTGGCAATCACCGGTGACGGTACGGCGGAGGGGGCGTTGCCGCTCCCTCCGAAGGTGGTGGCGGACCGCACCCCGGTACAGCCCACCGCGGTGGCGGCGGAGCCCGGCACGGCAGTCATCGGCTATCGCGGCCCGACCGCGTGTGCCGCCGCGGGCATCACCTACCGGCAGCTCGACTACTGGGCACGCACCGGCCTGGTGGAGCCGAGCGTCCGTCCGGCGTACGGCTCGGGGACCCAGCGGCTCTACAGCTTCCGGGACGTCGTCGTCCTGAAGATCGTCAAGCGGCTGCTGGACACCGGCGTCTCGCTCCAGAACATCCGTACCGCGGTGCAGCACCTGCGCTCCCGCGGGCTGGCCGATCTGACGCGGATGACGCTGATGAGCGATGGCGCGACGGTCTACGAGTGCACCTCACCGGATCAGGTCGTCGATCTCCTCCAGGGCGGTCAGGGCGTCTTCGGTATCGCCATCGGCGTGGTGTGGCGGGACGTGGAGAGCGCGCTCTCCCAGCTGCACGGCGAGCGGGTGGACACCGGCGAGACCCTGGTCGGGCAGAATCCGCACGACGAGCTGGCCCGGCGCCGCAACCGCGCGGGCTGAGCCCGGGCCGTCCCAAGACGGCCTTCGCCGGATGCTCCGGCCCTGCTCCGGGCCGATTGTCAGTGGTATGCGGCAGCATCGGTCGTGTGAGACGAGCGCCGACGATCCTGCATCTCGACATGGATGCGTTCTTCGCGGCCGCCGAGCAGGCGGCCAAGCCCAGCCTGCGCGGTAAGCCGGTGGTCGTGGGCGGGATCGGGCCGCGCGGCGTCGTCTCGACCGCGTCGTACGAGGCGCGGGTCTTCGGGGTGCGGTCGGCGATGCCCACGGCCCAGGCACGTCGGCTGTGCCCCAACGCTGCCTATCTCAGTCCCCGTTTCTCCGTGTACCGGCGGGTCAGCGACAGCGTGATGCAGTTGCTGCACGCGCTGTCGCCGCTGGTCGAGCCGTTGAGCCTGGACGAGGCGTTCGTCGATCTGGAGGCCGGCGGTGTCGCCGCCGATACCACCGCCGCCCGTGCGGTCGGCGAGCAGCTGCGGCGCGACATCAGGGCGGTCACGGGGCTGACGGGTTCGGTGGGGCTGGCCGGGGCGAAGATGCTGGCCAAGATCGCCTCGGAGGCGGCCAAGCCGGACGGCCTGCGGATCATCGAGCCGGGCACCGAGCGCGAGCTGCTGGGGCCGATGACCGTCCGCACCCTGCCGGGTGTCGGACCGGCGACGGCCGAGGCACTGCGCAGGGCCGGGATCACGACCGTCGCGGAGACCGCCGAGGCGGGGGAGGCGGAGCTGGTGCGGCTGCTGGGGAGGGCGCACGGGACGGGGCTGTACGCGATGGCGCTGGGCCGGGACGACCGGCCGGTTGTCGCCGAGCGGGACGCGAAGTCGGTGTCGGTGGAGGACACCTTCGAGGTCGACCTCACCGACCGCACCCGGGTCCGCAACGAGCTGGTGCGACTGGCCGAGCGGTGTGTGCAGCGGCTGCGGGCCGCTGGCCGTTCCGGCCGCACGGTCGTGATCAAGGTGCGGAACTACGACTTCTCGACGCTGACGCGGTCGGAGACGCTGCGGGGGCCCACCGACGACCCGGCGGTGGTGCGGGAGGCCGCCGTCCGCCTGCTGGACCTGGTCGACACCACCGGCGGCGTGCGGCTGCTGGGGGTGGGTGTGAGCGGCCTTGCCGACTTCACCCAGGAGGATCTCTTCGCCCAGCTGGCCACGGCGCAGGAGGCCATCCAAGAGGCCCGGCAGGCCCAGGTGGCGGCGGTGGAGGGCGAGGAGGGGGGCGGGGCGGAGCCGGAGGAGGAGCGCCCGCGCCACTGGCATCCGGGGCTGGACGTCGTCCATGACGAGTACGGCGCCGGGTGGGTGCAGGGCAGCGGGGTGGGGCGGGTGACGGTGCGGTTCGAACAGCCGTGGTCGGCGCCGGGGCGGGTGCGGACCTTCGCCGTCGACGATCCGGCGCTACGCCCCGGGGACCCGCTGCCGCTGGTCGGCGGTGCGCCGACGCCGGATCCCGTACGGGGCGAGGCGGGGGCGGAGGCTACGCCGGGCACGGGCGGAGAGGGCGGCGCGAGCGGGATGCCCGGCGGTCCGATATCCAGATCCGGGCGTACCGATCCGGACGGCCTGGAGGCGGACGAGGCGGCGCCGGGCCGGGTGGAGCCGGGAGGGACGGAAGCGGGTGGCCAGGAGCCCGGCCGCCCGGAAGCGAGTCCCCAGGAGCAGGGCCGGGATTGCCGGGACCAGGGCTGCCCGGAATCTGACCAGGCAGGGGCGTCGTCCGGTGGTGAGCACGTACGGGAGGTGGATGCGCGCAGTCCGTCGTCTGCCACAGGAAACGCCTGCCACAGCTCGTAACCCGTGAAGCAGACGCGGAAAGGGAAGTCCGTACGCCGGGACGGCGGTCAGCTGTCCGACCCCGCGATGTTGCCGAAGTTCTTG
Source organism: Streptomyces sp. NPDC029159 (assembly GCF_055564055.1). NCBI lineage: Bacteria > Bacillati > Actinomycetota > Actinomycetes > Kitasatosporales > Streptomycetaceae > Streptomyces > Streptomyces sp. NPDC029159. The sequence continues at coordinate 10,893 of NZ_JBVHWT010000021.1, forward strand.
TCGGCAGGGGGGCGGTTGACGTCCGTCGGGGAGGCGATGTCCAGCCGGTAGTGGTGGTAGAGCTGGAGTTCCTGCTCGGGGGAGAGGTGGCGGCCGACGCCGAAGTCGGGGGCGTCCTTGATCAACCTGCGGTCGTAGGGGATGTGCAGGGCGTCGTCGACCAGGCGGCTCGGCTCCAGAGGGACGAAGGCGTCGCGGCTGAAAAGTCCGGTGCGTACTGCCGCCCATTCGGGTTCGCCGGTCGCATCGTCGAGGTAGACCTCGTCCACGGTCCCGATCTTGGTGCCTTGGCGGTCGTATGCCTTGCGGCCGATCAGGCTCCGCGGGTCGATATCGGTTTGCACGGCCCCTCCAACTGTTCGCAACTGCCTTGTGACACCTACCAAACGGCACATCTCTTATGTCGGCCACTCGAAGGATCCCCCGGATGACGCGCTGGTAGGCTGGCAAATGGCCGCTGACCCCGTGCGGGAGAGTCCACGTCGTTCCGCGGCGCGGACGCCGAAGGAGCAAATCCTCCCCGGAAACTCTCAGGCACATGTACCGCTCGGACGAGGTCACTCTGGAAAGCAGGGCGGGCCACGGACGACGCAGCGCCGGAACCCCTCCTCACCGACGGTGAAAGCCGGGCCGCAGCCGCGGGCCGGTGAAGCTCTCAGGTTGAGATGACAGAGGGGGAGGCCGTCCGGGCACCAGCGCCGTGGTGCCCCTCGTAGGTCGTTGAGACCAGGAGGCCCCCGCAGATGACCACCCATCGCACCCCCTTGACCGAGCTGGAGCGCGGTACGCCCTTCGAGCACCGGCACATCGGTCCGGACCACGAGGCGCAGGCGAAGATGCTCGCGCAGGTCGGATTCGGTTCGCTGGACGAGCTGACCGCGGCCGCCGTACCCGATGTGATCAAGAGCGCCGAGGCGCTGGGGCTGCCGCAGGGCCGCTCGGAGGCGGACGTCCTCGCCGAACTGCGCGCCCTCGCCCAGCGCAACCAGGTCCTGTCGTCGATGATCGGCCTCGGCTACCACGGCACGTTCACGCCGCCGGTGATCCTGCGCAACGTCATGGAGAACCCCGCCTGGTACACGGCGTACACCCCCTACCAGCCGGAGATCTCGCAGGGCCGTCTCGAGGCGCTGCTGAACTTCCAGACGATGGTCGCCGACCTCACCGGCCTGCCCACCTCGGGCGCATCGCTCCTCGACGAGGGCACCGCCGCCGCCGAGGCCATGGCGCTCTCCCGGCGCGTCGGCAAGGTCAAGCAGGGCGTCTTCCTCGTCGACGCCGACTGCCTGCCGCAGACCGTCGCCGTCATCCGGACGCGCGCCGAGCCCACCGGCGTCGAGGTCGTCGTCGCCGACCTCACCGACGGCATCCCGGCCGAGATCGCCGAGCGCGGCGTCTTCGGCGTGCTGCTGCAGTACCCGGGGGCGTCCGGTGCGGTCCGTGACCCCCGCGCGGTCATCGCGCAGGCCCAGGAGCTGGGCGCCGTCGTCACCGTCGCCGCCGACCTGCTGGCCCTGACCCTCCTCACCTCGCCCGGCGAGCTGGGCGCCGACATCGCGGTGGGCACCACCCAGCGCTTCGGCGTCCCGATGGGCTTCGGCGGCCCGCACGCCGGCTTCATGGCCGTACGCGAGAAGTTCGCCCGGAGCCTGCCCGGCCGCCTCGTCGGTGTCTCCGTCGACGCCGACGGCACCAAGGCGTACCGCCTGGCCCTGCAGACCCGTGAGCAGCACATCCGCCGCGAGAAGGCCACCAGCAACATCTGCACCGCGCAGGTGCTGCTCGCCGTCATGGCCGGAATGTATGCGGTCTACCACGGCCCGGACGGGCTCGCCGCCATCGCCCGCCGCACCCACCGCTACGCCACGGTCCTCGCCGAGGGCCTGAAGGCCGGCGGCGTGGAGCTGGTGCACGGCGCGTACTTCGACACCCTGACCGCCCGGGTGCCGGCCCGCGCCGCCGAGGTCGTCGCCGCCGCCCGGGACGCGGGTGTCAACCTCCGCCAGGTCGACGCGGACCACGTCGGCATCGCCTGCGACGAGACCACCGGCCGGACGCAGCTCGCCGCCGTCTGGCGTGCCTTCGGTGTCTCCGGCGACGTCGAGCAGCTGGACGCGGTGGCCGCCGATGTGCTGCCCGAGGGCCTGCTGCGCACCGACGACTACCTCACCCACCCCGTCTTCCACCAGCACCGCTCCGAGACCGCGATGCTGCGCTACCTGCGCCGCCTGTCCGACAAGGACTACGCGCTCGACCGCGGCATGATCCCGCTCGGCTCCTGCACGATGAAGCTGAACGCGACGACGGAGATGGAACCGGTCACCTGGCCGGAGTTCGGGCAGCTGCACCCCTTCGCCCCTGCCGAGCAGGCACAGGGCTACCTCACGCTCATCCAGGAGCTGGAGGAGCGGCTCGCCACCGTCACCGGCTACGACAAGGTCTCCCTTCAGCCGAACGCCGGCTCCCAGGGCGAGCTGGCCGGTCTGCTGGCGGTGCGCGCGTACCACCGCGCCAACGGCGACGAGCAGCGCACCGTCTGCCTCATCCCGTCCTCGGCACACGGCACCAACGCCGCCAGCGCCGTGATGGCGGGCATGAAGGTCGTCGTCGTCAAGACCGGCGAGGACGGCGAGGTCGACACCGAGGACCTGCGCGCCAAGATCGACAAGCACCGCGACGAGCTGGCCGTCCTGATGGTCACCTATCCGTCGACCCACGGTGTCTTCGAGGAGCACATCACCGAGATCTGCGCCGCGGTGCACGACGCGGGCGGCCAGGTCTACGTGGACGGTGCCAACCTCAACGCGCTGGTCGGGCTGGCCGAGCCCGGGAAGTTCGGTGGCGACGTCTCGCACCTGAACCTCCACAAGACCTTCTGCATCCCGCACGGCGGCGGTGGCCCGGGTGTCGGCCCGGTCGGCGTCCGCGCGCACCTCGCGCCGTACCTCCCCAACCACCCGCTGCAGCCGACCGCGGGCCCGGAGACCGGCGTCGGCCCGATCTCGGCCGCCCCCTGGGGCTCGGCCGGAATCCTGCCGATCTCCTGGGCGTACGTCCGTCTCATGGGCGGCGAGGGGCTCAAGCGCGCCACGCAGGTCGCGGTGCTCTCCGCCAACTACATCGCCAAGCGTCTGGAGCCGCACTTCCCGGTGCTCTACACCGGGCCCGGCGGGCTGGTCGCGCACGAGTGCATCATCGACGTCCGGCCGCTGACGAAGGCCACGGGCGTGAGCATCGACGACGTCGCCAAGCGGCTCATCGACTACGGCTTCCACGCCCCGACCATGTCGTTCCCGGTGGCCGGCACGCTGATGATCGAGCCGACCGAGAGCGAGGACCTCACCGAGCTGGACCGTTTCTGCGACGCGATGATCGCCATCCGTGCGGAGATCGAGAAGGTCGGCAGCGGCGAGTGGGACAAGGACGACAACCCGCTGCGCAACGCCCCGCACACCGCGGGCGCGCTCGGCGGTGAGTGGGCCCACCCGTACACCCGCGAAGAGGCAGTCTTCCCGGTCGGTGTCGTGGCGGCGGAGAAGTACTGGCCGCCGGTCCGCCGCATCGACGGCGCCTTCGGCGACCGCAACCTCGTCTGCTCCTGCCCGCCGCTGACGGAGTACGACGGCTGACGTCCGCGCAGCGATGAGGGCCCTCGGCGATCGCGCCGGGGGCCCTTTGACGTGCGACGGGTCAGACGGTGGTGGCGACCCGGGGCGTGCCGTCCGGACGGTGCGGGGCGATGACCTGACCGTCCGGCAGAAGCTCACCGGTGTCCTCGAAGAGGAGGACGCCGTTGCACAACAGGCTCCAGCCCTGCTCCGGGTGGTGCGCCACGGGATGTGCGGCTTCCCGGTCGCTGGAGTCGGCTGACGGGCAGGGTGGCTGGTGCTGACACATGGGCATTGTCTTTCGCTGCGGATGGGTGATCGTCGTCGTGCGGCTCGATGAGCGTGAAGTGGTCATGGCCGCTTCCCCCGTTTCCTTCGGTTGGACTCAGTGTTGCCCCGTGGACGGTTTTCCGCAGGGATTTCGCAGCAGTGGTACGCACTCGATACGGACGTGTCACCCGTGCGGGCGGTTGCTCCCAAATGCGCACCGTGTCAGGGGGGTTGGGGGAGAGGTGGCGGACGGTGTCACACGGGGTCGCACAGCAGGGCGCCCCGTGGCCTCGGGGGCTCACGGGGCGCTCGGTCGCGCGGTGCGTACGCCGTGCGGAATGCGCCGGTGCGGTCGGGCGGTGTCACTCCGACGGGCGCTTCCGTCCGGGGTCAGGCGGTGGAGCCGAGGAGCGGCGGCGGGGCGAGACGCTCGCTGAGCCGGGGCAGCAGATCGGCCACCCGCTGCGGGAGGTGCGCGGCGATCCCGGGCGGCGCGGGGGCGAGCGGCACCAGGAGATCACCCGCGGCCGGCAGCCCCGAGGTGCCGTCGGAGGCGATGTCGTGGTGCAGCCACAGCGTCAGCATGTACAGCTCCGGTACGGAGAGCAGTCGCGGCTGGTACCCGGCGCTGAGCGATTCGGCCTGGTGCAGGGCCTGTTCGGTCGCCGTGACGTACGGGCCGCCGCAGAAGTGGGCGAAGACCCAGCCGTCCGCCGTCAGCCGTGCCTCGGCGGCCGCCACCGGCCGTCCGCCACCGACCACCAGGAAGCGCCAGCCGGCCAGCCGGGTGCGGGGCGGGGTGCCGGTGCGGCCGATGCCGTCGAGGATGTGGACCGGGAGCGGGTGGTCGGTGCTGAGCGGGCCCTGATGCGCGCGGAGCGCCGCGGGGCGGGCCTCGCGGACGGCGGTGGGCGAGCCGAGGGCGGTGAGTACGCTGCGCAGGGCGGGCGCGGGGGCAGCGGGTACATGCAGCGGCATGGTGGTCGCCTCTCACTTGGGAGACACGGTGCGGCACGGCAGACGCGGACGGCGTTGTCAGCGTGCGGGGTCGGAGCCGGGCGCGTATCTCCGCGCAGGGGCGCGCAACGCGACACGGGGCCCAAGTCTCCGCCTCGTGAACGGAGTTTATACGACATGTGTTCCCACGGTGTTTCCGGTAAACGCTCCCGTGATTTCCGGCAAGGGGTAATCCGGACCCCTTGTGGAGACGTTTCCTCCTTCTTTGTGCGGAGGGTGGGCAAACCGCCTCGATATTCTCCGGTCAGGCGGTAGTCCGAATCTTCCCGGTGGAACTCCAGGGGAATTGTCTGCGGCTGTTGTCGCCGCAATATGCCACAGGTACGTGCCGGACTCTCCGTCACTTCGAGCCTATCGGCAGCCGAACGCCCTTGAGGCGTTATGGATCAGATCACCGGGGCATCATCGACCGTGACGCGTGCCCCGGTGGTGCCGGGGACGGCCCCGGACGGCCCGTGGCTGCGGGCCGTCCTCTGGAGGAAGGACCCTTCGATGGGGGAGAAGGTCGCCGCGGACGGCATCGGCCTGGCGGACCGGGAGCGTTATCGAAGAAAGCTTCAGGAGTGTCTTGAGGGGTTGGCGAGGCTGCTGGGGGAGAAACGATTCGACCGGCCGAAGAATCTGGTGGGCCTGGAGATCGAACTCAATCTTGCCGGGGTCGACGGACTGCCCCGGATGTTGAACTCCCAGGTGTTGGAGCGTATCGCCAGCCAAGATTTCCAGACCGAACTCGCCCGCTGCAATCTCGAAGTGAACATCGCCCCGCACCGACTGCACGGGCAGGTCTTCGAGCAGCTCGCCGAGGAACTCCGCACCGCACTCTCCTATGCCGACCGTAAAGCCCGTGAAGTGGCCGCCCGGATCGTGATGATCGGTATTCTGCCGACCTTGGAAACCACTGATCTCACCGCCGCCAGCCTCTCCGAGAACGACCGTTATTTCCTGCTCAACGACGAAATGCGGGCGGCCCGCGGCGAGGACTTCGCGCTCGACATCGAGGGCGTCGAACGGCTCGTCGCCCGCTCGCCGTCGATCGCCCCGGAGGCCGCGTGCACCTCCGTACAACTGCATCTCCAGGTGACGCCCGGCCGGTTCGCCGCGGTGTGGAACGCGGCGCAGGCGCTCGCCGCCGTCCAGGTGGCCGTCGGCGCCAACTCGCCGTTCTTCTTCGGCCGTGAGCTGTGGCGCGAATCGCGGCCGCCGGTCTTCCAGCAGGCCACCGACACCCGGCCGCCGGAACTCCAGGCGCAGGGCGTACGGCCGCGCACCTGGTTCGGCGAGCGCTGGATCGATTCGGCATACGACCTCTTCGCGGAGAACGTGCGGTACTTCCCGCCCCTGCTGCCGCTCTGCGGAATGCAGCATCCCCTGCGCGTCCTCGACGCGGGCGGCGTCCCCGATCTGGCGGAGCTGGTGCTGCACAACGGCACCGTCTACCGGTGGAACCGGCCGGTGTACGCGGTGGTCGACGGCGTACCGCATCTGCGGGTCGAGAACCGCGTGCTGCCGGCCGGTCCCACCGTCGCCGATGTGCTGGCCAACACCGCCTTCTACTACGGGCTGGTGCGGGCGCTGGCCGAGCAGCCGCGTCCGGTGTGGACCCGGCTGCCGTTCACCGCCGCCGCGGAGAACTTCGCCGCTGCCTGCCGCCACGGCATCGACGCCACGCTGCGGTGGCCACGTCCGGGCCGGGGCGGGGTGGCGGAGATACCGGTGACCCGGCTGGTCCGGCAGGAACTGCTGCCGCTGGCCGCCGCCGGGCTGGATGCCTGGGGAGTCGAACCGGCGGACCGGGACCGCTACCTCGGCATCATCGAGGAACGCTGCGCCCGCCGCGCCAACGGCGCCTCCTGGCAGACCGCCGCCTACCACCACGCGCGGGAACAGGGCCTGGACCGCGGGGCCGCGCTGGCCGAGATGACCCGCCGCTACGGCGAACTGATGCGGTCCGGCGAGCCGGTGCACACCTGGCCCGTCGCCTGGGCCGCCGTCCGCCGGACCGTACCGTCACCGCGCCGCGCGGAGGCGAACCGGTGGGCGAGCGAGGAGGGTGCGGACGGCGGATGAGGCGGCGGGGCGGCGCGCGTCGGCGGCCTCACCCTGGGTATCACGAGGCGTCCGGCGGCTCAGGAGCCCGGGGTGAGAAGTGGTGGCATCCGACGTGCCGCCTTGCTGCGTCCGGCCCGCCGCACAGACGTAGTGGGCGGGGCGGACGACGGCAGTGGCAGCGGTGGCGCCGATGCCGGGCAGTCGGCGCTGGTGCGTGTCGTCGGGGTCGGCGAGCACGGGTCCGGCGGCCGGGGGCGCTGGGCCGATGACGGCGATGCCCGGGTTCGGGTCCGGCAGGGGTGCTGGATCCAGCCGGGGGAGGGCGTGTTCGGGGACGAGCAGGCGGAAACCTCGCCGGTGAGCTTGTCGAGCAGAGCCGCCCTGCGGCCGTCGCCCGTGCGCCCTTGGACCGACAGTCGGCCTCCGCCGGGGGCGAGCAGGCCGGGGCTCGAGATCCAGCAGACGGATCCGCTTCGGTTCCTGCAGCGCGAGGTGACGGTAGGCGTCGGGCGCTCTTTTTTGCCATGCGCCGCCCCGATAAATTCCCAGCTTGGACCCGTTGACTGACCGTGTGCTACCTCTGTTCCGTGCTGCCCGCCGCGACGATGGCCTGCCGGATCACCTCGTCGATCTGCGACGGGTCCTGGACCTCGTGGGCGGAGCCGCCGGTCGGGGCGACCATACGGTCCAGTGCCGGCATGTCCGCCTCCGGGCCGAGCGCGAGGGCGATCAAGGGTATCGGCCGCCCGGGATCCGTCAGCTTCTTCAACTGCTCCAGCAGCCCGTCCAGGCCGATGCTGTTGGCGTCGTCGTCCGCGCCGTCGGTGACCACCACGACCGCATTGAACTTCCCCTCCGCGTACGACGACCGGGCTTCGCGGTACGCGGCGAGCGTGGTGTCGTACAACCCTGTGCCGCCGCCGGGTACGGGGGCGAGCGTCTGCAGGGCGGATGTGAGGCCGTCACGGTGGCCGGCGTTGCCGGAGTCCCGGCTGCCGAGCCGGGTGGTGGGGGACAGCTCCAGGTAATCGCGGTCACCGTCGAGCAGCGTGGCGAACTTCCACAGTCCTATCTCGTCGTCGGGCGTGAATGTGGCCAGCGCCCGAAGCAGCGAATCCCTGGCCAACGCCATCCGGGACCGGCCCCCGCTGCCCGGCACCGTGAGCGCCATGGACGATGAGGCGTCCACCACCGTGGTGAGCCGGGTGTTCTCCACGGTGACTGTCCACACCCCGAGCAGCGCTTGTATTTCCTTGGCGGAGGGCAACGAGGCGGCGTCCTGGGTGTACGGCTGCGGCGCGCGGCCGCCCGCAGCGCGGGTCACCTTCTCATCCGCTCTGCCATGGCCCGCCCGGAAACCGTGGGCGCGCAGCACCTGCTGGCCCTGGGGCGTGGCCAGCAAGGTCATGAAGCGGGTGGCGGCGCGGGACTGACCGGCTTCGAGCTGGTTCTCGTCCACGAGGGTGTACGGGTAGTCGAGCTGCGCGGTGCCGTCCTGGGGGTAGAAGAGCTCCAGCCCGGGCCCGGACGCGGCGCGGTTGTGTGCGAACGCGGCCTGTTCCGAGAGAAGCACGGCCTGATTGCGGTGCGGATCGGCCGTCTCGGCTTCGGAGGCGTCGCGCGGCAGTGTTGCGGCGAGCTTCTCGTCGTCGTCGGCGAGGTGTCGGTGGAGCACCTTCGCGACGTCGGCCGTCCGGGTCTGTGCGGTGTCGGCATCTTCGCCCGCTTCGTCCTTCCGGTAGGCGGCGTCGATACGGGAGAGCGCGAGGAGCCCCGTGGCGCTGCGCGCGGGATCGGCCATGCCGAGCGGCAGTGTGCCGTCATCGGCGGCCTTCGCCATCTCGGCCCAGCCGTACGTCTTCTTCGGCCAGCCCAGCTTCTCGGCGGCGGTGGGTACGGCGCCCAGTGCGAGCGGAGAGGCTGCGCTCGTCTCGCTGGTGGTTAACGGCGTGCCGCTGGCCGCGTCCACACGGTCCGTCCAGAGGGTGGAGTCCGGTATCCAGACCTGGAACTCGGAGTGCGCCGGACGTTGGGCGAGCGAGTCGGCGACCTCCGCCCCGGAGCGCGCCGTCACCTTGACGTCCAGGCACTTCCCGTCGGTACGCGCCTCATCACGTCGCGCCCGGTCCGCCACGTCGTCGAGGGCAGGAGCGATGTCGGGCGAGGCGACGACGTCGAGCCGGACGGTGTCGCCGCCGCACGGTTTGCCGAACGGCAGCAGCTCGCTGTGGAGCACCACCACCGTGCCCGCCGCGAGAGCGAGGACCAGCCCGGTGGCAAGAACGATGGTGCGGCGGCGCGCGCCGGGCCGGGCCCCCGCGCCGTCCGGTTCGGAGCTGTCGGGCAAGCTGTGACGTCCCATCGCGGTAGCGCCTCTCCTGCGTCTCGGAACTCGCTCGGGACTCGGCGGAGGCGGGTCACACCACGTGGACGGCGCCTGCCCCGGCCTGTCGCGCGATCTTCGTACCTGCTGCGGCGACCCTAGCCGGGCAGGCACGGCATGGGCGGCGGTATCGCGGAAGTGGTGGAAGTGATGGATGGGCAGGCACGGGCGGGAGTGGAGAAAGCGGTGGAAGTGGAGAAAACTGTGGGGTCGGATGTGGATGTCCCTGGCGGGGCCGACGTACCCGATGACGGGCGGCCGGGGGAGTTTCTGCCCCGGAAGATGCTGCGGAACGAGACGCTTCTGGTGCTGGCCCTCTCGCTGGGGGCCAGCGGGGTGTCCGCGCTGATCAGTTTCCTCGGCGCGCTGACCCGGCCCGAAGGTCTCAAGGCGCAGGCTGCGACGCTGAACGGCTCCCATGCGCCCGGCCGTCCGTGGCTGGACCTCGCCTGGCAGCTCTTCGGGATCGCGACGGCGCTGGTGCCGGTGGCCCTGGTGGCGCATCTGCTGCTGCGGGAGCGCGTGGGCGGGCTGCGTGCGCTGGGGTGCGACCGGCGCCGTCCGGGGTTCGACCTGGGGCGCGGTACGGCGCTTGCGGCGGTGATCGGCGGCAGCGGACTGCTGCTCTACCTGGGCGCGCGGGCGGCGGGCTTCAACCTCACGGTGGTGCCCGAGGCGCTGCCGGATGTGTGGTGGAAATTCCCGGTGCTGATCGCCTCCGCCGTGCAGAACGCCGTCCTGGAGGAGGTGATCGTCGTCGGCTACCTGCTGCGCCGCCTGGGACAGTTGGGCCGGCCGCCGCTGGCCGCGCTCGCCGCCAGTGCCGTGCTGCGCGGCTCGTACCACCTGTACCAGGGCATCGGTGGTTTCGTCGGCAACATGGTGATGGGCGTGATCTTCGTCCTTCTCTACCGGCGGTGGGGCCGCGTCGGCCCGCTGATCGCCGCGCATGCCCTGATCGACATCGTGGCCTTCCTGGGATATGCGCTGCTCGCAGGCCGGGTGGACTGGCTGCCGACGCTGTAGGCGCGAGACGCGGAGTGGGCTGCGCGGGGCCGGTGCGGGCCAGCCGTTCCGCCTGGTGGGCGGCTCGTACGAGGAGAGTGGTCCGCCGACCCGGGGCGTGGGGTGCACATCCACTGTCGGCGGGCCGACCCTGTGGGGATCGGAGTGCGGAGGTGGTCCGACAACGGTGGGCTTCCGCGGCGGCGGCCCTGTGGGGCCGGTTGCCCATACCGGGTGAACCAGGCCACGAGGGGTGTGGCGCGTGCCCTGAGCCCGCTGCCCGGCCACGATCCTTGAGGCGCCGTCGGCCCGTACGGCACAGGCCGGGCGGAACGAGACAGGGAAGCGGTGACCGGGGTGAGAAAGCACGATGCGGTGGTTGTCGGCGCAGGATTCGCGGGTCTCAGCGCGGCGCAGGAGCTTCACCGGGCGGGCTGCAACGTCCTCGTGCTGGAAGCCCGTGGCCGGGTCGGCGGGCGCGCCTTCACCCGCTTTCTGCCCGACGGCACCCAACTCGACCTGGGCGGGCAGTGGATCTCCTCCGCTCAGCTCCGGATCAGCGAACTGGTTCGCCGGCACGGCATCGTCACCTACCCGACCCCGGAGTACGGCTCCTCGGTGATCGACTACGACGGGGAACACCTGACCGCACTCCCCGACGAGGTCACCGCACTCCTCCGGGAACTCGACACGCTCTGCGGGCACGTCCCCGTGAAGAGCCCCTGGACCGCTGCCGATGCGGTGGCCTGGGACCGGCAGACCTTCGCCACCTGGCTCGAGGCGACCGGAGCCCCGGAGGCAGCCAAGCGCTACGTCGGCCGGGTCGTCTCCGGCGGGCTCCTCGCCGGGAGCCCTTCGGAGACCTCGCTTCTCGAAACGCTCTTCTACCTGGCCAGCGGCGGGGGGACCGCGGCGCTGCTCGGCTTCCGGGGCGGGGCGCAGGAAACCCGTGTCGTCGGCGGCGCACAAGAGATCGCCGAGAGGATGGCCGCTGATCTGCCCGACGGCACCGTCCGGCTGTCCGAGCCGGTCACCGGCATCGCCCACGACCCCTCCGGGGTCCGCGTCACCACCACGCTGGGGGAGTACCGCGCGGCGCGGGCCGTGATCGCGCTGCCGCCCGTACTCGCCGGGAGTCTCCGCTACGACCCGCCGCTGAGCGCCCTGCGGGCAGGCGTCCTTCAGCACATGACGGCCGGCACCGCGCTGAAGGTCCATGCCGTCTACCCCGAGCCCTTCTGGCGGGACGAGGGGCTGTCGGGAGTGTCGACATCGGCGACGGGCGTGCTCACGGAGACCGTTGACAACACGCCGCCAGAGGCCCCGAGGGCGGTGCTGACGGCATTTGTCTACGGCGACGAGGCCGCTCACCTGCGGACCCGCCCGTACGGGGAGCGCCGGGAGAGCATCACCCGTCGGCTCGGGGAGCTGTTCTCCGAACGGGCGGCGGAACCGGAGGAGTTCATCGAGTTCGACTGGCTCGGGCAGGAGTGGACCCGGGGATGTTTCTCCGGGCACTTCACGCCCGGCGGATGGACGGCCTTCGGCAGCGCGCTGCGTCTGCCGGAAGGGGCACTGCACTGGGCGGGCACGGAGACGGCCGTGCACGGGAACGGGTACTTCGAAGGGGCCGTCGAGTCGGGGCATCGCGCGGCGCGGGAAGTGCTTCACGCCCTCGGCTCCTTCTGAGGCGGCATCGAACGGTCCGTGGCCCCGTGCTGCGTACCCGTCCGGCCCGTTGGGCGGTTCTCTCCCCGGCAATTCCGATCGGCCGGTCCCTGAACAGATCTGTGACCTGCGGTGCAACATGCCCGTTCCCCTTCCCCCGTCAGCTCCCCGTGCCGGCCGTCGCATTCCGACGGTGACCGGATCTTTCACGAAGAGAAACACCGCCGTCCCGCAGTTGGTTGCCGCGAATCACCGCGAGCGCCGGGAAGTGGCGGAAGCGGCGGTCTGACAGGCGTCCGGACATGCCCGGATGCCGCACGCATCAGGGTGCCCCGGAACGGCCCCGCGGCCCGGGGCATTCCCTCCCTACAGCTCAGGGCATGGCGAGGAGCTCCCCGTCGATCACGGTGACGGCGGAGCCGGTGAGCAGGGTGCGGTCGCCGCTAAGCCGGGTGCGGACGAGGCCGGTACGGGCACCCCCTTGCAGGCTGGCGAGGGTGGGCCGGCCGAGCCGCTCGGCCCAGAACGGTGCGAGGGCGGTGTGCGCGCTACCCGTCACCGGATCCTCGTTGATACCGACGTTGGGAAAGAAGCAGCGGGTCCGGACGTCGTAAACGGAGTCGGGCAGGTCGGCGCGCGCGGTGGCGATCACGCCCCGGCCGTCCTGCCTGGCGAGCGCGGCGAAGTTCGGCGACAGTCCGTCCACGGTCTCTTCATCGGCCAGTTCGACCAGCAGGTCGCCGACCTGCGGACCGGTGTCGTACGCATTGAGGATCGGCACGCTGCCCAGCCCGTGGGCGACCGCCGACGGAACCTTCACGGGCGTGAGCGGGGCGGTCGGGAAGTCCATCGTGAACGTGGCGTCGTCGTTCGCGGTCGTGGCCAGGACGCCGCTGCGGGTGGCGAAGCGGACCGTGCCGGTGGCTTTGCCGGTGGTGTGCAGGACGTGCGCGGTGGCGAGGGTGGCATGCCCGCACATGGTGACCTCGGTGGTCGGGGTGAACCAGCGCAGCGCCCAGTCCGCCTCGCCGCCGGGCGGCAGGGGATGGGCGAACGCGGTCTCCGACTGGTTCGCCTCCCGGGCGACGTCCCGCATCCAGTGAAGGGACGGGAAGTCGTCCGCATCCAGAAGGACGACTCCCGCCGGATTGCCGGTGAACGGGCGGGTGCTGAACGCATCGACGATACGAATCCTCATGCGGAAGACCCTAGGCCACCCACTCCGACGCAGATCAGGGCCAATTCCGAAAAATTGGTCTGCCTTCGGGGGTGCCGATGACCTGTGACAGCGAACCTTGAGCGATTGCCAACGAAGATTGAGCGACGCTAGTTTGTGACACCGAACATTGAGTTGTTGGCGCTCAGTCATGGTTGGTGGCGGGTGGGGGAGTTAGCTCGGGCGCTTCAATCGGAAGCGCTGACTGCCTTTGAACTGGGCTTTCTTGATGGCGGGGTGCGCCGGTGCGAGCCGCTGGGAGCAAGTTGGGACGTCCGATTCGAGGATGTCGAGCCGGTCCGCGAGTTCAGCTGGCGCAAGGAGGCCCGCGGGTTCGCGGGCTGGTACTACTCGTCGACGCTTCGGGACCACGTCGGCTATGAGTCGTGGCTGGAGCGCGACCGGCTGGTGCTGCTGGACCGGGATCCGCAGGTCATCGGCATCGCATCGCAGCCGTTCTGGCTCCATTGGCGTGATCAGTCCGGTGGCCGCCGGCACGCCCCGGACTACTTCGTCCGTCTGGCCGACGGCCGGGCCCGCGTCGTCGATGTCCGCGCCGAGGACGACATGGACGACGCGACAAGAGAGGCCTTCGCGGCGACCGCGGACGCTTGCCGCGCGGTGGGCTGGGAGTTCGAGTGGGCGGGCAGGCCCGAGCCCGTGTTCATGGCGAACATCCGCTGGCTCGCCCGCTACCGCCGAGTCCGCTGCAGCCGTCCCGCCTGGATCGCGGACGGGCTGCGGGAGACATTCCGCGAACCAAAACGAATGTGGGAAGGGGCCGAGTTGGTGGGCGATCGACTGCAGGTCCTGCCGGTCTTGTTCCACCTGCTGTGGTCCGGAGCCCTGGCAACCGATCTGGTCACCCAGGTGATGGGGACCGACAGCCTTGTCTGGACGGAGGCCGGCGGATGAGCGGCCTGACGCGACCGCCGGTTCTTGCGGTGGGCCAGCGGATCCGGTTCGACGGACAGGTGAGGGGGGTCCTCGAGGTGACCGCCCAGGCGGCGACGCTGGAGGACGAGGAGATCTCGCACCGGGTGGTCGCGTTGATCGACTTGTTCGAGGCGCCTGACTTCGAGGTCCTGTTCCAGCCCGAGCGTCGGCCCCTCCCGCAGGTTGGGGTGATGGACGGGTTTCCCCCTGACGTGGTGAAGCAGGCGCTTTGGTGGGAGGGCCACATCCTGGAGGTCCTGCATGGGCTGCCACCGGATGCGGAGCCCGGCACCGAGCCCCGGCCCGGTTACGGACCGGGATCGTCGGTGACGTCCCGCGAGAAGGTGAAGGCGGCCGAGCTCACCGCGCTGGGGCACCCGGTCAAGCCCAACACGGTCGGCTGGAGGCGACGCCGCTACCTCTCGGACGGGCTGGTCGGCCTGGCCGACCACCGGCCGGTCCGAAAGCGCAAGGAGTTCGGGGAGGTGCCCTACGCGGTCGTCGAAGCGATGCGGCAGGCGATCAGAGAGGGCGTCGACACCTCGACTCGCAACGGCTCCTACCTGATCTGGCGAACCGGGGAGATCTTGCGCGAGACCGGCGGGGAACAGGCCGATCTGCCGACCCAGCGGACGCTCTACCGGCTGCTGGAGAAGCTCACGAAGGGCACCCACGCGACCGGCTCGGCCCGCACTCGCCGTTCGGTGGCGCATGGGGCCAACGCGCCGTTCGGCGAGCTGACGGTGTCGGCACCGGGCGAGGTGATGCAGATCGACTCCAGCCCGCTGGACGTGCTGGTCCGCCTCGACAACGGGGTCGTGGGCAAGGTCGAGATCACCGGGATGATCGACGTCGCGACCAGGACCCTGTCGGCGGCGGTGCTGCGGCCCACCACGAAGTCGGTGGACGCGAGCATTCTGCTGGCCCGCACGGTCACCCCGGAACTGATGCGGCCGGGCTGGGTGGACGCGCTGAGGATGTCCCGATCAGTGCTTCCCCACCGCAGGCTGCTGGCCCTGGACGAGCGGCTGGAGCACGCGGCTGCGAAGCCGGTGATCGTCCCGGAAACGATCGTCTGCGACCACGGGAAGGTGTTCATCTCGCGCAACTTCCGTTCCTCCTGCCGGTTCCTGGAGATCGACTTCCAGCCCACCTTGAAGGGGGCGCCCTTCCAGAAGGGCCACATCGAGAAGATGCTGGACACCGTCTCCCTCCAATTCGCCCAGTTTCTACCGGGCTTCACCGGCCGCAACACCGACCGCCGCGGTCGCCGCCCCGAGGAAGAGAACCTGTGGTCCTTGCCTGAGCTGCAGGAACTGCTGGACGAGTGGATCGTCGCCAAGTGGCAGAACCGCCCGCATGACGGCCTGCGCGACCCCGACCACCCGGGGCGGCTGTTCACGCCGAACCAGAAGTACGCCGCCCTGGTCGAGGCCAGTGGCTATGTCCCGGTCGCGCTCAGTGGCCAGGACTACGTCGAACTCCTCCCCGCGGCCTGGCGGGCCGTCAACTCCTACGGCATCCGGATCAACAACCGCACCTACGACAGTGCCGGCCTCGGCCCGATGCGTCGGCGTGACTCCGGCGTCACTGCCAAGAGGGGGCTCTGGGAGGTGCACCGCGACCCCTATGACGTCTCCTACGTCTGGGTCCGAGACCACCGCGGCGACGGCGGCTGGGTCCGCGCGACATGGAAGTACCTGAACCGGGCCCCGGTCCCGTTCGGTGACCTGGCCTGGGACCACGTCAGCCACCAGCTGCCCAAGGCCACCGAGGAGGAACTCGCCCAGGCCGTCGCGGACCTGCTCACCCGAGCCCACGCAGGTCCCGACCAGCCGCCCGCGAAGCAGACCCGCACGCGCAAGGCCGGCAAGGCCGATCGCCGCGTCGCCGCCCGCACCAAGGCCGCCCCCGCGGCGACACCGCCGCCGGCACCGTCTTTGGAACCGCAGCAGGAACCCGCCCCGGAAGAGCCGGTGGAGGACGAGGACACGCTGGCCGAGGTGATCCCGCTGGGACTCTTCGACCCGCTCGAAGACCCCTGGAAACGCTTGTGACGACGATGGTGGACGGGACTGACGGTCCGGACGACGACTTCGGGCAGCAACTGACGGTCCTGCCCGGTTGGCGTGAGTTCGTCGCGTCCGCGGCCGACACGCCTATGACCCTGCTCACCCGGGACGATTACGACGCCTTGCCGAAGGAGGAGAAGTACGACTACGACGAGGACCGGCTGGATCACCACGCCCGCCTCCAGGTGATCGCGACCTCCACTGTCCGCAAGACAGTCACCTGTGGCCGGCGGCTGACGATCCTGAACCGCGGGGCGATCAGCGCCCGCCGGGGCCTGATCGTCTCGGGGCCGGCCAACACGGGGAAGACCATCGCGCTGACCCAGCTCGGCCTCGCGCACGAACTCCAGGACCGCCGCCGCCATCCGGGGCAGGACGAACGCATCCCGGTCATCTACATCACCGTCCCGCCCTCCGCGACACACCGGATGATCGCGGCGGAACTCGCCCGGTTCCTCGGACTGCCCGTCCTTCGCAGCTCGAACGCCACGGACCTCACCGAAGCGGTGGTCGGCGTCTGCACCAAGGCCCGGACCAGCCTGATCCTGGTCGACGAGATCCACAACATATCCGGGATGACCCGCAACGGGGCCGAGGCAACGGACACGCTCAAGTACTTCTCCGAGCGCATCCCCGCGACGTTCGCCTACGCGGGCATCGACATCGAGGACTGCGGTCTGCTCGCCGGGCTGCGGGGCGACCAGGTCGCCGCCCGCTTCACCTCGGTCGACACCCACTCGTTTCCCTACAACGCGGAGTGGAAGGCACTGGTCGCTCAGATGGAGGCCAACCTGCTGCTGCACCAGCACAAGCCAGGAACCCTCACCCGGCTGGACCGCTTCCTGCACACCCGCACCGGCGGCATGATCGGCACCCTGTCCCACCAGATCCGCGGCGCCGCCGTCGACGCCATCCTCACCGGCACCGAGAAGATCACCAAAGCGGGCCTGCTGGCAGTCGACCTGGACATCGCCTCCCGCCGCAAGCGCCCCGGCAACCCGCCGAAGCCGAACTCCGAGCAGTGACCGCACCCCTGCACGCCGGCCAGCCGATCGCCAAGCTCCCTTTCCAGATCCGGCCCAACCGCGGCGAGGGCGGCAGATCGTTCATCACCCGTCTCGCCCACGCGAACCACCTCCCACCCGCCTACCTGCGGAAATGCCTGACGGAGCCCCCGCACCACCGCGGGGTCCCGACCTGGGATCGGCTCGCCGCGGCCACCGGACGCGACCCCGTCCAGCTCCGCCAGATCCTGGAGACGATCGAATGCGCCGAGTGCGGCACTGCGATTCCCCCGCGGTCGAGTTTCGGCGTCAAACCGCGAACCTGCTCAACGAAATGCCGTCAGAAGAAGTACCGCCGAGGCGTTGTCATAAGAACCGTCCCCTGTCGCATCTGCGCGAAGCCCATGCGGGTCCAGCTGGGACAACGGCGCTTCCTGTGTTCCTCACCCTGCCGCCGCACCGCCTACCTCCGACGCAAGCAGCCGAACACCTCGACGGACACCGAGGCCGGCAGCGAGCCGCAGCCCGGGCAATGCGTCATCTGCGAACGCCCCCTCCCTCCCCGGTCCCCATCCAGCCGTCGCACCTGCTCAGCGGTCTGCCGCAACAAAGCCTCCCGCTGGGACAGGCAAGCCCGACGGAGACCCGTCAGCCACAGCGAGCGGAACTACTGCGGCCAATGCGGGATGGCGTTCCGGACCAATCAACCGAGCCGCCGCTGGTGCTCGCCAGCCTGCCGCCAGCGGGCAGCCCGCGAACGCAGATCACCATCCTCGCGGCCGAACACGGACTCGATCACCGCCTGCCGCCGCTGCGAGGCATCGTTCCAGAGCCCAAAGCGATCCCCCTGCCCGTGGTGCTCAACCCAGTGCTGGGAAGCAGAACTCGCCGACCGGCGCCAGCAGGAAGCCTGCGGCGTCTGCGCTGAATCGCTTAAGGGACGCAGACCAACGGAGACTCGACGCTGGTGCTCCTCAGCCTGCCGCCAGCGGGCGACCCGTTGGCGAGCCGAACTACACGAACGACAGCTCAGCTGACCTGCGGATATCAATCTTCGCTGACACTACGCGCCGAGTGCTCAATCTTCGCTGGCACAAACGCACCACTCATCAACCTTCGTTGGCAATCGCTCAAGGTTCGCTGTCACAGGTCAGCCGACCTGGGGCCGCGAGTCCTTGCCGAACGAACAGTACCGATATATCGTTGACGCATCGCGACCGGTCAACGGGAGATCGGTCGATGCCCGGCAAGCCACTGGGCTGCCGGCTGACGAAAGGACATCCTCATGCGACCCCACGGACATGGACACGGACAGGAACACGGCTTCGGTCGCGGCCCCTGGGGCGGCGGTCGCCCCGGCGGTCCCGGTGGCCGCGGCCCCGGTGAGGCAGGCGGCTTCGCCGGCTTCGGTGAGCGGTTCGAGGGCCGTCGCGCCTTCGGCCCCTTCGGGCCGCCCTTCGGCGGGCCGCAATTCGGCGGCGGCCGGGGGCGTGGCGGGCCGCGCGGCCGCGCCCGGCGCGGTGACGTGCGCGCCTCGATCCTCGCGCTGCTCAAGGACCGCCCGATGCATGGCTACGAAATGATCCAGGAGATCGCCGAGCGCAGCGGCGGAGCCTGGAAGCCCAGCCCCGGCTCGGTCTACCCGACCCTCCAGCTCCTGGAGGACGAGGGGCTGATCTCCAGCGCCTCCGAGGGGGGCAAGAAGCTCTTCTCCCTGACGGAGGAGGGGCGCGCGGAGGCCGACGGCGGTCCCGACGCCCCCTGGGAGGACGCGGGACGCGGCGTCGACTGGGAGGCCATGAACGAGATCCGCAAGGCCGGTGGCGGTCTCGTCGACGCCTTCCGGCAGGTCTGGGCCACCGGCACCCCTGAGCAGCGGGAAAAGGCGATGGCAGTGGTCAACAAGGCACGGAAGGAGCTGTACCTGATCCTCGCCGAAGAGGACTGACGGCCGAGGGCGCGCAGTTCCCGCCCCGGCGCGCGGATATCCGCCCCCGGCGTGCATGGGCGGCCGTGCGCCGGGGCTTCACCGCGCACCATGACGCGCTCATCGGGGTGTGTCAGGCGATGAGTGCCGCGAGTTCGTGGAGCGATGTCTCCAGCGCCGAACTCGCGGAGGTCTTGAGCTTCCCGGCCATCAGGGACACCGCGGCGCCGGTGAACTCCCCGTCGATGCGCACCGTCGTCGCCTCGCCGTCGGGCTCCAGCGCGTACCGCATCGCCAGCGTCACGCCCATAGGGCCCTTGCCCCGGATCTCCAGTAGTCGTTCCGGCAGCAGCTCCTGCACCGTCCAGTGGACCTCGGCCGGGAAGCCCATCAGCTTCATGTTCTCCTCGTATTCCGCACCCGCCCGCAGAGGATCCGGCCCGCCCCGGGGGAAGTCGGTGTGCGTGGCGTTCCACCGGCCGTAGTTGTCGAAGTCGGTGAGCTGCTCCCAGATCGGCCCGGCCGGAGCCTCGATGCGGGCCTGCGCGGTGACTGCGGCCATACGACCACCCCTTTTTGGTGACGACATGCCTGACGGGTCCGCGGAACGTAGCCGCGCCGACTGCAACCTTCAAGGCTGATGGCTCGTCAATGTCTACGGGGCATGAGCCACCTCTGGTGCCTCCGAAGGGCGTGGTGCCGCGGTCACTCGCCGGATTCCTGCGGTGGGACGCCGCGGCGGATTGCTGTCATGGATGGCATTCCAGGGGCCGTTGTGGGGGAACGCCGGGAATCTGCAGCTCAGTCTTTTCCGGCGAAGAAGGGGAAGCCTGGATATTTCACCCTTGTGGTGCCCCCTTCTCCTCCTTACGGAGGAGAAGGGCCGGGCTTCTCCCCAACCACGGTGGGATGCGCAAATGCTTCCCGCCGGGGATGCCCGGGCCTTTCGCGGCTGGTGGGGTGGTAGGCGTGCAATACCGTGCTGCGAACAGCGGCGGGGAGGTCCCCGCGCGGGTGGATATGGACGCACAGCTCACCGTTGAGCTGGCGTCGGTGATATCCGCTGCCCGCCGACGGGCCACGCGGGACGGTGATCGTCAGGTCGACACCGCGCACCTGCTGCACGGCCTGCTGGAGTGGGACCCCGCCGTACGGGACGCCTTCGACGGCGGGTCGCCCCAGATCGCCCGGCTCCTCGGCTACCTCGTCCAGCGCAGCATCGGCTACGGGCTTCAGTGGCATGGCACCGTCGAGGACTCCGGCGCGGTACCTGTGGTGGCCGAGGGCGGCGTACCGGGGTGGTCGCCCGCCGCGGCCGCCGCCATGGACGGCGCCCTCGACCGCGCGCACGCCCGCTACGACCTCCGCGCGGGGTGCCTGGATCTGTTGGCCGCTTTGGTGGACGACCCCGAGTCCCGTGCCGTGGAGGTGCTGCGCCGGGCCTCCGTCGACACCGCACGACTCGCGGCTCGCCTGGACGGACAAACCGCCGACCTGGGGTGATGGCCACCTGACGGCTGCCTGGCGGACCGGGAAACACAGAGCCGGTAAGCGGTGACTCCGCCGATGACGGCTGTCATGATGACCCGATGCACGCGTCTTCGGGGAGCCCCGCCGCCATGAACGCCCGGCCGGGGCAGGCCACTCATGGTGCCGCGGCATCGTCCGCGCACCCTCCCACCCCTGGGGCGGAAGGGCCCCCGACAGCCTCGGGCCGCGGAATGAGCCTGACTCTCGCCCTGATTTCCGCCGTCGCCTTCGGCGGCTCCGGAGTCGCCGCCAAACCCCTGATCGAGGCGGGACTGGAGCCCCTGCACGTCACCTGGCTCCGTGTCGCGGGCGCCACGTTGGTGATGCTTCCCGTCGCCTGGCGCCACCGCTCCCTGGTACGGCGGCGCCCCGGGCTGCTCGTCGGCTTCGGGCTGCTCGCCGTCGCGGGCGTTCAGGCGTGCTACTTCGCCGCCCTCTCCCGCATCCCCGTCGGCGTCGCGCTCCTCATCGAGTATCTGGCGCCCGCCCTGGTGCTCGGCTGGGTCCGCTTCGTGCAGAAGCGGCCGGTCACCCGCGCCGCCGCGATCGGTGTGGTCCTTGCCGTCGGTGGCCTGGCCTGTGTGGTCGAGGTGTGGTCCGGCCTCAGCATCGATGCGCTCGGGCTCGCTCTCGCCCTCGGCGCCGCCTGCTGCCAGGTCGGCTACTTCGTTCTTTCGGACCACGGAACCGACGGCGAGGACACTGTCGATCCGCTCGGCGTCGTCGCCTACGGGCTGCTGATCGGCACCATCACCCTCACTGTGATCGCCCGGCCCTGGGGAATGGCATGGTCGGTGCTCGGCGGAACGACCTCGATGAACGGCACCCGTGTCCCTGCCGTGCTGCTGCTCGCCTGGATCGTGCTGGTCGCGACCGTTCTTGCCTATCTCACCGGTGTGGTGTCCATCCGCCGGCTGTCGCCCCAGGTGGCCGGTGTGCTGGCCTGTCTGGAAGCGGTGATCGCGACGGTCCTGGCCTGGGTGCTGCTGGGTGAACATCTCTCCCCTCCGCAGATCTTCGGCGGCGTCGTGGTGCTGGTCGGTGCCTTCATCGCACAATCGTCGACTCCGACCGCCGGACGCACGGAGGAGACCACCGTGGTCGCCGGGGCGCCCGGAGCCGTGACCGCCGGCGACGCGGAGATGACGGGCGAGCGTGGCCACCGGTAACCGCTGTCTGGCGGAAGAGGCGCGGGTGCACGCCGATTGGCGGATGTGCCGGTTGGCAGGGAGTACCCCGGTGCCCTCGGCAGATCCGCTGCCCGATTGACGAAGAAGAGGGCCGTCGCCCGGGGCGGCGAACGGCTGGTCACACCGACTGCCGAACCCCGGGCTGCCTGTCGTCAGTGCAGGCCGCGGGCGCCTCACGGCCTCCGGCTGCGCCCCTCGCGAGCGACTGCGAGACGGCGTTGCTGGTGGACGCGGGCAGCGGCGTCCCCGGGCGCATTCCGATCCGCCAACCGATCGGATATCCGCTGCTGGACCGCTTCGGACCGCTTGCCGGCGTACTTGAATTTGGCCCGCACTTCCTGGACCTCCAGGAGCAGCCCCCGGATTCCCGCCAGCTGACGGCCGTACGGAGCCTGGTCGGCGGCGACCGGCGCGGAACCGCCCTCGGGCTGGAAATGATTCAGCTGCCGTTGCAGCAGCACGGCCTTGGCCTCCGGGGCATCCACGATGCGGGCGTGACAGGTGAGTTGGACGGCGGCGTAGAAACTCGTGGGGACGCCGTGCTCGGGCGGCTCGTCCTCGGCGGCCTGCCACGGGCCGGGGATGAAGGCGTAGTCGTCGACCACGCTCAACAGCACGGTCGGCGCCGCTTCCAGCGCGGGCCAGATCGGATTCGGCCGGGCGAGATGGCCGACGACCTGACCGCTCCCGGGCGCGTATGCGAAGTGCATCGGCTGCACGAGCGGCGGCGCGCCCGACGGGCCGTTGACCGCCAGCTGGCCGAAGTCGTGCCCGGCGAGCCAGTGCTGCCATTCGCCGTCATCGGTCGGGGCGTCCCAAGGATGGATCAGCACGGAAGACTCCTATCGCGCGGTGAGATACCCCGGCTCGGGAATGGCCGGGCCCTGGGAATCCGCCGGTATGGGCGTGCCGTACACGGGGGTCACGGGAAGCACGCCTGCCCAGTGGGGGAGTGCCAGGTCCTCGGGCTCGTCGTTCGGGCCGCCGGTGCGGATCTTCGCCGAGACCTCATGCAGATCGAGTCGGATGACGGCGGTGGCCGCCAGCTCCTTGGCGTTGCCCGGGCGGGAATCGGCGGACCTGCCGGGGAGGACGTGGTCGACGAGGGCGTCGAGGGCCGCGGTCTTCTCCTGCGGGTCGGTGACCTGATGGGCGGTGCCGTGTACGACCACGCTGCGGTAGTTGATGGAGTGGTGGAACGCGGACTTCGCGAGCACCAGGCCGTCCACATGCGTCACCGTGACACAGACCGCGAGGCCGGGATCCGGCTGCCCGGCTGCCCGCAGCGGTCGCGAACCTGTCGAACCGTGCAGGTAGAGACGGTCACCGACCCTGCCGTAGAGCGTGGGCAGAACGACCGGCGCGCCTTCCCGCACGAACCCCAGATGGCAGACGTATCCCTCGTCGAGGATCGCGTGGACGGTCTCCTGGTCGTAGGCGGCGCGGTCGGCGGACCGGGTGGGAACGGTCCGCTCGGTCGGCGCGTACTCCAAGGGGACATCGCCGGAAGATGCGGTGTCCGGGCCCGGCGAAGGGATCTGCGGGCGGTGGCGCGACGGGGTCTGGGACATTGCCAACTCCATTGCACTAGTGCATAATCAACTTTGTGCTAGAAGAGTATCGGATCGAAGGGCGGCGCGCATCGGAAATTGCCGCCAGTGTCGAGCGAGCCGTCGGTGCCGGTGAGCTCCAGCCGGGCGAAGTCCTTCCTCCACTGCGGGAGTTGGCCGTCTATCTGGAGGTGAATCCGAATACGGTCGCCGCCGCGTACCGCACACTGCGGGATCGCGGAGTGATCGAGACGGCCGGGCGGCGCGGCAGTCGGGTACGCCCGCGTCCTGCGAGCACGGCGCGTGATGCGATCCGGGTCGAGGTGCCGCCGGGCGTCCGGGACGCCTCCGCAGGAAACCCCGATACGGCGCTCCTTCCCCCCTGGGGAGAGGCGGTGGCGGCCGCCGCGGTGCGCGGTGCCGGACGGCCGGTGCTCTACGGCGCGCCGCCGGTGGACGGCGCCCTGGAGGAGATGGTGCTCGCTGCGCTGGCCGAGGACGGCGTTCCGGCCGGGCCGATAGCGCTGACCAGCGGTTCGCTCGACGCCATCGAGCGCACGCTCAACGTGTATCTGCGGCCGGGCGACACGGTGGCGGTGGAGGACCCGGGCTGGGGCAGCCTGCTCGACCTCATCCCGGCGCTCGGTCTCCGCGCCGCCCCGGTCGCCGTCGACGACGAGGGGCCGCTGGTGGCGGAGCTGGCCCGGGCGCTCGACCAGGGGGCGCGGGCCGTCGTCGTCACGGACCGGGCGCAGAACCCCACCGGAGCTGCCGTGAGCCGGGCGCGCTCCGCCGAATTGCGGAGCCTGCTGGCGGCGCACCCCGGAGTCCTGCTGATCGAGGACGACCACGGCCACGGCATCGTCGACCTCCCCCTCCATCCGCTTGCAGGCGCCACCGACCACTGGATGCTGGTGCGCTCGACGGCCAAGGCGTACGGCCCGGACCTGCGCCTGGCAGTCATGACCGGCGATCCGGTGACCGTGGACAGGGTCCGCGGCAGACAGCGTCTCGGGCCGGGGTGGGTGAGCCACCTGCTTCAGGACACCGTCGCCCACCTGTGGCGAAGTTCCGCTGTCGATCCGGCAGTGGTGGCCGCGGCGTATGGCGAGCGACGGAACGCCCTGATACGCGCACTCGCGGTGCGTGGGGTGCCCGGCCACGGCCGGAGCGGCATGAACGTCTGGGTGCCGGTGCCCGATGAGACGGGAGCGGTCGCCCGCCTGTTGCACGCCGGGTGGGCGGTGGCACCCGGTGCGCGCTTCCGTATGCAGTCACCACCCGCGATCCGCATCACGGTCTCGGGCCTGACCTCGGCCGACATCGAGCCGTTGGCCGCGGCGGTCGCGGCTGCCATCGGCTCCGGGGAGGCGCGGCGCTACGAATGACCGAGGGGCCGCACGAAGGCGGCCCCTCGGATAGGGGCTAGGTGGCCGGACGCGCGCGGGCCGACCACCGAGCCGTCGGTCAGCGTTCTTCCGGCGTCCCGCCTGCCAGAGCCGCATCGGGAAGAAGCACGGGTGCACCGGACTGCGGTGCGACGGGCGGATCGGTGGGGGAGACGTCTGCGTGTACGGCAGTGCCGGTCTGCTCCGTGGCGCGCGGAGGCGTTGCGGAGGGGCCCGGGCCCGAGGCCACGACAGGTGAAGGGGCGGAGCGGCGCGGCTTGCTCTGGGTGAGGGCGGCGCCGGCGAGCACGATCAGGGCGCCGACCGGCGTGTTCCAGCTGAGTTGCTCACCCAACAGCACCACCCCCGCGGCCGTGGCGATCACGGGGATGAAGTAGGTGACCATCTGCGCGGTGGTGGGGCCGATTTCGGCGACCAGCCCGTACTGCACCAGGAACGCGAGGCCGGTGCCTAGTGTGCCGAGCGCGATCACGGAGAGCACGGGCCAGAGGGGGAAGGAGGTCGGAGTGCTGGTGAAGAGCGGCGTGACCACCGCGAGCTGTGCGGTTGCCAGCAGCAGCTGTGCGCTGGAGACGGAGAGGTGGGAGTCCTGGGCCCCGCCGAGGGTGCGGCGCACGTAGATCCAGCCGATCGGGTAGCACAGGGAGGCGCCGAGAGCCATGGCGGTGCCCGTCAGATCCGTGCCCGTGAAGCCCTGCCAGGCACCCAGCACGGTCAGAACGCCCAGGAACCCCACGCCCAGACCAGCTACCCGACGGCGCGTGGGGCGGTCCTCGGACAGGGCGACCACCGACAGGGCCATGCCCCACAGCGGCGAGGTGGCGTTGCAGATGCCGGCCAGTGTGGAGGGAATGGTCAGCTCGGCGAAGGCGAAGAGCGAGAAGGGGAGTGCGTTCAGAAAGAGCGCCGCCACCGTCAGGTGCGCCCAGGTCCGCACCGAGCGCGGTAGCCGCTGACGCTTCACGACGAGCACGACCAGCAGCACCGCGGCGCCGCACGCCACCCTGCCGAGGGTCACCTGGAGCGGCGCGAAGCCCTCTGTGCCGACCTTGATGAAGAGAAAGCTGAAGCCCCAGATCAAGGCCAGAACTGCGAAGCGCAGCCGCCAGCCGGTGGGCGAGGAGGTGGCTGTTGAAGTAGGGGCGACGGCGCGCGTCGCGCGAGAGGCGGTGGTGCTCATGCGCACCACGATGAGCTGTCCAACGTCGTAGCACAAGCGAGAATGTATGGGGGGTATCGCTTAGCATTGCTTACATGTTGAACCTCGATCGCCTCCGGACGCTGAATGCGGTGGCGCGGCACGGATCGGTGAGTGCGGCGGCTGAAGGGCTGCATGTGACGACATCGGCCGTCTCCCAGCAGATCGCCAAGCTGGAGCGGGAAACCGGGCAGCAGCTGCTGGCGAAGAACGGTCGTGGTGTCCGCCTGACCGACGCGGGCCGCTTGCTCGCCGATCATGCGGCCCGCATCCTGTCCCAGGTCGAGTTGGCGGAGGCGGAGCTGGAGGCGCGTCGCGGCCAAGCCGTCGGGGAGCTTCGGCTCGGCGCCTTTCCGACCGCCGCCCGAGGGCTCTTCCCGCCCGCGCTCGTGAGGCTGAGCCGAGCCCACCCGCAGCTCCGCTCCCGCCTGACGGAGATGGAGCCGGACGAATCGGTGCGGGGAGTGGTGCGTGGAGACATCGACCTCGCGGTCGTACTGGACTGGTACAACCGCCCGCTCTCCCTGCCCGACGGTCTCGCCAAGGCTCCGCTGCTGGACGATCCGGCGGATGTGGCGATGCCCTCGAACCATGCGCTGGCCCGCCGCCGCACCGTCGAGCTGGAGGATTTCTCCGACGACGCCTGGATCTCCTGGCCGCAGGGGGAGTTCTGCCATGACTGGCTGATGTTCACCCTGCGCAGCAAGGGCGTCGAGCCGCGCATCGCGCACATGGCCGAGGAGCACCACACCCAACTCGCCCTGATCGCCGCAGGCCTGGGCGTGGCGGTCGCGCCACGTCTGGGGCGCGGTCCGGTTCCGGAAGGGGTGAGCGTGGTGCCGGTGGGGCACGCCATGCGTCGCCATGTCTATGCGATCTGGCGCGCGGACGCGGACCGCCGCCCCTCCATCCGCGCTGCCGTCAACGCTCTGCAGACGGCGGGCAAGGAGGTGGAAGGAGCGGCGGATCCTTTCTCGGCCGGCCGCCCGGGCGGCGGAAGCGGATGAACGGCGGGGTGCTGTGGACACCACGCAGCCCGGAGACGTGCCGCCCAGCACCGAGCGGTGCCGGGGAAGCTGCGGACCGAGTTGTCACCTGCCCAGTTGACGCTTGAGGATCTTTCCCATGTCGTTGCGCGGGAGCGCGTCCAGGAAATGCACGGTGCGCGGCCGTTTGTGCGGGGCCAGTTGGCGGGCGACGTGGTCGGACAGCTCATCGGCGGAGGGCTGCGCGCCATCGGGCGTCATGACCACCCAGGCGACGATCCGCTCGCCGAGGTCGTCATCCGGCTCACCGGTGACGGCCGCCTCGGCCACCGCGGGATGCGCCAGCAGCACATTCTCGATCTCGCCGGCGCCGATCTTGTATCCGCCGCTCTTGATGAGGTCGGTCGCCTTCCGGCCGACGATGCGGTAATTGCCGTCGGCGTCCCGTACCGCCATGTCGCCGGTACGGAACCACCCGCCGTCGAACGCCTCGGCGGTCGCGTCCGGGCGGTTGAGGTACTCGACGAAGAGGTTCGGGCCGCGCACCTGGATCTCGCCCACCGTTTCGCCGTCGTCGCCCTCGATGACCTGGCCCGTCTCGTCGACCAGGCGGAGATAGACGCCGGGGAGCGGCACCCCGACCGAACCGGTGGCCGGAGGCCCGTCCGCCCGCACGCTGGTGTTCATCAGCGTTTCCGACATGCCGTACCGCTCGATCACCCGGCGGCCGCACGCCGCGGTGATGCGTGTGTGGTCGGTGAGCGGCAGCGCCGCCGACCCGGAGACCAGCAACCGTGCAGCGCCCAATGCCTTGGCGAGCGCCGGATCGTCACCGGCCTCCACAGCGAGACGGTGGTACATCGTCGGCACGCCGAAGAACATCGTCCCGCCGTCGGACAGGCCGCGGGACACCCCCTCCGACGTGAAGCGGCCCAGATGGTGGAGGCTGCCGCCACGCCGCAGCGGTCCCAGGACGCCGAGGATGAGGCCGTGGACGTGGAAGAGCGGAAGGGCGTGGACGAGCACATCGTCGGCCGTCCACTGCCAGGCGTCCTCCAGCGCGTCGAGGGTGTGCGCGAGGGCGCGGCGGGGCAGCACGACCCCCTTGGGCGGTCCCGTGGTGCCGGAGGTGTAGACGATCAGAGCCGGAGCTTCTTCTCCTGGTTCGTGCGGGAGTACCGGCACTTTGTGGGGAGCCGAGGCGCTCGATTCCCGAGTCGGATCCGGTTCGCTCGCCGACCCGCCGTCCGCGATGATCTGGCCTGTCTCCGGCGCGGATGGCTGCTCGGCGGTGCCGATTCTGACATCGAGACGGGGGAGCACGGCGAGGGCATCGGGCAATGCGGCGCCCGGTTCGGTGAGGACGAGGTCGGGCGAGCTGTCCGCCACGATGTGGGCCAACTCGCTCGCACCGATTTTGGGGTTCACCGGAATCGCCGGCACCCCGGCCAGGAGCGCCGCGACCACGGCCACCGATGTCTCCAGGGTCGGGGTCGCCCACACCGCGACGCGCGTCCGGCCGCCGAGACGCTCGGCGAGCGGAACGGCGGCTGCGCCGAGTTGGCGGTAATTCAGCCGGCGCTCGCCGAAGCGCAGCGCCGGTGCGGAAGAACCGTCACGCAGCGCGGGGAAGAACACGTTCACCGCAACTCCTCCATCCTCGTCGGCGCCCGGCGGCAGAGGGCCGCGGCTACCGACTGACCGCCGCGGCCGACATGGCGCGGACGGGTCCTGTCGAGCTGACCCCTCAACTGTCGCAGAGACCACTGACATCGCATGCACAAGGCGGCAGTTGCGCCCTGCCGGCTCGGCTCGTGCCGAGGGCGGTTCAGGGGCGAGTCAGGGAAATCCCCGAGCCGGATCGGGGATTTCCCTGATGAAGGGCGACAGCGTCAGAACTTAGCTTGAAGGCATGAGAGAAACCGAGATGCGACGAGCAACACGCTTGCCCGGACTGGATGAAGGGGCGGTGCGAGTGCGGTCAGCCGGTCGGCATTTTCCGGAAGTCCCAGGAGACGGCGGAGTCCGGGACGAGACGCAGCCAGGCATGACGTCCGTCGTGCGGCATGCTCTCCATACCGAAGTACTTGAACGCGAAGAGCTGCTCGGGAGCATCGAGTGCCGGGCACGGCTGACCGGTACGCGGCGCCTCCCCGACGAACACGGCCCGGCCGGACAGTTCGACGCCGCGCAGCTCACCGTATGCCTCGCCGTCGTCGATCACCACGGAGATCCGAGGGTCGTCCCGCAGTTGCCTCCACCGCTTGCTGCGGGTGAGCGAATACAGCCAGAGCGCGGTGCCGTCCCAGACGAACCACAGCGCGCCGACGTGCGGAGCGCCGTCCCCGCTCACGGTGGCGACGCGACAGGTTCGCTGCGCGGTGAGAAAGGCGTCGCGCTCGTCCGCCGTCATCATGATCCGACGCCCGCGCCGCTGGGTGTCAGCGGTGCCGCCGTCATTCGTGGTCTCCGTCATCGATGAATCGCCTCCGTCTTGGCCGTCGACTTGAGGTGGGCTGTGCAGTGAGTAGTAGGGGGTGGTCGGGAAGTTCGTGACATCCGCGCTTGATGTCGGCCTGGGGTCCGACGCAGGGCCGGGTGGTGTGTCGGGCTTGACTGGGACGCCGCAGTCACGCGTGGTACATCCGTCGGCCAGCACGGGCCGATCGCCGATGCCGGCCAGACCGCCATGAGCGGGCTCGTGCCCCTGCCCCGTATCGACCCCGTACGGAAATGACGCGGCGTTCCTTGCGCCGTTGATCCTTCGAACCTTGTCAATTGAAAACTGATGCAGCGTCAGGAATGATGCGGGCGCGCGAGACCGGATGCAAGGGCATGCGGTGAGGTCTCCGGTGGGCCAGGTGAGGTCGGGGAACGAGCCTGGACCGCCGGGGAGCCGCTCCGGAGGTCGCTGAGCGCGCGAAGGGTGGGGTGGGGATGGTTGTGGATGCGCGGCTGATGGCGCAAGTGGATCCGGCGACCACGGTGTTGCTCACGGTGGAATGCCAGCGGGGCGTGGTGGGCACGGACAGTGCGCTGCCGGAACTTGCCGCCGCCGCACGGGAGTCAGGGGCGCTGGGTAATGTGGCGCGGCTGGTCGACGCGGCGCACGGGTCCGGAGTGCAGGTGGTGCATGCGCTCGCGGTGCGGCGCCCGGACGGCCGGGGGGCCAGCCGCAACGCCAGATTGTTCCGGGCCGCCGAGCGGTTGCCCGTACAGCAGGTCATGGGCACCTCCGCGGCCCAGGTCGCCGCGCCGATAGCGGTCTCGGAGGACGACCTCGTGGTGCAACGGCTGCACGGCCTGTCGCCGCTGGCCGGTACGGATGTCGACGCCCTGCTGCGCAACCTCGGCTGCCGCACAGTGGTGATCGCTGGAGTGTCGGCGAATGTGGCGATCCCGAATACCGTGTTCGACGCGGTCAATGCCGGATATCTGGCAGTGGTGCCCGAGGACGCGATCGCGGGTGTGCCCGCCGCGTACGTTCCTGAGCTGGTCCGTCACTCCCTGGCTCTGGTGGCCACGGTGACCCGGACCGTTGACGTGGTGGCGTGCTGGGGAGGGCCGCAGCGGCCCGTTGAGAGTACTGATGCAAGCCCTGTGTAGAGCTGAAAGCGACCGGTGAGGAGGTGAGGTGGCCGTGGGAGCGTGGCCAGGTCCCCTGGCATGTCCATGGGTCAGGCCGAGACCATAGGCGACCTGGACGTAGTTCGCACTCGTCGCCTGCGAGGCGACGTCGAGCAGGTAGCACACCAGCAGGTAGGGCCGGCCTGGAGCGGCGCGGAGGTCCGGCCGGGCGGCAGGCTACGTAGGTCGGGTACCGGCACCTCGCTGACGGCATGGCCGCCGGGGGGGGGAAGGCGCGGCGCCCCTAGGGAAACACGCGACCTTCTCGGCCAAGGGGCGCAGGGGCGGTGGTGAGTTCGGTAACTGCCGCTGATTGCACGGCCGTTCAGATCGGCCGCCATCCCACAGGATGCGAGGGTGGTGAAGGGCGGCAACCAGGTCGGCCGGGGGCGACAACCAGCCAACGTGAAGGGCTTTCCGCCGGTCGGATGTAGGGGCCCAGCACACTGCAGGGATTGCCCGGCAGGCGCCCGACCGGATGCGGCCTGCCTCCGTCGAAGCGGGGAGACCGATGGCTGCACCGGTACGACGACGTATCTCGACCCGTAGTCGTCGGGGCGGTGGTGTGCGAAGGCCCTCCGCCACCCGCCGTCGGCCGGTTGCGCGGGCCCGGCGGCGTACCGTGCGGCGGCAGATGCGTGAGGCCACCCCGGGGCGCCTCGCCGGTGCTGTGGGGGTGCTCCTCGTCGTGATCGCGGTGATCCGGGCGTATCCCGTCCTCTGCGGTCTCCTCGCGGTCCTGGTGCTCGGGGCGATCGTGACCGTCCACCAGGTACGCGGCGGCAGCTTTCCGGGACCGAAGGTGCGTGCCGACGCCCGTACGGGTGCCACGCACAGCATCGCGGTGTATCAGCACATGAGCGGTAGCCAGTTCGAACATGCCATCGCGGATCTCGCGCGTCGGGATCCGGGGGTCCGCGCGGCCACGGTGTCCGGGGGCGCCAACGACCGGGCGCTCGATGTCCTCGTACAGCTCACCGACGGCCGTCGGATCGCGGTCCAGTGCAAGCGGTTCGCGGCGGGAAATCGGGTGGGCGCGCCCGTCGTGTACGAGGTGAACGGGACCTACCGCGCCTACCACCGCTGCGATATCGCGCTCATCGTCACGACCAGCGACTTCACTCAGGACGCACGGCGGGCCAACGCCGAACTCGACCACCCGCTGCGCCTCGTCGACGGCCGGGCGCTGGGCCGGTGGGCCGCCGATGGACGCCCGCCCTGGTACCCGTAGGGCGAGCGGAGGACGGCCACTTCCGGGCAGAGCATGGGCAGTGCCCGGGCGGGGCCACACCTCGTTCCGGTGCGACCCCGCGTGCATGGTGCGATCCTCCTTGCTGGCAGCCGCCGGCGGCCTTCGGTCACTTCAGGGTGCGGGCGACCACCGACGCGGCCTCGGCAATGATCTTGTCCTCGGGGGTGGCGTCCTCCGCCTTGTGGCTGGACAGGATCGACACGACGATGGGGGAGGAGTGCTCGGGCCACAGGACGGCGATGTCGTTGCGGGTGCCGTAGTTGCTGCCCATGCCGGTCTTGTCGCCGACCACCCAACCCTTGGGCACACCCGCCCGGATGAGGGTGTCGCCCGTGGTGTTGGTCCGCAGCCAGGTGGTGAGCTGGGTGCGCTCCGCCGGGCGCAGCGCCTCGCCGAGGACGTAGGCACGCAGATCCTTGGCCAGGGCCCGGGGCGTGGTCGTATCGCGGGTGGACTTCGGGTCCCAGGTGCTGAGCAGCGGCTCGAGGCGTTCCATCCGCGTCACATGATCGCCCTGCTTCTTCAGCGCCGCATTGAGGCCCTTGGGCCCGCCGAGCTTGTCGAACAGCAGATTTGCGGCGGTGTTGTCGCTGTAGCGGACGGCGGCGTCGCACAGCGCGCGGAGCGTCATACCGGTCTTGACGTGCTTCTCCGTGACGGGGGAGTTGGGGACCAGGTCGTCCTGGGAATAGCGGACCACGTCGTTCATCCCGTTCAGCGTGCGCTGCTTCAGGACCTCCCCGGCGGCCAGCGCCTTGAACGTCGAGTTGAAGGGGAAGCGTTCGCCGTCGCGGTAGGCGACCTCGCGGCCGGTCCCGGTGTCGATGGCGTAGACGCCCAGCCGTGCGGAGAACTTCCGCTCCAGCTGCTTCAGGTCCTGGGCGAACGGGCGGGCGGCGGATGGCGTCGCCTTCGGGGACGCCGATGCCTCCGCCTCGGCGCTGCCGGCGCCGCAGGCGACGAGCGGGACGAGGAGAAGCGCGGCGAGCGCGCCGCGAGCGGCACCCCGGGTACGGGACGGCTGCATGGTCTGACCTCCTGGCGCCTTGAGGGCAGGGCGCATCGGGGACGGGCGGGCCCGTCCCGGTGGGTGATCGGGATTGTGCAGCCACTCTTGCCCCCGCCCGTCATGCGGTCCAATACGCCGACGCGCGGTTCCATGCGGATCTGGCATAGAGTCCCGCCGTGGATCTGGTGGGAGCGTGCAGTGCATTCGTCAGCGTCAGCGAGCGCGGCAGTTTCACCGTGGGGGCGGCGGCCGCGCGGATGTCGCAGTCGGTGGCGAGCCGGCGCGTTGCCGCGCTGGAGGAGCACTTCGGGGAGAAGCTGTTCGAGCGCACCGCACGGCGCGCGGTGCTGACCGCGTTCGGCCGCGAGATGCTGCCTGTCGCCCGGCAACTCGTCCAGGCCGCCGAGGTGCTGCTGCACGAAGCGGAGGCCGCCCGCAGCCGGCCGTGGCGGCTCGCGGTCCCCGCCGTCTGCCCGACCGCCGACCGGGCCCGCCTCGTCGCGGAGGCGCGTGGGCACGGCATCACCCTCGACCTGCGTCCCGAGGCCCCGGCGCGGCGGCAGGAACTCCTCCACGCCCACCAGGTGCGCGCCGGAGTGCTCGCCGTGCCGCCGGACGGCGCGCCCTGGACGGTGCTGCTCGGCCTCGCCGCCGCGGACGGATCCGGTCCACGCCGCGTCCACCTCGAAACGCTGCGGGTGGGCCGCGCCGCCACCGGCCCGGCCCGGCGTGTCTGGATCCAGCCGGAGGACGACGTGCCGCACATCCGCGATCCGCTCACCCGGCTGCGGGACGCGGTGGGGCTGCGGCCGGCCCAGCTCGTTACCGCGAGTGATCTGACGACGGCGGCAGCCGAGGTCCTGACCAGCCGGGACCTGCTGCTCTGCTCCCCGGCGCAGGCCACGGAACTGGACCTGCACTGGCGGCCGCTCGGCGGGATCACGCTGGCCCGCGGCTATGCGCTCGCCGCCGCGGAGGGCTCCGGAAGACACATGGAGGCCCGGCTGGGCGATGCCCTCGCCCGCTGCCTCGGCGCCGACCGTGCCACCGGCACCAGGGCGGCCTCATGAGATCCGATCACGCGGACGGCGGCGACGTCCGGACCGGCCGGTTGCGCCCCTCGGACCGTCCCGTGCCGATCAGCGCCTGACCCTCTCCTCGGCGGTTCGCCTGAAGCCGTCGCCGCCCCGCCCTCCCGCAGGCCCCGGCGCCCACCGCCCGGAGCGCTCCACCGTCCCCGCCCCTACCGCTCGGAGTCGTCCATGAATACCGAAGCGTTGCTGCGCGAGCTGCGTCGTGACCTGCACGACGGCGGGTTGCACGGCTGTCTCCTCGTCCGTGATCTGCACACGGGCGAGGAGGTGGGGATCGAGCCGGACGCTCAGCTGCCCGTGGCCTCACTGGTCAAGGTGCCGCTGGCGCTGGCGACGATCGAGCGCATCCGGCGGGGCGAACTCGACGGCGCGACGATGCTGGACGTGGCACCGGGCCGGATCGCCACGCCCGGCCCCACCGGGCTGAGCCGCTTCCGGCATCCCGTACGGATAGCCCTCGACGATCTGCTCTACCTCAGTACCTGCGTGAGCGACGGGACGGCCGCCGACGCGCTGTTCGGCCTCACCCCGCCCAGCCGGGTCGCCGCGATTCTCCAGGAGTTCGGCCTGGTCGGGATCACCGTCCGGCACGGGATGCGCGAGCTGTCCGAGACGCCCGAGGAGCGGTTCGACGCCGGGCAGGCCCATCTGGCGCACGCCCTCGCCATCGACGCGGGCACCAGTGGCCGCGGCCACCGCGTACCGCAGCTCGACACCACCCGCGCCAACACCGGCAGCGCCCGTGCCTATGTCGATCTGCTCCAGGCGCTGTGGACGCCGTCGGTGATCGCGCCGGAGGTCGCCGGGCGTGTCCGGGAGCTGATGAGCCACCATCTGCTCCGGCACCGCCTCGCGCCGGACTTCAGCTCCGATGCCACGACCTGGTCCTCCAAGACCGGAACGTTGCTCAACCTCCGGCACGAGGCAGGGGTGGTCGAGCACGCCGACGGGCAGATCTTCGCGGTCGCCGTCCTCACCGAGTCGCTGGTCCCGGCGAGCGCCCAGCCCGGCGCCGAAGCCCTCATGGGCCAGGTGGCCCGCCGCCTCCGGGATCACCTGCGGGAGCTCTGAGCCCGAGGGGCAGCCCGGCCTGCGGCACCCGCCGCACCTTCTCTGAGCTGCATGGATCGACACCAGCAAAGCAACAGCAGCATGTCGTCGGAGCGTCGGAGCGCCGGAACTCCCCGACGGCGCCGACGAGTTCTGATCAGCCAAGCCCCCGCCGCATCGCCCCCGGAAGCCCCCGGGACGGCGGCGCCCGGCGCACCCGCGTACCACTCCGCTCCACGACCGGGCCTCCACGCGCCCCGCGGATCCGCCCGGGGGCCGGAAACAGCCTCCCCGCACGTCCCGCACCCCGTGCTCACATGGGCGGAAGAGGGAAATCGCCACGGACGGGACGAGGAATACCGTGAAGAAACGCCTCTCGGCGACGGCTGTTTCCCTTTCACCGGCCGGTCGGTCTCCAACCAGAGCAGGTTCGTGACGACCTTCTACAGCGACATGGGCTGCTACGGCGAGACCTTCAAGCTCAAGCCGGGCACGTACTCGGCCAAGACTCCCTGGAAGGTTGTCAGCGTCAGCTACTGACGCCCCGGGTGTCGCATCCCCTCGGCGGCGAGCCCGCCGCGTAAGGACGGAGCCCTGCCGAGGAGATCCGGCAGGGCGCCGTCGATCGCCGCGCAGCGGAGGCCCGCCATCGGTCGGCCGTCCGCGGGCCGGACGCCGCGGTCGGGAGTGGCAGTTGGAGCACGGTCACGGCGTCGGACGCCTGCCCCGAGAGGCGGCCGAGGTACCCGGAGGCAAGGCTGCACGGCCGTTCGTCGGACTGCTCGGGGATGGGAATGAGGGCTGTCGGGAAACTCCCGGGATTCCCCCGAGGGGCGATCCGGGGCATTCGGGTTTCCGGTCGCGATGCCGGTCCGTCGATTCTCAGGTGCGCATGCCGTATAGCCTGGGGAAATGTTGACCGAAGTCATCGCGACCCGCTACGTCACGCCGTTGCGTGAAGGCGGGTCGCTGCCGGGGATCGTCGAGGCCGACGACTGCGGCACGTATGTCATGAAATTCACCGGTGCGGGGCAGGGGCGGAAGACCCTGATCGCCGAGATCATCTGTGGGCAGTTGGCGCGGCGGCTGGGTCTGCGGGTGCCGGAGCTGGTGCAGATGCAGCTCGACCCGGTGATCGGCCTGAGCGAGCCCGACCAGGAGGTCCAGGAGCTGCTCAGGGCGAGCGGCGGGCTCAACCTCGGAATGGACTACCTCCCGGGATCCCTCGGCTTCGACCCGCTCGCGTTCGAGGTGGGCGCGCGCGAGGCGGGCCGTGTGGTGTGGTTCGACGCGTTGATCAACAACGTCGACCGGTCCTGGCGGAACCCGAACCTCCTGGTCTGGCACGGCAAGTTGTGGCTGATCGACCACGGCGCCACGATGATCTGGCACCACAACTGGCCGGGCGCGGAGAAGGCCGCGGTCAAGCCGTACGACGCGACCGACCACGTGCTGGCCACCTTCGCGCCCGATCTCACCTCGGCCGCCGCGGAGTTCGCCCCGCAGATCACCGAGGAACTGCTCACCGAGGTCACCGCGGACGTCCCCGACGAGTGGCTGGCCGACGAGCCCGGCTTCGCCTCCCCGGACGAGGTGCGCGCCGCGTACGTCCGGGCACTGCTGGCCCGCGCCGAGGTGATCGGCGACCACATCACCCTGGGGGAACGCACCCCGGACGGACCGTCCCGGGCGCCGGAGTGGCTGGCCGGCAAGCTCCCTGCGCGGAGGGCAGTGAAGTGACCGGACTGCACAACGGGCGCGATGTCTTCGAGTACGCGCTCCTCAAGGTGGTGCCCCGCGTCGAACGCGGC
The DNA here is from genome assembly GCF_055564055.1 of Streptomyces sp. NPDC029159. Taxonomy (NCBI): domain Bacteria; kingdom Bacillati; phylum Actinomycetota; class Actinomycetes; order Kitasatosporales; family Streptomycetaceae; genus Streptomyces; species Streptomyces sp. NPDC029159. Next base: position 47,754 of record NZ_JBVHWT010000021.1, read on the forward strand.
GAGATGATCAACGCCGGGGTGGTCGTCTACTGCCACGCCCACCGCTTCGTCGAGGCCCGTACCCATCTGGACGAAGCGCGGCTGCTCGCCCTCGACCCGGCCGCCGACGTGGAGGGCGTACGCGCCGCCCTCAGCGCCGTCGAGGGTGTCTGCCACGGCGGCGCGCTGGCGGGCCAGGCGGCGGGGGACGACGCCGGGCGCCGCTTCCGCTGGCTGATCGCGCCGCGCAGCACCGTCGTCCAGCCGGGCCCGGTGCACACCGGCCTGACCTGCGACCCCACCGGCGAGGCCGGACGGTTGCTGGAGCTGCTGGTGCGCTGAGCCGCAGAAGGACCGGCGAGGAAGCCGGAGCGGGGCCATGGGCCGCGCTCCGGCTTTTCCCATGGGCGGGTGGTCGTGCGCGGGTGAGGTGCGTAACGGCGCGGCGATGGGCGTTGACAGGGGGTGGCCGGGCTTCTAGCGTCACCGGTGCTGGAGATACTAAGCGGTTGCTCACTACGGGCACGGTGCGGCACACCGCTTGTCGAGGCTGGATTTCGAGGCTTTACGAGGTTAGGGAGCACCCGCATGTCCACCACCACCGAGCAGCGCGTCGCCATCGTGACGGGCGCGGCCCGCGGCATCGGCGCCGCCACCGCGGTCCGGCTGGCCGCCGAGGGCCGCGCCGTCGCCGTACTCGACCTCGACGAGGCGGCCTGCAAGGACACCGTCGACACCATCACCGCGGCCGGTGGCCGGGCCCTCGCCGTGGGCTGCGACGTCTCGGACGCCGCGCAGGTCGAGGCGGCCGTGGCGCGCGTCGCCGCCGAACTCGGCGCGCCCACCGTCCTCGTCAACAACGCCGGTGTCCTCCGCGACAACCTGCTGTTCAAGATGAGCGACAGCGACTGGGACACCGTCATGAACGTGCACCTGCGGGGCGCGTTCCTGATGGCGCGCGCCTGCCAGAAGCACATGGTGGACGCCGGGTTCGGCCGCGTCGTCAACCTCTCCTCCAGCTCCGCGCTCGGCAACCGCGGCCAGGTCAACTACTCCGCCGCCAAGGCCGGTCTCCAGGGCTTCACCAAGACCCTCGCCATCGAGCTCGGCAAGTTCGGCATCACCGCCAACGCCGTCGCCCCCGGCTTCATCGCCACCGACATGACCGCCGCCACCGCCGAGCGCGTCGGCATGGGCTTCGAGGACTTCCAGGCGGCGGCCGCCACCCAGATCCCGGTGCGGCGCGTCGGCGAGCCGGCGGACATCGCCAACGCCATCGCCTTCTTCACCGGCGACGCGGCCGGCTTCGTCTCCGGCCAGGTCATGTACGTCGCCGGCGGACCGCTCAACTGACCGCACCACCCCACCGGGAGAAACGACACATGACCGAGCAGCACAACGCGCTCCCCGCCCTCTCCGGCAAGGTGGCGCTGATCACCGGCGCCAGCCGCGGTATCGGCTACGGCATCGCCGAGACGCTGGTGGCCCGCGGGGACCGGGTGGTCATCACCGGCCGCAACGAGGACGCCCTCAAGGAGGCCGTCGAGCGGCTCGGCGCGGAGCGCGCGATCGGCGTCGCGGGCAAGGCGCACGACGAGGCCCACCAGGCCGTCGCCGTCGAGCGGGCGATGGAGATCTTCGGCCGCATCGACTACCTCGTCAACAACGCCGGGACGAACCCGGTCTTCGGCCCGATCGCCGATCTCGACCTCGGCGTCGCCCGCAAGGTCTTCGAGACCAATGTGATCTCCGCCCTCGGCTTCGCCCAGCGCACCTGGCACGCCTGGCAGAAGGAGAACGGCGGCGCGATCGTCAACATCGCCTCCATGGCCGGGATCGGCGCCTCGCCGTTCATCGGCGCGTACGGCATGAGCAAGGCGGCGATGGTCAACCTCTCCCTGCAACTCGCGCACGAGTTCGCGCCCGTGGTCCGGGTCAACTCCATCGCACCCGCGGTGATCAAGACGAAGTTCGCCGCGGCGCTCTACGAGAACCGCGAGGAGGAGGTCGTGGCCTCCTACCCCATGGGGCGGCTGGGCGTGCCGGAGGACATCGGGGGCGCCGCCGCGTTCCTGCTCTCCGACGCATCCGGCTGGATCACCGGCCAGACCCTCGTCGTCGACGGCGGGCTCCTCCTCAACTCCGGGGTGTAGCGGGGCGACGGCCGGGACGCCCGGCCACCTCAGCGGCGGGACGCCGGTCACTGCGGGCCGGCGTCCCGCGTCTTTTCCCTGGTCAGGAGGGTGGGATGAGGGCCGCGGGGTGCCGTCCGGCCCCGGCCGGTCACCGCGCGTTGCCGCGTTGTCAGTGGTCGCCGGTAGGTTCTGGAGTGCGAGTTACGGAACGCACAACGGAGGTTGTTCACGTGGTCACCGACACGCTGCCCGAGTCCTGGCGCGGCGCCCTCGGCGAAGAGCTGGCGAAGCCCTACGTCAAGGAGCTTGCCGACTTCGTGGCGCAGGAGCGGGCCCAGGGGCCGGTCTACCCGCCGCGCGACGAGGTCTTCGCGGCGCTGGAGGCCACGCCGTACGACCAGGTGAAGGTCCTCATCCTCGGCCAGGACCCGTACCACGGCGCAGGCCAGGGCCACGGGCTGTGCTTCTCCGTGCAGCCCGGCGTCAAGACCCCGCCGTCGCTGCGGAACATCTACAAGGAGATGAAGGAGGAGCTGGGCCACCCCGTGCCGGACAACGGCTATCTGATGCCGTGGGCCCGCCAGGGCGTCCTGCTGCTCAACGCCGTGCTCACCGTCCGGGAGGGCGAGGCCAACTCCCACAAGGGCAAGGGCTGGGAGAAGATCACCGACGCCGTCATCCGCGCCGTCGACGCCCGCCCCGATCCGGCGGTCTTCGTCCTGTGGGGCAATTACGCGAAGAAGAAGCTGCCGCTGATCGACCAGGACCGCCATGCGGTGGTGCAGGGCGCGCACCCCTCGCCGCTGTCCGCCAAGAAGTTCTTCGGCTCCCGCCCGTTCACCCAGATCAACGAGGCGGTCGCGGCCCAGGGCCACACCCCGATCGACTGGCGCATCCCCGACCTGGGCTGACCGGCCCGGGCCCGGTCCGGCGCGTCGGCGGGCGGGGCCGGTGCGCGGTGTACCCCGAGCGGCTTCCGTGGGCGTCCGGGCGTGGCGCCCACACCGCGCGGGGGCGGCGCCCGGCGGTTAGCGTCGGGAAGCAGCGGCGGGTGGCGAGGCCGCAGCGGACCGATGTGGGAGCGAGCGTGACGGAGCGGCAGCAGGAGCGGACGGTCGAGGGCGGCGTCCCGACCCGGATCGGCCAGGCGGTCATGCTGCACCGCGCCGGAGACCGCGAAGAGGCCCGCAACCGCCTCGCCGCCCTCTGGCACGAACTCGGCCCGTCCGCCGACCCCCTCCACCGCTGCACCCTCGCCCACTACCTCGCCGCCACCCAGGACACCCCGCAGGCCCGCCTGACCTGGGACCTCACTGCTCTGGAGGCGGCGGAGGGGTTCGTCACGACCGGACGGGCCCGCCGGATGCCGGAGGGTGGGGGCGACGAGCCGTGCACCGGGCCGTACGGGGGAGAGGCGGGAGCGGCGGGGACCGGCGTGTCGGGGGTGGCCGGAGCCGGGCGGAAGGCCGACGGCCCGGGCCGCGACGACACCCGGAGCGAGGGCAGTGAGCCCCGGGCCGCCGTCACCACCGACCGGGCGCTCGCCGCCCTCCGGGCGCTCTTCCCCGCGCTGCATCTGAGCCTGGTCGCCGACTACGCCGCGCTGGCCCGCCCCGGGGACGCCCGGACACACCTGCTGCGGGCCCGAACCTGGGCCGCCGCCCTGCCCGACGGCGCCCACCGCCAGACCCTGTACGCCGACATCGATCGCCTCGGGGCACGGCTGGACGGCGGCCCGGGCCGGGGCTGACCGGGCCGCCGTCCAGCCGGACCGGCTCCCGGTCCGGGCGCCGCCGAAGCGCGCCGCACCGCCGTCGCTCCCGGCCCGCCGCGTCAGCCGTACGTCTGCCGGCAGATCCGCAGCGCCGCGCCGTCGCCCTGCCAGCGGCCGTACTTCCGTCCCAGGGCGCACAGTTCCGCACCGGCCGACAGGCCGTCGCCGAGGCGCGGCAGCCGGGAGGGCACGGGCGGCGCGGGCACGTGCTCCCGGTGGGACGCGGGCGGGGGCAGCGGCCGGGCGCCGCCCGTACCGCCGTGGGCCCCGCCGTAGTGGTGCGGGAACCCGCCGGGCGGCGGCGTGGCCCGGCCGGCGGCGTCGGACCGCCGGGGCGCCGGTTGCGTGGTCACCGGCCCGATCCGGCCCTGCGGGGGCAACGGCGCGGCCGGATCGGGCCGGCCGGTGGGGGCGGGAGGCGTCGGATGATGGCCCGTCGGGACCGGTCGGGAGGGGAGCGTCACGCAGCCGGTGGTGGTCGCCGCGACCACCACAGAGAGGACCACGAGAGCGGACAAACGGTGCATCCTTGCAGCTTTTCCCGGCCCGGACGGGCGTGGGAAGTCCCCGCAGGGGTGATCGCGCGCGCCCCGGGGCGACGCGAGGAGCCGTCGGCTCGCCGGGAGCGCCGCCGGGCCGGGAGCACGCTCCGGCACCCGGGCCGCCCCGCCGCCCGGCCGGACCCGAGCCCCTCGTCCCCGGCCTCCCCGCCCCACCACCCCGCTCCGTAAACTCCGGACGGAGAGCCGGGCACGGGACAGAAGGACGACCGGGCACGGGGCATTCAGACGGCCGTGCAGCGGGCGGGCCGTCCGGGACAGGGAGCGCGTATGAAGGTCGGTTGCATAGGGCTCGGCGACATCGCCCGGAAGGCATATCTGCCGGTCCTCGCCGCGCGGCCCGGGGTGGAGCTGCATCTGCAGACCCGTACGCCGGCCACTCTCCGGCAGGTCGCCGACGCCCACCGGATCCCCGCCGCGCAGTGCCACGCCGATCTGGACGCGCTCCTCGCCGCGGGCCTCGACGCCGTGTTCGTGCACGCCCCGACCGCCGCGCACCCGGAGATCGTCGCCCGGCTGCTGGACGCCGGGGTGCCCACCTATGTCGACAAACCGCTCGCGTACGAGCTGGCCGACTCCCGCCGTCTCGTCGGCCTCGCCGAGAAGCGCGGCGTGGGCCTCGCCGTCGGCTTCAACCGCCGCCACGCCCCCGGATACGCCGACTGCCTCGCCCACCCCCGCGAGCTGATCCTGCTGCAGAAGAACCGCGTCGGGATGCCCGAGGACCCGCGGACGATGGTGCTCGACGACTTCATCCATGTCGTGGACAGCTTGCGTTTCCTGGTGCCGGGCGAGGTCGAGCACATCGACGTCCGCGCCCGGATCCGTGACGGGCTGATGGACCATGTCGTCCTGCAGCTCTCCGGCGGTAGCTGCTCCCAAGCGCGATCCGGCTTCACGGCGATCGGGATCATGAACCGTCTGAGCGGGTCCGCCGAGGAACGGCTCGAAGTCTCCGGACAGGACGCAAAGCGCGAGGTCGTGAACCTTGCCGAGGTCATCGACCACAAGGGGCAGCCGACCCTTCGCCGCCGCGGCGATTGGGTATCGGTCGCCCGGCAGCGGGGCATCGAGCAAGCGGTGCTGGCGTTTCTCGACTCGGTGCGCGCCGGCGAGGTCCTCAGCGCCGCTGACGCCTTGAAGACTCACGAGCTGTGCGAGCGCATCGTGCGCGATGTGACCGAGGGCGTCTGATCGATCGTTTCAGAACGTGGTCGCCGTGGCCCGGCGCGATCACCCGGTCTGCGGTTCGAGGTGGGCTCGATGACGGACCTGGGCCTCCCTGCCGCCTCGGTGGCCGGGCTGTTGGCCTGGCAGTCGTTGATCCACATTCCCGACGACGAGGTGCCGTCCGTGATCGGGCACTTCCATCGGGCGCTGCGGCCGGGTGGGCTGCTGGCTGCGCGATGCCGGATTCGAGGTCGAGGCCCAGGTGCTGCTGGTCCCCGAGGAGAAAGCGTCGCAAGCGATTCTCTTTGTACGGTGTAACTGATCGCTTGCGTACGGTGCGCTGATTTCCGCCAGGGATTGCTTGAAATGGCCTGCGGTCTCATCTGTATCCGCCGTCTGTGCATCTCATTCCGAATTGATCAGTGAGCCGCTATGATCGCCGACGCGGAAAATGGTGCGGTGCGCGAGGCAAGTAATCCGGGCTGGGGGCGGAGTGCGTGTGGAGGTCCCCGTGGTGACGAGGGTCTCTCGTTATTGTTGCGGGCGTCGTGAATTCCGTTTCCGCCTGGAAGTCGCTGTGCGTGAGGATTTCGGGGTCACTGCATCAACTTGTAATTCACTCCCCCGGGTTAAAACCCTATGCTTCCGACGTGTTGATGAATGGTCGATGGCCGTAGGGGTATAAAGGTGGATGAGTGTGATGCGTAGCGATTTTGACGTCGACGCCCCATCCGGTTAACAGATTTCATTTTCGGGGATGCACCGGTCCGGCCGCACGTAATTCTTCCCTGCACCTTCGGCGTGCCGCTCTTCTCTGGCCTCTGCTCCCCGCGTCGCATGCGGGAGCGCTGCCTGTGCGCACCGCGTGTCCCTAGCGTCCGCCTGAAGGAGGAAGTATGGCCACGCCTACCGATCGGAATTCTCCCCTTCTTGTTTTCTTCGGGGATCCGCTTTACCCGGGTGTGCACACCAAGATCATCGTCTACTGGCCGACGCCGGTAGGCGGCGGAGAAGTTGAATACCGCGGCGACGTCGTCGCCGGCCGTCCAGGTTCCTGGCACGGTCTCACGCCTATTTCCGGAGACTGCTGCTGGGTAGGGGATTTCGAGGTGTCTCCCCATGCCTCCCCGTGCGAGGCGGAACTGACGCTCAGGAAGGTGACGGAATGCCGACGCATCACCGTCACGGTCTCCATCACGATCAAAGACCCCCCTCGCGGGGTGCCGGGACCTCGCGGCGAGAAAGGTGACACCGGACCGCGCGGCAGAAAAGGGGATAAGGGAGACGAGGGGGAGCGGGGCGAGAAGGGTGACCGAGGTGATCCTGGACCTCGCGGGGAGAAAGGCGACCCAGGGGAAAAGGGAAGCAAGGGGGAAAAGGGAGGGAGGGGCGATCCCGGCCGGGACGGGGAGAAAGGAGAGCGGGGAGACAAGGGCGACCCGGGTCAACGAGGCCGGAAAGGCGACAAGGGAGAACGGGGCGAGCCGGGTCCCAAAGGCGACAGGGGTGACAAAGGCGATGATGGTGAGCCCGGCCTCCGGGGTGAGTCGGGTGTGCAAGGAGAGCGCGGTGACCCCGGATCTCCCGGCCGGGACGGTGAAGCGGGTGAGCGGGGCGACGCGGGAGAGCCCGGCCCCCGAGGTGAGCAGGGTGACCCCGGCCCCAAGGGCGACCCCGGCCCCCGTGGCGACAAAGGTGAAAAGGGGGACAAGGGGGAACCCCCGGATCCCGGCTCCCTCGAGGAGATGGTCTGCACCATCATCAAGCGCATGGTGAGCGGAATGGAATGCCCGTGAAGCGCAGGACAGGCGCCGAACTGCCGTAAGTTCTGCCTTTCGACCCGGCGTCGAGATCAGATGAGGGTGCCGGGGCGGCGGAGCGCGGCTTGGTCGGTCATCACGAGTGTGTCGGTTCGTGTGGCCAGGCCGCGCCACTGGTTGAGGCGATTGATGCATCGCTCGACGGCGTTCCGCTGTGCAGACACTGCCCGGCGACGGCTTCACGTCATCGAACAGGCGGTGCCGGCCTTCCGCGACGCCGTACGGGCCGGGGAGCGGCCGTCCGCGCAGGACGCGCCGCGCACCCACGAGCTGTGCGAACGGATCGTCACCGGCGCGCTCGCGCGGACCACTGGAGCCTGACCCGCCGCACCGCCACCGGCGCGCCCGCCAGGACCAGCGCCGCCATGGCCGCGTACACCGGCCAGTCGCCCAGCCGGGTGTACGGACTGGTGCCGTGGGCGAGCGGTACGTCGTAGACGGCGGCGGCGCTGCGGTCGGTGGACAGCCGTTCGCCGACCGGTTCGCCCCGGGGGCCGTAGACCGCGCTGATGCCGGTGAGCGTGGCGTGCACCATCGGGCGCCAGGTCTCGGCGGCCCGCAGTGCACCGAGCGAGGCGTGCTGGGCGGGCGCCCAGCTGTCCTGGAACGACGAGGTCGACGACTGCGCGACCAGTATCCGTGCACCGTCGGCGGCCAGGCTCCGGCTCATGTCGGGGAACGCCGTCTCGAAGCAGATCAGCGGGCCGATCGGCAGGCCGTGCGCGGCGGGCAGGTCCATCACCACCTGGTGGGTGCCGCGCATCCGGTCGGTGGCCGCCGCCTTGCCCACATGGGTGGCCCAGCCCAGCAGCGGCCGGGCCGGGATCGCCTCACCGAACGGCACCAGCCGCATCTTGGCGTACCGGTCACCGGTCGGCCCGTCCGGCCCCACCAGCACCGCGCTCTTGTAGACCCCGGGCCGTCCGGCGCGCGGTGCGTCCACCCCGACGAGCAGATCGGCGCCGGTGCTCCGCGACAGCGCGGCGAGCCGCCCGGCCAGCGCCGGATCGTCCGCCGGATCGCGGGTCAGACTGCTCTCGCCCCAGACCACCAGGCGCACGCCCCGGCCCGCCAGCTGCCGGGTCAGCGCCTCGCTGCGTGCCAGCCGCGCGCCGGGGCCGCCGTCCGGGCCCGGCTGGACGATCGCGATCCGCGCGCTGCCGCCGGGCCGCGGCACCGGCGCGGCGTACCAGACGGCCGTCACCGCCAGGGCGCAGACCAGCAGCGCGGCGACGGCGACCGGGCGGGACCGGCGGAGGGCGATCAGCTGGGCCAGTGCGGTGTTCACCCCGACGATCACCAGGCTGACCAGCCAGATCCCGCCCAGGGAGGCGAGCCGCAGGGCGGGCGGCACCTGCCACTGCCCGGCGCCGAGCAGCCCCCACGGGCCGCCCAACTGCTCCCAGGACCGGATCAGTTCCACCATCAGCCAGCCGGACGGCACCAGCGCCAGGGCGGCCAGGGAGCGCCGTGTCCCCGGGGCGCCGCCCAGCAGCGTCCGCACCAGCGGCCCCCACGGCGCCCACAACGCACCCAGCAGCGCCGCCAGCACCACCAGGAACACGTGGAGGCTCGGCAGCAGCCAGTGGTGCACCGCCACCATGAACCCGATGCCGCCGAGCCACCCCTCCAGCGCCGCCCGCCGGTTCGTCGGCGCCGTCCGCAGCAGCAACAGCCACGGGACGAGGGAGACGTACGCGGTCCACCACAGGGACGGGGCGGGGAAGGCAAGGGCCGGGAGCGTGCCGCACAGCAGCGCGGCGCCGGCCCGCAGCCACCGGGACCGGGGGCGGCGCGCGGCCACCGCGTCGGTCGGCGCGGTGGTGGTGGCACTGGGTGTGGCCATGCGTTTCCCCTCCGGCGATGCCGTCCGGGCCCGTTCCGCTCGCGGGCGACGCGGCCAGTCTGCGCGCTCCGGCCCGGCACGGACAGGGGGCGGCGGCGATCCCCACCGTTCCGGGGGCCCGGGGACGGCTGAGCGGCCGAACGCCGCACCCCGCAGGCGGGAGCGCGGCGTTCCGGTCCGGCTCAGCCCACCAGGGAGGACGCCCCGGCGGCGCCGGTGGTCTCCGGCCCGTCGGAGCCGTCCGCGAACTGGGTGCGGTACAGCTCGGCATACCGCCCGTCCGCGGCGAGCAGCGTCTCGTGCGTGCCGCGTTCGACGATGTGGCCGCCCTCGACCACCAGGATCTCGTCGGCGGCGCGGACCGTGGAGAGACGGTGCGCGATGACCACGGAGGTGCGGCCGGCCAGCGCCTCGGTGAGGGCTTCCTGCACCGCCGCCTCCGAGCTGTTGTCCAGATGGGCGGTGGCCTCGTCCAGGATCACCACCCGGGGCCGGGCGAGCAGCAGCCGGGCGATGGTCAGGCGCTGGCGTTCGCCGCCGGAGAGGCGGTAGCCGCGTTCGCCGACGACGGTGTCCAGACCGTCCGGCAGCGACCGGACCAGCTCCGCCAGCCGGGCCCGGCCCAGCGCGTCCCACAGGTCGTCCTCGGTGGCGCCGTCCCGGGCGAACAGCAGATTCTCCCGGATCGTGTCGTGGAAGAGATGGCCGTCCTGGGTGACCATGCCGAGCGTGTCGCGCAGCGAATCCGCAGTCAGCTCCCGGACGTCGACCCCGCCGATCCGCACCGCCCCGGCGTCCGTGTCGTACAGCCGCGGCAGGAGCTGCGCGATGGTCGACTTCCCGGCGCCCGAGGAGCCGACGAGGGCGACCATGCGGCCCGGTTCGGCGCGGAAGGAGATGTCGTGCAGGACGCGTTCGCCGCCGCGGGTGTCGAGCGTGGCGACCTCCTCCAGGGAGGCCAGCGACACCTTGTCGGCGGACGGGTAGGCGAAACGTACGGCGTCGAACTCGACGGAGACCGGGCCCTCGGGGACCGCGCGGGCCTCCGGATGCTCCGTGATCAGCGGCTTCAGGTCGAGCACCTCGAAGACCCGCTCGAAGCTGACCAGCGCGCTCATCACCTCGATGTGCGCACCGGACAGCGCGGTCAGCGGGGCGTAGAGGCGGGTCAGCAGCAGCGCGAGGGAGACGACCGCGCCGGGCTCCAGGCTGCCGAGGAGCGCCAGATAGCCGCCGAGCCCGTAGACGACGGCCAGTGCCAGCGCGGAGACGAGGGTGAGGGCGGTGACGAAGGACGTCTGCACCATCGCGGTGCGCACGCCGATGTCCCGGACCCGGGCGGCCCGCGCGGCGAACTCCGCGGACTCCCGGGAGGGCCGCCCCAGCAGTTTGACGAGGGTGGCGCCGGGCGCGGAGAACCGCTCCGTCATCCGGGTGCCCATCGCGGCGTTGTGGTCGGCGCCCTCCCGGCGCAGCGCGGCCAGCCGCCGCCCCACCCGGCGGGCGGGCAGCACGAACACCGGCAGCAGCACCAGCGCGATCAGCGTGATCTGCCAGGACAGACCGAGCATCACCACGAGCGTCAGCAGCAGCGTCACCAGATTGCTGACCACACCGGAGAGGGTGTCGCTGAACGCCCGCTGCGCGCCGATCACATCGTTGTTCAGGCGGCTGACGAGGGCGCCGGTGCGGGTCCGGGTGAAGAAGGCGACCGGCATCCGCTGGACGTGGTCGTACACGGTGGTGCGCAGGTCCAGGATCAGCCCCTCGCCGATGCTCGCCGACAGCCACCGGGTGAGCAGCCCGAGCCCCGCCTCGGCGAGCGCGATCACCGCGATGACCGCCGCGATGCCCAGGACGAGTCCGGTGGACCCGTGGTGGACGATCGCATCGACGACCCGCCCGGCGAGCAGCGGCGTCACCACCGCCCCCGCCGCGGTGACGGTGCTCAGGATGAGGAACCACACCAGACGGCGGCGGTGCGGTCGGGCGAACGCGGCGATCCGGCGCAGCGTGGCGCGCGACAGGCGCCGGGTGCCCTGCTGTGCGTACACCGTGCCGTGCAGCGCGTGCCAGGCGGTCACTTCCATGTCCATCGCGGTCTCCTGTCATCGGTACGTCAAGGCCGCCGCGGCGTGGCGGCGGTGCAACGGAAACCTAGAACCTCAAGCATTGTTGAGGTCAAGGGGTGGCGGGCGCGCCGCCCGTCGGCCGGCTTTCCCCGTTGCGTTGCGGCCGGATCGCGCCAACCTCGTCCCCCGGGGCTCGGGCCGGGACTTGACGCCGCGTCCAACGGGTAGTCCGTAGACACCCGCGGCACATCCGTACACCCGGCACACGCGGCGCACGGTTCACTCCGGCGCCCGGCCGCGGCGAACAACGAGCGCCACCGGCGGCCGGAAGCACCCGGTCCGCGGTGACACCCCCACATCCTCCGCACGCCTTCGCCGTCTGCGGGTGGCGAAAACGCGCGCCCCGGCACGGAAGAGGGACGGGCGATGAGAGACGACCACACCCCCGTACGGCCGTACCTCGGCCGGACCGACACGACCGACGGCGTCACCGTCGTCGCACTCCACGGCGAACTGGACCTCCTCGCGGCCCGCGTCCTCGCCGTCACACTCGACGACCTGACCGGCACCCGCCGCCCCGACCTGGTGCTGAACCTCCAGGCGGTGACCTTCATCGACTGCTCCGGACTGTCGCTGCTGTGCCGCGCCCGCCACCGGGTGCGCGCCGCCTCCGGCAGGCTGCGCCTGGCCGGGATCACCCCCGGCGACGCGGTGAGCCGGTTGCTCGAACTGACCGGTCTGACCGACGCCTTCGACCGCCTGGAGCCGGACGGGGCGCCCGGCCATGACGCGCCGGCGGGCCGGTGGTGAGTCCGGTCCGCGCCGGGCCGCCGCCACCGGGGTGCGGCGGGCTACGCTCCCTTGCCATGTCCGTTCACACAGTGGAAATCGACGCCCTCCAGGGCGGCCCCGCCGATCTGGCCCAGTACCGCGGCAAGGCCGTCCTCCTCGTCAACGTCGCCTCGAAATGCGGCCTCACCCCGCAGTACGCCGCACTGGAGCGGCTGCACGCGCAGTACGCGCCGCGCGGCTTCACCGTCCTCGGCGTGCCCTGCAACCAGTTCATGGGCCAGGAGCCCGGCACCGCCGACGAGATCGCGCAGTTCTGCTCCGCGACGTACGGCGTCACCTTCCCGATGACCGAGAAGATCGACGTCAACGGCGCCACCCGGCACGCCCTGTACGACCAGCTGGCCGACACGCCCGACGCGGAGGGGTACGCCGGGGACATCCGGTGGAACTTCGAAAAATTCGTGCTCGGCACGGACGGTTCCGTCGTCGCGCGCTTCGCCCCGCAGACCGAACCGGATGCCCCGGAGGTCGTCGCCGCCATCGAGGCGCAGCTGCCCGCATGAGGGGCCGGCGCGCGTCCGTCGCGGCGGGCGCGCGCCGCTGAGCGGCGGTGTCGCCGCCCCGGCGCGCGCCCGGCAGGCCGTAGTTGGCGGCGCGGAGGGTGAGACGTCACTCCTCGGCGCGCCGGGCGCCGGGGCCCTTCGGTGGTGCGTCGTGGCGGCGGGAGCGGGGGATGATGCGTTCCTCGTCCGCGGGGGTGGGTGGGCGCCGGTCACCGGGGTGCGGCGGTGGGTCGGTCGGGGGCCAGGCGGCCGGGGACGGCGCACCGGACCGCCACTCCCGCAGCAGTTGGTCGAAGATCGGTGTGGCCTCCTCCCGGTGCCCGGGCTGTGGCGCCGGGGCCGTGGGCGGTGACGGGGGGAGAGCGCGGCGCCGGGACGGGGGGCCGGCGTTCTGCTTGGCGTCCATGACCGGGCTCAACCAGCCGACCCACCCGCGGGTTGCGGGCGCACCACCCGGACCGCCGTAGATGTGCCTGCGCCGGTGACGGGCAGAAGATACGTTCCCGCGCGTGCCGCGGTTGACATGCCACCCCACCGGGCAGGCGGCCCACTGCCGCCCCGGCCCGGAAGTGCGGGGCGGGGCCGGTCCGGCGGGCGGAGCGTGACGCCGGACGGGTGGCGGGAAGCGGGGCCGCGGGAGAGGGGTGTACATGCTGTCAAGGCGATCTTCGGCCGGTCCTCCTCCGGGTGACCGGTGGCGGGGGAGCGGTGATTCCTCCGGCGTACGGGCGTGTGTCCCCTCCCGGGATACCGAAGGGTGTCGTGAACATGCCCGATGTGTCGGATGTCCCCCGTCGGAAAGGCGTCCCGATCGGCCCCTGCCTGCCCATGGGCGGCCGGATGTCGTCTACAGTTGCAGAAGTCTGCAATTCAACAGTTGGTGTGGTTGTCGGCGGACCGTGAGCGGAGGCATGCGTGGGCGGATGGGCCGGAGCGGCAGGGGAGCGGTCCCGGGATGCCCGGCGCCCCGCGGCACGGGCGCCGCACCGACCGCACCAGCGCCCCGCCGCGGCGGGAGCCCCCTCATGAACGACCCCCGGATGCCGCTGTACGAGGCGAAGGCCGCATTCTTCCGGGCGCTCGGCCACCCCGTACGCATCCGTGTGCTGGAGCTGCTGCAGGAGGGCCCGTTGCCGGTGCGGCAGCTGCGCGGCGCGGTCGGCGTCGGACCGGCGGCACTCTCCCAGCAGCTCGCGGTCCTGCGCCGCTCCGGCATCGTCACCGCCACCCGCACGGGCACCACGGTCGTCTACGAACTGGCCGGCGGCGATGTGGCCGGTCTGCTGGGTGCCGCCCGCCGGACCCTCCCCGTGGTCCTGACCGGCCACGGCGACCTCACCGCCGGACCGGCCGGGCAGCCCCGCGTCCAGGAGGCGTCATGAGCGGAACGGGAGCGGGCGGAGCGGACGTGGACGGAGCAGGGATGAGCGGGATGCGGCGCCGGACGCACGCCGTCGGCGCACCGCCGACGGATGTGGCCGGGAGCGTCGCGCGGCGGTCCGCCCGAGCGGCGCGCCGGGCGACGGCCGTCCACCGCGACCGGGGCAGGCCGCCCGGCGGCCTCGTCGGATGAGCGCCGTGCCCGGCGCCGCCCGGCGGAAGGGTCCGCCGCCGTGGCGCGCGGTCCACTCGCGCACCTGCCTGCCGGTCACCGATACCCCGGACTCCCGGCGCCCCTGTGCCGGCCCGCACCATCACCCGTACGACGACGGCGCGGTCGCCTCACGGGGGCCGCGCCCCTGTCCGTGGCGTCCGCCCGGCGGGCGTACCGCGCCCCGGTGCGGGGTGCGGCGGCGCGCCGTGCCCACGAGGCGGCGCACCGGCCGGCCCATCGGCCGCCCGCTGGTCCGGCCGTCGCCGCCGCCGCGTGTCCTCGCGCTGATCTCCCGGCGCAAGGAACACGCGACCACCCGCCAGGTACTGCTCTACATAGCCGTCGGCCATCTCGTCGCCGGGTTCCTGGTGTTGGTGATCTACCTGGGGCGCCACGCGGGCACCTGACGTCCGGCACGCCGGAGGCCGGCAGCCCTGAGCGGGGCTGCCGACCAGGGCCTGGCCGGAGGTGCTGTCGCGCCGGGCGGCGAACGCACCGCGCCCCGTAAGGGAATCGGCCCCGTCAGTGCTCCGTCCGCCCGCGGGCTCACCCCGCCGTGGCCGGGCGTGCCCGGGTGTGCCACAGCCACCGCACGTCCCGGCCGAACGACCACACCAGCGCCGCCAGCGCCAGGCCGACCGCCGTCGCCGACACCGGCCGCGGCAGCAGATCCGCGCCGGCCGCGACCAGCACGACGCCCTGCAGCGCCGCCACCGTCTTCCGTGCCGTGCTCGGCGGCAGCGGCGCCCGCAGCCACGGCGCGGCCCACGCCGCGGCCACGAACACGTACCGCATGGCGCCGATCGCCAGCACCCACGGGCCCAGCGACATCGACACGAAGACGCACAGCACCAGGATCAGGAAGGCGTCGACCTCCATGTCGAAGCGTGCGCCCAGCGCCGTCGCGGTGCCGGTACGGCGCGCGACCTTCCCGTCCACGGCGTCCAGCACCAGCGCCACCGACGCCAGCGCGACCAGCACCGCGACCGGCGCGTGGCGCCCGAACGAGTCGGCGACCAGCGCCGTCACGCCTCCCACCAGCGTCGCGCGGGCCAGCGTCACCCGGTTCGCCGCGCCGAACCGGCGCGCCCAGGAGCGGCGCAGCGCCAGAGTGAGGACGGCCCAGGTGCCCACCGCGAACGCCGCGCCCGCCAGCCACCCGGCGGGCCCCAGCCCCACCGCGGTGCACAGCGCCACGAGCAGAAGTATCTGCGCCCCCATTCCCGCCGTCGTCTCCTGCGCCAACGGCCGTGTTTTCTCGCGTTCTTGCGGTCTGTCCTGTACGGCCACCGTGCCTCCCGGAACTGTGTGGCGCGGTCGATAGGGGCCGCGTATCGTGTCCGCGGCCTCGTGATCTCCAGCATCATGAATCATCCGCGAATGTTCAGGAGGATGCCGATGAGACGCACCGCCCGGGCGTTCTGGCTGCGTTCTCCGGGGCACGGTGAAATCCGGACGGTCGGTCTGCCGTTACCCGGCCCCGATGACGTCCTGATACGCACCCTGTTCTCCGGAGTGAGCCGCGGAACCGAGACGCTGGTGTTCCGCGGCGAGGTCCCGGAAAGCCAACACGCGGCAATGCGCGCCCCGTTCCAGGAAGGCGAATTCCCCGGCCCCGTCAAGTACGGCTATCTGAACGTCGGCAGGGTCGAAGAGGGGCCCGAATCCTTGGTGGGCCGCACGGTTTTCAGTCTCGCCCCGCACCAGACCCGCCTGGTGCTCCCGGCCACCGCGGTCACCCCGCTCCCCGAGGGCCTGCCGCCCGCCCGCGCCGTCCTCGCCGGCACCGTCGAGACCGCCGTCAACGCCCTCTGGGACGCCGCCCCGCTGATCGGCGACCGGATCGCGGTGATCGGCGGCGGCATGGTCGGCTGCAGCGTCACCGCCCTCCTCGCCCGCATCCCCGGCGTCCGCGTCCAGCTCGTCGACACCGAACCGGCCCGCGCCGCCACCGCCGCCGCACTCGGCGCCGGATTCGCCTCCCCCGAGGACGCCGCGGACGGCTGCGACCTCGTCGTCCACGCCAGCGCCACCTCCGCCGGGCTCGCCCGCGGCCTCGAACTCCTCGCCCCCGAGGGCACCTTGCTCGAACTGAGCTGGTACGGCGACCGCCAGGTCACCCTGCCGCTGGGGGAGGGGTTCCACTCCCGGCGGCTGACCGTCCGCTCCAGCCAGGTCGGCGCCGTTTCCCCGGCCCGCCGCGACCGCCGCACCTTCGCCGACCGGCTCGCGCTCGCCCTCGACCTCCTCACCGACCCGGTCTTCGACGCGCTGATCACCGGCGAGAGCCCCTTCGACGAGCTGCCGCAGCTGCTGCCCCGGCTCGCCGACGGCACCCTCCCGGCCCTCTGCCACCGCCTCGTCCACCCCGACGCGGACCCCGTCTGAGACACCGCCGCGCCCCGGCCACCACACCGCCGCCCGCGCCGCGCGGCGGCCGACCTCCCGGAAGGGGAAACGTTGTTCAGCATCACCGTCCGCGACCACCTGATGATCGCCCACAGCTTCCGCGGCGAGGTCTTCGGCCCGGCCCAGCGGCTGCACGGCGCGACCTTCCTCGTGGACGCGACCTTCCGCCGCCCGGAGCTGGACGAGGACAACATCGTCGTCGACATCGGCCTCGCCACCCGCGAACTCGGCGCCGTCGTCGGTGAGCTGAACTACCGCAACCTCGACGACGAACCGGCCCTCGCGGGCATCAACACCTCCACCGAGGCGCTCGCCCGGATCATCGCCGACCGCCTCGCCGACCGGGCCCACGCAGGTCACCTCGGCGCCGGCGCCCACGGCCTGACCGGCCTCACCGTCACCCTGCACGAATCGCACATCGCCTGGGCGAGCTACGAGCGCGCCCTGTGACGGCGGAGCGCACCCCGCGCGCCGTCCATCTCGTCCTGCCCGCCACCGCCGACGACCCGGCCGCACCCAGCGGCGGCAACCACTACGACCTGCGGATCGCCCGGGAGCTGCCGGGCGCCGGCTGGCACGTCACCGGCCACCGCGCCACCGGCTCCTGGCCCCGCCCCACGCCCGCCGACCGCGCGGAACTGGCCCGCCTCCTGGCGGCGTTGCCCGACGGCGCCACCGTCCTCCTGGACGGACTGGTGGCCTGCGCCGCGCCCGACGTGCTCGCCGCCGAGGCGCACCGACTGCGCCTCGCCGTGCTGGTGCACCTCCCGCTCGCCGACGAAACCGGCCTGGACCCCGCCCTCGCCGCGGAGCTGGACGCCGCCGAACGCCGGGCCCTGCACGCCGCCCACGCGGCCGTCGCCACCAGCGCCTGGACCGCCCGCCGCCTGGTGACCCACCACGGCCTGCCGCCCGACCGCGTCCATGTCGCCGTCCCTGGCACCGACCCGGCGCCCCTCACCCCCGGCACGGACGGCGGCCACCGGCTGCTGTGCGCCGCCTCCGTCACCCCGCGCAAGGGCCAACGCCGCCTCGCCGAAGCCCTCGCCGCCCTCGCCGACCTGCCTTGGGAGTGCGTCTGCGCGGGCGCCCTGGACCGCGACCCGGCCTACACCGCCCGCCTCCGCGCCCTCGTCGCCCACCACGGCCTCGGCGACCGCTTCCACCTCACCGGCGCCCTCACCCCCGCCGCGCTCGGCGCCCGTTACGCCGCCGCCGACCTCGTCGTCCTCCCGTCGTACGCGGAGCCGTACGGCATGGTCCTCACCGAGGCGCTGGCCCGCGGCATCCCCGTCGTCGCCACCGCCGTGGACGGTATCCCGGAGGCCGTCGGCCGGGCGCCCGACGGGACGGTGCCCGGGATGCTGGTGCCCGAAGGGCCGCCGCACGCGCTGCGGGACGCGCTGGACGGCTGGCTGCGCGACCCGGGCGTGCGGCGCCCGTTGCGCGCCGCGGCGCATGCGCGGCGTGCCATGCTGACCGGGTGGGAGGAGACCTCCCGCGCTCTGGCCGGTGTACTGGAAACCCTCTCGCCCGAGCCCCGGAGGACGATGTGAGCGTGACCGACACCCCCCGATACGCGCCCCGGTGGCTGGAGTTGCGCGAACCGGCCGACGCCGCGGCCCGCGCCACCGCACCGCTCGGCCCGCTCCGCGCCCTCCTCGCCCGGAGGCGTCCGCCCGGCGCGCCGCTGACCATCCGTGACCTCGGCTGCGGCACCGGCTCGCTGGCCCGCTGGCTCGCACCCCGGCTGCCCGGCCCCCAGCACTGGATCCTCCAGGACCACGATCCGCAGCTGCTCGCCCTGGCCGCCGGATCGCTGCCGCCGGAAGCCGCCGACGGCGCCCCCGTCACCGCCGCCACCGAGTGCGCCGACCTCACCCGGCTCACCGCCGCCGACCTCGCCGGCACGGACCTGCTCACCGCCTCGGCGCTGCTCGACATGCTCACCCCGGGTGAGATCGACGCCCTCGCCGCGGCCTGCGCCGCCGCCGGCTGCCCCGCGCTGCTCACCCTCAGCGTCACCGGCCGCCCGGCGTTCACCTCGTACGATCCGCTCGACGCCGAGCTCACCGCCGCCTTCAACGACCACCAGCGCCGCACCGTCGCCGGCCGCCGGCTGCTGGGCCCCGACGCCGCCGCCACCGCCCGTGCGGCCTTCGCCCGCCGCGGCGCCTCGGTCACCACGTACGCCGCCGACTGGCAGCTGGGCCCCGGGCACCGGGAGCTGGCCGCCGTCTGGCTGCGCGGCTGGGTCGGTGCCGCCGTGGCGCAGCGGCCGGAGCTGGCCGGGGCCGCGGCCGGATATCTGCGCGGCCGGGAGGCCGAACTCGCCGCCGGGACGCTGGGCGTGACGCTCGGCCACGAAGATCTGCTGGTGCTGCCCGCCGGGGCGTCCTGATGCCACGTGCCCTCGCCGCCTGGCTGCGCACCCTGGCCGGTGCGGCGATCCTGGCGGCGCTGCTGTGGTGGCTGGGCACCGGTCCGTTCCTCGACGGACTGCGCCGCATCGACGCCCCCGCGCTCCTCGGCGCCCTCGCCATCGGCCTGTTCACCACCGCCTTCAGCGCCTGGCGCTGGTGTCTGGTCGCCCGCGGTCTGGGGCTGCGGCTGCCGCTGCGCCGTGCGCTCGCCGACTACTACCGTGCGCTCTTCCTCAACGCCGCGCTGCCCGGCGGCGTGCTGGGCGATGTGCACCGCGCGGTCGGCCACGGCCGCAGCGCCGGTGACCTCGCCCGCGGCGTCCGCGCGGTCGTCCTGGAGCGGGCCGCGGGGCAGGTGGTGCTCTGCGCCGTCGGGGCGTTGGCGCTGTTCGTCCAGCCGTCGCCGGCGCTCGCCGAGGTGCAGCGGCTGTTCCACACCTCCGGCGCCGACGCGGCCGCCCTCGTGCTCGGTCTGCTGCTGCTCGCCGCCGTCGCCTGGCTGTACCGGGGCCCGGCCGCCTCCCGGTGGCGCCGCGCGGTGCTGGCCTTCTGCGCCGAGGCGCGCGACGGTCTGCTGGCGAACGGCACCTGGCGCGGCGTGGCCCTCTCGTCCGTCGCGGTGCTCGCCGGGCACCTCGGCATGTTCCTGCTCGCCGCCCGCGTCGCCGGCTCCACCGCCCCGCTCGCCGTGCTCCTCCCGCTGCTGGTGCCGGCGCTGCTGGCGATGGCGCTGCCGCTGAACATCGGCGGCTGGGGCCCGCGCGAGGGCGTCGCCGCCTGGGCGTTCGGCGCCGCCGGGCTAGGCGCGGCCCAGGGCCTGGCCGTGGCCGTGGTCTACGGCGTGCTCACCCTCGTCGCCGGCCTGCCCGGCATCGGCGTGCTGATCGCCCGCGGCATCGCCGGACTGCGGCCCGCACCCGCGCAGATCGAACTCCCAGAGCGTGTCCTCACCGAGCAGGGTGCGGCGCGCCGGGGGCCGTAGCGCCCGCCGCATCACGCCCGTACCGGGAAACCGCAGCCCCGGCACGCCGTCACCGATGAGCACCGGCGCGACCGTCAGGTAGAGCCGGTCCAGCACCCCGGCCCGTACGAAGCGGGAGACGGTCTCGCCGCCGCCCTCCACCAGCACCCGGCCGAGGCCGCGGGCGGCGAGGGCGGAGAGCAGCGGGCGCGGGGCGAAGGCCGCCCGGTCGGCGACGGGCACCACTGTCACCCCGTCGCCCGGCGGCCGCCCGCGGGCCGCCGCGGTGTCCGCGCCCACCAGCCACAGCGTCGGCGCCGCCCCGTCGGTGAAGACACCCCGGCCGCGCGGCACCCGGCCCCGCGGGTCGAGCACCACCCGTACCGGATGGGCGCCCTCGCAGGCGCGGACGGTCAGCCGGGGGTCGTCGGCGGTTGCGGTGCCCGCGCCGACCAGGACCGCGTCGGACAGCGCCCGCATCCGGTGCAGATGGAGCCGGTCCTCCTCGCCGGTGACGTAGTCGGCGTCGCCGGTGCGGGTGGCGATGAACCCGTCCGCGCTCTGCCCCAGCTGCGCGAACGCGGTGCGTGGCCCGGCCAGACAGAGCGGCAGGTACCGCGCCGCGAGCGTCGCCGCCCCGGCCGGTGCGGACTGTGGCCAGGCCCAGCCGCCGTCCGGGCCGCGGCGCAGCCCGGCGCCCGGCGCGTCGGCGGCGGACCGCACGGTGAGCAGCCGTCGCCACGCGGCGGCGGTGTCCGGTGGGCCGCCGGTCCGGTTCGATCGGGTCATGCCCGCCCCTCCTCGGGCAGCGGCGGCCGCGCCCGGTGGGTGCGCGCCACCGGCTGCGGTCGGTGCACCGCTGTCCACCAGGCGGGGCGGCCCGCCGTCACCGTGCGGCCCCGGGCGTACGCCCCTCGACCGCCGCCAGGCACTCCCCGAACGACGCGACGAGCGAGTCCAGCACCCGCGCGCCCTTCGCGGCCGTCCCCAAGGAGGGCCGGCCGATCACTCCGGAGGCGGTGTACGGGGCCATGCCGAGGGTCAGCAGATGGCGGCGGTCGTCGGCGAGATGGTCGGCGCCCTCGTACCCGGGCCGGACCAGCTCCGGGTGGGCGTGCAGCAGGATCGAGGTCTCCAGCTCCCCGGCGTGCATATCGCTGTGGCTCGACGTCGCCACCCCGGCGTGGGCCGTCGCGGTGCCCCAGTCGGCCGAGCCGGGGAAGAGCGCCATCGGCAGACCGCAGCCGGCCGATTCCTGAACGGCGTTGCGCAGCACGTAATTTCCGCCGTGCCCGTTGACGAGGACCAGTCCGCGGGTTCCGGCGGCGGCGAGGGAGCGGGCGATGTCCGCCACGACGGCGTGGAGCGTCGTCGCGGAGAGACTGACCGTGCCCGGCCAGGCCGCGTGCTCCTGCGAGCAGGAGAAGGTCAGCGGCGGCAGCGGCCGGACGGGGTGGGCGGCGGCGATCTCCCGCGCCACGGTGCAGGCGATGACGGTGTCCGTGGTCAACGGCAGGTACGGGCCGTGCTGTTCGAAGCTGCCGATGGGCAGCAGCGCCACCTGGCCGGGGCGTTCGGCCCAGTCGCCGGTGGTGTCCGTCGGCAGCGGGCCCGCCGGGAGCCGGGGTGTGTCCATGCCGTGCTGCCTCTCTCCGTCCGGTCGGCGGCGCGCTCCGCCCGCGGGAGTGTGCGGTGAAGGGGGCGGTGCGCCCGTACGCCCGCAGATTACGTGCCGCCGGAGCGCGGCGGCAGGGGCGCCCGTCATCTCCCGTACACCGCCGTGGAGTTGGCGGCCATAGTTCCCGCGTACCCCGCGGAATTCCCCTTCCGGGAGGTACGATCCCGGCATGACCGAACACGATGTCGTGTCCCGCGATTCCGCTCAACGACCCGGTGTGGAACGCGTGGTGGAGGTCCGCTTGCCCACGTCCTCCGGGGAATTCACGGCGGTCGGCTATCGCGACCGGATATCCGGTGAGGAACAGCTGGCGCTGGTGCACGGCGAGGTCGCCGGGGGACGGACACTGACCCGCTTGCATTCCGAGTGCCTGACCGGAGATGTCTTCGCCTCCCGGCACTGCGAATGCGGGGAGCAATTGGCCGCCGCGCTCCGGGAGATCGTTGCGGAAGGCCGCGGAATTCTGGTCTATCTCCAAGGACACGAGGGCCGCGGAATCGGACTGCTGGCGAAACTGCGGGCGATGAAACTCCAGGGGGAGGGGCTGGACACCGTCGAGGCGAACCTCGCGCTCGGGCTGCCGGTCGACGCCCGTGACTACCGTGTGGCCGCCGACATCCTGCACGACCTCGGCGTCACCTCCGTGCGCCTGCTGTCGAACAATCCGCTCAAGCGGGAAGCGCTGGTGGCCCACGGCATCGGCGTCGCGGCGCAGGTGCCGCTGCTGATGGAGCCGCGCCCGGAGAACATCCGCTACCTCCGCGCCAAGCGGGAGCGGCTCGCCCACGACCTGCCGCATCTGGACGGTCTGCTCGGCCGCTCCTGACCGGGGACGCCTCCCGCTCGCCGGGTACCCGCGCGGAACCTCCGCCCGCCACCCCTACACATAAAGGCCACATAAGTGCAGAATGGTGATGTGTGGCCCATTGCCACGCGAAACGGCCAGGCTTGCGGACGAAGGAGGCGAGTCGGATGGCCGACGTCTCACACCACAGGGGAGACCTCGCAGGTCACCCCGATGTATCGGAGATGCAGGCCCGGTACGACCGGGTGCTCGGCGGGCGCGACGTGGCCCTCGTGGACGGACCGGTGTTCCTCGTCGGCCTGTTCTGCGCGGTCTCGCCGTGGATCGTGCACTTCACGGCCGCCCAGCCGGCGCTGATGACCCACAACCTGATCATGGGTATAGCCATCGCCGCACTGGGTATCGGCTTCGCCGTCCGGCCCGCCCGGATGTACGGGCTGAGCTGGGCGATGTGCCTGATGGGCGCCTGGATGATCATCGCGCCCTGGATCGTCGGCAGCGGCCCGAGCGCGCGCGTGATCTGGACCAACGCCATCATCGGCGGTCTGACGTGTCTGCTGGGGCTGATCTGCGTCGCGGTGTCCGGCCGGAGCCGCCACCGCGCCTGATCTGCCCGCACGGCCGGAAACCGTGCGGAAAGCCCGACGGCCGGCGCCCCTCGTGGGCGCCGGCCGGCGTCGTGTGCGGGATGCGTCAGCCGCGGGTGCGGGCCGTGTCACCCGGAGTGGCCGGGGACTCCTCGGCGGCCGGTTCGGGCGCCGCCGCGGGTGCGGGCACCGCCCCCGCCACGGCCGGGGTGCGGCCGAGCAGCCGGGTCGCGCGGCGCGCCACCGGCTCCGTGAAACGGGCGGCCAGCGGCCCGAGGATCACCAGGATCAGGACGTACGCGGTGGCCAGCGGGCCGATACGGGGCTCCACGCCGACCGCGAGACCGGCGATGACGATCGAGAACTCGCCGCGGGCCACCAGCGTGCCGCCGGTCCGCCAGCGTCCCGCCGTACGGACCCCGGCGCGGCGGGCCGCGAACCAGCCGGTCGCGACCTTGGTGCAGGCGGTGATCACGGCCAGGATCAGCGCCGGGACGAGCACCGGCGGGATCGCCGCCGGGTCCGTGTTGAGGCCGAAGAAGACGAAGAACACCGCGGCGAAGAGGTCCCGCATCGGCGCCAGCAGATGGTGCGCGCCCTCGGCCACCTCACCGGAGAGCGCGATGCCGACGAGGAACGCGCCGACCGCCGCCGACACCTGCAGCTGCTGCGCGACCCCGGCGACCAGCACCGTCAGGCCCAGCACCACCAGCAGCAGCATCTCCGGGTTGTCCGAGGAGACCGCCCGGCTGATCAGTCTGCCGTGCCGCAGCGCCACGTAGAGGACCGCGCCGACCGTACCGAGCGAGATCAGCAGGGTCAGGCTGCCGCCCGCCAGGCTCAGCCCGGCCAGCAGCGCGGTCAGCAGCGGCAGGTAGACCGCCATCGCCAGGTCCTCGATGACGAGGACGCCGAGGATCACCGGGGTCTCGCGGTTGCCCAGCCGGCCGAGATCGCCGAGCACCTTGGCGATCACGCCCGACGACGAGATCCAGGTGACACCGGCCAGCGCCACCGCGGCCACCGGCCCCCACCCGAGCACCAGCGCGGCCGCCGCGCCCGGCACGGCGTTCAGCGCGAAGTCGACGATTCCGGAGGGATATTGCGTCTTGAGGTTGGTGACCAGCTCCGAGGCGCTGTACTCCAGTCCCAGGAGGAGCAGCAGCAGGATGACGCCGATCTCGGCGCCGGTGGAGACGAATTCCTCACTGGCGTTGAGCGGCAGCAGCCCCCCGTGGCCGAAGGCGAGTCCGGCGAGCAGGTAGAGCGGAATCGGTGAGAATCCCACCCGCCCCGCAAGCCGGCCGAGTATGCCCAGGCCGAGGATGATGGCCCCGAGTTCGATGAGCAGCGCGGTGGTGTCGTGCACGGGCGGTTACCCTCCGGTGATCAATGCGGCGACGGCGTCCACGCCTTCCCGGGTGCCGACCACGACGAGGGTGTCGCCGATCGCGAAACGGAAGTCCGGGGTGGGCGAGGGCACGGCGTCGGTACGGCGCAGAACGGCGACGATGGACGCGCCGGTGCGGGTGCGGGCCGCGGTGGCCCCCAGGGTCCGCCCGGCGTACGGGGATCGTTTGGTGACCGGGATGTGTTCGGTGACCAGATCGATCTCGGGGTGCTGGTGGATATGGGCGACGGGGTCGGGGAAGAGGAGCTTGGACAGCGCGCTCGCCTCCTGCGGCGCGAGTGCCACGGAGTCCTGGCAGCTGTCCTCGTCCTGCGGGTCGTGGAAGGCGAGGATGCGGCGGCCGTCCTGGTGGGCGACGACCGAGACATGCCGCCCGCCGTCCGTGTCGAGGTCGTAGCGGGTGCCGACCCCGGGTAGGGCGGTCTTGCCGACGTGGGCCGATGGCTCCATGGAGGTGCTCCCTGCGGGGTGCGTTACAGCGTTGCGGGCGTGCGAGGCCCCTGGCCGGACGGACCGGTGGGACCGGCCGTCACTGGTCAGGCATTGTGCAGCATCCGGCGCCGGCGACCGGGGCCGGGCGGAGCGGGCCCCGAAGGAGGTGAGCTGGCGTCAGCCGGCGCAGGACATATCGGGAATGCCGCTGCGTGCGCAAGGCGCGAGACGTGGCCTGCGGTGCGGGACGAAACCGTGCGCATGGGCGGAGGTCCGCCGGACCCGGCGTGGCCGGACCGCGTCGGAGCCGGCGCCGTGCGGGCGGGCGCCGGAGCCGGCGGATGCGGCGGGGACAACGGGGGGAGTGGCGGTGGTCGGCATGTCCGTCCCTCCCGTCGTCCCGGACGTACGGCCGCCGACCACGGAACGGGTGACGGCCGCACAACAGTGCGTTGTCGGCCCCGGCAGTTTAACCCAGCCGTAAATGGCCGGATTTGGACGGTAATGGGGTGTCGGAACCGGGTGAGGACCCGGCCCGACGCTCCCGCGGACGGCGTCTCCCGGCCACGGAATCCGTCCGGCGGCCGCCCGCGGACCTGCACCGTCTGATGGAGTGGGGGCGTCACCGACCGTCCGCGGCCCGCGGGCGCCGTACCGCTGGAAGGACCGACGAGAGATGCCGTTCACCACCCCGCAGCGCACCGGAGACGCCCGATGACCGCCACCGACGACTCCGTACTGCGCCGCACCGAGGGCCACGCCGGACACCTCACCCTCAACCGGCCCCGGGCGCTCAACTCCCTCACCCACGGCATGGTGCGCCACCTGTCCGCCGCGCTCGACGCGTGGCGGGACGACCCGGCCGTCGCCACCGTGGTGCTCTCCGGGGCGGGCGAGCGCGGGCTCTGCGCGGGCGGCGACATCCGCGCCATCCACGACGACGCCCGCGACGGTGACGGCGCCGCCGCCCGCGCGTTCTGGCGCGACGAGTACCGCCTCAACGCACAGATCGCCCGCTACCCCAAGCCGTTCGTCGCGTTCATGGACGGCATCGTGATGGGCGGCGGCGTCGGCGTCTCCGCGCACGGCGCCGTCCGGATCGTCACCGAACGCTCCCGCGTCGCCATGCCGGAGACCGCCATCGGCTTCGTCCCCGACGTCGGCGGACTCCATCTGCTGGCCGCCGCCCCCGGCGAACTCGGCACCCACCTCGCCCTCACCGGCACCCCGATGACCGCCGGCGACGCCCTGCTGTGCGGGCTGGCCGACCACTACGTGCCCGCCGCCCGCCTCCCGGAGCTGGCCGCCGCCCTCGCCACCGGCGAGGTGGACGAGACCGTGGCCCGGTTCGCCGAGCTCGCGCCCCCCGCCGAACTCGCCGACCACCGCGGCTGGATCGACGCCTGCTACGCCGCCGACACCGTCGAGGAGATCGTCGACCGGCTGGAGCACAGCGGGGAACCGGCGGCCAAGAGCGCCGCGCAGTCCCTGCTGGAGCTCTCGCCGACCTCCCTGAAGGTCACCCTCGCCGCGCTGCGCCGGGTGCGCCGCCTCGGCTCCCTGGAGCGCGTCCTCGACCAGGACTACCGCGTGGCCTCCGCGGCGCTCGCCTCGCCCGACCTGGTGGAGGGCATCCGCGCCCGCATCGTCGACAAGGACCGCGCGCCCCGCTGGTCACCGGCGCGCCTGGAGGACGTCACCGACGGCGAGGTCGCCCGGCACTTCCGCTCGCTGGGCCCGGACGAACTCGGCCTCGCGGGCGGCTGACCGCCGCTCAGCCCCGGGCCGCGTCGCCGCCCAGCGTGTACAGCAGCGCGTACGCGGTCTCCGTCAGGCGGCAGGCGCGGCCGCGCCGGGTGGCGACGGCGGCCACGCCCGTGCCGCTCGCCGGATGGAAGCCGACGAACGCCTGCTGCCCGAAGGTCGCCCCCATGTGGAAGAGGAGCGGGCCGCCCGGCGCCGGATGCTGGAACCACGTCAGCGTATGGGTGTGCGGGCGCCCCGCGCCCCGCCGCAGCTGCGGCACCTGCACCGCGCGCACCGCGCCGGCCAGCGGCGTCGCCCCGGGGACCAGATGGGCCTCCAGATAGGTGAGCAGATCGCCGGGGGTGGCGCGGACCGCCGCCGCCGGGGCGAACGCGCCCATCGAACCGGGCGGTACGGGCGTGTGGCCGTCCGCCCGGTGCCCCAGCGCATCGGTGCCCGTGGTCCCGGGCTCCAGCGCCGTCCCGGTCAGCCCGAGCGGGGCCAGCACCCGGTGGGTCAGCAGCGCGGCGAAGGCGGTGCCGGTGGCGCGAGTCAGGGCGCAGCCCAGCAGCGCCAGGCCGAAGTTGGAGTAGTGCCAGCGGGTCCCGGGAAGCCGCGGCCGGGCGCGGGCGAAGCTGTGCAGCAGCCGGTCGGTGCCGTAGCCGTGGTAGCCGTTGGCGTACGGCTGGAGCAGCGCGCCGGGCAGCAGCTCGCGCGGCACCCGCGGCAGGCCCGACGTATGGGTGGCCAGATGGCGCAGTGTGATGCGGTGCGCGGCGTCGTGCGGCGGAGCGTGGCGGGGGAGCCGGTCGGTCAGCCGGTCGTCGATGCCCAGCGCCCCGTCCTGGACGAGCGTGGCCAGCAGCAGCACGGTGAACGTCTTGCTGAGCGAGCCGAGTTCGTAACGGAGTGCCTGGCGGCCGCCGGGCGGGGGCGGGGCGGTGCCGCCGCTCAGCACGGTGCGGGCGCCGCGGCGGGTGACGGCGACCACCACGTCCGGCGCGTCGACGGCGGCGACGGCGTCCGCCACCCGGTCCGTGAGCGCCACCGTCACAGCGCGTTCGCCAGCGCCCGTGAGGTGGCCATCGCGGAGGCGAACGCGGCGACCAGCGTCGGGTGGTGCACGATGTCGAAGACCGTGGCGGCGTCGCCGTCCGGCATCTCCCGCTGGAGCGGCATCGCCCCGCCCGCGTCCTGCGCCGCCGCGAACCGCTCCCACACCTCCGCGTCCAGCGACGGCCGCGGCAGACAGGCGTCGACGAAGAGGAGCTCGCCCAGCAGATCCCAGTGGCCCAGATCCGCCCAGTCCTCCAGCCACGCCGGGAGGTAGCGGGTGAGGTAGTCGGCGATCTGCGGCGGGATCCGCTCGGGCGCCGCGCCCCAGTTGGTGAGGTGGAAGACGGTGTGGGTCACGTCGTACGCGATGTGGAGCTGCACCGTCCACGGCTCGGGGCGCTGCGCCAGCCAGGTGCGGGAGAACGCCCGGCCGAAGTCGCCGCTCGGCGTCAGCCCCAGCTTGCGTTCGGCGTTGAGCACGCCGAGGCGCCGGTTGGGCACCATCTCCAGCGCCGACCAGCTCTGCGTCCGCCGCGCCGTCGCGATCGCCCGCTCCAGCCCGGGGTGACGGTGGCCCAGCTCGTGGAAGCTGCCGTAGATCTCCAGTGGGACGGGGGAGAACGGCTCGTCGTGCTGGAGCGCGGCCAGGACGTTGCCGCCGTCGAGCAGCTCACGCCAGGCGAAGTCGAGGAGCTGCCCGGCGCGGTTGCGCTGCTGCGATCCGGCCACCCCCTCCCGGAACAGGACCCGCATGTTGATCACCAGCTCACCGACCGGCTTGAGCCGTTCCAGGAGCGCACGGTTGGTGGCGCGGTCCTCGGACGTCAGCCGGAAGTGCTCACGGTGGGCGTCGAGCCAGGTCAGGGCCCGGTCGCCGACGCGGTGCAGCAGCGCCGGGGGCGCGGCCGTAACGGTCACGGTGCTGCCTCGCCTTCCCGGCCGGCGGTGGTGCCCGCCGTGCCGGTGGAGTCGTCGGGGACGGTGCCGGTGCCGACGCGGGCGAGCGTGGCGGCGAACGCGGTCACCAGGGTCGAGTGGTAGCAGAAGAGGAACGGATCGTCGCGGTACGGGCCGTCCGCCGTGTCGCCCCGCTCCGGCACCCCGCCGTCCGGTCGCTGCGCCGCGGCCAGCCGGCGCCAGGCGTCCGCCGGGTACCAGGGCCGGGGCAGACACGCGGCGACCGCGAGGAGTTCCCCCACCAGGTCCCACAGCTCCCGCTCCAGCTCGCCCTCCAGCCAGCAGGGCAGCCAGAGCCGCAGATACGCGGCGAACGGCGCGGCCATCCGGTGGCGGGCGCGCCCCCAGTCGGTGAGGTGGAAGACGTCATGGGTGAGGCCGTACGCGGCCCGCAGGTCCAGCAGCCAGGGTTCGGCGCGTACCCCCAGACCGGTCAGCGCGAAGACCGCGGCGGGGTCGGCGTGGAGCGGCAGTCCGATCCGCCGCTCGGCGCCCAGGACGCTGAGCGTACGGGTGTGATCGCCGCCCGCCACCCGCCAGCGGCGCAGCCCGGTGACGGTGGGGAGCAGCGCGTCGGCCTCCGGATGGCGCAGCCCGGCGCGGGCGAAGACGCCGTACAGCTCCACCGGGTACACCGCCTGCGGCTCGTTCCGCAGCAGAGCGACGTGGAGCGCGCCCTGCCCGAACTGCTCCCAGGCGAACGCGAACAGCTCCGCGGCCGCCTCCCGCACGTCGGCACGCGGGTGCAGCTCCTCGATGATCCGGGCGATTTCGGCCAGTTCGCCCAGGGGTTTGAGGGTGAGGTTGGGGTCGGCGTCGGTGGCGACGTCGGCGGGCAGCCGGAAGCGGTCGCGGTACGCGCCGAGCCAGCTCAGGGCGCCCGCGGTGACGGAATCCAGCAGCGCGGTGTCCGCCGCCGGCGGCGGGCCGCTCACTCCCCCCGCCCGTAGAAGCACCGGGCGGCGACGAGGTGCAGGGCCACCCGGGCGTCACCGCCGCCCATGTGCCCGATGAACGCGAGACCGGCGTCCAGCCCGAGCGTCGGCGGTACTCCGGGCAACCGCGCCAGCCAGCGGCCGAGCCCGGCTGCCTGGAGCCAGTCCCGGCGGCGCACCGCGCGGACGAAGCCGCGGGCGAGATCGTCGGTACGGGTGGTCAGCGCGTCGGCGAGCGCGGGGGAGAGGCCCGGCAGCGCCAGCGCGGCGAGTTGGGAGGCGCGGTGGGCGAGCTTGGGCCAGGGGTCGGCCTCGATCCAGCCCGATGCGGCGTCCGGCGGTTGCGGCCAGTGGTCGGGCCCGCCGGGCAGGAACGCATGGGACGCCTCGACCAGGCCCCGGTAGCTCCAGACCGAGACCGCCGAGGCGTCGGCGCCGGGCGGGAAGGCGGCCAGCGCCGCCCGGACGACGCCGCGGTCCTCGTGTCCCGCGGCCGGAACGTGGTGGTCCGCCGCGTACGGCGCGAGCGCGTCGGCGCCCAGGACGCGGACGGCCGCCGGCGCCAGCGCATCGCTCTGCCGCAGCACACGGGAGAGCGCATAAGGGCCGCCCTCACCCCGTAGGGCGAGGGCGACCCCTGATGCGGCATCGGCGATCACGGTACTCAGGGATCCGGATCCCTCGGCCTGATCTACCAACGCACTACCTTTCAGCGCGCATCCGGCTTGGGGCGGGGCGTCGGAGGTGAGGCGAGCAGCGCTCCGAGGAGCAGCGCCGCCCCGGCGCACTCGCGGGTGTCCCGGAAGACGCCGTCCGGTTCGGCGGAGTCCAGCAGGTCCTCGACCTCGACGGCGAGGGTCACCGACTCGACCGAAGCTGTGCGATCCATGCTCATGGGATCATCTCCTTCTACGGCAGTGCCTCAACTCTTACATCACCCCTAACCACCCGCAATCCGAAGAAACGGGCAATTCGACCGTCCGGGTTCCGGAAGGCCGGGAGGGCGACGGCACGTCAGGCCCGCCCGAGCCGGGGCCCGGACCCCGCAAACGCGGAAGCAGGCCACCGCGGGATGCGGGGCCTGCTTCCGCCACTCCGCCGACGATCCTTGCTCTGGTGGGGTGAGCGGGCCGCCTGGCTGGGTGAATGTACGTCAGGAGCGCTTGTGCGCAGGGCGGTTGGCGAACGGGTGGCCGCCGCGCCCCTGTCGCGCCCCCCTTATGCCGGCACCTTGTCCAGGAAGCCGTGGACGTCCTGGATCCGGCCCGCCTCGTCCAGTACGAGGACGTCGAAGCCGATCACCAGCGGCTCGGCACCCTCCGGGCCCAGGCCCCAGCGGAAGCGGACCTGGCGGTGGTGCGCGTCGACCTCGCCGACCTGCGTGAACACGAACCCCGGGAACTGCGTGTGGACGCCGTCGACGACCGCCGCGATCCCGTCGTGACCGGCGACCTCCGCCAGCGGGTCGGTGTAGGTCGCCTCGGGCGACCAGTGTGCGGCGAGCAGCTCCGCCCGCTCGTCGCCGGCGGCGTTCCAGGTGGCCAGGTACTGCTGCACGACAGCCTGCATGGTGTTTCTCCCGTTCGTTCCGTTGGGCTGATGACCGAAATCCTGGCCCGGTCCGGTCGTCCGGACCATGACCTCGGAGGTCATGGCCGTGCGGACACGAACACCTAGGCTCCTGGTATGAGCGTCGCAGTCGAAGTTCCTCCGGTCGGTGCACTGTTGCGTACCTGGCGCGAGCGCCGCCGGTTCAGCCAGCAGGAGCTGTCCAACCGCTCGCGGGTCTCCACCCGGCACCTCAGCCGGGTCGAGACCGGCAAGGCGCACCCGACACCGGAGATGCTGATGCATCTCTCCGACAACCTCGACGTACCCCTGCGGGAGCGCAACCGTCTCCTGCTGGCCGCCGGATACGCCCCGCGCTACCAGGACCGCGCCTGGGACGACGCCTCGATCACGGTGGTGATGGACGGTCTGCGCCGCCTCCTCGACGCCCATCTGCCCTACCCCGCACTCCTGTTGGACGACCACTGGGACATCGTCGACGCCAACGCCGCCGTCGATCAGCTGCTGGCCGGCTGCGCGCCGGAGCTGCTGGAGCCGCCGGTCAACGTGGTCCGGGTCTGCCTCCACCCCGACGGGCTGGCCCGCCGGATCGGCAACCTCGCGGAGTGGGGCGGCCATCTCCTCCAGCAGGTGAGCCACCGCGCCGAGCGCACCCACGACCCGCGCCACCGCGAGCTGGCCACGGAGATCGCCGGATACCGTGGCGCCCCCGACACCGCCGCTTCCACGGGCCCGGTCATCACCCTCGAAATCGACGTCGACGGCCACCCGCTCCGCTTCTTCAGCACCTCCGCCACCCTCAGCACCGCCACCGACGCCGCCCTGGAAGGGCTCCACCTGGAAACCTTCCTGCCTGCCGACGAGGAGACCCGGCGCCTGTTCGACCGGCGGTAGGAAGGGGCGTACGGGCTCCGGACCGGGCGGGCGCAGCCGCCGGAGGAACCTCCGAGCCACCTCGCATCTGCCCTGGTTGATCACCCGAAGGGATTGCAGATGCGCGAGAATCCCGCATATCTTTCCGCATATGCAGTCCTACACCATCGGCCGCGCGGCGCGGCTGCTGGGCGTCAGCCCGGACACCGCACGCCGCTGGGCCGACGCCGGGCGGATCGCCACCCACCGCGACGAGAGCGGCCGCCGGATGATCGACGGCCGTGACCTCGCCGCCTTCGCCGTCGAGAACGGCCGCGGCGACACCGACGAGGAGGGGTCCTACACCTCGGCCCGCAACGCCTTCCCCGGCATCGTCACCGCCGTCACCCTCGGCGATGTGGCGGCCCAGGTGGAGATCCAGGCCGGACCGCACCGCCTCGTCTCCCTGCTCACCCGCGAAGCCGTCGAGGAACTCGGCCTGGAGGTCGGCACGGAGGCCACCGCCCGGGTCAAGGCCACCAGCGTGCACATCGACCGCGCCTGAGCCCCGCCCGCACCCGGCGGCGCCGCCGCGCCGCCGATCCGCCCGCCCCGCCTCCCGAGGAGCCCGCCTTGCCGTCCGCCGTGACCCGCCGCCGCGCCGCCGCACTCGTGACCGCCGCCCTGCTCGTCCCGCTCGCCGCCTGCGGCAACGACAACGCGAAGGACACCAAGGACGGCGCCGCCAAGACCGAACTGACGGTCCTCGCCGCCGCCTCCCTCACCGATGTCTTCAAGACCGCGGGCGCCGCCTACGAGCACGCGCACCCCGGCACCACGGTGCACTTCTCCTTCGCCGGTTCGCAGGAGCTGGCCGCCCAGGTCCGCCAGGGCGCACCCGCCGACGCGCTGGTCACCGCCGACACCAAGACCATGGACGGGCTCCGCGCCGACACCGGAAAGCCGACCGTCATCGCCAAGAACCGCCTGGTCATCGCCGTCGGCAAGGGCAACCCGAAGAAGATCCACGAGCTGAAGGACCTCACCGGCTCCGGTGTGAAGGTGGTGCTCGCCGCCCCCGAGGTGCCCGTCGGCCGGTACAGCGAGCAGGTCCTCGACAAGCAGCACCTGGCGGTCAAGCCGGTCTCCCAGGAGCCCAACGTCCGTGCGGTGCTCAGCAAGGTCGAACTCGGCGAGGCGGACGCCGGGATCGTCTACCGGACGGACGCGGCCACCGCCCCCGGCAAGGTCGACGCCGTCGCCCTGCCCGATGCGCAGAACGCCGTCGCCGACTACCCCGCCGCCACCCTGAAGTCCTCGCAGCACACCGCCGACGCCGCCGCGTTCGTGAAGTGGCTCGCCACCCCCGAGGCCCAGCAGATCCTCCGCAAGGCCGGATTCCAGCAGCCCTGACCGCCGCCGGGGGGGGGGGGGGGGGGGGGGGGGGGGGGGGGGGAGGGGGGGTGGGGGGGGGGGGGGGGGGGGGGGGGGGGGGGGGGGGGGAGAGGGGGAGGGAGAAAACCCCGAG
>NZ_JBVHWT010000022.1:0-36140 GCF_055564055.1 Streptomyces sp. NPDC029159
GGTGCGTAGCAGACCATGGCGCCCAGCACGCTGATCATGACGGCGGTGAGGGCGGCGACGACGGCGCTGATCCGCCGGGCCCCGCGGCGCAGCCGCCGGGGCGGGCCCGCGGTGGCGGGGCCGGGTCGGGTGAGGGACGTGGTCGCAAGGGGACGTTCACGCGCGGCACGTGGGGCCGGGCCGCCCGGGGCCCGCGGGGCGGCGCCCGCGTATGCGCCGGGCGCGGGCGGGCGTACGGCGGGCGGGCGGTGGCCCCGCGCAGCGGCCGGCGGGACGGCGGCCGGGCGGCCCGCCGGGTCCTTCGGCCGGGCGCACGGCGGGGCCACCCGGCCGCGCGCGGTCACTGGCGCGTGCTGACGTCACGC
The DNA here is from genome assembly GCF_055564055.1 of Streptomyces sp. NPDC029159. Lineage (NCBI taxonomy): Bacteria > Bacillati > Actinomycetota > Actinomycetes > Kitasatosporales > Streptomycetaceae > Streptomyces > Streptomyces sp. NPDC029159. The sequence continues at coordinate 366 of NZ_JBVHWT010000022.1, forward strand.
CCGGTCCAACGAACAAACCGGCCAGTCGTACATGCTGCATTCGAGTGATGCGGAAGCACCCGGATTCGCGAACGGGTTCGGCCGGTCGGCCCAGTCTTCCGTGTCGCGCGCCCGCCGTCCGGCAGCAGGGCCGACGGGGGCGGGCGCCGGGCGGTTCAGCGGCGGCAGCGGCGGCGCCTGCGGCAGCAGCCCCAGCGTGCGCCGGAGCTGAGCAGGCCCAGGCCGATGCCGAGCATCCAGGTGTCCTTGGCGAGCGGGATGCCGTTCTGGGTGGGGCGCAGGCTGCCGGGCTCGCGCATCCCGGGGGTGCGGAGGTAGAGGCCGACGAGCCCGGCGGAGAACCCGGTCAGCGCGACGCCGGCGAGGCGGCTCGGGACCACCGGGGCGAGCAGGGCGCTGCCGACGGCCACCTCCGACCAGGCCAGCAGCCGGACGAAGACATGGGGTTCGAGCTTGTCCAGGAACGGGTACGCGGTGCAGGCCATGCCGTGGATTCCGGCGGCGGTCTCGTCGTCGGCCTTCAGTTTGCCCAGGCCGGAGTTGAGGATGAACGCGCCGGTGGCAAGGCGCGGGGCGACGTCACGTGGTTCGGGCGCCAGATGCATCGGAGCCTCCCTGGATCGGGTCCTCGGCCCCCCGACCGAGCTTAGCCAGGGGGTGCCGGGGCTGCCATGTCACCGGCGCCGGACCGCGTTCCCGCAGGCCGGGCGGGGCGTTCCGGTCCGGTGGCTACCGGGCGCGGGCCGCGTGCACGGTCTGGGCGGTGAGCAGGAAGACGTCGGGGCGGCGGGCGAGCCCGGCCGGGTCGTCCACGTCGAGGAGGCGGGTGACGGCGGCGAGGTCGTCGGGGGCCAGCTCGTCGCCGAACGCCTCGACGGCGCGGGTCAGCCCGGCGGCGACGTACGCGCGGCCGTCGGCGGAGAGCGGGGCGGGCAGGTCGACGAGGAAGGTGCGGCTGTGCGGGGTGTCCAGGCCCGCGTCGGTGAGGAAGGCGGGCCAGTCCTCGACGGTGTCCTCGGCGCCGGGCAGCGCGGCCCGCATCCGCGCGAACCATTCCTCGTTCGCCGCGTCCAGCCGTGCCTGGAGGCCGGGGCGGCCCAGCCCGATGTCACGGGGCAGGCAGCGCTGCGGCAGACCGCCCTCGGAGAGGGCCAGTACGCCGCCGGGGCGCAGCCGGCGGGCGAGCGTGGCGACGGCGCGCCGCTGGTCGCCGACGTGGTGCAGGGTCCGGCTGGACCAGATGAGATCGGCGTCGCCGACCGGCCCGGTGGGGTGGCCGCCGCCGTCCGGGGCCGCGTCGCCGTCCAGTCCGTCGGGGAGTTCGGCGCGGTGGGTGGTGACGCGGTCGGCGAGGCCGAGGGCGGCGGCGCGGGCGCGGGCGCGGTCCAGCAGCGCGGGCGTGGGGTCGACCGCGACGACCTCCGCCTCGGGGAAGGCGCGGGCCAGCAGGCAGGTGGCGACGCCGGGGCCGCTGCCGACGTCCAGGATGCGGCGTACGGGGGCGGCGGTCCGGCCGTCCTGCGGGGTGAGGAGGGTACGCAGCCAGGCGGCGGCCTGCTCGAAGACGGCGGAGTGCAGTTCGGCGCCGCTCTCCAGGAGCGGGCCCATCACCTCCCAGTCCATGTCGGCGTCGCCGTGGTGGTGTCCGGGGGCGTGCGCGCCGTGGCCGTGCGCGGGGGTGTGCGGGCGGGCGTCGTCGTGGGTCATGGGGTGAGCCTGGACCGCTCCCCGCCGGGGAGCAAGCTTCGTTGCCGGTTCGGCAACGCCGTGAGCGGCCGTTCGGGCGCCGTGCCGCCGGGGCCGTAGGTCACCGGGCCGGAGGAGATGCCCTGGTGACGGCGGGTCGGGGCGGGCGCCGTAGGGTCGGGCGGATGGGTACTCCGGTGTGGATGCCGCCGACGGACACCGAGCGGCGGCTGTGTGAGGCGACGGCGCGGGGCGACGCGGCGGGGCAGGTCGCGGCCCTGGCGGGCGAGGATCTCTATCTGGTGGCACCGCAGCCGGGTCAGGACCCGCTGCCGGTCTACGACGACCCGGTGGCCGGCGGGAAGTGCCTGCCGGTGCTGACGCGGGGGATGCTGCCGCCCTGGCAGCCGCAGCAGTTCTTCGACCGGGTCTCGGTCGAGGAGCTGGCGCAGGACTGGCCGAACGACAAGTGGCGGCTGGCGGTCAACCCGGGGACGCCGTCGGCCGCGTATCTCCTGGCGACGCCCGCGCACCGGGCGTCCTGGCTCCAGGCGCGCGCCCACTTCGGCGTACGCCCCGGCGGGCTGCTGACCACGCTCGCGACGGGCCCGCTGCACGGCCCGTCGGCGCAGGGGCTGGCGTGCGGGGCGCCGCTGGCGGTGCACCACAGCGTGCCGTGGAACGAACTGGGCACCGTCTTCCTCGACCACGCCTCGGACGCGCAGACGCTACGCGAGCAATGGTCGGTGACGGATCCGGCGTCCTGGCAGGAGCGGTTGGAGCAGCTGCTCGGCGGCGGTTTCCTGCCCGCGCAGACCGAGGCGGCGCTCCGCGCCCGCCGGACCGGCGACGCCGCGGAGCAGGGCGCGGCCGAGGTGCCGGAACTGGTGACGCGGTACGAGGAGCGGTTCCGTACGGACGGGTTGCTGCCGCCGGACGGGCGCGTGGGGTCGCTGCTGGCGCTGGATCTCGCCCATGCGGTCAGCCTCGTCCGCCAGGGTCTGGGCGCGCGGCTGTGCGCCCCGCCGCAGGCCGAGCAGGCGGTGCAGCGGGCGGGCGCGCTGGCCCGGGAGGCGTACGACTCCTGGGAGGGGTACGCGGCCGGGTACGCGCTGGGCCGGATGCTCGCCTTCGACAACGGCTGGTTCGGCGCCCCGTACGCGGAGGCGCTGCATGTGCACCGGGTACTCACCCAGGATCCGGCGTCGCCGTGGCGGGGGTTGGCGTTCGCCTGAGGCCGGGTGCGGCGGGGCTCCGGGGCGCGGCGGCTGGGACGGGGTGGGCTCGGGCGGTGATGGCGCGGGGGCGGCCTGCCTGCCGCTCCCGGCGACGGGGCCGAGGCTGACCTCTCTCACTCCTGCGTCGGGCCGTCATCCTCGTGCCGGGCGAGCATCTCGGTGAGTGTGGCCCGCATCCTCTCCCGCAGCTCAGGCGGCCCCACCACCGGCGGCGCCCACGCCCAACAGCAGCAGCTTCGGGAGAGCCTGTTCATAGGACTCGATGGGGATGACCACCCGCGTCCAGCCGTCTGCGTCGGGCGCCGCCGCCGACTCCTCGGCAGCTCGGGCCGCCGAAGCGTCCAGTACCTGTTCGATGCCCGCGAGAGTCTCGGGCGACAGGCGGAGCACCGCCTGGTCACGGTGTCGGCGCGCGTCGAAGGACGTCAGGTACTCGCGCCAGTGCGCCGCCAGATCGAATCCGGCAGGCCAGGTGAACGTCTCTGCCAGGGGCTCCAGTTCAGTGATCCGGGACACCCGGTAGGTCCGCACGCCGTGCGCGGACCCGGCCACCAGGTACCAGCGGCCGGCCTTGAGGACCACTCCGTAGGAGTCCACGGTCCTGATCACTTCGTGCGGAGTGGCCCAGCGTTCGTACCGGATCCGCACCCGCTGCTGGTTCCACACCGCGCTTGCCACCGCGGACAGCCAGGGCGTCTCCTCGGAGTCCTGGTACCAGGCGGGGATATCGATGTGGATCCGCTGCCGGGACCGTTCGGCGCGCTCGCGCATCTCGGGTGGCAGAGCGGCGGTCAGCTTCAGTTGCGTCTCGGCGGCCACGGCCCCGAGCCCGAGGTCGGCTGCAGCCCCGGGCAGGCCGGTCAGGAACAGGGCTCTGGCCTCGTCGGCGGTGAGCCCGGTGAGGCGTGTCCGGTAACCGTCGAGCAGGTGGTATCCGCCGTCCGGGCCGGCCTCGCCGTACAGAGGGATGCCGGAGGCGACGAGCGACTCCATGTCCCGGTAGACGGTGCGGACCGACACCTCGAGGGTCTCTGCCACTTCCCGCGCGGTCATCCGGCCGCGTGTCTGAAGGAGTAACAGGATGCTCACCAACCGACTAGCCCGCATGAAGGAGAAGTATGCGGGTCACTGACAGGAGATGTCAGTGACCCGGATCTAGCCTCGGGGCCGTTCACTCGACCCGAGGACGGAAGACCCTGACATGACCAGTCCGCAGACTGCCGACCGTGCAGCCGACCGCACGTCCTGGGCGCCCTTGGCCGTCGTCCTGATCGGCGGCTTCATCGCCTTTCTGGACTTCTTCATCGCCAACGTCGCCATCCCTTCGATCCAGAGCGACCTGGAGGCCGGCGCACCTGAGACACAGCTCGTCATGGTGGGTTACGGCGCGGCCCTGTGCGTAGGGCTCATCACCGGCGGTCGGATGGGTGACCTCTTCGGTCCTCGTCGGATGTTCGTGGTCGGCCTTGCGTTCTTCACCGCCGCATCGACGGCCTGTGGCTTCGCACCGGCGTCTGGTTCCTGATCGTCGCCCGTGTCGTCCAGGGCCTCTCCTCGGCGATGCTGACCCCGCAGGTGCTCGCCGTCGTGAGCCACCTCTACACCGGTAAGGCGCGGGGCCGTGCCTTCCGCGCCTACGGATTGATGCTGGGTCTGTCCGGGCTGTGCGGGCAGCTCATCGGCGGCATGCTGATCGCCCTCGATGTCGCCGGGCTCGGCTGGCGAACCGTCTTCCTGATCAACATCCCGATCGGCCTGGTGATCCTGGCCCTGACGCCGCGGATCGTCCCCCGCATCCGCACCGGGACCGGCGCCAAGCTGGACCTGCCGGGTGCCGCCCTGGCCACGGTGAGCCTGGCCGCGGTGGTGCTGCCGTTGTTGGAGGGCAGGGAACAGGGCTGGCCGCTGTGGGCGTGGCTGTCACTGATCGCGGCTGTGCCGTTGTCCGTCCTGTTCGTTGCGCACCAGCGGCGGCGGGCCGCGCGCAACGCGGCGCCGCTGATCGCCCCGGAGCTCTTCCGCGGGCGGGGATTCACCGTCGGCGTCACCGCGTACTTCGTGTACTTCATGTCGATGGGTTCTTTCTTCCTGCTGTTCGCGCTCTACACGCAGGAAGGCAGAGGCTGGGCCCCGCTCCCCTCGGGGCTGCTCTTCACCACGATGAGCGCCGGCTTCTTCGGTTCGTCGTTTCTCGCGGGGAAGCTCGCCGCACGCATCGGCAACCAGGTCATCGCCCTGGGCGCCGGGCTGGTCGCCGTCGGCTACGGGACGGTCGGACTGATCATCGCGCACATCGGCACGGCCGGCGCGGCCGGCTGGACAGCGCCCGGACTGCTGGTCGCGGGCTTCGGCATGGGCCTGGTGGCTGCGCCGCTGCCCGCCGCGGCCCTGGCCGGCATCGACGCGAAGCACGCCTCCTCGGCCTCCGGTGTGCTGTCCACGGCGATGGAGGGTGGCGCGGCGCTCGGCGTATCGCTCGTCGGCGTCGTCTTCTTCGGCGCACTCGGCGACTCGCCCGCGCCGGACAACTACCCCAAGGCGTTCTACCTCGGCATCGCGGTCATCGTGGTGTTCCCGGTCATCGTCACCCTGCTTGTCCAGGCCCTGCCCAAGCCGGCCTCGGCCGTCGCAGGCGAGCGCCAGGGGCAGAGGGAGGAAGCCGGCGCGGTGAAGCAGCCGGTGCGTGAGACCGACCGGCAAGACGCATCCGGACGCTGACCCGGACAACCGATCCTTCGGACCTGCAGAATCACCGACTCGCGCCGTGTTCATCCGTTCCACGAACGGGCCGACCTGGCCCCCGAACTCGCCGAAACCACCATGGTCCCCGCACACCCCGGTAGAAACCCGGGACCCGTCCCAGCTGCGGTCTCCGCTGAACAGGCAAGGGGTGCGCGACGGGTGGGCATGCCCGGTGCGTACGCTGCCGGTTGTCCCCCGAGCGCGCAGACCGCGCGCGCTCCCGGCCGGCCGGCCGGTCCCGGGGTGAACCGACCGAAAGCTGATGCCGTCGTGCGCCGCCTGTTCCGCCGATCCGCGCCCCTGCTCGCCCTGTTGTGCGCGGTGGCCGCCGTCCCCGGCTGCTCCCCCACCGCCGACGGCCCGTCCGACGCCCGGCCCCCGGCCGCGTCCTCCGCGCCCGGAAAGGTGCGGCTGCCGCCCGCCGGTGCCGTCTTCGACTACCAGTTGGGCGGCGCGTACCCGCCGCGGGACGACGTACGGGTGGTCTCCCGCGACCGCACCGCGAAGCCGGCGGCGGGCCGCTACTCCGTCTGTTACGTCAACGCGTTCCAGACCCAGCCCGGCGGGGCGGTCGGCTGGTGGCGGCGCCACCACCCGGAGCTGCTGCTGCACGAGAAGGGCGGCGACGGCCCGTTGGTGATCGACGAGGACTGGGACGAACCGCTGCTGGACGTGTCCACGCCCGCGAAGCGCACGGCCGCCGCCGAGGTCGTGGGCGGCTGGATCGACGGCTGCGCCACGGCGGGCTTCGACGCCGTGGAGGCCGACAACCTCGACTCGTACGAGCGCTCCGGCGGGCGGCTCGACGCGGACGACGCGGCGGCGTTCGCCCGGCTGCTGGCGCAGCGGGCCCATGCGCGGGGGCTGGCCTTCGCGCAGAAGAACACCGCCGATCTGCTGAGCGAGCGGTCCCGGATCGGCTTCGACTTCGCGGTGACCGAGGAGTGCGCCCGCTATCAGGAGTGCGACCGCTATCTTTCCGCCTACGACGGCCGGGTCCTCGACATCGAGTACCGCACCCGGGACTTCACCTCCGGCTGCCGCCGCTGGGGCGACCACCTCTCCCTCACCCTGCGCGATCGCGAGGTGCGGCCCGAGGGGGAGCACGGTTACGTGTACCGGCACTGCTGACGGCTGCCCCTTGAGGGGGCAGGGGCTGCGCCCCCTAAGTCGTCGGGGTTCGGAGGCGCGGGGGCCGGTGGATGAGGTTGACTTCCCCAGAACAGTGGGCAGGCGAGAGGGGCAGGACGCGATGCCGGAAGTGTCCGGTGGGGCGGGCGGGACCGTGGCGTACGGGGCGGGTGCGGTCGCTGCGGCCGCGCGTATCGGCAGGGTCCCTGCCTGGTGCGCACCCGCCACGCGGCCCGGCCCGCAGTGGTGCGGAGCGGCCGTGGATCCGGAGCGGCACGCCCCGGACGGACCGGAAGCGGGAGCGAGGAGGACGGCGATGGAGCGCGCGGGACGCCGGTGGCGGGCGGTGCTGACGGCGGGGGCCGTGGTGCCGTGCTGTGCGGCGTTGACGGCGGCCGGGACCGGCCGGCCGTCGGGTCTGGCGGGGGTGCTCGCCGGACTGCTCGACGGGGCGGTGTCCGCGGTGCGGCTCACCGATGGCTGGCTGGTGGCGGGCGGCGCGGTGGTCGCGCTGCTGGGCCTGGCGATGGTGGCGCTGGCGCTGGTGCCGGGCCGGCTGCGGGAGGGCTCCGGGGCGCGGCTGCTGCCCGGGGCGGACGCCGCGCTCGACCGGCGCGGGTTCGGCGCCCTGCTGCGGGACGCCACCTTGCGGATGCCGGGCATCGCGCGGGCCCGGGTGCGGGTGCGGGGCCGTCGTGCCGTGGTCCGGGCGGTGCTGGTGTTCGGCGATCCGGCCGAGGCGCGGGCCGCGCTCACCGCGGAGCTGCGCGCCCTGCGCGACCGGCTGGGCCTGGTCCGCCCGCCGCGCCTGGTGATCCGGATCGCCCCCGCGTAGCGTCCGGCGCCGCCGACCGACGTACACCCCGATCAGGTGAGGACGGACAGAGATGGCCGGGAGTGGTATCCGCCGCGGGCCGTGCCGTGCGGCGCCGGGTCTGCGCGGGTGGTCCGGATGAGCGCCGCGGCCACCGCGCGCCACGGCCGGTTGCGGCGGGCGCTGCCGACGGCGCGCCAGTGGCGCACCGCGCTGCGCCGTACGCCGCTGTCGGTGTGGCACGACGATGTGACGGACTGGGCGGCGAGCCTGACGTACTACTCCGTGCTGGCGCTGCTGCCCTCGACGATCGTGACGGTGTCGCTGATCGGGCTGGCCGATCCGCCGGCCACCGAGCAGCTGATCAACCATCTGACGTCGCTGGCCCCGGCCGACTCCGGCCCCACGCTGCGGCGGGCGCTGGTGGGCATGGCGCATCAGCGGACGGCTGCCTGGATGGTGGTCGGCGGCGCGCTGGTCAGCGCGGTCTGGTCGTCGTGCAGCTATCTCGCGGTGTTCCGGCGGGCGCTGCACGCCATGCACCGTACGAAGGACGACCGGCCGCCGTGGCGCAAGGCGCCGCGCATCCTGGCCACCGCGCTGCTGCTGATCGCGCTGCTCATCAGCTCGGCGGTGGCGCTGCTGGTGAGCGGGCCGATCGCGACGGCGCTGGTGAGGACGCTGGGGTTGGGCGAGGCCGGTGAGGAGACCTGGAACCTCCTCCAGTGGCCGCTGCTGTTGCTGCTGGCCGTGGTGTGGGTGCTGGTCCTCTACCGCTCCGGCCCGCCGCCCTCGCGCGGGGTGCCGCACGCCGTGCCGGGCGGGGTGGTCGCGGTGCTGATGTGGCTGGTCTCGTCGGCGGCGTTCACCTTCTACGCGTCGTACGTCGGCACGTTCAACCGCCTCTACGGATCGCTGGCCGGGCCCGTGGTCTTCCTGATCTGGCTGTGGTTCTCCCACCTGTCGCTGCTCTCGGGCGCCCAGTTCAACGTGGAGCTGCGGCGGGCGGGGTGGCAGGGGGCGGACGGCGACGGTGCTTCCGGGGCGGGGCCGCCCGAGCCCGCGCCGGAGCCCGAGCCGGAGGGGCCCGAGCAGGAGGCGGGGCCGCAGCCGGATTCCGTGCCGGGGCCCGCCGCCGAACCGGCCCCGGTGCGGCCGGACGCCACGGTCCCGCGCCCCGGCCCCGGCCTCACCCGCTCCTCGGGCTGACGGCGGCGCCCGGCGTGGGCGCTCAGTCGGCGCCGTGTGCCGCGGCGACGGCTTCGATGCGGTGGGCCAGGCCGAAGTCGAGGGCGGTGATCCGGCCGCCGGCGCTGTGGGTGTTCACCGCGATCGCGAGCCGGTTGTAGCCGAGGGTCAGGTCGGCGTGGTGGCCCAGCTCCTCCTGGATCTGGGCGATGTGGATGACCATCGCGGCGGCCGGGAAGTGGCCCGCGAAGTGGTAGCCGCGGCGCAGCAGGCCCTCGGAGACCGACCAGCCCGGCAGCTCCCCGAGGCGTGTGGCGATGTCCTGGTCACTGAGCGGTTCCGGCTGGGGCATCCCGGTCCTCCTCGTCGTCTCCCGGCGCGGCCGCTCCGCCCCGGGCGGGCCGGTACGGGGCCCGTGCCCGTACCGGCCTCCAGCGTGGCATGCGGGCCCGGGCGGGCGCCCGGTGGCGGGGCCGGGCACCCGGTTACGGCGTGGGCGCGTCCCCGGAGTGCGCCGGTGCGGCCTCCGGGGTGTGCGGGGCGCGGCCCTTGCGCCGCGCGGCCATCCACGCGTAGACGAGGATCCCGGCGAAGAGGAACAGCACGCCCTGGTAGATCGCGGCGTATCCGGCGCCGGCGACGAGCCAGAAGGTGAAGCCGAAGGCGGCGAGCGCCATGGCCAGGTCGCGGGCGAAGCGGCCCGGGCGGACCCGGTCGCGTTCGCCGGTGAGCAGGAAGTAGATCTGGGCGCCGGCGGCGAGGAGGTAGGGGACGGTGGCCGAGAAGGTGGTGATGAGCACCAGGATCTCGAAGACGCCGCCGGAGCCCAGCAGGTAGTTGATCACCGTCAGGCCGCTGGCCAGCACCGCGGCGGCGAGCACGCCGAAGGTCGGCACCCCGCGCCGCTTGGCGAGGAAGGCGGCGGGGAAGAGGCCGTCCTGCGCGGCGGCGTACGGGGACTGTGCGCTCATCAGCGTCCAGCCGTTGAGGGCGCCGACGATCGAGATGACGGCGGCGGCGGCGATGAGGGTGCCGCCCCAGTGGCCGCCGAACATCGCGTTGACCGCGTCCGAGAACGGCGCCTTGGAGTGGATCAGCTTGTCGTGGGAGACGGTGCCGAAGACGGCGACGGTGCCCAGGAGGTAGACGAGGGCGGCGCCGAGGGTGCCGAGGACCGTGGCGCGGCCGACGTTGCGCCCCGGGTCACGGACCTCGCCCGCGCTCATCGCCGCGGACTCCACGCCGACGTAGCTGTAGAGCAGGATCGCGGCGGCGGCCGAGAGCCCGCCGAGGGTGCCGGTGTTTCCTTCGGTGAACGAGCCGAGGTTGTCCGGGTCGAAGAAGAACAGTCCGACGACCGCGATGAACAGCAGCGGGACGAACTTCAAGACCGTGGAGACCAGCTGCACGGCGCCGACGTAGCGGGTCCCGGCGAGGTTGGAGAGGGCCGGGAGCCACAGGGCGGCCAGCGCGACGATCAGGTCGGTGCCGCGCCCCGCGTGACCGGGCAGCAGGACGTGGACGTAGCCGACGGCGGCGACCGCGAGGGCCGCATTGCTGACCCAGGTGAGCGTCCAGTACGACCAGGCCGACAGGAACCCGGCGAAGTCGCCGAACGCCTCCCGGGCGTAGACGTAGGGCCCGCCGGTGTCCGGATGGCGGCGGGCCAGCTTGCCGAAGACCAGGGCGAGGGCCAGGGCGCCGAGGGTGAGGACACCGAAGGCGACGAGGCTGACGGTGCCGTATGGGGCGACGGACGCGGGGAGCAGGAAGATGCCACCGCCGATGATGTTGCCCATCACCAGGCAGGTGGCGGTGGCGAGACCGAAGCGGCGGACCGGCGCGGGTGCGTCGGTGGCCGCACCCGTCCCGGGGTGCCGCTCGTCGGGGCTGGGGTGCATGGAGTGGGTGTCTCTCGTCGTGCGGGGTGTCCGGTGTGCCGGACTGGTGCACATCGTCACCGGTTCGGGGCACGGCGCAAAATCGCCGCGAATGCTCCCGTCAACCGTTCGCCGGGACGGAGGATCTACGGCCCGGCGGGCGGCGCACGGAAATCCCGTAACCCCCTCCGAATGGGTGTCTTCGCTGGTCGGGGGCGCGTGGGGCCGTCGGCGTAAGCAAATTCCGGGCAGTGGCTCGGCGCCATGGCCAATCCGGCGCGCCCGGCCGAAGGCGCGGGCGCGGCCACCGCCCTCGAACCGATCAGACCGCCAACGCTCGCAGCAGCGGGCCGTCCGGATCGATCTCTTGCCAGCAGGAGGGGCACACGCTCGCCCCGTCGAAGCGCGCCTTCCTGAGAACGCTCTGCACCTTGCGCACTTCCTGACGTCCACGAGCCGTCAACAGGGCATCCAAACCCGCTCCCAGCCGCTTCAGGTGACGTTCCCGCTCTCTCGTTCGCTCCTGTTCCAGCCCCGTGCGCCACCACAGCACCTCCGACACGTCAAATGTCGTCCGGTAGTTCGCATTGAGCATCGAGACGACCTTGCTCAGGTCCACCCGCACCGTCTCGCCGTGCAGCCCGTCGAAGAAAGCCGCCACGACTTCTTCCCGCGACGGTGGACGGTACGGGGAAGCGTCCACGGCGTACAAGGGATATCCGGTTTTCACGATGTGCCTGTACAGCCAGGATTCCTCCGGCGTCATGCGGAGTTCCAGGCCCGCCGAGCGGCTGGCCGATGTGCGCACCGTCTGCACCGAGCTCATACGCCTCGCGCACTGCTGCGTATTGCGTTCATCGCCCCAACGCCCATAGACCCGCTCCGTCAGGGCCTCCCACGTCATCCAGACCGGAAACGGCTCACACGTGCGCGCCTTCTCCAGTACGTCGTGAATCTTGAGTGCGACCGGTGCTTTTCTGTTGACCACGCAGCGAAGGTAGCCAGAAGACCGACCCCGCAGCTTTCCGAATTAACTCAATCGAGCGAAATCAACGCGATGATGAAACATTCGCAACCGCGTCACACTTATTGACGCCTCACACGGCCCCTACAGCCCATCGAGCGCCTTCGCCTCACGCCTCCCCGGCCACCCGGACGCCCCCGTCGGCCGGGACCGCGGCCGGGTGGGTCTGCGCCGCCTCGCGCAGCCAGCGGCGCAGGACGTGGTGGACCTCGGCGGCGCCGGTCAGGGGCGGGGCACCGGCCGGGACCGGGGGTGAGAGGTCGGCGGGGGCCAGCAGGAACGGGCGGCTCTGGTCGCCGCCGAGGCCGCCGTGGGAGCCGATCTGTTCCTCGAAGGCGTGCACCTCTCCGGTGGCCGGATCGTAGGCGGAGTTGACCATGATGTCGGCGACGTGCGGGAAGCCGTCGGTGCGGCGCACCGCGTCGGCGGCGCCCGGGCCGAACGGCGCGAGCGGGTCGGCGCCGATGATCCGGCCGGTGTCGAGGTGGTGCTCCGCGCCCGCGGCACCGAGGACCACCGCACCGTGCTCCGCGGAGCGGACCAGCAGGAAGCCGATGCCGGGGTGGTTGGCGAGGGTGCCGAGCAGCGCCGGGTTGCGGCGGTCCAGCTCCTCGCGGGTGACGCGGCCGGGCATGTCCGGGAACGACACCAGGCCGAGGTTGCCGGAGGCCAGCACCACCGGCTGGGAGGTGGTGTGGCCGTCGGTGTCCTCGGGCCGCCCCAGCGCCACCCGCGCGGACTCCCGCGCCTCGGCGCCGCTGGGGGTACGCCGCACCCGGCGCGGCACCGGCAGCCCGCACCCGGCGCGTACGAGGTCGCCGAGGCTCAGTCCGTAGCGCTCCAGGAAGGTCTCGCCGGGGCTCTGGCCGTGGTCGGAGAGGAGCACGATGCGGTACGGGCGCGGGGCGTGCCGGGCGGCCTTGGCGATCAGGGCGACGGCCCGGTCGAGGCTGCGCAGCACCTGGTGGGTGTCGCGGTGGCGGGGGCCCGAGTGGTGGGCGACCTCGTCGTAGGCGACCAGGTCGGCGTAGACGGCGGTGCGCCCGGCGAGGAGGTCGCCGACGATCGCGGCGACCACCACATCGCGTTCGACGACGGTGGCGAAGGCCCGCAGGACGGGGTAGAGGCCGCCGCGCCCCACCCGCGGGGTCTCGCGGCGCACACGGCTGCGGAGCGCCTGGCCGCTCTCGCGGAAGAGTTCGGCGACGAAGGAGACGGCGGTGCGGGTGGCGTTGGCCGGGTCGGAGAAGTAGGCGAAGTATCCGGCGCGGGAGCGGGTGTCGCGGCCGCGGCGGGCGGCGACCGACATGACGAGGGCGACCTGGTCGGCGCCGCCGCTGAAGAGGTTGCCGCGGCTGGCGCCGTCGTCGGCGAGCAGCCCGGGGTGGCCGGTGCGGGCCTGCGCGCGGCGCTGGAGTTCGGCGGCGGACGTGGGCCGGTTGCTGACGAGGGTGTGCCCGGTCTCCTTCTCGTACCAGCGGAAGGCGGGCAGATCGTGGTTGGTGCCGTGCAGGATGCCGAGCTGGCTGGCGCCGGTCTGGCTGGACCAGTCGGTGTGCCAGGGCGTCAGGCGGTGGCCGTCCGCGCGCCAGCGGGCCACCGTCGGCATCAGCGGCCGCTCGCCCTCGGTCGCGTCGCGGAGCAGGTCGTGGCCGACGCCGTCGAGCTGGAGGAAGAGGGTGCCGGGGGTGCGGGGTGCGGCGGCCCCGGCGCGGCGGGCGCGGCGTCCGGCGAGCCGCACCAGCCGTCTGCGGTACGCCTCGTCGTTGCGGACGGCGAGGAAGGCGGAGGTGGCCGAGGAGGCCGCGGACATCACGGCGGCGACGATCACCGCGGTCTCGGGGGCGACCTGGCCGCGCCCCTCGGGGAGCAGGCCGAGGGCGACGAGCAGCAGCGAACCGTTGAGGAAGAAGACCAGCAGGCCCAGGACGAGGGCGGGGACCAGCAGGAACGCGCGGACCAGCAGCGGCCAGACCAGCGCGCCGAGGAGGCCGAAGGCGCCGGCGCCGAGGACGGCGGTCAGCGCGGTGCGGGTGAGGCTGTCGCCGCCGGGCGACTGGAGCCGGAAGTCCGGCAGCACCACGGCGAGCGCCAGCAGGGTGAGGCTGGACACGGCCCAGACGGCGAGCACGCGCAGCACGGCGCCGCCGAAGGATCTCCACCGCCCGGTCACGGTCTCCCTCTCGCTCCTGATCCGCTCCCGGGCCGGCGGCACGGGCGTCCGTTCCAGCGTGTCATATACGCGTCGGTCCCCGGCCTTGGCCCCGTAATGGGCGGGAAGGGATGGATGTACCGGTATCTGCCGTGTTGGCCCCGAGGACCGCGGCGGCCCGGGGATGAGGCAGGATCGACGGGCGGCGCACGGGAGACGGCCCGGCGCCGGGAGTCGGGAGTCGGGAGGTCCGCGGTGGCGGTGGAGATCACCTGGTGGGGGCATGCCACCGCGACGATCGAGGATTCCGGGGTGCGGGTGCTCACCGATCCGCTCTTCGTCCGCCGCCTGGCGCATCTGCGGCGGCGCCGCGGCGCCCTGCCGCCGCCCGAGGCGGCCCGCGCCGATCTCGTCGTCGTCTCCCATCTCCACGCCGACCACCTCCACCCCGCCTCCCTCGCCCGCCTCGCGCCCGGCACCCGTGTGGTGGTGCCCCGGGGCGCGCCCGCCGCGGTCCCGGCCCTGCGCCGGGTCGCGCTCGCGCGCGAGCTGCGACTGACGGAGGTGGCGCCCGGCGACACGGTCGCGGCGGACCCCGCGGGCGCGGTCACCGTCACCGCGGTCCCGGCCGCCCACGACGGACGGCGGCTGCCGTACGGGCCGCACCGTGTGCCCGCCCTCGGCTATGTCGTACGGGGCGCGGCGCGGACGTACTTCGCGGGCGACACCGGGTGGTACGACGCGATGGCGGAGACGGTCGGGGCGTGTGAGGTGGCGTTGTTGCCGGTCGGCGGGTGGGGGCCGTTCCTGGGGAGCGGGCATCTGGATGCGCGGCGCGCGGCCCGGGCGGCGGCGCAGCTGGGCCCGGTGTGCGCGGTGCCGGTGCACTACGGCACGTACTGGCCGATCGGTCTCGACGCGGTGCGGCCGCACGAGTTCCATGCGCCGGGCCAGGAGTTCGAGCGGCAGGCCGCGCTGCTGGCGCCCGGGGTGCGGGTCTACCGGCCCGCGCACGGTGAACGGGTCCGGCCGGTGGTCGCGCGATGACGCCCGTGGCGGTGCTGGCGGCCACGGTGCCGCCGGAGTCGACGCAGCAGGCGGTGGGCTATCCGTCGCTCTTCCTGCTGGTGGTGCTGGGGTCGCTGGTGCCGGTGGTGCCGACGGGCGCGGTGGTCAGCTCGGCGGCGGTGGTCGCCTTCCACCACAGCTCCCCCTTCGCCCTGCTCGGCGTCTTCGTGGTGGCGTCGGCCGCGGCGTTCCTCGGCGATCTGGGCCTCTACCGGCTGGGCGCCCGCGGGCTGCGCGCCGGGAGCGGTTCGCGGTGGCCGGAGCGGCTGCGCGACCGGGCGGCGCCCGAGCGGCTGACCCGGGCGCAGGAGCAGCTGCGGACGCACGGGGTGCTGGTGCTGACGGTGTCGCGGCTGGTGCCGGCCGGACGGATCCCGGTGATGCTGGCGTGCCTGCTGTCCCGGATGCCGCTGCGCACCTTCGCCCGCGGCGATGCGCCCGCCTGCCTGGCCTGGACGGCGACGTACCAGCTCATCGGCCTGGCGGGCGGTTCGCTGTTCGGCGGTCCGTGGCAGGGCGTGGCGGCGGCGGTGGCGCTGACGGTGCTGGTCGGTGCGGTCCCGGCGCTGTGGCGGCGGGTGCGGGCCCGGGAGCCGCGCAGCCAGAGCTGAGGCGGCGTCAGCCCTCGGGCAGGACGCGGGAGGCGCCGACCGGCAGGTCCCAGAGGTCCTCGCGGGGCCGCCCGGTGGCCTGCCAGGCGGCGCGGACCCGGTGCAGCGGCTCCATCGGCGGCTCGGCGGAGAGCAGGAACGTCGACCAGTGCATGGGGGCCAGCGCCCGCGCGCCGAGATCCTGGCAGGCGCGGACCGCCTCCTCGGGGTCGGTGTGCACCGGCCGGAGCATCCACCGCGGGTCGTACGCACCGATCGGCAGCAGCGCCACGTCGATGCCCGGGTAGCGGCGGCCGATCTCCTCGAACCAGTGGCCGTAGCCGGTGTCCCCGGCGAAGTACACCCGGCGGCCGTCGGGCGCGGTGAGCAGCCAGCCGCCCCACAGGGTGCGGCAGGTGTCGAGGAGGGTGCGCTTGCTCCAGTGGTGCGCGGGGACGAAGTCGATGCGGACGGGGCCACCGGGTGCGGGCAGTTCGACCGCCTCCCACCAGTCCAGCTCGGTGACGGCGGTGAAGCCGCGGCGCCGGGCCCAGGGCGCGAGGCCCGCCGGGAGCAGCAGCGGGGTGGTGCGCGGCAGCCGCTTGAGGGTGGGGGCGTCGAGGTGGTCGTAGTGGTTGTGGCTGATGACCACCGCGTCGATCGGCGGCAGATCCTCCCAGCGGACGCCGACGGGTGTGACCCGGGCGGGCGTGCCGAGGATCTTGCGGGACCAGACCGGGTCGGTGAGCACCGTCAGCCCGCCGATGCGGACGATCCAGCTGGCGTGCCCGGCCCAGGTGACGGCGGTGGTGGCGGGCCCGGCGGCCGGCAGCGGTCCCGGTGCGAACGGCAGGTCCTGGATCTGCGCCAGCGTCTTCGGTACGGGCCGCAGCTTGCCCTCCCGCGCGATCCGGGCCAGCGCCCGGACGCCGGGCAGCGGTGCGGTCAGCCGATCGGTGAAGTCCCGCGGCCAGGTGCGGCGTTCGCCCGGCGGCCGGGGTGCGGTGAGCGGCGGGGCGTCCGGGCGGACGGGCGCGGCGGGGCGCCGGACGGCGGGCCGGGCCACCACGGACGGCCCCGGGGGCGCGGGGTGCGGGGAGGCGGGGACGGAGCGCTCGGTCTGTTCGGTCATCGCGGGGCTCCCTTTCGAGGGGTGGATACGACGCGGCCGGAACGGGTGCGGGGAGGCGGGGAGGCCGGAACGGGTGCGGGGAGGAGGGACGGCCGGATCGGAGGCGAAGGGGCGGGGCGGTACGGGACGCGGGGGCGGGGCCGGGCGGGTCGTCAGCCGCCGGTGGTCAGGACGGTCAGGGCGTGGTCGAGCCGCGCCAGTGACGCGGCGACCGGGGCGGTGCGCAGCGGGTCGGGGGCGGCCAGGACGGGGCGGCGGGCGTCCCGGTCGGGGCCGAGGAGCGCCTCGGTGCTCAGGCGGACGCGGAGCGCACCCGGGTCGTCGCCGAAGCGGTGCCCGCCGCACGCCGCCCACGGCGCCAGCTCCCGCTCCAGCGCCGCCGCGCCGGTGACCCCGGCGGCGGCCAGCGGGTGGCGGAGCGGTTCGAGGTCGGCGTAGAGGTGGTTGCCGGAGCGCGGCGGACGGCAGAGCGCACCGGCGGCGGTGAGGGTGCGGTAGAGGGCGGCGGCGAGGGTGCCGTGCAGCCGGGCGGCGGCCGCGGTACGGGCGCGGACGGCGGCCGGTTCGCCGAGTGCGTACCCGGTGGCGTCGGCGAGCGGTCCGGGCAGCGGGGTGGCCGCGGCGGTCAGCGCGCCCAGGGCGGCGGCGTGCAGTGCGGCGCCGCGCTCCCCCTCGGGGAAGCGCGCGACCCCGACCGGCCAGGACGCGGGCAGCAGGGTGGCCCGCAGATCGCTCAGCACCACGACGTCCGCGGGCAGCATCTCGGCGGGGCTGAGCACCACGGTGTCATGCGGATCGTGCAGCAGATCGCGCCGCGTCTCGTCGCTGACCACCCACATCCCCTCCCCCACGGCCGCCTCGCAGACCTCGTGCAGCTGCTCGGGCGGCGGGCAGGTCCCGGTCGGGTCGTCGGCGACGGACAGCACCAGCATCCCGGGCTCCGTCCCCTCCATCCGCGCCCGCCGCACGGTCTCCAGGAAGGCGAACGGGTCCGGCGCCCCGCCCGATTCGGCCGGTACCGGCGCCAGGTGCACGGCCCGGCCGAGCAGCCGGGCGGGCGGCGCGTACCAGGCGGCGCAGGGCCGGGGCAGCACCACCGCGCCGCCCACCGCCGCGTACAGCGCGAGCAGCAGGGCGGGCGCGCCGGGGCCGACGAGCAGCCGGTCGGGGCCGGTGGCCGGACCGCGGCGCCCGGCGTACCCGGCGGCGGCGGTCCGCAGCTCCGGGGAGCCGCCGGACGGCTCCGGTCCGGCGCGTCCGGCCGCGGCGGCGAGGCGGTCGGCGAGTTCGGGGAGCACCGGGAGGCCGGACGGCTCCGGGGCGGGCTCCGGCCGCGGATCCGGGGCGGTCCGCTGCATCCGTACCTCCACAGTGCACACGACGGGACGGTGGGCCGCCGACGGCCGGGCGCGGCGTCGGCGGTGCGCCGAGCGGACGTCGGCCGCGTGGGTCGTTCGTGGGCCCATCACATGAATCACGCCCGGCCCACCTTGGCAGATCCCGCGCCCCACACACCCCCGACACGTCAACGGAGCCCGTGCCACGCCCGCCCGGCCGGATCCGACACCGCCGTCGTCATCCGAATGGGGCAGTGGAGGGGCGGGGTACGAGGCGGGGCGCGGCGGTCCGCGGCCGGCCCGCTCCCCTCAGCCGTTCACTCCCGCCACGTAACGGTGGATCACCACCCGCTCCCCCGGCCGCCACTCCTGTTCCTCGGTGGCGGTGCGGGTCCAGCCCTGGCGTTCGTACAGGGCGACGGCCGCGTGGTCGGTGGCCTTGACCTCCAGGACCGGTGGGCGGCCGTGGGCGAGTGCCGCGTCGTGGGCGGTACGCAGCAGCAGGCCGCCGACGCCGTGGCCGCGGGCGGCGGGGTGGACGTAGAGGCGGCTGATCTCCGGGCCGCACAGGGCGGCGTGACCGACGATCACGCCGGACTCCTCGGCCACCCAGGCGGCGGTGAGGCCGTCCGGGGTGAGCCAGTCCGCGGGATCGGTGGGCCAGTGGTGGGGGTAGCCGCTGCGGTGGTGCACCTCGGCCAGCACCGCCGCACAGGCATCGAGATCGGCGGGGGTACGGTGTCGGATCATCCGGGAAGAAAAGCACACCGGGGCCCGGCAGGCGCCCCGTTTTCCGGCGACCGTTCGCGGCCGGGAGCCCTCGGCTCCGCGGTACGCCCGGGCGCGCCGGGCCGCCCCGCCCCACTTGCCGGACGGCAGCCCCGCCCCGCCACGGTGGCGCCCGTTCCGGCGACCTCCTCGTATCGCACCCCGCGTCCGGGGTACAAGGGGCCGCATGCGCTCTTTCCTGTCCCGTGTGGACCGACGGCTCTTCGACACCATCGCCACCCGCGAGTGGCCTGGCGCGCAGCGGGTGCTGCCGCGGCTGACCCGCGGCGCGGACCACGGACTGCTCTGGCTGGGGCTCGCGGCCGGTGCGGCGGCGCTCGGCGGCCGGCCCGCCCGCCGGGCCGCCGTCCGTGGCGTCGCCTCCCTCGCCGTGGCGTCCGCGACCGTCAACACCCTGGGCAAACGCTCCGTACGGCGGGCCCGCCCGCTGCTGGAGACGGTGCCCGTCATACGCCAACTGCGGCGCCAGCCCTTCACCTCGTCGTTCCCGTCCGGGCATGCGGCGTCCGCAGTCGCCTTCGCCACCGGCGTCGCGTTCGAGAACAAGTGGTGGGGGCTGACGCTGGCGCCGCTCGCCGCGTCCGTGGCCTTCTCCCGCGTCTACACCGGCGTCCACTACCCGGGCGACGTGCTGGCGGGCGCCGCGCTCGGTGCCGGGGCCGCCTTCGCGGTGCGCGGCCTCGCCCCGACCCGCGCCCAACTGGCGCCACCGGCCCGGCCACGCGCCGACGCGCCCGCGCTGCCCGGCGGCCGCGGGCTGTTCGTGGTGGCGAACCAGGGATCGGGGCAGCGCGGCGAGACCCGTCCGGACCGGGCGCCGGAGGTGCACGGGGTGCTGCCCCGCGCCACGGTCGTCACCTGCGGCGGGACGGACGCCCCCGATCTGGACAAGGCGCTGGAGGAGGCGGCGGAGAGCGCCAAGCGGTGCGGTGGCGCGCTGGGGGTGCTCGGCGGCGACGGCACCGTCAACGCGGCGGCCGCCGTCGCGGTCCGGCACGGGCTGCCGCTGGCGGTGCTGCCCGGCGGCACCCACAACCACTTCGCCTACGACCTGGGCGTCGAGACGCTCGGCGAGGCCGCGCGCGCCGTGGAGGACGGCGAGGCGGTCGCCGTCGACCTGGCACGCTTCCACGCCGCACCGCACCGCGAGGGGCAGTACTTCCTCAACACCTTCTCGATCGGCGCCTATCCGGAGCTGGTCCGGCTGCGGGAGCGCTGGGCGGGCCGGATCGGCGCCTGGCCCGCGGGGGTGCTCGCCGCCTGGCATGTGCTGCGCACCGCGCAGCCGGTGTCCGCCGAGATCAACGGCCGCCGGATGGAGCTGTGGATGCTCTTCGCCGGCAACTGCGCCTACCGCGGCCTGGGGCTGACGCCCGTACGGCGCCACGACCTGGCCGACGGGGTCCTGGACGTGCGGGTGGTGCGGGCCGGCCGGCTGGCCCGCACCCGGCTGCTGGTGGCAGCCCTGACCGGCACCCCGCGCTCCTCCCCCGTCCTCAAGGAGGCGCGGCTGCGCAGCCTGCGGATCGGCGGCCTGCCGGAGGGCACGGACCTCGCGTACGACGGTGAAGTCACCGCCACGCCAGGCACGTTGACGCTGACGAAGGAGAACGAGGTGCTGACGGTCTACCGCCTGCTGCCCGCATCCTGAGATGCCACTCTCGTGATACGAGATGGCGGCGTACGGTGGGTCCACCACGCCACGAGGGCGTCCGTGTCGCCGCGGCGCGGGCGCCCCGGGGGCATCCGGGGCGGTCCGCGGCAGCGCGGAGCCGCCGCCCGACGCCGCGAAGGAGACCGCATGCCGCAGGAGACCGCCGTCTACACCCACGGCCACCACGAGTCCGTCCTCCGCTCGCACACCTGGCGCACCGCCGCCAACTCCGCCGCCTATCTGCTGGATTCGCTCCGCCCGCACATGGAGGTTCTGGACATCGGCTGCGGTCCCGGCACCATCACGGCCGATCTGGCCGCGCTGGTGCCGGACGGGCAGGTCACCGCCCTCGACCAGGCACCCGGCATCCTGGAGCAGGCCCGCGCCACCGCCGAGAGCCGGGGCCTGACCAATGTCCGCTTCGCGGTCGGCGACGTCCATGCGCTGGACTACCCGGACGACACCTTCTGCGTGACCCACGCCCACCAGGTGCTCCAGCACGTCGGCGACCCCGTCCAGGCGCTGCGGGAGATGCGCCGGGTGACCAGGCCCGGCGGCCTCGTCGCCGTACGCGACGCGGACTACGCGGCGATGACGTGGTACCCGGAGGTCCCCGGCATGGACGCCTGGCTGGACCTCTACGAGCGGGTGACACGCGCCAACGGCGGCGAGCCGGACGCCGGTCGGCGTCTGCACGCCTGGGCACGGCAGGCGGGCTTCGCCCCGGAGGCGGTCACCACGACCGCCGGTACCTGGTGCTACCGCACCCCCGAGGAGCGCGCCTGGTGGAGCGGGCTCTGGGCGGACCGCACGGTCTCCTCGGGCTACGCGGAGCTGGCGGTGGACGGCGGCCATGCCACCCCGCAGGAGCTGACGGAGATCGCGGCGGCCTGGCGGGCGTGGGGCGCCGCGGAGGACGCCTGGTTCGCGGTGCTGCACGGCGAACTCCTCTGCCGGGTCTGACGCCCCGGGGCGCGTCGGCACGGGGCACCGCGCCCGCCCCGGCCGATCTCCCCCGTACGGCGATCGCGCACCGTCCACCTGCTCAACTACCCTGCCCCGTATGGACATTCTGGGGACCTCCTTGCGGGTGTGCGTCGGCGATCTGGACGCCGCCGTCGGTGTGTACGAGCGACTGACCGGGGCCGAGGCCGTGCGCTTCCAGCACGGCCCGGTCGCGGTCGCGGCGGTGGGCTGTTTCTTCCTCATGAGCGGGCCGGAGGCGGAGCTTTCGGTGCTGTCGAAGGTGACCGCCACGCTGGCCGTCAAGGACGTGGACGAGGCGGTGGCGGATCTGCGGGCGGTCGGCGCGGAGATCATCGCCGGCCCGCTGCCCACCCCGATCGGCCGCAACCTCATCGCCCGCCACCCGGACGGCTCGATCTTCGAATACGTCGACCGGCAGGGCGGCTGACGCACCGTCGACCCGACGGAAAGATGGGCCAAAGGACCAACGGACAGACGGACGGGCGGTGCGGCCCCGGCCCTCGCGCCGACGGCCGCGCCGCCCGCACCGCACCGCCCGCGCAAGGTCACCCGCACGGGGCCGGGCCACCGGCCCGCCCCGCCCGTACCCCGCTCCCCCTCGCCCCGCTCCCCTCACCTCACCTCACCCCATCTCCAGAACGATCTTTCCGCGGACATGACCGCCCTGGCTGAGGCGGAAGGCGTCGGCCGCCTCGGAGAGCGGGAAGGTGGCCGCGACCGGGACCGTCAGCCGGCCGGCGTCCGCCAGCGCCGCGAGGGCCGTGAGATCGGCACTGTCGGGCCGCACCCACACCATGTGCCCACCACGGGCGGTGACCTCGCCGTCGGCGATCGACGCCACCCGGGACCGGTCCTTGAGGACCTCCTGCGAGACGGCCACCACTCCGCCGCCGACGAAGTCCAGCGCCGCGTCCACACCGTCGGGCGCCAACTCCCGCACCCGCTCGGCGAGCCCGGAACCGTAGACCACCGGCTCGGCGCCCAGGGAGTGGAGGAAGGGGTGGTTGCGCTCGCCCGCGGTGCCGATGACGCGGGCGCCCTCCGCCACCGCGATCTGCACGGCGAGCGAGCCGACGCCGCCGGACGCCGCGTGGACCAGCACCGTCTCGCCGTGCCGCAGCCCGACCCGGCGGATCGACTGATACGCGGTCAGCCCGGCGAGCGGCAGCCCCGCCGCCTGCTGCCAGCTGAGCGCCACCGGACGCCGGGCGAGCGTGCGCACCGGCGCGGCGACCAACTCGGCGTAGGTGCCGTGCTGGACGGCGTCCTTGCGGACATAGCCGATGACCTCGTCACCGACCGCGAATTCGGTGGCGTCGGCGCCGGCGGCCACCACGACACCGGCCACGTCCCAGCCCGGGATCAGCGGGAAGTACACGTCCATCATCGGATCGAGCGCACCGGCGACGACCTTCCAGTCGACGGGATTGACCCCGGCGGCCCGCACACGGACGAGGACGGAGTCGGGGCCGACCTTGGGGTCGGGGCGGTCGGCGAGCGCGAGAACCTCGGGGCCGCCGTAACTGTTCGCAATGATTGCCTTCATGTCCGTCACAACGAGTAACCATCGGAGATGATTCCGTGTCCGGCTGATCTCTCCGGATGAATTTCCGGGGTGCGGCGGCGGACGGGGTGGCGGGGCCGGGCGTCCTCGGTGCGCCCGTGCCGCCGGGAAATTCGCGCGCGGCGGCGCCCCCGTCCGTCTACGCTGACCGCGCCTCCCGGCGGCGCCGGGACGGTGGGGATGCGGGGCGACGGGCGCCCCGCACGGAGCACGGAAGTCGGGCCGATGGCAGCGCAGCACACCTACCGAGTGATCGTCCGCGGCAACTGGGACCGCCTGTCGGAGGCGTCCCGCGCCACCCTCCTCGCGGAGGTGGCCGACCACGGGATGGCGCAGCTCCGGTTCACGCCCGAGGGGTCGCTGGTCTACGACACCGCGCTGGTGTCGTTCAGTTACCGGTACACCATCGTCTCGGACGCCGAGGACGGTGAGGAGATGGCCGCGGCGCTCGCCGAGGAGAAGGCGGAGGCGGCGCTGCGGGCGGCCGGGCACGGCTACCGCAATCTGCGTGCCAAGGCCACGGACATGGACACCATGAAGATCAACCGGAAGGGCCGCTGACGGTCCTCGGCCCCGCCACCCGGGGCCGGCGCCCTCCCGCCCCGTCAGGGCGCCTCGTCCTCCGGCACCATCTCGCTGGTGATCGCCCAGCGTTCGTGGTCGCGCCAGGCACCGTCGATGAAGAGGAAGTCCGGCGAGAACCCCTCCAGCCGGAAACCGGCCCGGCTCACCAGGGCGAGGGAACGCTCGTTGCCGGGCTGGATGTTGGCCTCCAGGCGGTGCAGTTCGAGGACGTCGAAGGCGTACCGCAGGACGAGCCGCAGGCCCTCGCCCATCAGGCCGCGTCCGGCGGCGTGTGCGAAGCCGCCGTAGCCGATCGCCCCGCAGCGGAAGGCGCCGTGGACGATGTTGTTGATCGTCAGGTATCCGGCGAGGCCGCCGCCGTCGCGTTCGCAGATCAAGAAGCCCTCGCGCAGCGGTTCGCGGAGCTTGGCGGTGTACCCGGCGTAGGCGGCGTCGTCGGCCGGCGGCTGCAACCACGGGTGGTGCAGCGCGGCGCTCTCCCGGGCCCGGGCGGTGAACTCCGCGCAGTCGTCCGGGGTGAAGTGACGGATGCCCACCCGGGGCCCCGTCGCGAGGTAGTGATCAGCGGTCATCGGCCGATCGTACGGAGCCGCGGGCGCGCCCGGCCAGGCCCTTTCGGACCGTGGCGCGGTGGTCAGCGCTCGCGCCACCGGGGCGCGTCCGTGCCGCACAGGCCGGGCGGGGTGGCCCAGTCCGTGGGCCCGCCGTCGAACGTGACGGGCGGGGCCGCGTACCGCAGCCGTCCGACCGGGCTGTCGGTGCTCCGCAGATGGTGTGCGGGGTCGTACGAGCCGTCGGCCGCGGGCCCGGGCGGGGTGCCCTCGGCCATGCCGTGCACCAGCCAGCGGGCGGTGCGGGCCAGGGACACCGTGGTGAGCTGGGCGTCGCCGCTCCCGGCCTGTTCGGTGAGGGAGCGCAGCACCGCCGCGGCGAGCAGATAGCCGGTGCCGTGGTCGAGCGCCTGGGCGGGCAGGGCGCCGGGCGTGCCGTCGGCGGCCGCCTCGACGAGGGCGATGCCGGTGGCCACCTGGACCACGCTGTCGAAGCCCCGGCGGCCGCCCCAGGGACCGTCCTCGCCCCAGGCGGAGAGGCGGGCGAGGACCAGTCCCGGACGGCGTTCGGCCAGCGCCTCGGGGGCGAGGCCGAAGCGGTCGAGGGAGCCGGGGCGGTAGCCGGTCACCACCACGTCCGCGGCGGACAGCAGCTCCTCGAAGACGGCCCGGTCGGTGCGGGAGCCCAGATCGAGGGAGGTGGAGCGCTTGCCGAACCCGGTGTCGTCGTGCGCGTCCTGGCTCTCCGGCAGCTGCGGGGCGTCGATCCGCAGCACATCGGCGCCGAGCAGCGCGAGCGTACGGGTGGCGACCGGACCGGCGATGACCCGGGTGAGGTCGAGGACGCGCAGCCCCGCGGCGGGCAGCAGCGGGTCGCCGGCGAGGGGCGGCAGGCGGCGCGGCGGGGCGCTCGCGCCGAGGCGCTGGCGGGTGACGAGCGGATGGGTGGCGACGGTGGCGCCCTGGCCGTGGACGGCCCACTCCTGGGGCGTGCGGGCGGCGACCGCCAGCCCGCCCGCCGCGTAGACCGTCTCCTGGACCTCATCGGCGCGCCGTCCGGCGAGTTCGGCGGCGACGTCGGCGGCGTCGGCGGTGGCGGGCAGGCCGAGGGCGTGCAACAGCCGTTCGCGGTGGTGCGGGTAGTTGGCGTGGGTGCGGACCCAGCCGTCGGCGGTGCGCCAGAAGCGGGAGAGCGGGGCGAAGGTGGACGCGGCGCGGCCGTCGATGCGCAGATGGCGTTCGCTGACGAAGGCGGTCGCCACCGCACCCTCGTCGACGCGGACGGCGGGGACGGGGCGCCCGGTGCGGTGCGCGGTGAGTTCGGCGGCGGCCAGCGCGCAGCAGGCGACCGTGGCGCGGGCCAGTTCCCGCACCGGCAGCCGGGCGGGCAGCAGCCCCGGTGGTCCGGTGTACCGGATACGGTCCGTCAGCTCCGGGGCGCCGCCGAGCGCCGCCCATGCCTGCGCGGTCTCCGCGCCGTGTCGTTGCCCCATGGGCGCAGTCTGGCACCGCGTACAGGGTCGCGGGTAGCCGGGGGTGGACGGCGACCGGAGCGCCGCGGGCCGTGGTGGGGCGGGTGGGACGGCAGAGACCGCGGCGCCGGGCCGGCGGTGCCGGGCGGCGCACACGGCCTGCGGGATGCGCCCCCGCCGCTACCGCACGCTCCCCTGGACGACCGGGAGTTCGAGGACTCCGGTGTCGCCGGGGGCGCTGGTGACCGTCACCGGCTTGATGCCGCGGTTGCCCTGGTACGCGCCGTCGCTCGCGGCGATCGTGAAGCGCAGCCGGTGGCCCGGAGCGTAGCGGTGGACGATGCCCGGCAGCTGGACGGTGAACGCTCGGGTGACGTCCGGGACCCGCACCGGCGCCACCAGGCGGTGCACCAGCGTCCGGGAGCCGTCGGGCGCGACGTCGTAGAGCTTGGCGAAGAGCACCAGCCGGTCGGCGGCGTCGGCGCTGTGCTGCGTCCGCTCGGCCTTGGGTGAGACGACCTTCAGCGTCGCCCGGGGGATGCCCGCGACGTCCAGCGGGACGCCGGTGACCGGGTCGGACGTCCAGTCCAGGGCGGTGCCGCGGAGGTCGTACGGCGCGGGGTCGGGCAGGCCCAGCACCCCGGCGAGGGAGCTCTCCGAATGGCTGGTGGGCACCGGCCAGTTGCGGTACTCGCGGCTGCCGCGGACCACCTTCGCGCGGCGGTCGACGAGCTTGCCGTCGCCGGAGAGGTAGAGCTTGCGCGCACCGCCCGCCGGGAAGGCGCCGGCGGTGCCGTACGGGTCGTCGGCGGCGGCCCAGTCGCGGTAGTAGGCGAAGGCGGGGCCGGTGTCCGTGCCGGTGCGGTGGTGGAGGTAGCGGTCGAACCACGCCAGGATGCGGCGGCCGACGTAGCTGGTCTCCAGGTTGCCCTTGCCCAGGTCGAGTTCGCCGGGTGCGGGCTTGGCCATACCGCCGCTGTGGCCCCAGGACTGCCAGATCATCTTGGTGTCGGTGCCCTGGCCCTTGAGGGTGCGGTAGGTGGCGGTCGCCTCGTTGAGGTTGAAGAGGGTGTCCGCCTCGCCCTGGACGAGCAGGGTCGGCGCCTTGACCGACTTGAGGTACGAGACCGGGGAGACGCTGCGGGCGTACTTCAGCATCGCGGCGGTGCGGTCGGCGGGGTAACGGCCGGAGTCCAGCAGCCGCTTGGTGCGGCAGGCGTCGGCGACGAAGTGCAGACAGCCCGCGCCGCCGGTCCGGGACGGGTCCAGGCTCGGGTGGAGCAGCCCCTGCGCCTCACCTATCAGGAAGAACCCGCCGGTCCACTCCTTCTTGTACGCACCGGGGACCGGGCCGGTCACCCCGTCGGTGCGGCCCGCGTTGTCGGGGTCGAGGGAGTACGAGAGGTCGTTCCAGGTGATGAGGGGGACGAGCGCGTCGACGCGGTGGTCGACGGCGGCGGTGGCCAGTTGGATCGCGCCGCCGTAGGAGCCACCGATCATGCCGACGCGCGGGTCCGGGCTGCCGTCGGCGGCGCGGTCCGCGGTGACGTAGTCGACGCGGGTGCCGTCATCGGCGGCGCGGGATCCGGCGAGGAAGTCGATGAGCTGGCTCGTCGCCCTGCCGTCGATCTCGGGGTCGTCCAGCGAGATCGGGCAGCCGGACTTGCCGAAGCCCAGCCCGGAGTAGGCGAGGGCGACATAGCCGCGGGACGCGAACGCCTTGGCCGTCGCCGCGGTCGAACCGTCGGACTTGCTGCCGCCGAAGCCGTTGGTGGTCAGCACGGCGGGCGCCGGATGCGCCGCGTCGACGCCCGCCGGGCGGTAGAGGTCGGCGTCCACGGTGCAGCTGCGGCCGCCCGCGGCGACGGTGAGTTTCAGCGCGGTGGCGGTGTACGGACCGGCGGACGCGGCGGTGGCCGGGGCGGCGAGGGCGAGTGGGGCGGTGAGCGCCGTGGCGGTCAGCACGGTCAGGGCGGCGCGGAGCGCGGGGCGGGTGGTGCGGCGGTGCGCGGGGCGGAAGACGCTGGGCACGAGGACCTCCACGAGACGTGCCGTACCCACCAGTCGGTAACGGCGCGCTCATGCTCGGTGATGCCCAAGTGGCGTGTCAACGGCGGGAACAGGGAAATCGTGGGCGGTCGGACGGTGCCCCGTGCGCCCCCGCGCGCACACGGTCCGCCGGGCCGCCCCCTCGTACGGGACGGCCCGGCGGCCGGCGGTCAGCGCCGCAGGTCGAGCGCCGTCAGATCCGGGCGCTGCACGCCGAACGCGTACGCGTACAGCGCGAGTTCGGACTCCAGGGCGCGGATCATGGTGTCGGCGCGGCGGAAGCCGTGGCCCTCGCCCTCGAAGGCGAGGTAGGCGTGCGGGATGCCGCGCCCGGCGACCTCGGCGAGGAAGCGGTCGCACTGCGCGGGCGGGCAGATGACGTCGTCCAGGCCCTGGAGCAGCAGGAACGGCGCCTTGATGCGGTCGGCGCGGTGCAGCGGCGAGCGGTCGCGGTAGCGGTCGGGGACCTCCGCGAGCGGACCGACGAGGGACTCCAGGTACTGCGATTCGAAGTCGTGGGTCTCGCCGGTCGCCCAGCCCGCGAGGTCCAGGATCGGGTAGCTGATGGTGCCGCAGGCGTACAGGTCCGTGCCGGTGAGCGAGGCGGCGGTGGTCCAGCCGCCGGCGCTGCCGCCGCGGATGGCGAGCCGGGCGCGGTCGGCGGTGCCCTCGTCGGCCAGCGCCCGGGCGACGGCGGCGCAGTCCTCGACGTCGACCACGCCCCACTGGCCGCGCAGCCGCTCGCGGTACTCCCGGCCGTAGCCGGTGGAGCCGCCGTAGTTGACCTCGGCGACGCCGATGCCGCGGGAGGTGAAGTAGGCGATCTCCAGGTCGAGGACGAGCGGCGCGTGGCCGGTGGGGCCGCCGTGGGCCCAGACGACGTACGGCGGGAGTTCCCCGTCGGGCGCGGTGTGGTCCGGGTTGTGCGGCGGATAGAGGTGGGCGTGGACGTCGCGTCCGCCGGGTCCGGTGAAGGTACGGGCCTCGGGCCGCGGGTAGTAGGCGGGGGCGACGGCGTCGGTGTGGTGGTGGGCGAGGACGCGGGCGCGGCCGGTGCAGGTGTCCAGTTCGACGATCTCGTAGCCGCTGCGGGGACCGGCGGCGACGCCGATGACACGGCTGCCGTGGACGGCGAGGGTGGAGTCCCACTCCGTCCAGGGTCCGGCGGTGTCGACGAGGTCGCCGCTGACCGGGTCGAGGATGCCGAGGGTGGTGGTGCCGTGGCCGTGGAGGGTGGCGAGGGTGCCGCTCTCCAGGGGCAGGAACCACCGGGAGCCGATGTTCCACAGCGGGCCGCCGAACTCCTCCCGGCGGGCGGCGCACAGCCGCCGGGGCTCCTTGGCCCGGCCGTCGGCGATCTCGGTGCGGTACAGCTCCCACCAGCCCTCGCGGTCGGAGGCGAAGAGCAGCGCGCCGTCCGGGGCCCATTCGATCTGTGCGACGGACTCGCCGCGCCGCCCGGGCGCGGGGACGTCCGGGCCGAGGTCGCCGAGTATCGGGCGGACGGCGGTGAACTCCCCGTCGGCGGTGGTGTCCGCGAGCATCACGAGGGTGCCGTCCCAGGGCATCCGCGGGTGGTCCCAGGCGAGCCAGGCGGCGTGGCGGCCGTCGGGCGAGCGCCGCGGGCCGGTGACGAAGCGGTGGCGGTCGTCGCTCAGCTCCCGGACGGCCGCGCGGTCCTCGGCGGCGGAACCGTCGAGCGGGACGGCGGCGACGAGGCGGCGGAGGTCGGTGGGCCCGTCGCCGGTGAACTCCTCCAGGACGCACCACACCTCGTCGCCGACGAGCACCGGGTCGGCCCAGCGCAGTCCGTCGCCGACGGGCGAGAGCGGGGTGAGGGGGCGGGGCGCCGCGTCGCGGTCGGGGGCGTAGGCGTAGAGGCGCTGGTCGGCGAAGTGGCTGAAGACGACGAGCGGTCCGTGGTCGGTGACGGTGCCGGTCCAGGGCCGGCCGCCGTACTCGTGGACACGGCTGCGGACGTTCCAGGGCGCGGGCAGCACGGATTCCTCCGTGCCGTCGGCGCGGCGGCGGACGAGCGCCCGGCGGCCGCCCTCGGCGGGACGCGGCGCGGTCCACCAGACCTCGTCGCCGATCACTCCGACGAAGGCGGGGCGTCCGTCGTGGGCGGCGACGGTCCGGGCGTCCACGGGGGACGTCCAGGCTCCGTAGGGGGCCGTGGTCACCATGCGGGGTCTTCCTCCTTGTGCACCGGCGGGGCCGGATCGTGGGTGCGCGGACGACGGGACGTGGCGGGTCCGCGCGGCCGGTCCCCGGGCGGGGCGCCGGCCGCGCGGCGGCGGTCAGGCGCGGAGCAGGAAGTGGTCCAGGACGCGGACGCCGAAGTGCAGGGCGTCGACCGGGACGCGTTCGTCCACGCCGTGGAAGAGCGCCTGGTAGTCGAAGCCCGGCGGGAGCTTGAGCGGGGAGAAGCCGTAGCCGGTGATGCCGAGCCGGGAGAACTGCTTGGCGTCGGTGCCGCCGGACATGCAGTACGGCACGGCATGGGCGTCCGGGTCGAAGCGCTCCAGCGCGGCGCGCATCCCCGCGAAGGCGGGCGAGTCGACGGGGGCCTGGAGGGCGACCTCGCCGTGGTCGATCGTCCAGTCGACGTCGGGTCCGGTGAGGCGGTCCAGCGTGGCGCGGAACTCGTCCTCGCCGCCGGGCACGACCCGGCCGTCGACCTGGGCGGCGGCGCTGCCGGGGATGACGTTGATCTTGTAACCGGCGTCCAGCATCGTCGGGTTGGCGCTGTTGCGGACGGTCGGCTCGACGAGGGCGGCGGCGGTGCCGAGGCGGGCGAGGAGCGCGTCGACGTCGAAGTCCGGTGCGTCCGGGTCGGCGTCGATGCCGTGCAGGGCGGCGAGTTCCCGGAGCGCGGCGCGGACGGTGGGGGTCAGGCGGACCGGCCAGCGGTGCTCGCCGATGCGGGTGATCGCAGCGGCGAGGCGGGTGACGGCGTTGGCGCGGTTGACCTTGGAGCCGTGTCCGGCGCGGCCGTGGGCGGTCAGCTTGAGCCAGGCGGTACCGCGCTCCCCCGCGGCGACGGGGTAGAGGTGCAGCCCGGTGTCGGTGTGGAAGGAGAACGCGCCGGATTCGCTGATGCCTTCGGTGCAGCCCTCGAAGAGCGCGCCGTGCTCGTCGGCGAGGAAGCCGGAGCCGTCCTCGGCGCTGGCCTCCTCGTCGGCGGTGAAGGCGAGGACGATGTCGCGGCGGGGGCGGACGCCGTCGCGGGCCCAGCGGCGGACGGTGGCGAGCACCATCGCGTCCATGTTCTTCATGTCGATGGCGCCCCGGCCCCAGACGACGTCGTCGCGGACCTCGCCGGAGAAGGGGTGCACGGTCCAGTCGGCGGGCTCGGCGGGGACGACGTCGAGGTGGCCGTGGACGAGGAGGGCGTCGGCCGACGGGTCGGTGCCCTCGATGCGGGCGACGACGTTGGTGCGGCCCGGGGTCCGCTCCAGCAGCGTCGGTTCGAGCCCGGTCTCGGCGAGGGCCTCGGCGACGTACTCGGCGGCCGGGCGCTCCCGGCAGGTGCCGTCGCCGTGGTTGGTGGTGTCGATGCGGATCAGGTCCGAGGTGAAGTGGACGACCTCGTCGAGGGCCTTGTCGTCGACGGGCCCCTGGTGCTGCTCAGCCATACTGCTCCTCCACCGCGTTCGAGGCGAGGGTGGTGACCGCCTTGAAACAGCGGATCGCTTCGTACATGTCGTCGCTGGTGTAGGCGATGCGGCGCTCCCCGCACCGCTCCACGCCCGGGACGCAGGAGGCGGCGCCGACCAGGTGCTCGGCGTCGAACTCCATCTCCACCCGGAACGGGCCGCCCTGCACGGGCTCGTGGCGGGCCGCCAGCGCGGTGGCCTCGCGGGCGGCCGCGTGGATGTCGGCGGCGGTACGGGCCGGGGGCCGGCAGACGGCGGCGTAGCGGGAGACGTAGTCCTTGACCGCGACGGTGCGGGCCTCGGGGGCGTAGCCGCGGGCGTCCACGCAGGTGCGGTCGTCGCCGGTGACGAGGACGACGGGGACGCCGTACTCGGCGACGACGAGGGAGTTGAGGTAACCCTCGCTGGCGCGGGTGCCGTTGACCCAGACGCCGGTGAGGGAGTTGGCGAGGTAGGTGTGGGCGAGGACGCCCTCGGTGCCGGCGCCGGTGTGGTAGCCGATGAAGGCGATGCCGTCGACGTCGCCGTGCTGGACGCCCTCGACCATGCTCAGGGCCTTGTGGCGGCCGGTGAGCATCTGGACGCGTTCGTCGAGCTGTTCCAGCAGGAGGTTCCGCATCGACCAGTGCGCCTCGTTGATCAGCACCTCGTCGGCGCCGCCGGCGAAGAAGCCGGTGGCCGCGGCGTTGACGTCGGAGGTGAACAGGTGGCGGCAGCGCTCCCATTGGGGCGTGCCCGGCAACACGTCGGCGGGCCAGGTGACGCCGGTGGCGCCCTCCATGTCCGCGCTGATGAGGATCTTCATGTGGTTGCGCCCTCTCGCCGGTCGGAAGCTGTCCGTGCCCGTCGCGGGCCCCGGTGGCCGATTTCCCCCAAGAGGCACCGCCAGGTCCCGTGTTCGACCGACCCATCCAAGCATCCTCACCGCCCGGCCTGCGCCTCCCCTCCCCGTTCGGCGGCCGTCAGGCGCGCCGCGGTGCCGGGCACGGCCGCGGCGGGGGCGGGGGCCTGCCGGCGCCGCCGGAGAGCGCGGTACCCCCGCACGCTCCCCCACACCCCACACTAAGTAAGGTTAGCCTTACCTAATTCATAGGAGGCGTGTGTGCGCATCTTCAGCTCCCCCGGCGGCCGCCCGACGGACGCGGAACGGGTCCGGACGATCCTGGCGTCGGCACAGTCGATGACGGTGCTGACCGACGGGGCGCGCACGGAGATCTCCCGGCACGGCACCGACGGGAGCCCGCCCCGCCTCCACCTCCACCCGGCGCCCGACGCGACCGGCGCGCCGGACCCGCGCACCGTCACCACCCTCGAATTCACCGACATCGCCCCGCTCCCGGCCCGCAGCCGGGTGCGCGCCCGCCTCACCCTGACCGGCCGGCTGCTGCCCACGAACGGGCGGGAGGCGGAGGGCGGCCGCTGCCTGGAGTTCGGCGGCGCCGTCCTCACGACGCCCACCGGAGCCGCCTCCGTCACCCTGGACGAGCTGCTGGCCGCCGCCCCGGACCCGCTCGCCACCTACGAGGCGGGCCTGCTCACCCATCTCGCCGACGGGCACGGGAACCTCGTCCCGCTGCTGCTGCGCCTGGTCGAGCCGTGTCTGCTGCGACGGGTGCGGCGGGCGGTCCCGCTGGCCCTCGACCGGTACGGCGTCACCCTGCGCCTGGAGTATCCGCTCGGCCACCACGACGTCCGCCTCCCCTTCCGCAGGCGGCTGCACCACGCGGACCAGTTCGGCCCGCAGCTCCGGTCACTCCTCGCCACCGCGCGCCGCGCCTCACACCGCAGCCGCCTCTTCAGCGGCTCCTGACAGCCTCGACGTACGGAACAGGAAGGCACTCCGAGGGCGATTGTCGGCCACGGGGAGAAACCGGCCCACCGGTCACCCGGGATGCGGGCCGGGCGGTGAACTTCATATGAACACGGCACAGTTCATCCGGCGGCGTCGCAGGCCGGAGCCGTGCGGGCACACGAAAGGCGCTGCGGGACGGCCGGATCGGCACGGATCATGGCTGCACACTTCACGTATTCTGTGAGAAGTTCAGAGGGTTCCTTGAGGTTGCCGGGCCGGACTTTGCGTCAAGCTCACGAGGTGTCCGGCGCGCCTCCCGGGACGACCACCCGGGGCGGGAGCAGCTCACCGCCGACCGGGGCCGGGGGACCCCCACGCCCCGTCACCTTCCTGCGCCCCGCGCCGAGAAAACGCCACGCACCGGCGGTACGCGAGACCTTTGCCCGGTTCGTGCCCTGTCCGAGGAGGAGTGCCCGTTTTGCGAACGGCCCACCCGTCCACACCTCGCGCAGACGGCGGCCGCTCCGGCGGAGCGCGCCCGCCCGCCGACGCGGACGCACTGCTGCGCGGCGCGATGGAGCGCCACCGCCCCGCCCTGCTGCGCTACGCCGCCCGCCTGACCTCGGGCGACCCCTACCGCGCCGAGGACATCGTGCAGGAGACCTTCCTGCGCGCCTGGCTCGCCGCCGACCGCCTCGACCTCGCCGACGAGGACCTCCACGACCTCCGCACCGCCGAAGAGCCTTACCCGGACGCCGGGCGGGGCCGGGGCGACGGCGGGCGGGGCCTGCCCCGGCTCGGTTCCTGGCTGTTCACCGTGGCGCACAACCTCGCCGTCGACGCGCACCGCCGGGAGCGGGCCGTACCGGTGGGCCCGACCCCGGCGGAGGCGCTGACCCGGCCCGTGGGCACGGACATGGCCGACGTCGTCGTGAACCGCCAGGTGATCACCCAGGCGTTGTGCCGGCTGAGCCCCGAACACCGCGACGCCCTCGTCCACGTCCATCTGCTGGACCGCTCCGGCGCCGAGGCCGCGCAGGCCATGGGCATACCGCGCGGCACCGTCAAGTCCCGTACGCACTACGCTCTGCTGGCAATGCGGCGCGAACTCGCCGCCCCTTCCAGGCCCACCGTCCCGCGCCCCCGGCTGCGGAACACGACCCCGAGGACCACCACGAACGCGCCGCCCCCGCACCCCGCCGACCGTACGACTGCGACGCCCCCTCCCTCCCCCGCCGAAAGCGCCGCCGCATGAGCCGTTCCGGCGATCCGTTCGCCTTCATCAACGCCCATCAGAACCTCATCTTCACCATCCTCGGCGTGCTCGGGATGGTCCTGCTGCTCTTCTTCCTGATCCGGATCCCCGTCCAGCGGGCCGGCGGCTGGAAGGCGTCCAGGGACGCGGTGCGCCGGGAGGCCGCCGCCACCCTCCACGCCTTCGGCGCACCGCTGCGCGCACTGCGCGCCCACCGCAAGGCGCTGCGGCTGCTGGTGCGCCATCTGAGGTCCCCGCAGACCTGGCGCGACGCCGAGCGCGCCGTGACCGCCGCCCGGCAGGCGGCCGCCCCCGGCGCCGCCGCGGACCGCGCACCGCGGCCGTACGCGGCACTGGTGGACGGCGCCACCGTCACCGTGCTCTTCGCCGGTACCGCCGCGGACGCCCCCGGCGCCCCGTGGTCCGAGGACCCGGCGGACCCGCGCCGCTGGACGGTGCGGCGCGAGGACCTGCCCGCCGTCGCGCCGTCCCCGGGCGACGGCCCGCCGCTGCTGGTCGCCATCGGCGTCGGGGAGGGCCGCTGCGCCTTCCTCGACCTGGCGCCGGGCCCCACCCTCACGGCGGTGGAGGGCGACGCCCGCACCGCCCCCGCCATGGTCCGGGCGCTCACCGCGCAGCTCGACCGGCGGCTGCCGGAGGGGCTGGTGACCGTCGCCGAGGGGGTCCACCCGC
Source organism: Streptomyces sp. NPDC029159 (assembly GCF_055564055.1). Classification (NCBI taxonomy): domain Bacteria; kingdom Bacillati; phylum Actinomycetota; class Actinomycetes; order Kitasatosporales; family Streptomycetaceae; genus Streptomyces; species Streptomyces sp. NPDC029159. The sequence continues at coordinate 35,398 of NZ_JBVHWT010000022.1, forward strand.
GGTATGCGGGCGCGCCGGTCCGTGAGGCGTACCGCACCGCCCGGGAGACCGAGCCGCGGCACGGCGTCGCACCGGTGCTCGCCGCCGCCGAACTGCCCGATCCGCTGCCCGACGACTTCGGGCACAGCCCCGGCGGCCCGCCCCGGCTGCGGATCGTGGTGCCCGGCCGCCCCCGCGGCCACGCCCGGCGGCTGCTGACGGACCGCCACGGCCAGCTGCTGCTCACCGGCACCTCGCTGCTGACCTCGGCGGGCGCGTTGGGCCGGGCGCTGTCCCGGGTGCTGGCCGACCTGCCGCCGGTGCTGCCGCCGCCGCCCGCCGCGGGCACCGCCGACGGCCACCCGGACGCGCTGTTCGACGAGGACGACGAAGACACGGCCGAGGCGACCGCGGTCGGCAGCCGTGTCCCGGCGCCCGCCGCGAAGAGCGCCGCCACGGCGGAGGAACCGGCGGCCCCGGGCGCCTCCGCCCGCAGCGGCGCGGCCGGTGCGCCCGGCGTCTCCGCGCGCGCCACCGCGGGCGACACCGCGCAGGACGCCGCCGACGGGTTCCCCGCCCAGGCGGCCCCCGCCGACCGGGGAGCGGACGCGACCGGCGCCGCCCGGCCCGCCGCGCGTTCCTGACCCGACCCGCCGCACCGGGGGGGGGGGGGGGGGGGGGGGGGGGGGGGGGGGGCGACGGGCCCCCCTCCCCCGGGGGGGGAGGAACACACACAACAATCCACCCCCCCCCCCTCCCCCCCC
>NZ_JBVHWT010000022.1:36150-60080 GCF_055564055.1 Streptomyces sp. NPDC029159
GACAACGGGCTCTGCCGTGCCTCCCGGGCTTCCCACACCCCCCCCCCCCCCCCGCGCCCCCCCCCCCCCCCCCCCCCCCTCGCCCGTACCACCCCTTTGACGGCACCGATCAGTGGGACCCCCGTGAAACTGACACTCACCACCTCCGACGCCGGACGCCTGACGGACCATCTGCTCGATGTGCCCGAGCAGGCGACCGTCGCCGACCTCGCCGCCTCCCTGGCCCCGGCGCCACCGGACACCGGCGACCCCCTCGCGGCGCCCGCCCCGCCTCCGCAGGTCTACCTCGGTGACCGCGCGCTGGACGGCGCGCTGCCGCTGCGCGGCTCCGGCATCCGGGACGGCGCCGTCCTCGGACTGGGCGCGCCGTGCGCCGTGGACCACCCCTCGCGGGCGTGGACCCCGGCGCCGGGCGACCCCGTCCTCGTCGAGGTCCGGCATGTCGGCGGGCCCGGCGCGGGGCGGGTCTGGCGGCTCGGCGCGGGCAGCCACGAGATCGGCACCGCCCGCGGCTGCGCGCTGCGGCTGTCCGGCGGCGGCGCCCCCGACCACGGTGTCTGGCTCACCGTCGGCCCGGACGGCGAGGTGACGTACCTGCTGCCGGACGGCGCCGACGAGGACAGCTGCGGGCTGCGCAGTCTGACGCCCCCGCCGCCGGTGGACCCCGAGACGGGCACCCCGCTGACGGCGGAGGAACCGGCCGGGCCCCGCGACGGCGGCACCGGCGGTCACTCGGTGGCGCCCGGTCCCGACGGGCTGCCGCCGGCCGAACCACAGCTGCCACCGGGCCACCGTGCGCCGCCGAGCGACGGCTCCGCCGAGTGGCCGGCCTTCGCCGATCTCTCCCTGGGTGAGCATCTGCTGCGGCTGACGGCGCCGTTCCAGCCGGACGCGGCGGTGAACCCGTCGGCGGACGGCATGGCGGTGGAGTACAACCGCCCGCCGCGGATCGCCCCGCACCTGGACGCCGAGACGATGCGGATGCAGGGCCCGCCGTCGCGCCCCGGACCGCGCGCCTTCCCGCTGCTGTTCGTGCTGGCGCCGCTGATGATGGGCCTGATCATGATGGGCCTCTTCCGGTCCTTCTACTTCATGATCTTCATCTTCTTCAGCCCGATGATGGCGATCAGCAACTGGATCATCGGCCGCCGCACCGGCCGCAAGCAGTACGAGGAGTCGCTCCGCGTCTACCGGCTGCGCCGCGCCTCCCTCGAACTGGAGCTGCGCGAGGCCGCCGTCGAGGAACGGCAGCTGCGCAACACCACCTTCCCCGACCCGGCGACGGTGCTGCTGACCGCCACCGGCCCGTCCGGCTCCCTCTGGGAGCGGCGCCGCCGCGACCCCGACCGGCTCACCGTGCGGCTGGGCACGCTCACCCGCCCGTCGCTACGGCGCATCGAGGACCAGGCACGGGACGCCAACCACCGCGCCGTGCACTGGCGGCTCGCCGATGTGCCCTACGGCCTGGAGATGGCCGACCTCGGCGTCGTCGGACTGGCCGGGCCCGGCGCCGTCACCCGCGCGATCGCCGCCTGGACGGTCGCCCAGAGCGCGGTGCTGCACAGCCCCCGCGATCTGCGCATCGTGGTCCTCACCAGCGACGAGAACGCCGAGGCATGGTCGTGGGTGCGGTGGCTGCCGCATCTGGACACCGGCCGCGGCACCAGCGTCGTCGCGCTCGGCAACGACCCCGAGAGCACCGCGCACCGCATCAACGAACTCGTCGCCGACATCCAGGCCCGTACCGCGGCCGCCGCCTCCGCGCTCGGCCGCACCCTGCTCGACGAGCCGGACGTGCTGGTCATCGCGGACGGTGCGCGGCGGCTGCGTGATGTGCCGGGCATGGTGCAGGTCCTCAAGGCCGGGCCGCCGGTGCACATCTACAGCCTCTGCGTGGACGAGCAGGAGCGGCTGCTGCCGGAGGAGTGCACCGCCGTCGTCACCGCGACCGGCAACCACCTCGCCGTCCGCACCACCGGCTCGCCCAAGGTCGGCGGCGTCCGCGCGGACCTGGTGGACACCGCCTGGTGCGAGGAGGTCGCCCGGGCGCTCGCCCCGGTCCGGGACGTCACCCTCGACGGCGACTCGGGGCTGCCGGACGGCGTCAAGCTGCTGGGGCTGATCGGCCAGGAGCCGCCGAGCGTCGAGGCGCTGCTGCGGTCCTGGGAGAGGCGCCCCGCCTCCACGACGTTCGTGCTGGGCGCCGGGTACGACGGGCCGCTCCGCCTCGACCTGGTGCGCGACGGGCCGCACGGGCTGGTCGCCGGCACCACCGGCTCCGGCAAGTCCGAACTGCTCCAGACGTTGATCGCCTCGCTCGCCGCCGCCAACCGGCCCGACGAGCTGGCGTTCGTCCTCATCGACTACAAGGGCGGCAGCGCGTTCCGCGAGTGCGCCGAACTCCCCCACACCCTCGGCATGGTCACCGACCTCGACGGCCACCTCGTGCAGCGGGCGCTGGCCTCGCTCGACGCGGAGCTGCGCCGCCGTGAGCAGCTGCTCGCGGACGTCGAGGCCAAGGACCACCCGGACTACCGCGCCAAGCGGTCCCGCAACCGCGAACTGCCCGCACTGCCGCGGCTGCTGATCGTCATCGACGAGTTCGCGACGCTGGTGCGCGAGGTGCCGGACTTCGTACCGGGCCTCATCAGCCTGGCGCAGCGCGGCCGTTCCCTCGGGCTGCATCTGATCCTCGCCACCCAGCGGCCCGGCGGTTCGGTCTCCACCGACATCAAGGCCAACACCAATCTGCGGATCGCGCTGCGGGTCACCGACAAGAGCGAGAGCCAGGACATCATCGACTCCGGCGACGCGGTGAGCATCTCCTCCGCGACGCCGGGCCGTGCCCTGGTGCGCCGCGGCGACCACGCGCCGACGCCGTTCCAGACCGCCTGGGTGGGCGCCGCCCGCGCCGGTCAGGAGCCCGGCGAGGACGAGGCGCCCGCACAGCCGGGTTCGGTCACCGCCGCGGCCCGCAACGTCCGCGGGGTGGAGCTGTCCTGGAACCGGCTGGGTCGTCCGGTCGAGCTGTTCGACGAGGACGAGGAGACCGGCGCGGACGTCGCGGCGCCGGAGACCGCGACCGATCTGCTGGCCCTCGTCGAGACGATCCGCAAGGCGACCGCGGCGCTCCCGGACCACAGCGAGCAGGCCAGCCCGTGGCTGCCGGCGCTGCCGGACACCGTCACCCTCGACGACCTGCCCGCGGCCCCGCCGACCCCGCCCGGCCGCCCCGCGGCCGTGCCCTACGCGCTGCTCGACCTGCCGAGCCAGCAGGAGCGCCGGGTCTGCTGCCTGGACTTCTCCTCGTTCGGCCACCTCTACGTCGTGGGCGCGCCGCGCTCGGGCCGTACGCAGGTGCTGCGCACCCTCGCCGGTTCGGCGGCGCGCACGCTGTCCGCCGCCGATCTGCACCTGTACGCGATCGACGCGGCGGGCGGCGGTCTGTCGGCGCTGGAGGCGCTGCCGCACTGCGGTGCGGTGGTCTCCCGGTTCGACACCGAGCGGCTGGCGCGGCTGCTGGGCCGTCTCGTCCGGGAGCTGACCGCGCGCCAGGAGAAGATGTCGGCGCACGACTGCGCAAGCCTGACCGAACTGCGCGCCGCCCTGCCGGCCGCCGAGCGTCCGGCCCATCTGATGCTGCTGATCGACGGCTGGGACGGTATCTCCCAGATGCTCGACGAGTACGACGGCGGGCGGCTGTTCGACGAGGTCACGCGGTTGCTGCGGGAGGGTGCCGCGGCCGGCATCCATCTGGTGGCGTCGTCCGAGCGCGGGCTGCTCGGCGGGCGGCTCTCCGCGCACAACGACTTCCGGCTGCTGCTGCGTCAGTCGGACAAGGGTGACTACTACCTCGCCGGGATGTCGCCGAACCGGGTGCCGGGCCACATCCCGCCGGGCCGCGGCTGGCACACCCCGGCGGCCGTCGAGACGCAGATCGCGCTGCTGCCGACCGCCGGTGACGGTGTGCCGGGCCAGGGCAGCGCCGATCAGGCCGACGCACTGCGGGAGATCGGGCGGGTCGCCACCGAGCGGGACGCGGCACTGCCTGCGGAGCGGCGGCCGTTCCGGGTGGCGGAGATGCCGAAGCTCATCGGCTTCCAGGAGGCGATGGAGCAGGTTCCGGAGACGTCGCGCCGTCCGATGTGGGCGCTGCTGGGCATCGGCGGGGACGAGGTGCGGCCGCTGGGCTTCGACTTCCTCTCCGGCGGCGGCAGCTTCGCGGTCGTCGGCCCGCCCGGGTCGGGCCGCTCCACCGCCCTCGCGGCGATGTCCGTCTCGCTGATCACCGGCGGCACCTCGCTGGTGGTGCTCGCCCCGCGCGAGTCGCCGCTGCGCAAGCTCGCCGACCACGGTCTGGCGCAGGTCATCACGGACACCGACCCGTCGGCGAACACCGTCGAGGAGGCGCTGCGCGCCGTCGGCGACAAGCCGGTGGTCGTGGTCGCCGACGACAGTGACCTGCTCTCCAGCTGCGGTGCGGACAAGGTGCTGCGGAAGATCGCCTCATCCGGCCGCGACCGCAACCAGGGCATCCTGATCGGCGGTCCGTCGGAGGGCATGAGCTCGATGGGCTGGATCGGCATGGTCCGCCGCTCGCGGCGCGGTCTGCTGCTGGGGGCGCGGGCGATCGGTGACGGTGACATCATCGGCGCCCGTATCACCGCCGAGCACATCCGGACCCGGATGGCCCCGGGCCGCGCCTGGACGGCCGGCCCGTCCGGCAGCGTGGTGCCGGTGCAGGTGCCGCTGACGGTCCTGGAGAGCTGAGGTACGGCTCCCGGTACGCGGACGGGCCCGGCACCCACGGTGGTGCCGGGCCCGTTCGCGTACGGTCGTCAGCCGTTGGAGCTGCTGCGGACGCCCGCGGCGATCTGGCTGTCGGAGTCCGTCATGGACTTGACGATGTCGGTGAAGGACTGTGCGAACACCTTGATGTTCGCCGAGGACTCCTTCATCTGCTTGCTGAACGCCTGGTACGCCTCTTCGAGCGCCGGGCTGGACTGCTCGAAGACGAGTCCGTCCTTGAGCAGCGTGCTCACCGTGTTCTCCAGATCGCCCAGTTCATTGGCGATGTCGGTGAACTTGTTCTCCATGGTGTTGGCGACACGCTTGATGTCGTCGTAGTCGAGAAAGACGTCCTGCGCCATGTGTTCCTCCGGGAAATACGGTCGGGTGATGCGGGGCGCCGCCGGGCGGCGCGGGCGTCAGCTGCCGCTGGAGCGGATCTTGTTCGCCATCTCGTCGTCCATGTCCCGCATCGACTGGACGATCTTCTCGAACTGCTCGGCGAAGTCCTTGATGCTCTGCGTCGCGTCGGTCAGCGACTGCGTGAGCTTCTCGTAGGACTGCTGGAGGGCGGGGCTGGAGTTGTTGAACTTCAGCGTGGAGTTGAGCATCGTGTCGACCTCGTTCTTGGCCTCCGTCATCCGGGGCACGAGGGTGTTGTCGGCACTGTTCTTGAGAAGGTTCGAGACGCGCTCGATCTCCGCGAAGTCGAGGCTGATGTTGGCGGCCAAGATCTCTCCTTGGTGACGGGATGTCGTACGGGGGCTTCGGGTTCCGGGGCGGGGCCCCGGGGCGGACGGCCGGCGCGCGGGGCGCGGCTCAGTCGTCCTTCTCCTTCCATTCGGCGTCGTCGCCGAAGGGGGAGGAGCGGGTGTAGGTCTTGGTCTCGTCGTCCGTGGTGACGGTCATGGTGCCGCTGCCGTCGTCGTTGATGACGTACCGGCTGGTGGTCTCCGAACCGTCCGGACCGGTCGTGACCGTGGTGTAGTCACGGGCGTCGAAGGTCTTGCCGTTGTCCAGGGTGATGGGGCGCGGCGCCGAGTCGTACGTCGTCTTGTTCGTGTACTTCTGCTCGTCGGCGCCGGAGCCGATCGTGACGGTGGACTCCTCGGTCATGACGTTGTTGTCGTCGTCGAGGGTCACCTTGACGTGGGTGCTGCCCGAGTCGGTGGTGATGGTCTTCTCGGTGGGCGGGGTGTCGCTCGGGCGCTCGCCCTCGGGGTGGTCGCCGGGCTGATCGGGCACGTCCTTGTCGTTGTTGTACCGCTCGCACCAGCCGGGGGCGCCGTCGGCGGAACACACCTGGTTGATATCGGCCTCGGGGTGGTCCTTGAAGTAGTCGGACGCGCCGATCTCCTTCAGGTAGTCGTCCCACGCCTTGGTGTCCTCGTCCCACTGCTCCCAGGCGGCCTTCTTGTGCTTCCAGTCGTCGAGGCCGAGGCTGGCGCCCATCACACCGGCGCTGTCCGCCATGCCCGCGTCGACCTGGAAGTAGTTGTCGGACACCGACTCGAAGATGTCGGCGAGCTTGTTGAGGCCGTCCTTGGCGTCCTTCGCCCGGCTCGCCGAGCGGTGCGAGAAGGCGTACATCGCGGCGCCCAGGTCGCTGAAGCCCATGACGCTCTTGGCGTCGTCGGTCGACTCCGTCAGGGTCTTGAGCGCGCCCTTGGCACCGCCGGAGTCGGCGGTGTCGGCCAGCTGACGCATCCGGGTCTGCACCTGGTTGAGCAGCTCGTAGTCGATGGAGAAGTCGGGCATGGGCACCTCTGGGGCCTGCGGCCGGGCGGCGGGGAAGCAATACCTTGCACTCCTCTCACGCACGGGCGGGCCGGATGGTTCACCCCGAAGCGGAATTACTGCGCAGGACGGTGAACCTCCCGGGGCCGTGGTGCGTGTAATGCGTACGGGCCCTTCTTCCCGCCGGGCCCCTCCCCGGCGGACCCGGGCCCGAACTGCCCGTAGTGCCCGCACCGCACCCCACCCGCACCACCCTGCCGCACCGTGTGCGGCAGCCGTTCAAGGAAGGCCGGTACGTCGTTGCCCCGCGAAACGGACTGGAGCGCCCTGGGCCTGGACTCGGACCCGACCCCGGGTGACGCGGCCAGGATCCGGGAGGTCATCGCGTCCCAGCAGGAGCTGGTCGATCTCGCGGACAAGATCGACGACGGGCTCACCGAGGTGAAGAACACCACGGACGGCGCCTTCGTCGGCAAGACCGGTGATGCGCTGCGCGAGGTCATCGACGGCAAACTCCGCAAGTTCGTCTCGACGTTCCGCGAGGCGCAGGAGGACGTGCAGAGCGCGCTGCGGACGTACCAGGCGGTCATGGAGGAGCAGCAGGGCCGGGCGGACGCCGCGCTCCAGCAGGCCAAGGGGCTGGCCGAGGACGACGAGGACGGCCGGGACTCGCTGAAGTCGACGGCGAAGGACGCCGGGGACGTCCAGAAGGAGGCGTCGAAGACGGCGGCGCGTGCGGTGCGCGCGGCCGGTGAGAAGATCGCCTCGCCGATCGATGCCTGCGACGAGATCATGAAGGCGCTCAGCTGGCTGGCGATCATCCTGATCATCCCGGCGATCATCGTGGGCGGTCCGGTGGCGCTGTTCGCCGTCGCGCTGAACGTCGCCATCTTCATCAAGACCGCGGTGGACTTCGCCAACGGCGACGCCAGCGCGCTGGACCTGCTGCTCGCCGGGCTCGGCATGATCGCGCCCAGCACCAAGGGCCTGCAGATCACCAAGGTGTTCCAGAGCCTGCGGGGGCTGGCCGCCAAGGGCATCAGCGGCGTCAAGACGGCGTTCAGCTCGTTCAAGAACGTCTTCACCGGGCGCAACATCCTCAACATGTCGCTGCATCTGTTCTTCGGCGCGAAGGACTTCGCACGCGGCGCGGGGAGTTGGAGCCGGGGCCTGAACGGCCTGTGGACGCACACCCCGTTCAGCAAGATCCCCGGCTTCGGCGGCCGGATCTTCACCGGGATGAACGGCACCTTCCACATCGTCACGCCGTTCAAGGCGCTGCCGATGATGCTGCCCGCGGGCATCAACGGGCTGCACATCGCCGGGGCGCTCGCGTACGGCGGGATGAAGGGCATCGGCAACGCCGCGAAGTGGATCGGCTCCGGGCTGGTCGCGGGCGGGAAGTCGGTGGTCAACGGGTTGTCCGGCTTCAAGGCGCTGCGGCTGATCCTGCCGGTGGACGCCGCCGAGATCCAGGCGCTGGGCATCGGCAAGGCGCTCAAGATCGGCTTCATCGAGCGCGGGATGTTCGGCAAGTACCGCTTCGGCGCGGTCGGTGCGGGCGGGCGGCTGCTGGGCGGCGCCGGGCCGATCAACCATCTGGTGGGCGCGGGCGGTGGCGGGATCCCGTCGGTGCACATCGACCCGATCGGCGATCTCGCGGTGATGCGGACCGGCAACTTCGCCGGTCCCGGGTCGTTCTCACCGTCGCTGTCGATGCACGGCGTGGGCACGCCGCCGGCGATGCACTTCGACGGTTCGATGGCCGGGCTGAGCACCCCGCATCTGTCGATGCCCAAGCTGGAGGGCATGGGCGGCGGGCTGCACGGCGGGATCTCGATGCCGTCGGTGCAGGGCCTGGGCGGGCTGCACGGCGGGCTGAACCTGCCGTCGATGCAGGGGCTCGGCGGGCTCGACTCGTCGCTCGGCGGGCTGTCGAACCTCGGCCACTCCGGGGTGCTCGGCGATCTGCCGACCGCGGGCCCGGTCTCGCACCTCTCGCCGCAGGGCGGGCTGTCCGGGGTGACGGCGCCGGGCGGGGTGACCGGGCTGGGCGGGCACGGTCTGGGGTCGGTCTCCTCCGGGCACCTCAACGTCTCGCAGGGGCTGGGCGATCTGGGCAACATCGGTTCGGGCGCGCGGATCGCGGACGTCCCGGCGCTGCGCTCCTTCGACATGCCGTCGGTCTCGACCGCGGCGCCGCACGGTTCGTCCGCGGGCCTGGTCGACCTCGGCCACGTCGAGGCGCCGAGTGTGCCGGCGGCCGGCACCTTCGAGCTGCACACCGGCTCCCTGACGCCGGGTTCGCTGCCCACCGTCGGGCATCTCGACCTCCCGGCCACCGGGGCGCACACCCCGGTGGCGACGCCGTCCGTCGGCCGTCTCGACCTGCCCGCGACGGGCACCACCGCCCCGGCGGTCACCGCGCCGGGCGAGATCCACCTCCCCGCCACCGGCTCGGTGACGCCGGGTCCGGTGCACGGGCTGACGCACACCGAGGTGCCGGGCGCCGCCATCAACGCGGGCGCCGGAAAGATCGCCGACGTCGGCGCGGGCCGCGGCCTCGGCGCCGGGGTGGACGTCTCCGGCATCACCCCGCCGACCGTCGCCACGCACGGCATCACCCCGCCGGTGACGGGCGCCCACGGCATCACGCCGCCGGCCTCCGCCACCCACGGGATCACCCCGCCGGGCACCGTCACGCACGGCGTGGACGTGCCCGCGGCCGGGACGGCCGGCGTCACCCCGCCGCCGGCCGCACGCGGTCTGACGCCCCCGGCCGCCGGGGAGCACCTGGCCCCGCCGACGGTGCAGCCGGGCGCCACCGCGCACGGCGTCACCCCGCCGCCCGCCGCCGTGGCGCACACCGAGGTGCCCGTGGTGGGCGCTCCGGTGCGCACCCCGCAGGGCGGGTTCGGCGGGGACCTCGCCGGGCTGGGCGAGCGGACCGTGCCGGCGCCCGGCCACGGTGCGTTCGACGGACCGGGCGCCGTGCCGGGCCACCCGGTGGAGACCCCGGCGACCGGCGCGGCGACCACCGCCGTGCCGGAGCCGGAGGTGCCCGGCGCCGGAACGCCCGGCCACGGCATCACCGCACTGGACGGCGCGACCACGCCGGTGGTCGCGCACGGCGCGGGCGGTATCGACGTACCGGGCGCCGGGGCCGTCCGCCCGGGCACCGGGCACCTCCCCGCCCCGGGCGCACCGCACGGGCGGGCCGACGGCCTCGACCTCGGTGGCCCGGACGGGGCCGGGATCGGCGGGAAGGGCAAGGGGAAGGCGCCCGATCCGTTCGCGCAGTGGAAGGACGAGTCGCTCGCGAAGGTGGACGTGTTCCGCAGGCCGGGCGATCTCCCGGGCGATCTGGAGGCGCGGTTGGGCGCCTGGGACCGGGTGCAGCAGGCGCGGATCGACCACGCGGCGGCGGAGGGCCGGCTGGACGCGGTCGGCGGCCGGATCGACGGTCCCTCGTCCGGCCCGTCCGTCGGCGAGCAGGCGCTGGCCGACTTCCGGGCCACCGAGCGGGCACTGGGCGACGCGGAGGACGCGTTCCGGGCGCACGGCATGGACCCGCACGACGTGACGCGGAAGCTGGAGGCGCTGGATGCCGCGTCGCTGAAGGAGCGTCCGCGGCTCCTGGGCGGTGCGGTGCCGAGCGGCCGGTTCGAGAAGGAGCTGCCCGGTATCGAGGGCGCGGTGGTGCGTGCGCCGCGTGGCGCGGCCCCGGACGTCGTCGACGCCGGTGCCCTCGGGGACCGCCTCGTCGTCCACGGCGGCGCGGGCGACCGGCAGTTCCGCGTCGAGCTGCTGGACGCACCGGGCGGCAGCCCCGTCCGCACCTGGCACTACCAGCGCGGTCTGGGGCTCGCCTTCACCGGCGAGGACTTCGTGCTGCGCGGCGGTGCGTTCGACGGCGCCACGGTCGCCACCACCTCGAAGCTGGGCACGTCGACGGCGGCGCCCCTCGACGCGGGCGGCCACTCCTGGCCCGTCAGGATCGACGGGGGCGAGGTCACCATCGCCTCGCCGAGCGGGCCGCAGCGCTACACCTGGTCCGACGGTGCGTTCCACGACGCCCCGCCGGTCCCCGCGCCGCACACCGACCCGCCCCCGGCCGCCGCGGGCCTGACCGGTGACGCCGCCGCCAACTGGGGCAAGCTCATCGACCTGGCCCATGTGCACCTGAACGAGGCGGCCGTCAACAAGACGGTCGAGGCCATGATGAACAAGGTCTACGGCGGCGGGTTCACCGGCAAGCGCGGCTACGGCGGTTTCGTCGACCCCGAGGCCCTGGTCCGCGGTGACCTGGTCGGCCACACGAAGAACTTCCACGACATCACCCAGAACCTGCTGTTCAAGGGCGCCAACTCGCGGATCACCGTCTACCGCGGCGTGTCGATGGAACCGGCGGCCCAGACGGTGGACACCTTCATCGAGCGGCTGCCGGTCTCCACGTCCAACACCTTCGAGTTCCAGCCGGAGTGGGCGAAGAACGGGGTGATCAGCAACCGCGTCGTCTTCGAGATCGACGTCCCCGCCGACCACGGCAAGCTCGCCATGGCGTACCCGCCGCACTACGACCACGCCGGGGCGGGCGCGGCGCCCCCCAAGAGCGATCAGTGGGAGGTCACCCTCACGCCGACGACGCTGGTGCGCACCGGCCCCAACCGTGTCGATCCCGGCAGCGGTCTGACGATCGTGCCGGTGCGCGCCGAGGCCATCGCGCCGAACGACTACGCCAAGTTCATCGAGCAGGAGTGGTCCGGGTTCCCGTCGGGCACCGCCTTCGACGACTTCGGGCGGGCCTTCGAGCCGGGCGCCGTCGGCCGCTGGGAGGGGCTGGAGGGCGCCGTCGCCCGCTCCGAGCTGAGCGGGGACGGCCTGGTGCGGACGGTCACGGTCACCAAGCCGGGCCACTCCGGCGACCTGACCATCAAGATCACCCATCTGCCGGAGCAGGAGTCCGTCCGCCTCACGTTCACCGACGCCGACGGCAAGCTCCTCTCCGACCGGACCTTCGACCAGCAGAAGTTCCGGGGTCTCGGACAGGACCTGCGGGGCGGGGTGCTGCACAACAACGAGGTGCTGACCCCGCTGCCGCTGCCCGACGGCTGGCACGGTTCGGCGGGTGCGCAGGTGCCGCACTCCCCCGGCGCCGCCGAGGTGCACGGCGCACCGGGCCGGCTGCCGGACCCCGCCGTCCACGCCTCCCGGCCCTCCGGCGCGGAGCTGGACGCGCTCTGGGCGCGGGAGTCCGACGCCCGGCTCGACGTCTTCCGCAGCCCCGGCGCGTCCGACGACGTGGTCGAGGCGCGGGTCGGCGCCTGGGGTGAGGTGCAGCGTGCGCAGCGGGAGTTCGACCACGCGCAGCTGGAGTTCGACCTCCACGGCGGCCGCGGGGACGGCGGTTCGGGCGGCCCGACCGTCGGCGAGCAGGCACGGATCGACCTCGATGCGGCGGCCAACCGCCTCGGCCACGCCCAGGACAGCTTCCGGCAGCTCGGCATGGACCCGGACACCGTCGCGCACGAGCTGCGTGCCCTGGACGACCTCTCGCTCGCCGAGCGCCCGCGGCTGCTCGGCGGGGCGCAGGCGAGCGGCCGGTTCGAGAAGGATCTGCCGGGGCTGGACGGGGTGGTGGTCCAGGCCCCGCGCCGTCAGGTGCCGACGCTCGCGGGCGCCGAGGAGTTCGGCGACCGGCTGGTCGTCCACGGCGGCGCCGCCGACACCCGGTTCAGCGTCCAGCTGCTGGACGCGCCGGGCGGCAGCCCCGTCCGCACCTGGCACTACCAGCGCGGTCTGGGGCTCACCCTCAGCGGGGAGGACATCGCGCTGCGCGGCGGTCCGCTCGACGGAATCACGGTCGCGACGACGTCGAAGCTGGGGAAGTCCACGGCGGCGCCGGTGGTGGATGCGGCGAGCGGCCACACCTGGCCGGTGAAGATCGAGGACGGCCATGTCACCGTCGCCTCGCCGTCCGGTCCGCAGCGCTACGCCTGGTCCGACGGCGCGTTCCACGACGCCCCGCCGGTCCCCGCACCGCACACCGGCGCGCCGCCCGCGGCCGCCGGTCTGAGCGGCCGGTACGCGGAGAACTGGAACTCCCTCATCGATGTGGCCCGGTTGCACCTCGGGCGGGCCGACGCCGACGGCAAGGTCGCGGCGCTGATGCGGGACGTCATCGGCGGCTCGTTCACCTCCAAGCGCGGCTACGGCGGTTTCGTCATCCCGTCGAAGCTGGAGGACGGCGCGCTGCTGGCGAAGGTGGAGGACTTCCACCGGGTGACGCAGGACCTGCTGTTCGAGGGCCCCAACAAGGAGCTGACGGTCTACCGCGGCGTCTCCATGGACCCCGCCTCCCAGGCGGCCGACACCTTCACCGAGCGGCTGCCGATCTCCACCTCCAACACCTTCGACTTCCAGCCGGAGTGGGCGAAGAACGGGGTGGTGAGCAACCGCGTCGTCTTCGAGATCCAGGTCCCGGCGGACCACGGCAAGCTCGCGATGGCGTATCCGCCGCACTTCGACCACGGCGCGAACCCGGCGCCGCGCAGCCCCGACCAGTGGGAGATCACCCTCTCCCCCACGACGCTGGTACGCACCGGGCCGAGCCGGATCGATCCCGGCAGCGGCCTGACGATCGTGCCGGTGCGCGCCGAGGCGATCGCGCCGGACGACTTCGCCGCCGTCATCAAGGCGGAGTGGCCGGGCCTGCCGTCGGGCACCGCCTTCGACGACTTCGGCCGCGCCTTCGACCAGCCCTCGCTCGTCCGCTGGAGCGGCTTCGAGGACGTCACCGTGCACCCCTCGCTCAGCGAGGACGGGCTGGTGAAGACCTTCACCGTCAGCAAGCCGGGGTACGCGGACGAGCTGACCGTCACCGTCACCCACAGCCCGGAGAGCAACAGCGTCACGGTGACGTTCACCGGCCCCGGCGGCGAGAAGCTGCTGGACAAGAGCTGGAGCGGCACCGGCTTCACCCATATCGCCGCGGATCTGCGCGGCGGGGTGCTGCACAACGCGGAGGAGTTCAGCAGCCTCCCGAAGCCCGGGAGTTGGGACGGTCCGCGCACGACGGCGGACGACCTCACCGCCTCCACCGGCGGCCTCCACCTGGACGACGCCCCCACCGGCGGCCTGAGCGCCAAGGCCATGGGCAAGCTCCCCGAGGGCACCGTCCCCTCCGTCCACGCCTCCCGCCCCACCGGCGCGGAGCTGGACGCCGCCTGGATCCGCGAGTCCGACGCCCGGCTCGACGTCTTCCGGCGCCCCGGCGACTCCGAGGACGTCGTCCAGGCGCGGGTCGACGCCTGGACGGAGGTCCAGCGGGCGCAGACTCAGCTGGACCGGGCGCAGTTCCGCCTCGACACCGAGGGCGGCAACGGCGCCGGGGGCTCCGACAGCCCGTTCACCGTCGGCGACCACGCGCGGCTCGATCACGAGGCGGCGGGCCACCGGCTCGATCTCGCCCGGGACGCCTTCCGGGCGCACGGCATGGACCCGGACGCGGTCGGCGCCCGGCTGGACGAGCTGTCCGCCGCCTCGCTCAAGGAACGCCCGCGACTGCCCGGCGGCAGCGGGGGCGAGCTGGGACCGCACCAGAAGGAGCTGCCCTTCGGCCACGGCACGGTCGTCGAGGCGCCGCGCGGCGGACGGCCGCAGTTCCGCGACGGGGACGACGCCGGCGGCCTGCTGGTGCTGCACGCCGAGGACTTCAGCCCGCGGAACAAGCAGTTCCATGTGGACCTGCTGGACGCGCCGGGCGGCAGCCCCGTCCGCACCTGGCACTACCGGGTCGGCCTCGGCAACCGGCTCACCCCGGCGGGCGAGGACCTCGTGCTCCGCGGCGGGCCGCTCGACGGCACCACCCTCACCACCACCCCGCATCTCAACGAGCCCCGTCCGGCGCCGGTGGTGGACGCGGCGGGTGGCCACGCCTGGCCGGTGAAGTACGAGGACGGGCATCTCGTCGTCGCCTCACCGTCCGGTCCGCAGCGCTATCTGTGGTCCAACGGCGCGTTCCACGACGCCCCGCCGGTCCCCGCGCCGCACACCGGCGCGCCGCCCACGGCCGCCGGGCTCACCGGCAGGGCAGCCGAGAACTGGAACTCCCTCATCGACGTGGCCCATGTCCATCTCGGACGCGCGGAGGCCGACGGCTCGATCGCCGCGCTGATGCGGCAGGTCATCGGCGGCTCGTTCACCTCCAAGCGCGGCTACGGCGGTTTCCTCAACCCCGGGGCGGCGACCGACCGTCTCCTGGGCCAGGTGCGGGACTTCCACCGGGTGACGCAGGACCTGCTGTTCGAGGGCCCCAACAAGGAGCTGACCGTCTACCGCGGCGTCTCCATGGACCCGGCGAGCCAGCAGGCCGCCACCTTCACCGAACGCCTGCCGATCTCCACCTCCAACACCTTCGACTTCCAGCCGAAGTGGGCCGAGGGCCTGGTGCTGAGCAACCGGGTGGTCTTCGAGATCCACGTCCCGGCCGACCACGGCAAGCTCGTGATGGCGTACCCGCCGCACTACGACCATGTGGCCGCGGGCGCCCCGGTTCCGCGCAGCCCCGACCAGTGGGAGATCACCCTCCCGCCGACGACGCTCATCCGGACCGGCCCGGCGCGCGTCGAGAGCGGGCTGACGGTCCTGCCGGTGCGCGCCGAGGCGATCGCGCCGGACGATTTCGCCGCCGTCATGCGGGAGGAGTGGCCGGGCCTGCCGTCGGGCACCGCGTTCGACGACTTCGGCCGCGCCTTCGAGCAGCCCTCGCTCGTCCGCTGGAGCGGCTTCGAGGACGTCACCGTGCACCCCTCGCTCAGCGAGGACGGGCTGGTGAAGACCTTCACCGTCGACAAGCCGGGCTCCCCCGACCGCCTCACCATCACCGTCACCCACCACCCCGACACCAACAGCGTCGGTGTCACGTTCACCGGCCCCGGCGGCGAAAAGCTGCTCGACAAGAGCTGGAGCGGCACCGGCTTCACGCACATCGCCGCGGATCTGCGCGGCAACGTCCTCCACAACGGCGAGGACTTCAACCGCCTGCCCACGCCCGCCAGTTGGAAGCAGACACCGCACACCCCGGCGGACGACCTCACCGCTTCCACCGGCGGGCTCCACCTGGACGACACCCCCACCGGCGGGCTCAGCCCCAAGGCCATGGGCAAGCTCCCCGAGGGCACCGTCCCCTCCGTCCACGCCTCCCGCCCGACCGGCGCGCAGTTGGACGCGATCTGGGTCCGGGAGTCCGAGGCCCGGCTCGACGTCTTCCGCCGCCCGGGCGACTCCGAGGAGATCGTCCAGGCCCGGGTCGACGCCTGGAACGACGTGCAGCGCGCGCAGCTCGACCTCGATCAGGCGCAGTTCCATCTGGACACCCAGGGCGGGCGCACCGACGGTTCCTCGCACGGTCCCAGCGTCGGTGAGCGGGCCCGTACCGAACTGCACACCGCGCAGACCCGGTTCGACGAGGCCCGGGACGCGTTCCGGGTGCACGGTATGGACCCGGACGCCGTCCGCGCCGAGCTGGACGACCTGCTGGACGCGTCCCTCAAGGAACGCCCCCGGCTGGTGGGCGGCGCCGGACGGTCGACCCGGCCGGGCGCCGAATGGCACGAGATGCAGGCCCTGGACCAGGCGGGTGTCCCGGCCGCCCCCACCCCGCCGCAGCCGCCGGCGCCGACCGTGCACCAGGCTCCGCCGCCCGGTGCGCACCCGGCGCCGCACGGCACCCCGCCGCCCGCGGGCACCGGCGCCCCGCGCGAGGTGTCGCTGCACACCCCGGAGGGGCTGACGCTCTACCGCACCGTGGTGGAGACGCCCGACGGCCACGTCCTGCGGTTCGGTGACGGCACGCCCGTGCCGGGCGCCCGCGTCGAGGCGTACGGCGACCACCTGCGCATCTCCACGGCCCAGGGCCACCAGGTCTTCGACCGGCAGGGCGGCCTGCTGCACGATCTGGTGCAGCTGACCGACGCGGACGGCGCGGCGCACTTCGCCCACCGGCCGCTCGCCCGGCCCGGCGGCGCGGTGTCCGCCCCGTCCGGACCGCTGCACACCGCCGACGGCACGGTGCTGCCCGGTACGGACATCGCCGCGCACGGCGACGGCTTCCGGGTGACCGACGCCACCGCGGTGCACGTCTTCGACGCCTCCGGCGCGCACGAGTTCCGGGCGCTGCGCCTCCCGGACGTCCCCGGCGCCGCCGGGCAGTCGCTGCGGGTGTACGAGCACGGCGCGGTGGACGTCCTCGGCGCCGACCTCCAGCGGGCCGAGGGCTTCACCGCCCGCACCCGGCCCGGCGGCGGCTTCCGCGTCGAGGACGGCGACGGCGGGTTCCGGCTCGTCGCCGCGGACGGCACGGCGACGCATGTCGTCACCCCGGAGGGCACCACCTTCCATGTCGCGGACGGTGCCGGGATGCACCTGTACGACGCCGTGCGGCTCGCCGACGCGCCCGACGGCCGGTTCCTGCGCGCGGGCTCCGACGAACTGCTCGACGCCCACCTCGACGCCACCGGCGTCCCTGTCGTCCGGCAGCCCGGCGGCGGCTTCCGCGTCGACGGCTCCGGGCCGCTGCGCCAGGGCGAGTTCACCCGGTACCGGGCGGACGGCAGCCTGGAGAAGATGCGGATCAACGTCGTCCACCACGGCGCGCCGCTCCCCGGCCACCACTTCGAGGTGGACTTCCCGGCACCGCCCGCCGACGGCGCGGACGCCGCGAAGGCCACCTGGAAGCGGGTCGTGCCCGGCGCCGCGGAGCGGGCGGACGGGGCCACCGCGCGGTGGTTCGACTCCGGCACCGTCGGCGAGAAGGGCCTCGGCGAGGGCCGGGTGCAGCTGCTCAGCCACAGCGGCGCCGAGGTCTTCGAGCGGCGCCCGCTGCCCGGCGGCGGCCATCTGGACGCCCAACGGCCCACCGGCGCTACCGGCTTCGCCCGCTTCGGCCACCAGCGCAGCGACTGGCAGGAGATCCTCGCCGACGGCACCGCCGGCCGCCACGGCCACCGCCACTTCGGCACCAGCGGCCGCAGTTGGTACGACATGGACGGCGCCACCCGCGTCCGGCACTGGCGGGAGAACCCCGACGGCGGCCATGTCCTCGCCGAACTGGACCGCAACCCGCTCACCCAGGGCCTGACCGGCCGCCCCACCACCTGGCACCGCTACGACGCCGAGTACCGGCACCTCGCCCAGGGCGAGCGGACGTGGAGCCCGGGGCGCGGCTGGACAGACACCCTCACCGACCCGCGGACCGGGCTCACCGAGACCGTCCACGAGCGGTTCGGGCGGCTGCACGCCGACAGCAACCGCCGGTACGTCCAGCGGGAGATGGCGGCCGACGGCACCCTGAAGCGGGACTGGATCTCGCACTCCGCGCACGGCAAGGAGAACGCCGCGGGCACCACCTTGAAGGACGGCGGGTTCCTGGAGACCCACCGCCTCATGGAGCAGCGCCCGCCGTCGTGGGTCCGTCAGCTCCTCTCCTCCGTCGAGCACCGCACGTTCGCCGGGAAGGGCTGGCTCACCGCCGACAACGGCTTCCAGGTGCACACCTGGAAGTACACCCCGGCCGGTGCCGACGCGCCCGCGTCCACCGGTGTGCGGCTGGTGGGCCGGGACGGCTCGGCGCTCGACGTGGCCTCCGACGGCACCGTCGTCCGCGCCACCTCCACGCTCTCCGACGGCTCCAAGCTGACCGTCGGCAATGTGGAGCTGCCGGCCGGCGCCACCGCCCGGGACGGCTATCTGCCCTGGTCGGCGGGGGACGACGGGCTCAAGGGCCACCGCACCTTCCACGCCGACGACTTCACCGGCACCGGCGGCGGCGACCACGGGCACGGCGGACTCCGCTGGCAGGACCGCTACCGCCCCGGTGCGGCCGAGGGCGACTGGTTCACCCCGGGTGCCGGGGAGTGGCGCGTGGCGCGGGAGGGCTTCGCCGACGGCACCGTCGTGGAGTACCGCACCCCGCCGCGCACCGCGGGCGGCGAGACGGTGCACGCCGGGCCGGGCGACGACTGGATCCGTACGAACCAGCACGGCGAGATCGTGGCGCGCCGCGACACCTGGCCGGGCGGCGACGGCGGCGCGGGCATCGAGGTCACCGCCACCGGCCGCCCCGGCGCCGCCGAGGTCACCTGGGAGGCGGGCGGCGAGTCCGGCCTCCGGGTGCAGTCGGCGGGCGGCGGCACCGGCCGGTACTGGGACAACGCCTCGTACCAGGACTTCGACGCCGCGGGCCGGCTGATCCGCGAGCACCGGGGGCTCGACGACGGCACGTTCGTCGACGCCTGGCGGGTGGCCGGAGGCGACGGCGAGCCACCGGTGTGGCACTGGAACAAGACCGGCAAGGACGGCCACCTCCTGGAGTTCGGCGACGGCGCCGGCAACCGGATCCGCACCTGGACCGACGCGCGCGGCAACCCGCTGGACGACTGGCGCAAGGGCGCGCTCTGGCGCGACCACGCCGGTGACGACCTCGTCCAGGAGATCCCGCCCGTACCGCGCTCCGGCTCGGCGTTCCAGGACCACTTCGGCGACCCGTCGGTCCGGGTCCGCGAGCACCGGGCGACGCCCGACGCGGAGTACACGGCCGGTGAGTGGCGGGAGTTCGACAACGGGGTGGCGGTGCGGACGCGTACCGCGCTGGACGACGGGACGTTCCTGGAGTCCGACGCGTGGAACAAGCAGTGGCGGCGCTACGGCGGCGCCGACGGCACCACGCTGCTGTCGGAGCGGACGATGGCCGGGTACGTCTGGGAGAAGGACAGCTTCGGCCGGATGACGCTGGTCGGCCGGGAGAACGACTTCCGCGGCTGGGCCGCCGAGTTCCGCGGCGGCAGCCGGATGCTGCGCGAGCCGAACCGCTTCGAGTGGTCGACGACGGTGAACGGCGAATCGCTGTACACACCGTTCGTGCAGAAGGCCGCGACGCAGGCGCTGGTGGAGTTCATCCAGGAGTTCACGCTCGACTTCACCGTCGGCCTGATCGTCAACGCGGTGGCGGCGGAGATCTCCGGCCGGGAGTTCAGCTGGACGGACGTGGCCAAGGCGGCGTTCGGCGCGGCGGTCGGCTCCACCGTGAAGATCGGCGTGAGCGGGCTGCACAACATGGCCGGGCGCGGCGGCACCCTCAAGACCGGGCTGAGCAACGTCGATTCCGGCAAGCCGTTCGCCCGGCCCCCGGCCTCCGACGACACCTGGTCGACGGAGTGGGCGGGCAACGAGAAGGTCACCCGCTGGCGCGCCGGTACGTACGACTTCAGCGTCGGCATCACCTCCGGTCTGGTCTCCGGTCTCATCACCGGCACCGCGAGCGCCGCGATCTTCGGGGTGTACGACGCCAACGGCAACCTCATCCATCTGTCGGGGGCGGACGCGCTGCGCGAGGGCGGACTCGGCATGGCGTCGGGCCTGGCGGGCGGTCTCACCTTCGGGGCGGGCAAGACACTGCTGCAGCAGTCGGCCGCGGGCAGGTTCTACCATCGGCAGGGCCTGGTGGACCTGTTCCTGGTGGGCGGCATCAGCAAGTTCGCCGACAAGATGTTCGGCGGGCTGGTCCTCACGCCCGCGCTGCGGCAGGCCGATCCGCCGTGGTGGCAGCAGCCTGCCCCGGAGCAGTCCGACCCCGCCCCGCACGACCCGCAGGAGAGCACGTCATGACGAACCCCGTGTACCGCGTCGCCGCCCGGGGGCGCGGTGCCCACCGGACGATCTCCGACGCGGTGGCGGCCGTCCCCGCGGGCGCGGTGATCGCCGTCGCGCCGGGCGCCTACCCGGAGAACGTCCGGCTGGAGCGCCGGGTGGTGCTCGTCCCCGAACAGGGCCCCGGCACCGTCGAGATCCGTCCGGCGCACGGCCCGGCGCTGAGCGTCGCCGCCCCGGACTGCGCGGTACGGCAGCTGACACTCCAGGGCACCGATCCGGCGGAGGCGCTGGTACGGGTCGAGGACGCGGCCGGTCTGGTGCTGGAGGAGTGCGCGCTCAGCCACGGCCGGATCGAGGTACTGGGGCGGCCCGACGCACCGGACGCCCCGGAGGCCGAACCGCCCGAGGAGGCCGCCCGGCTGGCGGCGCTGCACGGCGCGCTCACCGCGGATCTGGTGGAGGATCTCCAGGACCCGACGACCGGCGGGGTGCTGCTGCTGCGCCGCACCCGGCTGCACGGCGCCCGCCATGCCGCGCTGCACGTCAGCGGCGACGGCCGGGCGCGTCTCGAGGACACCGTGATCACCTCGGTCGACGGCATCGGGGTGGTGCTGTCGGGCACCGCGCGGGTGGTCGCCGACGGGCTGCGGATCACCGGGAGTTCGGGCTCGGCGCTGCGCGCCCGGGGCGCGACCCGGCTGGCGGTGCGCGCCGCCCGGCTGACCGGCCCGGGCCGCCACGGCGTACTGGCGCAGGACACCGCGCAGGTGCTGCTGGACGACTGCCTGGTGGAGGGCGCCGCGGGCTCCGGGATACAGGCCGAGCACGAGGCGCGGGTCGATCTGACCGGCTGCCGCATCGCGGCGCCGGGCGGCAGCGGCCTGGTGACCGGCGGCGGTGCCCGGCTGACCGCGCGGGACTGCCGGGTGGTGACCCCGACGGCCAACGGCGCGCTGGCGCTGGGCGACAGCGCCCTGGAGCTGACGGACTGTGCGGTCTCCGGGAGCGGTTTCAGCGCCCTGCACCTGGGCGAGCGGGCCCGCGGTGAGCTGACCGGCTGCCGGATCACGGGCAGCGAGGAGCATGCGCTGGTCGTCACGGACGAGGCCCGGGTGCGCGCCGCGGACACCACGCTGAGCGGCGCCACGATGTGCGGGGTGCAGGTGGCGGTGGCCGGTGCGGTGGCGCTGACCGGCTGCCGGGTGACGGGCGGCGAGAGCGGCGTACGGCTGCTGTCGGCCGAGGAGTCGGAGCTGACGGAGACCACGGTCGCCGGGCAGCGCAAGGCCGGTGTGGAGCTGGGGCCGGGCGCCCGGGCGCGGCTGACCGGCACCCGGATCGCGGACGTGGGCAGCGCGGGCGTGACGGTCGCGGGCGGCGCCCGGCTGCGGATGGACGGCGGCGGGGTGTTCCGGGCCGGCGGCACCGCGCTGGTGCTGTGGAAGGACACCGACTGCGCGGTGACCGGCGTCCGGATCGACACCGCCGGGAAGAACGGCGTCCTCGTCGGCGACGACGCGTCCGGCACCTTCGAGTACTGCGACCTCCGCGCCACCGCCTTCCCCGCGCTGCACATCGGCGAGCGGGCCACGCCGCGCTTCGTCCGCTGCCGGGTCTTCGACTGCGCACAGGATCTGGGCACCGCCGAGGGCGCGGCCCCGGTGTTCGAGGACTGCACGGCGCACGGTGTGGAGCAGTCGGTGCTGCCGACCACGACGGCCGCGGGCCCGGGCCCGGCGGCGCCCGCCCGGCCCGGCGCGGCCGGTCAGCCGCCCGGTCCGGCGACCGACGCCGGACCGGAGGAGAGCGAGGAGCTGGCCGACGAGGGCGCGCCCGAGGCGGAGCCGGAGTCGCTGGAGGACCTCCTGACCGAGCTGGGCGAACTGGTCGGTCTGGAGCGGGTCAAGAGCGACGTCGGCGGCATGGTCAAGCTGATGCAGACGGTCCGGCGCCGCCGCGAGGCCGGGCTGCCGGCGCCGCCCCTCAGCCGCCATCTGGTCTTCGCGGGCAACCCCGGCACCGGCAAGACCACGGTGGCGCGCCTGTACGGCAGGCTGCTGAAGGCGTTGGGGCTGCTGGCCGTCGGACATCTGGTGGAGGTGGACCGCAGTGCGCTGGTCGGCGAGTACGTCGGCCACACCGGCCCGAAGACCACCGAGGCGTTCAACCGGGCGCGCGGCGGGGTGCTCTTCATCGACGAGGCGTACTCGCTGGCCCCGGCCATCGCCGGCAACGACTTCGGTACGGAGGCCATCGCCACGCTGGTGAAGCTGATGGAGGACCAGCGCGACGAGGTCGTCGTCATCGCGGCGGGCTACCCCGACGACATGGACCGCTTCATCGGCTCCAACCCCGGTCTGTCCTCACGCTTCTCCCGCACCCTGCTCTTCGAGGACTACAGCTCCGACGAGCTGGTGCACATCGTGGAGCACCACGCGGAGCGGCATGCGTACAAGCTGACCGACGAGGCACGCAAGGCACTCTCGGGCCACTTCGCGGCGATCCCGCGGACCGTCCGCTTCGGCAACGGCCGTACCGCCCGCCAGGTCTTCCAGGAGATGACCGAGCGGCAGGCGATGCGCGTCTCCGAGCTGGAGGCGCCGGACGCCGACGCCCTGATGCAGCTCTCCCCGCTCGACCTGCCGGAGAGCGCCCTCACCCGCTGACCCTCTTTCCCTCCCGTTCCCTCCCATCCGTTCCGACTCGGAGGTCCCGTGCCACCGGACAATTCCCGCTCCCCCAACTCCCCGTCGAAGGAACCGCCCGGCGGTTTCTCCACGACGTTCGCCCGCGATCCGGGCCGGACCCGGATCGGGCTGCTGCCCGAGCGCCGGGTGTGGATCGCGCTCGGCTCGACCGTCGCGCTGGTCGCCGGAGCCGTGGTGCTCGGGCCGCTGGCCCAGCGCGGGCTGCAGATGAGCGCCGACGACACCCGGGTGGCCGCCGCCGCGGTGACCACCCCGTCGCCGGAGGCGTCGAAGAAGGCCGAGCCGTCGCCGAGCCCCACGAAGAAGGCCGAGGCCACCGAGACGCCCGGCAAGAAGCACGACGACGCGCCCCCGGCCGAGCGGCCCGCGCGCGAAGTGCCTCCGCCGCGCACCCAGGACACCCCGAACCCGCCGCCGCAGGGCCAGAACGGCGGCGTGACGCCGGACCGTCCGTCCACGGGCGGTGCCCAGCGGCACCCGGCGCAGAAGCCGAAGGTCACCGGCCCGACCGGGACCATCACCGGGATGAACGGCATCTGCCTGGACGTCGCCAACGGCAACCGCGCCAACGGCACGCCCATCCAGGTCCACGACTGCAACGGCATGCCCGCCCAGCGCTGGACGATGGCGTCGGACGGCACGGTGCGCGCGTACGGCAAGTGCATGGACGTCGCGGACAACGCCACGTCGGACGGTTCGCTGATCCATCTGTGGGACTGCAACGGCCGCCCGTCGCAGCAGTGGGTCTTCGCCGGCGCCCCGCACGACCTGGTGAACCTGCCGGCCAACAAGTGCCTGGACATCCGCGCCGCCAACGCCTCGAACGGCACCCGCGTCCAGATCGCCAACTGCTCGGGCAACCCGGCGCAGAAGTGGAGCGTGCCGAGCTGATCCGGCCACCGGGCGGCGACGCCCGACCGGCACCGGGGGGGGGGGGGGCTTTCCCCCCCCCCGCGCCGTAGGGAAAAGGAAGACAACAACGGTTTTTGATGTTTTTGGGGGATAGGGGGGGGCGCGTTGGCAAGGTTCCAAAACTTCGGGGGGGTT
>NZ_JBVHWT010000023.1:0-7819 GCF_055564055.1 Streptomyces sp. NPDC029159
GAGATACGCGACGACATCCACGAAGCCTTCCTCACCCTCGGATGCGCGCTCATCTGCTGGCGACGCCTGAAGTCATTCCGATAGGAGTTCTAAGGGCGGGGTCGTGATCCCCCGGTCCGCTCCCCCCTGGCCGGCAGCCCCTACCTGCACCGCACCATCAAGCAGACCCGATCCACTTTCACCAGCACATGCCTATGACCGACCCCGATATCTCCTCCCTCGAACTGTGCACCCGTGGTCTTGCCGCCCGGCTTCCCGGCGTGTGGGTCTACAGCCACCTGCGCCACGGCTCTCTCGCGGCCGTCGGCCGGGTGGAACTCTGGCGGCACCCCTTCGATGATCGTCCCCCCGTTCCTGCGCGGGGCGAGCACGCGGTCCTCCACGGCCCCCTGGGGCTGGGGCTCTATCTCATGCCCCACCGATCGCGCTTCCTCGTGAGCCCCATCGTCCCCGCCGACATCCACGAGGACACGGCCGACCGCGTTCCCGCCCCGCCCGCAGTCGCGGTCCCGCCCGCCCCGGCGCGAGCCGCCTGGCGCGTCATCGACCGCCTGCTGCCCCACTACGTCACGGCCGTCTCGCAGGCCCGCGGACTCAGCTCACCCTCCGCCCAGCCCGCTCAACCGACCGACGGTCGTTCCCGTTCCGGCACCACGGGATATCCGGCACCGGTGACCGGACCGACGCGATAACCGAGCCCAGCGCACCGCCTCCCGGCCGCGCCCTCGCGCGCCGACCCCACCCAAGGCCGTTCATGCCCCACACCGCCGCCCTCGCCATCCGCAACCTCCTGCACCTCGCCGACGACTCCGTCCGCTGCCAGGAGGCCCTCGCTCTCATTCCCCTGAACCGCCCCGTACCTGCGATCGCCCTGGAGGTCCAGGCGGAACACATCCGGTGCAACGTACGCACCGCGCTCGGCATCGCCCAGGACCTCATCCCGCTACGCGACCGGGCCACGGACCATGCCACCCGCCTCTCACACCACCGGGTCGTGGCCCGTCTCGGGCAGGTCGCCCACCTCGCTCTCGCCGGACACGACGCCCTGCACACCGCCGCCCGGGACGGCCGCGACCCCCCGCATCCCGGCACGGTGCAGGCGACGGTCGCGCTGAACATCGTCGCCAACCTCACCTCCTTGGCCGCCACCGACGCTCTCGCCGTGGCTGACACTCTGGCGACGACGATCCCCGACACACGCGGCTGCCACACCGACCCCTTGTCCCCCAAGTTCCGCGCTCTCCTTCGCGCCGCCGCACAGGGAAGCCTCGCCATGGGGCCGCGCACAGCGGCGGCAGATGGCCAGCTCGTGGGTCCGGATCTGGTCCGGTCAGCACAGGAGCGTGGCCTCCCCACCCGCGAGGGCACCGACACCGAGATCGACCGGCCCCATCTCACCCCGGAGGGCTGCCGCGCCCTGGCGTCCTCCATGACCGCCCGGGCCGCGCCGCAGCCGCCCCGACCGTGGGTGGGCCCGGCTCTCTCCAACCTTCGAAAACGCTGATCACCCGCGTCCCCCAGGCACCACCGCACCGGCCGCTGCCCGACTCCTCCACCGACTGGGCGCCGCCGACCCCAGCGACCAGCGCGTCCACCGGGAAAGGCTCCCCTGCCCTCCTCCGGCTCCCTCCACGCTCGTCTCACCCAACATCGTTGTGCTCTATGCGTATTCGTGCCCGCCGGCCTGCATACGGTCACCGCGGAGCGGCGGCACCTCGATCGTCTCGCCGAGGCCGGCACCGACCTGTTCGAGGTCGGCCTCCCCCACCACATCGCGGTGCTCGACGGCCCCGTCATCCAGTCCGCCTACCACCGCGCCCCCCAGCAGGACGAGAACGTCTTCGCCCGCACCCTGCGCACCGTCGAACATGCCGCTGGTCTCCGGCCGACCGTCGTCATGACCTACTGGGAGCCCCTCCGCCGTCACGGCCCCGAGCACGCAGCGCGCCGGATCGCCGACGCCGGCGCCGCAGGCGTGATGGTCGTCGGCCTGCCCGATCACGACGCCGCCCGCTGGTACGACGCCGCCAAGTCCGCGGGCCTGCGCACCCCGCGTCTCGTCCCGCGTCACACCCCCGACAGCGCGCTGCCGCGCGCGGTCGCCGGAGCATCGGGGTGGCTCTACGCCCCCGCCGCTCCCGCCCCCACCGGCTACCAGGGTCCACTCAATCTCCCGGCCCTCGCCGGCTTCACTCGGCGCCTGCGCTCAGTGAGCTCGCTGCCCGTGGTCTGCGGGGTGGGGATCTCCACCCCGGACCTCGCTGCCCGCGTCGCCCCGCTGGTCGACGCGGTCGTCATCGGCACCCCCCTCGTCCGCGCCCTGAGCACCCACCCCGATCACGCCCCGCCGCTGGTCACCGAGTTCGCCAGGGCCCTGAACCGCCCGCCCTCCTCCACGGACCGCCATGCCTGACTCCCCCACCACCACCTCCACGCGGGCCGAAGCACTCGACCGCCTCACCGCCGGCGCGCTCGCCCTCCATCGTGCTCTGCGTGCTGGTCGCCCTTCCGATACGCACACGCTGACCTCCCAGATCACCGACACGCACGCCCTCACGCGCACCGCGCTGCTGCTGTTCCGCGACCTGAGCAGGTCCAGGCAGCACGTCGCCGAGAACCTGCTGCTCCTCGACCACGTCGCGCAGATCGCCAAGGCCGCCCAGCACACCGGCGCCGAGCTGACCGCCGCCCTCGCCCGCGCCGTCGAACACGAGCGCCACCGCTCCCGCTCCAGCGGTGCAGGGCCGGTCGTCCTGACCGGCCCCTCCCCACAGCAGCACCTCGCTGCCGCAGCCGACCTCCTCGACCGCATCCCCACGCTCTTCCACGCCCCCCACCATTCCCCTGACACCACCGCGCTCCAGGCCGTCCTCCAGGCCCTGGTGGGCGATCCGGGCGAGCAGCAGCTCCGTCTCGTGGACGGACCGCCGCCCTGCGCGTGCCGCGAAGACGCGGAGAACCCGGCCCGGGCCGTCGGGTCGGTCGCTTGATCCTTGACCTCTTCGCCGGTCCGGGCGGATGGAGCCACTGCCTGAGCATGCTCGGCGTCCGGGACGTCGGGCTCGAATGGGACGAGTGGGCCTGCAAGACCCGTGCTGCTGCAGGTCAGTTGACGATCCGGACGGACGTGGCGGCGTATCCGGTGTGGCCGTGGGTCGGCCGCGTTCACGGGCTGATCGCGTCGCCGCCGTGCCAGGCGTGGTCGAGGGCCGGGCGGCGCCTGGGCCTGATCGACCAGCCGCTCGTCCACCACGCCGTCGCCGACCTCGCCGCCGGACGCGACACCCGCGCCCAGCTCCTGACCGCCTGCCGCGACGAACGGTCACTTCTCGCCGCCGAGCCGATGCGCTACCTCCACGCACTGCATGCCGCCGGTCAGCCCGAATGGGTCGCGATGGAGGAAGTCCCCGACGTGCTGCCGCTGTGGCAGCAGTACGCCGCCATCCTCCGCTCCTGGAGCTTCTCCGTGTGGACGGGCATCCTCAACTCGGCCAACTACGGCGTGCCGCAGACCCGGCGACGGGCGATCCTGCTCGCCTCCCGCGTCCGCACCGCCGCGCCACCCGACCCCACCCACGCCCAACACCCCGATGCAGACCTGCTGTTCGGGACCAGGCGGGAGCGCTGGGTGTCGATGGCCGAGGCGCTCGGCTGGGGCGCCACCGACCGCCCCGTTCCCACGGTGTGCGCGGGCGGCGGGCCCGGCGGCGGCCCCGAACCCTTCCCCTCCGGCGCCCGCCGGGCGCTGTCCGACGCGCGCGAGCGCGGCACCTGGGTCTCTCTCGACACGGTGCTGAAGCCCCGGGATTCGAGGCGGGCCGCTCGGCACGGTGTCCGCCTCTCCCAGACCTCCGATGTTCCGGCGCCCGACCGCATTGGTCAGGCAGGGCGGTGGAAGTGGTCGCTGCGGAGCAACAACCAGACCAACGCCACCGTCCGTCCGCTGACCGAGCCTGCTGGCACGCTGTTCTTCGGTCACCGGGCAAACGAGTGCGGCTGGATCGCAGAACCGGCGGAGTCCTCCGATGTGGAGAACGGCAGCCCAGCTCCGGAGCCGATCCGGATCACCGCCCGCGAAGCCGGCATCCTGCAGAGCTTCCCGGCGGACTACCCGTGGCAGGGCACCAAGGGCGCCGTCTTCAGCCAGATCGGCAACGCGGTTCCCCCGCTGCTCGCCAGCCACCTCCTCGCGCCCCACGTCCTCGATCGCGCCCTTCGACCTGACGACTTCGTCCTGGCCGCCTGACCTCACCGATCCCGCAGATAACTCGCCTTGGGAGACCTCACGCCCTCCGACGTACCCACACCGCACGATCTTGCCCGCGCCCTGGCCCACCACCTGCACCCGGACGCTACCCCCCGCGACGTCACCATCAGCTTCGATGCGCGCCGCACTGCTCCCCTCGACTTCCGCGACCGTGGGTGTGGTGGCCCCGCCAACGCCGTCGCCTTGTCGACGCATTCCGAACTCTTCGGCCTGCCGGAAGACCGCCCGCTGCCGACGGCCCTCGACGAACTCCTGCAGGCCACGTACACAGCCCGCGACGGCGAGCAGCAGCAGGCAGTACTCGACCGGTTGTCCGATCAGCTTCGCAACGCCGCCGAGATCCTCGAATGGGCCCGCGACCACGCCAACCGGCGCCGACTGCCCAGGGACACCTGGGAATGGCTGAAGGACGCCACGGACACCGCCCGGCACCTGGCCGACGGACTCGACGGCATCAGCCCCGCCTTCACCACCACAGCGTCCTCTCACGCGTACGGGAACGCACGGAGCAACCCCTCGGCCGGCCCTACGCCTCCGCCACCCGGCCCCAGTACCTCCCCGGGGCCCACCGCCGGCCGCCGCTGACCGGCACCGCCCTCCCGTAACTCCCGCTCTCTTGCCCCAATGACGTCACCGCTCCGGCCAGCAGATGCCGCACATGAACACGACGCGGTCCAGGAAGACGTGGACGTGTTCGCAGTGCGGCCCGTCCACTACGCCGAGCAAGCCCTGCTCGGCGCCCTCCTCCTCAACCCCCGTCTCCTCCCCGGTCTCCCCCCGCTCGCCCCCGACCACTTCGACAACCACACCCACAGCGTCCTGTTCGGCGTGATGCAGCGCCTCCCCCCTCCCGACCCGGTCGAGCACGCCGCATCGCCGGTCTGGCCGGCCGCGGTCGCCGCCGCCGCGCGGGCACACGCACCAGGCGTCACCCCGACATACCTCCACACCCTCATCGCCACCTGCCCGGCCCCCGCCCACGCACCCGCATACGCGCGGATGATCCGCGCCGCCCACGCCCGCCGCACCCTCCGCCAACACGCCCTCACCCTGGAACAGGCCGCCACCGACACCCGCCATCCCCACCCGGCCACCGCGGCGCTTACCGCCGCCGATGCCCTCGCCACCGAACTCGACGAACTGGCCGCCACCTTCGCTCCGCACCCCGGATCGCTGCCCCGCACCCCAACGCCCGCCCCGCCACCGCGGACACCGTCCAATGACGAACGGGCCGACGAACGTGATCTGCTGGCCGCGCTCGCCGCGCACCCCGACGCCCTGCACCACATGCGCTGGCTCCACCCGGACGACTACGCCGTCCCGCTGCACGGCGCCGTGCACCGGAGCCTGACCGCCCTCGCCCACCGCGGCGACGCCATCGACCCCGTCACCGTCCTATGGGAAGCCCAGCACCGCGGACTCCTCGACCAGACGCCGACCACCGACGTCATGGCGCTGGTCACCACCCCCACCGGCACCCCGGAGCACTGGGGCACCGTGGTGGTCGAGCGCGCGCTGCTCCACCACGCCCACACCACCGCCCGGCACATCCGCGCCTACACCGACGACCCGGCCACCACACCCCACCAACTCATCACCGGAAGCCGCCGCGCCCCCGCCGCCCTCCACGCGGTCCGCATCCGCTGGCACCAGGCCACCGCACCACCCCGCGCCCCCGGCACACACCGGCCCGCCGCACGGGGGCGCCCACCCCCGCCGACGGCAACGCCCCCGCCCACCACCACAGCGAAAACGAAACGAACCTCATGACAGACGAGCTACACAGCACCCGGTACAGCCCCACGCGTATCCGAGCCACATGGAACGGAACAGGAAGCATGCCCGACGCTTCCAAGGCCCTGGGTTCTCGCGATCGAAGGGTTACGACCTCGTCCGCCACGGAACCTTCCCGTGCCGTGTCCTCACCATCGGCCGGACCGCCCGCGTCGTCACCGCCTCTCTCCTCCGCGTCCTGGAAAGCGGCGAACCGGAGTACAACACCCCTACCACCGCGGTTCTCCATAATCCACCGCAGAGAGAAGCCGCATAGCTGTCGTCGCCTCACTCCGTGGCGTCCACCGCGCGGCCAGGCGGTCACCGCCGTGCACGAGCCTGCCGCGAACCGGCGAAGCAACCGCTCCACCCTCCGCCCCGGCCGGGCGACTACTTCACAACGCCCCCTAATACTCCAGCTGTAGATCGTGATCAGGCGTCGTGAGACGCTGCCCTTCATGATCGCCAAGCTGCAGTGTGTAGTGCTGGACTGTGCCGATGTCGTTGAGTTGTCCCGGTTCTACCAGTCACTTCTCGGCGGTGTGGTGAACCAGCCGGATCCGCGGTGGTCGCTGGGCGACGACTGGGCGACGCTCCACGCCGACAATGGGTTCGTGCTGGCCTTCCAGCGGGTGGAAGATCATCAGCCGCCCCGGTGGCCGGATCCCGCTCGGCCCCAGCAGTTCCACCTCGACCTGGGGGGCAAGGACCTGGACCAAGCTCAGGAAGAGGCCCTCAAACGGGGCGCCACACTGCTCGATGAGGGTGACGGAAAGCGGAGTTGGCGCATCTTCGCGGATCCCGCAGGACACCCGTTCTGTCTCGTCCGGGACTGTTAGGGGGACACCGCACGGTGCGGCCACCATTGATCATCGCGAGTTGTGTGGACTTACGAAGAGACGGTGGCTGCAGGTCACCGCATAGATCCCGCGCGTTGGCCGGAGGCGTTCGAGGGCCTGATAGGACGGATCGCCGGCCGGTTCAAGCGAGTTGAGCCCCGGCGCCGGGCCGGGCGGCTGGTGCTGGGGCTGCTGTCAGACCTGCCGCGCAAGAACTGCTGGTCGATTGCGGAGTGGGCCGGGGAGGCCGGCCCCCACGGTATGCAGCATCTGCTGTGCCGGGCCGTCTGGGATGCCGACGCTGTCCGTGATGACGTGCGTGAATACGTGGTCGATCACCTCCGCGACGAGGCCACGGTGCTGGTTGTCGACGAGAAGTGAGAAGGGGGCTGGCCGGATTGGATGAGCACCAGGTCCGCCGCTACCCCTCCTGGGCCGGTTGGGTCACCCTCGCGATGCTGGCCCATGCTTTCCTCGCCGTCGTCCGCGCCGACGCATACGCACACCGACCCGCACCGGACGACCTGATCCCGTTGACCTGCAACGAGATCCAGCGCCTGTTCATCGCCGTCGTTGTCCGACCCGATCACGGCCCTGCCCACCGGCTCGCCTTGTCCACCTGGCGACGCCGCCACCAGGCGCGATCACGCGGCAGTCATGACCGGCGACAAGCCGCATCCCAGACATGAAGAGCAGGATCTACAGCTGGAGTGCTAACCCGGGGCCCTTGTATCCCGGACGGAGCGGCAAACTCGTGCCACACCCAACGACACCGCCGCGGACCTGCGCGAGGAGAATGCGAATGGCTCCGGCAGGAAAGAGGTCCGACGACGTGGGGGGCGGGTTCCCCCCCCCCCCCCCCCCCCCCCCCCCTCCTCCCCCCCCCCCCCCCCCCCCCACCCCCCCCCCCACCCTTTTCTCCCCCTTCCGTTCTTGGTTT
>NZ_JBVHWT010000023.1:7829-57414 GCF_055564055.1 Streptomyces sp. NPDC029159
GAGAAAGGAAAACCTGCCACCCACCCAACACAACAGCCGAAGGCCTCGGAGGAAGGAGGAGACAGGGCCCGGGGAAAAAAAGGCCCCGCAAGCGGTTCCCCCCCCCCCCCCCCCCCCCCCCCCCACGTCGTCATTCTGCTCCGGCGTACCGCCCTTCGGCAGCGCCCTGGCCGGCTTTGTTCGCCAGTTGCGGTTCTGGCTCGCTTTCCGTGTGTCCGTGGACTTCGAACGCAGTCCGTGGAATTCCTTGTCATCCAAAGCGGTCGCGGCAGGTCACGGCATCGGCGAGCGAGGTCGGCCTCGCCGCTGGTTGGGTGTGACCTTTCCCGCGACATGACACCTGCGGCGCCGCCTGAACTGGACTGACGTCTCTTGCGTTTCGCCCGGCCCGGCACCGGATCCGCGCCGTAGATCGCGCCTGCGTCAGCTTTCCGAAACTCCGTTCGTGGACGCCAAGAAGAACCGCAACTCGGGCCAGGATGACCCCCTGGCCGTCCACCTGCCCGCCAGCGCAGGGCAGACCGCCCAGATCCGGTCACTGCCGCCCGGTGTCACCGGGCTGAGGAAGGCGGCGGCCTCGGCGCCACACACCGCGGATCGACAGGCTGTCGTCGATGTGCACTGTCGGGTCGCCGTCGACCAACAGCAGGTCGGCGCGGGCACCGGGTGTGATGCGGCCCCGGTCGGCCAGGTCGAACACCCGCGCCGGGACCGAGGTCGCCGCGCGCAGGGCCTCTGCTGGGGTGAACCCGGCCTGGACGAGCAGGTGCATTTCGTGGTGGACGCTCGCGCCGTGCGCCACGCCGCCGTGGGAGGGGACGGGCATGGAGGAGTCGGTGCCGACCAGGATGTCGACGCCGGCATCCCGCAGCGCAGCGGCCGTGGCCTGTACATGCTTCAGGTCGCCTTCCGGGTATTTGGCGAAGCTCCCGCGCAGCGTGTCCAGCCACTGCGGGCTCAGTCGGGAGCTGACGCGTGAGTCGTCGGCGAGTGCGGCGGCGTTGTTGCCCATAAGGGAGGAGCTGACCGCCAGGCACGGGGTGACGAAGAGGCCGGCGTCCGCGATGGCGGCGACGATCTGCTGGGTGTGGGGCTGGTCGATGAACAGGTGTGCCAGGCCGTCCACACCGACGGCGATGGCCTGTTCGGTGGCGGCCAGGGTCAGAGCGTGGGCGATGACCTTCTTGCCCAGGCGGTGGGCCTCGGCCACGCCGGCCTGGAGCGTCTCGGTGCCGATCATGGGCAGGTTCGGGTGTCCCATCACCGTGCCCTCTTCGATCATGACTTTGATGTAGTCGGCGCCCTCGGCCACGCGCGCGTTCACATACGCCACAGCCTCCTCGGGGGTGGACACTGAGGGCATCGCCCAGCCCTCGCCGCCGGGCTTGTGGTCGTCGCTGAGATCCGCGATGAACTCGCTGGGGTGTCCGCCTGGGGCCATGAGCGCCAGGAGGGCGGAGCGCACGTCGGCGATCTCGTCGTTCTCGGCGATCTCCTTGCGCTGCTCTGGAGTCCAGTAGCCCTGCATTTCCAGCTCGGTAGTCACCCCGAAAGGCAGAGCTGCGCGGAGGGCTTCCAGGGAGGTGTGCACGTGACTGTCGATCAGTCCGGGGAGCAGGGTCGCACCGTGGGCATCGAGCACGGTGGATCCGGCCGATGGCTCCTGGCCGACAGCGTGGATGTGTGCGCCGTCGAGGGTGACGGTTCGGGCGTCCAGGATGCGTTCACCGTCGAAGATCCGGGCGTTGGTGATCGTGGTGTTCATGGTGGTGCTCCTTGCACGTCTGGCGGTGTTGCGGAGTGACGGACCGGGGTGGCGCGTGGGGTCGGGGGTACTGAGGTCTGAGCGTTACGAGGCGGCGCCGGCCGCCTTCTTCACGGACTGCTGTCCGCCGCTGGGCTTGCCGCGCAGGGGGACTTCCTTGATGAAGACGGCCGCGACGAATGCGGCTGCCGCGCACAGGGCGCCGACGAGGAAGATCTGCTGCATCCCGTGGGCCACTGCCTGCAGGTAGGCGTCCTTGGCTGCCTGCGACATCCCCGTTGCCGCCGGGACGTCCGGCCGGGCGCCCTCGACGGGAGCGCCCCCGCCGTGACCGGCGATCGCGCGGGTGAACAGGGATCCGAAGACCGCCACCCCCAGGGAGCCACCCAGGGTGCGAAAGAGGCTGGTGGCCGCCGACGCGGCGCCCATGTCCCGCAGCTCGACGCTGTTCTGGGCGATGGTGTTGGCCATCTGGATGGTGAATCCTGTGCCGATACCGACGAGCACCATGTAGGCACTGGTGGTGGCGCGGGCGGTGCCGGTGTCCATGGTGGCCAGCAGACCCATACCGATCGCGAGCGAAGCGGCGCCGACCACCGGGAAGATCTTGTACCTGCCGGTCCTCGCCATCACCTTGCCCGCCACCATGGAGGCGGCGACAGTGCCCGCCATCATCGGCAGCAGCAACAGGCCGGAGTTCGATGCCGAGGCACCCTGGACCGTCTGCTGGAACATCGGCAAGTAGAGCGTGCCGCCGAACATGGCCACACCGGCGACCGTCAGCAGCACCGCGGCGATCGGGAAGTTGCGCTGCCCAGTAAAGATCCGCGGCGGCAGCAGCGGCTCATCAGTCCGCCGCTGGGAGGCGATGAAGGCCGCCAGCAGGACGAGCGCGGCCGCGGCAAGGGTCAGGATTTGCCAGGAGCCCCAGGCGTACGTGCTGCCGGCCCAGGTCGCGGCCATCACGACGACGCTGATCAGCGAGGTCATGAGGGTGATGCCGAGCCAGTCGATGACGACCTTGCCCTTGGGTGCTGCGGGCACCTTCAGCAGCAGTGCGCACCAGACGATGCAGATCAGGCCGATGGGGATGTTGACGTAGAACGCCCACCGCCAGCCCAGGTGGCCGGTGATGAAGCCGCCGACGAGCGGGCCGCCGATACTGCCCACGGCCTGCGTGATCGCGACCATGCCCTGGTACTTGCCGCGCTCACGCGGCGGCAGCAGCGCACCGATCAGAGCGAATGCCCCGGCCATCAGGCCGCCGGCGCCGATGCCCTGCAGCGCGCGGAAGCCGATCAGCTCGCCCATCGAGGACGCCTGGCCGGAGAGGACTGAGCCGATCATGAAGACCGCTATCGAGCCCAGGAACAGGCGCTTGCGGTTGAACAGGTCGCCCAGCTTTCCCCAGACCGGAGTGGAGCAGGCAGTGGTGAGGGTATAGGCGGTCACCACCCAGGAGATGTGGTCCAGGCCGCCGATGTCGGCGACGACTGTGGGCATGGCGGTGCCGACGATCAGACCGTCGAGCTGCGAGAGCAGCATCGCCAGCAGGACGCCGGCCAGAATCCAGCGGATGTTCTTCGGCACGACCGGGGTGTCGGCGGCTGGGGGTGCGGTGGATGCGGACATGGCGAATCACTCCTTTCGGGGTGGGTACTCATCCACCGTAACGAACACGTTCGCTACGAACAAGTTCGCCACGACTGTGTTCGCGCTACGATGGGCCGATGCCCCACAGCCCTCAGCCCCGCAGCCGCCGCGAGCGCCCAGCCAAGCCACCCCTCACCCGGGAAGGGATCATCGCCACGGCGGTGCGCCTGATGGAGGCCGAAGGTCTGCACCGGGTCACCATGCGCCGCCTGGCCCAGGAGCTCGACACCGGACCCGCGTCCCTGTACGTGTATGTGGCCAACACCGCCGAGCTGCACGCCGCGATCCTTGAAGAGCTCCTGGGCGAGGTCGACCTGAGCCCGGACACGGCCGGCGGTGACTGGCGGGATCGGATCGAGGCCGTCCTCACCTCGTACAACGAGGTGCTCTTCGCCCACCCGAGCCTGGCCTCCTCGGCGCTGGTCGCACGCCCCTCCGGCCGCAACTACCTCAACCTGGTGGAGGCGCTGCTCGCGCTGCTGACCGAGGGCGGCGTGCCCGGCGACCAGGCCGCCTGGGGCGTCGACATCCTGCTGCAAGCCGCTACCGCCTCCGCCGCGGAGCACTCGGCACGCAAGGGGTCCGCCGGCGCCGAGGACGACTGGAACGCGCTCACCGACGCCCTGGGCCATGTCTCCGCGGACCGGCAGCCGCACGTCGCTGCCCTCGCCGAGGAGCTGGTCTCCGGTCCGCCCGCAGCACGCCGCACATGGGCCTTCCACGCCTTGATCAACGGCATCCTGCACACCCCACGCTCACGGTGACCAAGCGCACAACCCGAGCTCGGCAAGCGCGGTCGCGTAGCCGCTATCCCAGCAGCCGACATCCAGCAGCTCCCTCCCCGCCGGGCGAGCCGGACAGCGAGCGGCTCGAGCTCAACGTCCCACACAAGCCGTCTGCCCGCGGCAGGGGGACGGCTCCGGAGTCCGGGTCGTTCGTCCCTCGTGGCTGTTCTCAGGGTTCGCGCAGCTCGAGATCGAGTCCGGCCCGCAGGAGGATGCGGGCGCGGTCGAGTTCGATGGACCGGCTGAGTCACTACTGACTGAGCCCTTCGGCGAGGGCGATGAGACGCTGCGCGGCGGCCTGCGGATCCACCTGGGCATCGGCCTGCCCGGCCGCCTGGACCTGGCGGATCTGGCCCGCCAGTTCGTCGACCCATGACCTGGTCGCGTCAGCCAGGTCCGCGCAGCTCGCCCCCGGCGGCGCTGTTTGTCGCGCACTTTCGCATTGTCGTCGGTGAGGAACGGCTGAACGGCGGAGCAGATCACCGGGCGCAGGTCCCGGAAAGCCCTCATGTCGGCTCGGGGAGTTCCTCGCCGGCGAGGGCGGCGTCGACGCGGGAGCGGATGTAGGCGCCGGTCACGGGACAGTTCAGCGGGTGGTCGGCCGGGCACTGCAGCATGTGCTGCAGCATGGCGGCGGCGCGGGCGAGCCGGTCGATCCTCTCCTGCACGGCGTCGTGTTGGGCGGTGATGAGGGCGTGGCGCTTGGGCGCGTGTGCGCTGGTCATGATGGCGGCGGTGTCGGCCAGCGACATCATGCCGTCGTGGTGCCACAGCTGGGCGTAGGCGAGCTGTTCCAAGGCGGCGCGGTCGTACTGGCGCACCCGACCGCGTCGCGCGGTGGGCTGGATCAGTCCGCATTCCTCGTAGTAGCGCAGCGTCGGTATCGAGACCCCGAAGGCGCGGGCGACCTCGCTGATCGAGTACAGCTGCTCCATCGGGTCCTCCAGGTCCAGACATTTGCGCTCAAGTGGACTTGAGCGTGCAGGGTGGCAAGCCTAATCACCGAGTGCCTGGAGAGCCCTGCCATGCCCCTACCGCCGACGGCGACCACTGCCGCCCCTCGGGACCGCGCCGAGCCGCCACCTGCCCCGGCCGCAGGTGTGCTGCTCGTCGTCGGCTTCGTACTGATGAGCCTGAACACCCGGGTCTCCTTCGGGCAGATCGGGCCGCTGGCACCGGTCGTGGGTTTCACTCCCGCCACGGTCTCCTTGCTGGGGCTGCTGCCGCCGCTGTGCATGGGCGCCTTCGCGCCGCTCGCGGCCATCGCGCGGCGGCGACTCGGCGAGGAGCGCGGGCTGTGGTGGGCCAGCCTGGTCCTTGTGTCCGGCGCGGTCCTGCGAATGCTGGGCA
This sequence comes from Streptomyces sp. NPDC029159, assembly GCF_055564055.1. Taxonomy (NCBI): domain Bacteria; kingdom Bacillati; phylum Actinomycetota; class Actinomycetes; order Kitasatosporales; family Streptomycetaceae; genus Streptomyces; species Streptomyces sp. NPDC029159. The sequence continues at coordinate 13,383 of NZ_JBVHWT010000023.1, forward strand.
CACCCGGCCTGGTTACGGGCACCGTCGTGGTCAGCGCAGCCACCGCCGTCGTCAACGTGCTCATCCCGGTCCTGGTCCGCAAGCGGTTCCCGCGGGAGAGGGCCGGCACGATGATGGGCGTCTACGCCCTGTCCATGGGCGCCGGCTCGGCACTCATCGCGGCCCTGGTCGTCCCCGTCGCCCGGGCCGCCGGAACCTGGCAGCCGGCCATCGGCCTGGCCGTCATCCCCGCCGTCCTCGCCGCCGTCGGCATGACCCCGCAGCTGCGCCACAAGCCGCTGCAGCCCGCCCGGACCGCCGGCACCGAGCGGTCCGGGCGCCCGCACGTGGCCCGCACCCCGGTCGCCTGGAGCTTGACCGCCTTCTTCGGCACCCAGACCCTCGCCTTCTACACCACGCTCGCCTGGCTGCCCTCGATCCTGGTCCAAGCCGGCCTCGGCCGCAGCGCCGCCGGAACCGGTCAGGCCTTGCTCATCTGCGGCGTCGCCGTCGGCGGATTCCTCGCACCGATCCTCGCCGCCAAGCGCACCGACCAGCGCCCCCACATCCTGGGCACCATCCTGGTCTGCACCGTCGGCCTCACCGGGCTCCTGCTCGCCCCCAGCGCCACCTCGATGCTGTGGGTCGCCGTCCTCGGCATCGGACTCGGCGCCGGCCAGGCGCTCCCCGGGGTGCTCTACGCCCACCGGGGAACCGACCACGACCATGTGGCCGCCCTGTCCACCATGGCCCAGACCTGCGGCTTCCTCCTCGCCGCCACCGGCCCCGCCCTCGCCGCCGCCTTGCACACCGCCACCGGCACCTGGACCGCACCACTGGCCGCCCTCACCGCCGCCCTGCTCGTTTGCGCTGCAGCCGGCATGCGGGCCGGCCACGACCCCGCGTGACCGGCCACCTGCCCCAGCCACCGCGATGCCAGGGCGGACCGCACCACGCACCGGAGCGGACACTTTCGGAACGCGTGAACAATTCGCATCCGGGCCCAGGGCCAACTGCCCCCCGAATCGGTGAAGAAGTGCTGCCCGTTCTCGTGGACAGAGCCACCCTGGCCGGCATAACGGCCAGGGCGCTCACGCCTTGTCGTAGCTGAGCTGGAACAGGTCGCGGGCGCGGTGCAGGTCCCGCTCGGTGCGCAGCTGCACCTCCAGGTCGCCCGCGCCGTGGTGTCCGAGACCGGTGACGTTCCGGGCGTATCCGGGGATGAGGTCCACCGTCGTCGGGTCCACCTGATTGAGGTAGACCAGCACCTTGCCCTGCTGGGGCGGGCAGAGGTACGCGACGGTCCGCAGGCTGCGATACGCCCGGTACGTCTTGCGCTGTACCCGGGTGACGCCGTCCCCGATGCCGAGCAGTAGCTCGTCGGCCGCGTCCGCCAGCTCCGCCATCGCGTCGATGGCCCTCGTAGCGGCCTGCGGCGCAGCACCGCTGCGACGCTGCCGCCTGCCGACCGGTGGCCTCCCGGTGGCCGATGCCACGATCTCCAGGCCGATGTGCTCATCGCCGAAGTACCGGTAGCGGACCAGATCGATGCTGCGGCGGTGTTCCCGCACCGCTTGGGCGTCGTAGCGGGTGTAGTCCCCTGCGATGCAGATCAGCCGGGGCGCAGTCCACCGGATCTGTCTGCGGCCGAGGCGCCGATCCGGTCGCGGACCAGCCCCTCGAACACGCCCCGGTGCCGCGTGAGCCACGCCAGGTAGTACAGGCCCTGATTGATCACCCCCGCGTCGCGCCCGAGCTTGTACTCGATCACCACCGGACTGCTGTTCTCGTCGAGACTGGGTTATTTCCGCAGCCCCCTTAATCTTCGTGAAGGTCGCGTGAAGCCCTCGATCCGATCGCGCACGCGCCGAGTTCCGCCGAGTTCCGCTGAGTTCCCGAGGATTGACCTGCACTCGGAAGGCATCACAAGGCTTCAGGGGCGCGACGAGTCACCGCTTTCTCTGCACTCATCAGGCAGCGGTTCGTTCTGTCTGGCGTGCCACCGCCCTCGCTCTTTCCCCGTCCTCTACAGATGAGGCGTGTCACACGCCCAACTCCGAATCGCCGTCTCACTGCTCCCCACACGAACCTCGGCTGATCCCCGCCACTGACCTCCGGCGTGACACCGCCCGCCCCCAAACGCCCACCCGGCTTCGGCGGTACACAGCGCCCTCCTCGACTGCCGCACCGGAGCCGGTTGCAGATCTGGTCAGCCCGTTCGGGGAGGGTGTGGGCGATGCCTCGCCGTCTGAGCCAGGTCCGGATGGCCCGGGAACCGTAGCCCTTGTCTCCCAGCACGTGGGCAGGTCGGATTCGTGGCTGACCGGGGCCGAGCCGGGGCACCCGTATCGCCTCCATCACGGGGTGAACTGGGTGCAGTCGTTGGTGTTGCCGCTGGTGAAGGCGAGCGAGCGACAGCGTCGCAGGCCAGGTGAATCTTGCTGGTCAAACCACCTCGGGACCGTCCGAGTGCGGGGCTGCGGAGCCCCCCTTTCGGGCCCCGGCTGCGTGCTGGTGGGCGCGGACAACGGTGGAGTCGACCGCACCAGCCAGTCGACACCCCCGCCGCGTCCGACCTCACCTGCGCGGCCCGGAGCATCCGCTCGAACGTGCCGTCCAGAGCCCACCGGCGGAAGCGGGCGCGCATCGTCGCCCACGGACCATACCGCTCAGACACATCCCACCAGGCCACCCCAGTCCGGAACTTCCCAACGATCCCGTTGAGCACGGTGCGGTCATCCAGCCGCTTCCGCCCCCCGCATGGACTCGGGCAACAGCGGCCGGACGAACTCCCACTCCGCGTCCGACAGTGCATGACGACGCATCACCCGACTGTGATCCACCACTCGAGAACGCTTGAAGACACCCTCCCCTCTAGCACTCCAGCTGTAGATCGTGACCTTCATGTCCGATTCGCGGCTTATTGGCAATAACGAACCGTGCCTGATTGTCGATTCGCCGCCATCCCGGGAGAACGCCATTTGGTGCAGGCCCGGAGCAACTCCCGGCCTCCTTCGCGTGACTGGGTCCCGACAGGTGGGCCACCTGAACGCCCTCAGCGGGCGCCCCCCAAGGCGCCTACCTTCTTTCCCTCAAGGAAAGAAGATGGTACTTTCTTCATGGGCAAGTACCTCGGATGACCAGGGGGATCCATGACTTCGTACGAGGCGCGGACTGCGCTCGACGCGATACACCACCACCAGGAGCAGACCCGTGACGCGTATGTGCGCCACGGCTCCTCGCTCCCCTACATGCTCATCACCGCGCTGGCCGTGTTCGGCTACAGTGCGGCCATCGATCTGCCGAACCCTTGGCGCACCCTTACCTTGCTGGCGGCGAGCGGCCTGATGACGGGCATGCTGTTCGTGCATCAGCGGCGGGCCCCGGTGCGCCGGAAGCCATCCGGCGCGGAGTGGGCGTTCTCCCTATGGGTAGGGGGTGTTGTCATCGTGGTCCTCGTGGCGGCACTGATCGGCGCCCGACTGCTCAAGCTCCCGAATCCCAGTGTGCTCGCCGGGGCCGTCGCGGCCCTGGCGACCCTGGTGGCCGGGTACGCGACCCGCCCGATCCTCAAGGCCATCACACGCCGGAACGACCACGGCTGATGGACCCGGACTTCGACGAATTCCTGCACGTACCGGCCCGGCTCTCGGTCGTCGCGCTGCTGGCTCCGGCCGACTGGGTGGAGTTCGGCTTCGTACGGGACAAGGTGGGGACCAGCGACTCGGCCCTGTCCAAGCAGGTCGCCGCATTGACCGAGGCCGGGTACGTCGAGGTGCGCAAGACCCGGAACCGTACGGGACGGCACACCCACGTCCGGCTCACCACGCACGGCCGGCGGGCGTTCCAGCACCACGCCGCAGCCCTGCAGAGGATCGTGGCGGCGGCGTACGAACCGCAGGAGTGAGGCTCGTGGGGCGGACACACCCTGGCTCGCCTGCATGCCCTTCCCCGCTGAGAGCCGTTGTGTGGACAAACGATGAGACGCTGGCCGCAGGTCACCGCATAGATCCCGCCTGGTGGCGGGAGGCGTTCGAGGTGGCCATGGGCCGGATCGCGGGCCGGATCGCCCGGGTCGAACCCCGCCTGCGGGCGGGGCGGTTGATGCTGGGGCTGTTGTCGGATCTGCCGCGCAAGAACTGCTGGACGAGCGCGGAGTGGCCGGGGAGGTCAGTCCACACAGCATGCAGCATCTGCTGTGCCGGGCCGCCTGGGACGCCAACGCCGTCCGCGACGACGTGCGCGAATACGTCGTCGAGCATCTCCACGATGAGGCCGCGGTGTTGGTCGTGGACGAGACCGGCGACGTGAAGAAGGGCACCCACACCGTCGCCGTCCAGCGCCAGTACACCGGGACTGCGGGCAGGATCGAGAACTCCCAGCTCGCGGTCTATCTCGTCTACGCCGGCGCCCGGGGATACGCGGCGGTGGACCGGGAGCTGTACATCCCGCGTTCCTGGACATGCGCCCCGGACCGCTGCCGGGCAGCAGGGCTCGGCGAGGACACCGCCTTTGCGACCAAGCCGGACCTGGCCGCCCGGATGATCGAACGGTTCCTGGACGCCGGACACCACGTGGGCTGGATCACCGGTGACGAGGTTTACGGCGGCAACCCGAAGCTGCGGGCGGCTATGGAGGCACGCGGCATCGGCTACGTCCTCGCAGTGGCTTGCTCAGCCGAAGTCCCCAGCCAAGCAGGAAAGTTCCGGGCAGACGAACTGGTCAAGCGGCTGCCGAAGTGAGCCTGGCAGCAGTTGTCCGCCGGGTCGGGAGCCAAGGGGCACCGCTTCTACGACTGGGCGGTCATCGACCTGGCCAATCCCCGCCCGGGACACCACCAGCTGCTCATCCGCCGTAACCGCTCCACCGGCGAACTCGCCTACTACCGCAGCTTCTCCGTCCAACCGGTGCCGCTGACCGAGCCAGTGCGGGTCGCCGGATCCACCAGACATGAAGGTCACGATCTACAGCTGGAGTACTAGCCGCAATTCGGTTCGCGGATAGCGCGCCGACGTGGCCCTTCCGGGTGGGTGAGAGGCCCGGCTGTGGTGTTCGGAGCCTTGGTCCCTCTAACGTGCGGCCATGGAATCACCCCGATGTGGGGGGGGCTCGGCGCCTCCCAGCCTGAGCTGCCGCGGCAGCAGGACGCCATCGTTCGAAGCTCGCGCCCGTAGCCGTCTCGCACCGGGCGGCTCAGGCAGTGCCTCAGTCTTCTTATGAATCAGGAGTAGACATCATGGCTTCAGACCAGACAGTGAACGTCTTCTTCAGCCTGCAGGTCCCCGACGAGCTTGTCGATGCTCTGGTCGGGTTGCAGGGAGACCACCAAGACCTTGTGGAGCCACAGCAGCGCGAGCACCTTCACATCACGCTCGGAATTGTCCATGGCGCTGATGCTTCGCGGCTGGCTGACGCAGCCGCGTTGATCAATGGACGTAGCTGGCCGGTGCCCATCGTGGGCCTGAACGGCGAGGTGGGCCACGGGAGCTGGGAGCTGCAGAAGGACCCGGCCTACCGCTTCAAGGACGATCTGGTGCAGAAGCGTGAGCAGGTGCGCCTCGGCGTCGAGTACACCGATGAACTCGCTGCGCTCTACACCGGCGTCACCGAGCCTCTGGGCATCGCGGAGGACGGCTACCGGCCCCACATCACCCTCGGCCTGGCGCGGCAGGACTTCCCCGTCGCGGCGGTGAAGGACCTGGCGCTGCCGTCGACGAGGGCGGCAGCGCCGAGCATGAAACTGCAACAGGAGATGAGCGTCACCGACTTCAGAGTCCTGGTCCGCAAGGAACTCGTCTGAACACGCTCTTCTCCGCGGCGGCTGTCAGCGGTTGTCGTGGAGTTCCTGGTGCATCTGGGGCTGGTCGTCTTGGCCGCGGGTGAGGGCGTACCGTTCCATGTCCCGGAACGCGCTGGAGGCGATGCCGAGGATGTCCTTGTAGGGGTTGACGCCGGTGGTCTTCTCCGCCGCTCCTCCGAAGAGGCCGCCGCCCAGACCGCTGACGACCTTGTGGCCGGCGGCCAACACCTTGCCGCCCTCGGCCAGGACGGTGTGGTCGAGACCGGCCATGTCGGCGTACTTGTCGGTGAGAGCCACCCGGATCATGGCGACGAACGCGTCATGGGTCGCCACCGACGAGGGCTGCAGGAACCTCCGGTAGAACTCGATGGCCTGCTTGGTCATGAAGACGCCGTCGTCGCTCTTCTGCCACTCCTTGTCACGTTCCTGGTTCCACAGCCGCTCGACCTCGTCCGCGTCCTTGGGCAGCAGCCACTGCGGCGAGGTGCCGAGGTAGTGGCTGACGTAGTGCCAGGCGCAGATGAAGCCGTGCGCGTCGTCCTTGGAGACGTCGAGGCCGAGGTGGCGCATGGCCTGGAGGATCTGGGTGGAGAAGACGCAGGCGGCGCCGGTGGTGTACTTCTGGGAGACCGGCTCGCCCCACTTCTCGTAGTCCCACTCGCCGCTCTTCTTGTGCAACTGCCTTACGGAGGCGTGCACCAGCCGCACCTTGGTGACGTTCGCGGCCAGGGTGCCATCGGTCATGGCGCCCTTCTTGTCCATGTCGATGAAGAGCCGCGAGGACTGCGACAGGCGTCGTCCCGGGCCTTCCACGCCGCCCAGACGGCCGGTGGAGCGGAGGGTGAAAGCGCCGGTCGGGGAGAGATAGGTGCCGATCAGGCCGACGGTGCCCTGGAGCATGGCCACCTCGCCGCGGTGGCGGTCGAAGAACTTCTCTGCCGCCTTCACGTCAGCTGAGGTCCAGCCGGGCGGCGCGGCCTCGGCCTTCTTCAGGAACGCGGCCAGCCTCGGCGGCAGCTCGGAGTGGTCGTCACCGGGCTTGAGGGTGCCGATGGTGCGGAACAGGGCGTTGACCCCGTCGATCTCGCGGTTGTCGAGCAAGTCCGATACGAGCGCGTCAGCTTCCTCGTCACCGGCCTTGTTCGCCGCCTCAAGTTCCTGAGCGACATTCTGAGCCGTCAAGGGCATGGCTTCTCCGTTCGTCGTCATCGGATGTCCGGCCCCTGCCGGGGCCGGGAGAAAGGGGGGCTGCCGAGGCTCGATGGCCGCGTGGGGCGGACAGGCGCACCACGCCGGTGGATATGTGGATATACGGCCAAGCCCGGCAGCCGCAGGTTCGCCGCCTGGTGCCCGGCGGTGACTGCCCAGGCCAGATCAGCGGAAGCGATCCTTCCCACTCCCCGGTGCCACGACAATCCCTCGAACGGGGCACAGAAGCGCGCGCCCGAAGGCTTGTGCCGTTCCCGGACGGGCCGAAGCCTCCTCGGGAACGGATCGCGAACGCTCGGACCTCCGCGCCGCACCGTCCCGTCCCGAAGACCGAGTCGGCACGTCGCGAGCCTGCCCCCGAAAGTCCCCGGGCACGTGGACGCCGCCACCTGCGCAGATGGCCCCCAGCGCGGCACGGTGGAGAGCCTCGACCCCGGCGGCCGGAAGGGCCGCGGGACTGCCTTCACGTTCGTACCACTCGTCCGCGTCCTTGTACTGGACGCTGATGCAGGCCGTTCCGTCACCCCGGTCGGTGGTGGTGACGGTAAGGTCTCCGGTGATGACTCCGACCTCGACCGTCATCGCGCCTCCGGGCCCGGCTGTCACCTCAGCCGTCATCGCCTGCTCTTCGCCGGTGCTCACTGGTCGCAAGTGTCCAGCATTTCATCCAACTTGGCCTTCTCCGGTTCGGTGACGTTCAGGTGGTAAATGCTTGACGTCGGTCCAGGCTCGGGCGTAGATGCACCGGTACGCCTGACGCGGCGGGGCCCACTGGTCCGGCGGCTGGTCTCCCTTGTGCCGGTTGGAGCGAGCGGACACCGCGATCAGCTGGGAGTGGACGAGGTCGTTGGCGAACGCCTTGCGCTGGGGCGTCGTCCATTCGTCTGCGCCCGAGCGCCAGGCGTTGGCCAAGGGAACGATGTGGTCGATGTCGAGTTCCTTGGCGGACGTGAAGGTCTTGCCGTCGTACTCGCTGTACCAAGTACCGGAAACAGCCCGGCACTTCTCGTCCTGCTTCACATCTCGACCGTTGCACTCAAGGACTACTTCACGGGTGTCCACATTCTCCGTGCTGCTTGATCCAGCGCGGGAACTTGGTCCGGCCGTAGCCGTCCATGGAGTGTGGTGACTGGACGGGCAAAGCCGGCCAACTCCGCGCGGGTCACGCCGGCGGCGGGCGGCTCCGGTAGCCGGGCCGGCGCGACGGCGTGAGCCAATGCGGCAGCCGGGGCTATGAAGGCGGCCGGAGCGCGGGCGGCCATGAGGAGGGCCACTGCAACGGTGGCGCTACGCCACCACAATTTCGCGATCACGCGAGGAGCTTCAGCAGGGGAAATGATCCTCATGCGCCGCTTCACGGCAAGGAATTAAGAAGCCTGCATGAGTTGACGTCGAACTCTATCAGCGACCCTCTGAATAAAATATTCAATGTCTGCGGCGTGGAGTCGGGCACTGAATACAACATCGCCTCGTCGGCCATAGGGGCCTCACCGGGGTCTATTTTCGAGACCTTTTCAACATGTCACCCCCGGGGCCTTGAAACATTTTCCACGCTATCGCGTGTCAAAAATTGTTATGTAGATACACGACTCTTCGACCGGGTACGCCCTTGACTGATGCTGGACGGCAAGTCACCTGCGCACTCGGCGAGTTCACCCGCGCCGCCCTATGCATGACCTCTGCCGCACCGGGGCCGTGCGTCTGTGACTGGCATCCACTCGGAACGGGTGAGACGGCAGAAGTGGTTCGGGCTCGCCCGGAAGGTTTCGCTCGCATGGTACGGAAGATTCGCATGGGTCGCATCGTTCACGGATACGTCAACGCTGATGGCACGGAAGCGGAAGGGAGTGTCGGCTTCAGGGCCGTGAAGTCCGGCACCGGCGTGTACACGCTGCTCTTCGACGAGAAGTTCACCTCCAAGCCCTCCATCGTCGTCACCATCGTCGGTGAGGACTGGAACCTGGTGGACAACGCGCACGTCCACGGAGTCACCACGAGCCGAGCCGTGGTCCAAACCGGCGACTACTACGGAAAGAACAGCGACCGCCCCTTCACCTTCATCGCAGTAAGCGGTCAATGGTTCGACGGAAGGTGAAACACACCTCAGGCCGATAACACCGCGAGGCTTTCCGGGTCCGGCTACCGCAAATTCGGTACCCCCGGGGAGCCTCCCGGCTTGCTCAGCACGTCTTCGTCCCATCCCGGCCGCACCGCGATGGCCGACTTCTCCATCGCCACCGAACATCGCCAAACGGGACGACTACGTGGACATCATCGGCGGCATCTGCAAGACGATCACGTTCACGGAGTAGGCGCCGTATTCGATGGTTGGCAGGTCATGACGGATACGCAGGAGTCGTGGGCGGATCGGGAGCCGGCGGGAGACGGGCCGGCGGCCCACGTACGGCTGGCGGGCCGGCAACAAGGCCCTACCCTCCCCACCCCACCACACCACACCACCTGGACCATCGCCCCCGGTGTACTCCACAAGCGCCCCGCGCTCCCCCCTCGACGGCGCCTGCACCGCACCAGGACTCGAAAACCGGGCATACACAGCCCACCATCAGCCGCTACCCCCCCGTCACATGGCGGAGCCCTGCCGGATCACACCGGCAGGGCTCCGCCATCCAGCAGCTCTCACGCAAATCTCACGGACGGGGCTGCGTCCTATCGGATTCCAAGCCCTGACCAGGCACAAAGCCCCGTCCTGGACCTGCCGGACGCCTCTGGACGCCCTTCGCCAGCATGTGCCATGTGGTTCCACCTGGGACGGCGACGTTGCCCCAAGGCACCTGCTGGGATCAGGGCCCGCCCATCAGCTAACTTCTTGGGACCTCGCACTCACGCACGAACACTGGGCACAAGCCAGGCGCGGGCGGGCGACCGCGCGATGGTTTCTTCAAGTCGCGCCGTTTCCAGCGATACCGGCTCGCCCAGCGAGGCCCGGAAGAGGCTCACCAGAAGGAAGTCGCTCCCGCCGCTCCCGAGCAGGCCGTGGCGCTCGTCGTAGGAGAGGTCGAACGCGCTGACCACGAGGAAGTCCAGCGGCGCCACCCAGACGTGCCGCGACTTCGACCACGCGTCATCGTGTTCTCCCGGCGCCGCCCATGCACGTGGGCACCGGGCTGGTCGCAGCCCAACGCGCGGGACTCCGGCAGCAGATGAACATCGCTGCGCCGCAGGCCAGCCACTCGGCCGCGGCGTAGCCCCACCCGACCCACCAGCAGGACGATCAAGCGGTCACGTGCGTTGCGGCAGGCGGCAACATCGCCACCAGCTCGGCATCGACTGCCCGGCCCACCTCCGCCACCGGCTCACGCAACCGGTGCACCGGCCACAGCCGGTAGAACAGGCCGCCGTCCTCCCCCTGCGCCTTCGCCAGCAGGCCCCGGCTGTCAGCAAGCTCGTAGATCTGTCCAGGCACTGCCTGCGGCGCCTCGCTCAACAACCCGCCGCAGAGCCCCCCGAGAACGAGCCCCAGGACCTCAACGAATGCACCTCACACCCCGTCATACCGCACCCACCCCACCCCCGGAGAAAGGGCATTTTCCCCGGGCCCGTAACGCTGCCGAGGCTGTTGGCACCCGGCACAGCGGCCGACCTGGTCCGAGCGGCACTCCAGCACTGCGGGGCGTGAGGCGGGGGTGGTCATCAACGGTTCCTCTCAGCCGTCAACTTGCAGTTCAACTTCCGGGCGGCAACGCACACACGGGGCCACACCGGAGGCCGAAGCCTCCAGGGCCCCGCGGCGATCGAGAGCCTAGGCGCGAAATCCGGTGTCGAACCGGCAGCGGCCGCGGTGCACCGCGACAGGGCGCCCCTCGGCACCCGACGGGATCGATACATGTTTCCCGTAGAACCATCCCTCCCTTTTGCTTTGTTCCAACGATTCGACCGTAAACCCAGGTGGGGTCGTCACCGGGTCTTTCTCGCGTTCGCCGGCGGCGATGTCTTCGAGGTCGACGGTCGACCATGTGGTGTCGCGGTGATCTTCGGAGTCGACCTGAAGCGGCAACGGCAGCCGGGCCGGGGCCGGAAGGAGGCCAGGTTGCAGGACACGGATCGCACGGACCGAGGCGCCTTTGATCTGGAGGCGGGCGACGAACTGCGGGCCGAGGGGGCGGAGGGGGCGAAGGCCGGCGAGGAAGGCCGCAGGTCGAGGCGGCCGCTGGCGGCCTCGAAGTGGATCGAGGCGACCTTGCTCTCGAGGTGGGGCACAGCTCGGGCCACCGCCCTGTGCCCCCCGGCATGCTGTGCTGGAACCTGCCGGTTGGCGCGCTCGGCCGGGCCGGCGCAGGGTGAGGGAATGGACGCTGCCGGCCAGTGGCCCCGCTGCGTCAGGATCTGCGGGAACGTGACGATTCTGACGCACTGTGGAGGAAACTGGTGGCCGGGAGAGTTGAGCCAAGGTTGATCTTGTTGTGTGGGCTCCGAGGCTCAGGGAAACGACGTTGGCGAAGCGTCTGGCTGACGAGATCCCAGCCGTACGCCTGTGTCCGGACGAGTGGATGGCGGATCTCGGCATCGACTTGCATGACGAGGTAACACGCGACCGACTTGAGAGGCGGTTCCGGGATCACGCCCAGGTCCTCTTGAAGCTCGGACAGGTCATGATCTTGGAGTCGGGCTTCTGGGTACGCTCCGACCGCGACGCCCCGCGCCTCGGACTGACGATGAAGTGGTGGCCACAGACCACAACGTAGGGCCTGCCCGCTGACAGGTGATGTTCGAAGACATGATGGGCCGGATCGCAACCCGCTTTCCCTGCGTCGAACCTCGCCAGCGAGCATGGCTGTTGATGCTCGGGCTGCTCGCGGATCTGCCGCGCAAGAACTGCTGGATGATCGCCGAGGACACCGGGGACACGAGCGGGACGGGCTACAGCACCTTCTCGGCCGGGCCACATGGGACGCTCCGCTCCCGTCCTCCTTGCCGGGAGCTGCCCGCGGAACATGCGCGTGGACCGCGGCCGCTCGGCACCTGGCAGATCGTAGAGGTGACCACTCCGGCCTTTCTCTCCGGCGTGGTGATCCTGGCACCGGTCGCTGCCCTGGCAGCACCGAGTTGTCTGGCCGCCCTGCCGGTGTGTGCAGAGATTGGAGCCGGTCTCATCATGGGCGAAGCGGACGGCGGCAGCCTCCCCAGCGGCAGCGCGGAAGGTTCCCTGACAAGGAAGGCGAACCCTGCCATAGCTTCGTCCCCGGAACCCGGGTTGCCCTTGCAGAGGGCAAAGAGAAAGACATCGAGGACGTCAAGACTGGCGACAAGGTAACAGCCACCGACCCCAAAACCGGCAAAACCACCACACGTGATGCCGTCACCACCATCACCACTGAAGACGACAAAAACTTCACGGACCTCACAGTCAGCCAAGACCCCAACGGGCCCAGCGAGCATCATCGCCACCGACACCCACCTCTTCTTGTCGGCCGACAAGAAGAGGTGGGTAAGCGCCGGAGGGATCCACCCCGGCATCGAATTGCGCAACCCCAACGGGAACAGGTCCCTGCCCGGCGACTGGGAATGGTTGGCGGAATTCTCGTAACCATTACCACGAGGCTCTCCCGAGCTTTCGGGAGGACCTCGTGGTGTTTGACGGCAGTAGCTGACGGCAACGTCAGCGGACGAGGGCGGAGCGAGACGGTTCGTCGCCATCATCGATGGCCTCCAGGGAGCCGAGTGCAGTGCTGAGGGTGTCGATGGCGTCGCGCTGGAGGCGGAGTCGGACGTGGGCGCAGACGGTGGCGGTGACACCGATGTGTGAGTGGCCGAGGAGTTCCTTGATGACGACGAGTTCGACTCCCCGCACCAGGAGCAGGTGCCCACTTGCGCAGGTTCAAGTGCTTGAGGTCGTCGCGTGCGCCGAGGGCCCAGGCAGTGCGGATCATCCGGGCGGCGTGCTCGCGCACGGACTCGATCCAGAGGTCGGTGATCCTCTTCAGCCGGTGGTCGAGGGTGCCGGTGGCTGCTTCGGTGCCCTTGGTGGCGTACTTGGCGACGTATCCGGCAACCTTCCCCTCGGTGATCGTGGCCCCGCCCTGGAAGGCGGAGGATCGTAATGATCCTGGCGTCGGTCTGCTTGCCGAAGGCGAAGGAGCGGGCGCGGCCAGTGACCCCTGGGCCGTCGATGCGGGCGCGCGTGGCCGCGAGCCGGATAGCGGCGGCCAAAAGTTCGGGGGTTGCCCATGCGGGTGGCGGGCCGTAGGAGCTTGCGGGGCCGTCGCGTCGGATCACGGCGTGGAAGTGGATCAGTCCGCGCTGCTGGCACTCGGCGACCTTGGCGTACGAGACGCGGGCGAACTTGGGGAGCAGCCGTTGTGGGACACCGACGGCACCAGCGATGGTGCGGCGCAGGTGGAGCATGAAGCGGGCCCACAGGGCGTGGGCGTAGGCGTGGGCGTAGGCGTTCCACAGTACGGCGCCCGTGTAGTCGTACGGCTCGGGGGAGAGCGGGCTGCCGAGAAGTGGGCGTCCTTGGTGTGGGTGTGTCCGCAGTGGCAGCGGGTGGAGCGGCGGTTGCCGCAGCGGGCCAACAGGTGCCCGGCGGCAGCTTCTTGGACGTCAGTTTGCGCAGGATCTCGCCAGTGAAGGCGTCGATCTCGGTGCGCTGGCCTTCGAGCCGGATCAGCTGGGCGCAGCCACCCCGGGAGGACAGCTGCCGCACCAGGCCGAGCAGGTCGCGGCACCCGGTGAACGTGGGCAGCGTGGCCGTGTCCGGTTCGGAGCGGGGGATTGTGGTGGTCGGGCGTGCGGTGGTGGTAGCTGAGGGTGGAGACACTCAGACCGACAGCATCCGCGAGCCCCCGTATGGAGGGCTCCTCGCCGTGCTCGACGGTCCACTCGCGCAGGGCCCGGGCGACGCGGCGCTGCCGCTCGGTCAGCGTCACCGCCGCCCCTCCACGGCCGCCGCACGCGCCCGCTCCTTGAGCGCCACCCGGCCCGCGGGCGTCGCCGCCACCGTCCGCCGGTACGGGTGGACGGCGATGCCCCGGGACAGCTCCAGCAGCTGCCGGCGGCACCGTGCCGCTCCATCCGGCGGCCCGGCGGCAAGCCGGTCGTAGACGCGGTACCGGTCGCTCTGGGATTCCAGGAGGTCCGGGGCGCGCTTCCCACGTCTCGCCCGACGCACCGACTTCGGCGCCGAGGACGGAACCTCGTAGCCCTCTGGCACGCCCCCTCCGGGATCGGACCCGAACGACGCCCCCTCGTCGTTCCGGCACCCACCGTCGGCGGAGGTATCGCCCTTGGTGCCCTTGTCGGAGCCCTTGCCCGAGGCCCTGTGCCCACCCGCCGAGGCGGGCGGGCACAGGGGGCCGGCACGGTCGGCCGGGATGCAGAGCGACGCCCTCCTTACGGCCGGCGTGTGCTTCGACGACAGCCGCTCGGAGCCGCCCGGCTCGGCGGTCAAGCTACGGTCTTGCGCGGGTTCGGCTCCCTTGGCCGGAAGGGTTTTTTCGTAAGGCCCCGGCGGTGCTGGAATCACCGGCCCGGGGCCGTTTCGCCTCACGCGTGTCTCACACTCTGGGTGCGAGACGGTGCTCCAGTCGCCTCTGACCTGGACTTTATGGACGTGGTGGACGGTAACGAACCGCTGAAGACGAAAGGTAAACTCTGGCCATGTGACTGCTGTGACTGCGAAGCCCCGCATCCCCAATGTCCTGGCCGGCCGCTACGCCTCCACCGAGCTGGCCGTGCTGTGGTCCCCCGAGTACAAGGTCAAGCTGGAGCGGAAGCTGTGGCTCGCCGTCCTGCGTGCGCAGCAGGATCTGGGTGTGGAGGTGCCCGAGTCGGCCCTCGCGGACTACGAGCGGGTCCTCGACACCGTCGACCTCGCCTCCATCGCGGAGCGCGAGAAGGTCACACGGCACGACGTCAAGGCCCGGATCGAGGAGTTCAACGCCCTCGCCGGCCATGAGCAGGTCCACAAGGGGATGACCTCCCGCGACCTGACCGAGAACGTCGAGCAGCTGCAGGTGCGGCTGTCGCTGGAGCTGATGCGCGACCGCACGGTGGCCGTGCTGGCCCGCCTCGGCTCGCTCGCCTCCCAGCACGCCGAGCTGGTCATGGCCGGGCGTTCGCACAACGTCGCGGCGCAGGCCACCACCCTCGGCAAGCGCTTCGCGACCGCGGCGGACGAGCTGCTGGTGGCGTACGGGCGGCTGGAGGAGCTGCTGTCGCGCTACCCGCTGCGCGGTATCAAGGGCCCGGTCGGCACCGCGCAGGACATGCTCGACCTGCTGGGCGGGGACGGCGCCAAGCTCGCCGAGCTGGAGCAGCGGATCGCCGCCCACCTGGGCTTCGGCCGCGCCTTCACCTCCGTCGGCCAGGTCTACCCCCGCTCCCTCGACTACGACGTCGTCACCTCGCTGGTGCAGCTGGCGGCCGCGCCGTCCTCGCTCGCCAAGACGATCCGGCTGATGGCCGGCCACGAGCTGGTGACCGAGGGCTTCAAGCCCGGTCAGGTCGGCTCGTCGGCGATGCCGCACAAGATGAACACCCGCTCCTGCGAGCGCGTCAACGGCCTGATGGTGATCCTGCGCGGCTACGCCTCGATGACCGGTGAGCTCTCGGGCGACCAGTGGAACGAGGGCGACGTGTCCTGCTCCGTGGTCCGCCGGGTGGCGCTGCCCGACGCGTTCTTCGCGCTGGACGGTCTGCTGGAGACGTTCTTGACGGTGCTCGACGAGTTCGGCGCCTTCCCCGCCGTCGTCGCCCGTGAGCTCGACCGGTACCTGCCGTTCCTCGCCACCACCAAGGTGCTGATGGGCGCGGTGCGGGCCGGGGTGGGCCGCGAGGAGGCGCACGAGGCGATCAAGGAGAACGCGGTGGCGTCGGCGCTGGCCATGCGCGAGCAGGGCGTGGAGCGCAACGAACTCCTCGACAAGCTGGCCGCCGACTCCCGTATCCCGCTGGACCGGGCGCAGCTCGATGCGCTGATGGCCGACAAGCTGTCGTTCACCGGTGCCGCCGCCGACCAGGTCGCGTCCGTGGTGGAGCGGATCGGGAAGATCGCCGGGGAGCACCCGGAAGCCGCGGCGTACACGCCCGGCGCCATCCTCTGACCGTGGGTTTCACCCCTGAGGAGCTGGAGGCCGGGCGCGGCCGTCACGTCCCCGATGTGACGGCGCCCGGCCTGCGGGTCCTGTTCTGCGGGATCAACCCGTCCCTGATGACGGCGGTGACCGGGCACCACTTCGCCCGGCCCGGCAACCGCTTCTGGCCGGTGCTGCACGCCGCGGGTTTCACCCCGCGGCTGCTGGCCCCGGCCGAGCAGGGTGAGCTGCCCTCGTTCGGGCTGGGCATCACCAATGTCGTGGCGCGGGCGACCGCCCGGGCCGACGAGCTGACCGCGGAGGAGTTCCGCGAGGGCGGCCGGCTGCTGGCGGAGAAGGTGGCGCGGCTGCGTCCGCGCTGGCTGGCCGTCGCGGGCGTCACCGCGTACCGCACCGCCTTCGGCGACCGGCACGCGGCCATCGGCCCGCAGGAGCGCACCCTGGGCGCCACCCGCATCTGGGCGCTGCCCAACCCGAGTGGTCTCAACGCCCGGTGGACGGTGGCGGCGATGGCCGAGGAGTACGGGCGGCTGCGCGCGGCGGCGTTCGACGAGGAGGCCGCGCCCAGGGGCTGAATCAGCCCCCCGCGGCGGGTGTCCGGGGCTCGCCGGGACCGCGCTGACCGGCTACGATCCGCCACACACCGAGGTGAGGAGACGGACGTTGGGGCGGCTCACCGGCGGGGACCCCTCCCTGTTGCGACGGATCAACTCGGCGGTGGTGCTGCATGCGCTGCGCGCCGCCGACTCCCCCACGCTCACCGATCTCGTCCAGGTGACGGGGTTGTCCCGGCCGACGGTCGAGGGCGTGGTCGAAGGGCTCATCGAGACCGGGCTGGTGGCCGAGGCGGCCGCTGAGGAGGGCGAGGCGCGCCGGCAGGGGCGGCCCGCGCGCCGCTTCCGGTTCCGGGCCGAGGCGGGGCATCTGCTGGGCATCGAGATCGGCCCGCACCGCGTCTCCGTCCTCCTGTCCGACCTCGGCGGCAACGTCGTGGACTCCAACCGGCGCACCGTCGACGCACGGGCCGGTGCGGACGAGCGGTTGGAGCGGGTGCGCACCGCCGTCGCCGAACTGCTGCGCCGCGCCGGGGTGCCGCGCCGCTCCCTGCGGGCCGTCGGGGTGGGCAGCCCGGGGATCGTCGAGGCCGACGGCACGGTCCGGCTGGGCACCGCGCTGCCCGGCTGGACGGGGCTGCCGCTCGGTGAACGGCTGCGCCGCTCGTTCCGGTGCCCGGTGCTGGTGGAGAACGACGCCAACGCGGCGGCGGTGGCCGAGCACTGGACCGGCGCGGCGACCGGCAGCGACGACGTCGTCTTCGTCCTCGCGGGGCTGAGCCCGGGCGCCGGTGCGCTGATCGGCGGGCGGCTGCACCGCGGTTTCGGCGGCGCGGCCGGGGAGATCGGTGCGCTCCATCTGCTGGGCCGGGAGGCGACGCCGGAGAAGTTGCTGTCGACGACCGGGAAGCCGCTGCATCCGCTCGACGAGGCGCAGGTCGCCGAGGTGTTCGCGCTGGCCCACGAGGGCGACGCCCTCGCCCAGGAGGCGATGGACCGCTTCCTCCAGCGCCTGGTGCACCATGTGGCGGCGCTGGTGCTGGCGCTCGATCCGGAGCTGGTGGTGATCGGCGGCTGGGCGACGGGCCTCGCGGGCGTCCTCGGCCCGCTCCGCGACGAGTTGGCGCGCTACTGCCTGCGCCCGCCGCAGGTGGCCCTGTCCGAACTGGGCGACACAGCGGTCGCCACCGGCGCACTGCGCCTCGCGCTCGACCATGTCGAGGGCGAACTCTTCGCGGTGGAGGGGACGGTGACGGGGCGCCGGTAGGTGGGCACTCCCCCGGCCCACCGCTCGGCCTGTCCGGCAGCATGCTCGGATGCCTGCTGAGAGGTCGCGCGGGTAGGTCAGGGCCGTCGGCCCAGGCGGGCATCCCACCGGTAAGTCGTCCAGCCCCGGCGTAGGAGTCTGCGGATCACGATGACCGCGCCGGCCAACGCCACCCACGCGTCCTGCACCACGTAGGCCGGGTAGGGGTCGTGCAGGAAAGCTGGGTCTGTCGTCGGGTTGCTCATGCCATCAGGCTCCCGACCGGCTCGGTCCGGACGTTGTCATCGACGCGTACGGGGGGGGCGGACGGCGCAGGCGTCGACCATCAGGAGAAGCCGCTCCATGCCGTCCCGGAGGCTCTTTTCGACGGAGGCGTCCGTCGTCGCTGGGGCCGCAACCACCTGAGGGATCGCACGGCCGCCGAAGCGGTCGGGCGCCGTCTCCACGAAGGCCGTCCTCTTCTCACCCTGCGGCCAGGTCTGAACTCGGCGCCTGAAGGGCGGGACGCGCAAGTTGCGATCACCCACGCGGGGCAACAGCCTGAAAGCGGAAGCAGTACGGGTGTTGAGCCCCAGTCGTGCTCGTCGCACACGGTGCGTGCATGGGATGCGATCGCGAACATCTCACGCCGGCGTCGCCGTTCAGCACCGGGCCCGGCTCGGCCACCATGCCGCGGCGGCGCCCCGGTACTGGGGCTGGTGCCGCGTGGAACGCGGATGAGGTTTTCCCATGCCCACACCGTTCACCCCGCACGGCCATCGTCCAGGCCGTCTGCCGCATTCCCTCCAGGCAGGCGCGTCGGCCGCAGCCCTCCCCGGGATCGTCACCGAATACCCCCTGTCCACCCCAGGTAGCGCCCCCTACCCCTGGGACGTGGCGGCCGGGCCCGACGGCACTCTGTGGTTCACCGAGTACGACAGGGGGCTGGTCGGACAGATCACCCGGGGCGGGGCCATCACCGAATATCCCCTGCCCACCCCGGACGGCGGGCCGACGGGGATCACAGCAGGCCCGGACGGGAACCTGTGGTTCACCGAATACGACAGCGGCATGCTGGGGCGGATCACTCCAGCCGGATCCATCACCGAATACCGCATCCCCAGCCCGAACAGCTTCCCGTGGGGCATCACCGCCGGACCGGACGGCAATCTGTGGTTCACCGAGTACGGCGGCGGGATGATCGGGCGGATCACCCCGGACGGGTCCATCACCGAACACCCGCTGACCGGCGCGGGCAGCGGACCGACGGGGATCACGGCCGGGCCGGACGGCAACCTGTGGTTCGTCGAGTCCACCGGTAACCAGATCGGACGGATCACCCCGAGCGGTGACATCACGGAAAGCCCCACCCCCACCCCGAACAGCTCCCCGTGGGACATCGCGGCCGGGCCGGACGGCAACCTGTGGTTCGTGGAGGGCGCCGGTAACCAGGTCGGGCGGATCACCCTGGGCGGGGAGATCACCGAGCACCCCGTGCTCACCGCGGGCAGCCAGCCCTCCGGGATCGTGGCGGGGCCGGACGGGAACCTGTGGTTCACCGAGTACCTCGGCGGCAAGGTCGGGCGGATCACTCCGGACGGGTCCGTCACCGAATTCCCCCTGCCGCCCGGGGACAGCGGGCCGACCGGGATCGTCGTAGGACCGGACGGGAACCTGTGGTTCACCGAATACGACAGGGGGTTGGTCGGGCGACTCACGCCCGACGGGTCCCTCGCCGAATACCCCTTGCCCGTGCTGAACAGCCATCCGCTCGGGATCGCTGCCGGGCCGGACGGCAATGTGTGGTTCACCGAGTCCACCGGCAGCCGGATCGGGCGGATCACGTCGACGGGATCCGTCACCGAATTCCCGCTGCCGACCCCGGTCAGCCTCCCGTTCGGCATCGCGGCCGGGCCCGACGGCAATGTGTGGTTCACCGAGCACTTCGGCGGCACGGTCGGGCGGATCACCCCGGCCGGGGACATCGCCGAATTCGTCGTTCCCCATTCGGACGCCTTCCCGTTCGGTATCACGGCCGGGCCCGACGGCAATGTGTGGTTCACCGAGTACTGGGACGGAAAGATCGGGCGGATCACCCCGGGCGGGACCATCACCGAATTCCCCCTGCCCACCGAAGGCAGTCGCCCGCTGGGGATCGTGGCGGGACCGGGCGGAAACCTGTGGTTCACCGATTACTGGGGTGGCAAGATCGGGCAGATCACTCCCACGGGATCCGTCACCGAATTCCCCCTGCCGACCCCCGACAGCGGACCGACCGGCATCGTGGCCGCCCCGGACGGGAATGTGTGGTTCACCGAGTCCAGGGGCAACCAGGTCGGGCGGATCACTTCGGCGGGAGCCGTCACCGAATACCCCCTGCCCAACCCGGACAGCTCCCCGCACGCCATCGCGTCCGGAGCCGACGGAAACATGTGGTTCACCGAGTCCACGGGCAACCGGATCGGGCGGATCACCCCGACAGGATCCGTCACCGAATTCCCGCTGCCCACCGCGAATGGTCACCCGTTCGGTATGGCGTCCGGCCCGGATGGCAATCTGTGGTTCACCGAGTATTTCAGCGGCAGGATCGGACAGGTCACCTCGGGCGGCGGCCCCACGCCGAATCCCTTGGAGCAAGAGCTCTCCGATCTGGTCAACCGCGCACGGACGCACCCGGAGTTGTTTCCCCTTCTTGAGCCGGATCCGCAGGGAGAAGCGAAGTTGAGCGGCTGCCCCAACCCCTTCCAGTTCTCCCAGCAGCTCAGGGACATCGCGTACGACCACAGCAGTTACCTGTCCACCCTTCCCAGCGCCCAGGTCCAGCAGGACTTGAACATGCATCGAGGTCCTGACGGGAAATTGGTAGGGGAAACCGGCGAACCCATGGACCTTGCGGGCTACCACACTTTCCGTGGGGAAAACGTCTACTTCCAGTGGGGGCAGCCCGAGCCTGCCCCCAGTCCTGCTCAGGCAGTGGAGTACTGGATGCAGAGGGACTCGGCATGGGGCTGGCAGCACCGCAACCTCATCCTCAACTGCACGGCCATGGAAGCCGGCGTGGGTTACTACCACCAGGCCCGCCCATCGGGCAGCACCGAAATCCAGCACTACTGGACGCTGGATGTGGGCACGCGCTGATTCGGGTGGTCCACGCCCGCAACTGCGGCTTCTTTTTTACACGGCAAGCGCATCGGCGTCCGCATCGCGCGCAAGGCATCGACTCCAGTGAACGACTTGGACGCCGAAGATGGGGCATCGAGCGAACGATGTTCCATGGGACAGCTCCGGACATGGTTCTCGCGTCGCAGCAGCCTCTGCCAGTGACGCTCCCGCCGCTCCCGCCGCCCGGCGCAGCCCAACACGAGGCGGGCCAGGGCCTTGTCGAACACGACCCGGTCGGGGACGCGGGGGCGGTGGCAGCCCAACGGATGAGCGGCCGCCTCCCGCTTGGGCAGGAGGGCTTGGAACTGGTCCCACAAAGGGGCGGTGAGGGAGGAGGGCAGGACGGGCACGTGACCTTCGCTCGGCCGTTTCGGGCGTTGACCAGCAAGTCCCGCCGGGGTGTGCCGCGTTGCCGGTCAGGACGGCACACCCCGGCGGGGCGAGAGTTATCCGGCCTGTTCCTGCAGGCTGGTTGCGGGAGCCGGCGCGGGCATGCGCCAGGCCACCACCGCACCAGTCACGAGCCCTGCTGCGGCCAGCACTGTGGCGACCAGGAACGGATCGAGGGAATGGAGGGTTGGAGCGAACCCGATTCCGACGCAGACCGCTAACCCGGTCGCACCGCCCAGTTGGTCAGCCGCGCGCTGGACGCCCGCGGCGATCCCGGCGTCGTCCTCGGTGACGCCGCTGACCGCGACGTACTGCAGCCCCACGATGCCGAACCCCATACCGGCCGAGATCAGGAGCATGGCCGGGATCATCGCCGCCCCACCTGCCCCCACGGCGGAGACGAGCGCGATCACGGCCATCGCGGCAGCGGTGAACCCGATACCGGCCAGCACACACACGCGTGCTCCCCAGCGGCCCAGCAGACGAGGCACGAGCGTGGAGAACATGATCAGCGAGAGGGCCAGAGGCAGCATCGTCAGGCCCGCGCCCAGCGGGCCGACGCCCAACCGGTCCTGCAGGTAGAAGGTGAACAGCAGGAAGGAGGTCGACAACCCCCCGCTCAGCAACATCGTGGTCAGGTTGGCCGCCACACGCGCGCGGTTGGCGAAGAAGCGCAGCGGCAGCAGCGGGTTGCGCGAGCATGCCTCAACCCGCGCGAACCAGGCCCCGGCGGCCACCGCCCCGGCCAGTGCCCCCGGGACCACCCACGCGGGCGTTCCGGGTTCACCCGCCTCGACCACGCCGAAGATGAGCAACAGCGGGCAGGCGGTCAGCAGCAGTGCGCCGGGAAGGTCCAGCGGCGGGGCGTCCTTGGTCAGGGGCCGGTCACCCTCGACCAGGAGGACGGCTGCCAGCAGCACGACCAGGATGAACGGAATCGAGACCAGGAAGATCCACCGCCACCCCAGGTGAGCGGTGATGATCCCGGACAGGACGAATCCGAGCACGAGACCACAGCTGGCCACCGCCGCCCACACGCTCAAAGCCCGCGACCGGCGCGGGCCTTCGGGGAACATCAGGACGATGGTGGCCATCGCGGCAGGCAGCGCGATGGCCTCACCGGCGCCCTGCAGCAGGCGCGCGACCACCAGCAGGGAGAACATAGGGGCCATGCCTGCCAGCAGGGACGCGCAGCCGAACAGGCCGGTACCGAGCAGCAGCACGCGCCGCCGCCCGAGCAGATCGCCCAGCCGGCCACCGAGCATCAGCATCCCGCCACCGGTGACCGTGTATCCGACCACGACCCAGGTCAGGGTGTGCCCGTCAACGTTGAAGTCGGCGCCGATCGAGGGCAGGGCGATGTTGACCACGGTCACGTCGACCGCGATGAAGAACTGCAGCATGGACATCGCGCACAGCACCAGCCATGCACGTGCAAGGGACGGGCCGTGCCCGCGTGAAGAAAGGATGCCTGGAAGCATCAGGTGCTCCGTCGCTCAGAGGAAGCTCTGAGCAGCACGAACGTGCCGCTCCGGTCTGATCACGAAGCGGCTGGACGTCCAAGAAGGTCTGTGAGTCGAACGCCCCGCCGCTAGCGGGACGTCCTGGTCACCGCGGCGCAAGCGGCCGCGCACGAAGCAGCAGACATGCCCTGAACGCTACCAAGGGAGCGGGCCGGCAGGCACCGCCTGATGCCTCATGCACTGACGCGTAGAACCGTTCGCCAGAACTCCCCAGGCACGGGGAGTCCGTCGTCGCGGAGCACCTATCCGCGCGACCTCTTATGTGATCTCCGAGGTCGCCGTGGTGGACGAGGAAGTCGCCGGCACCTACCGGGCGTTGGCGGGGTCGTACCTCCACCCCTACGGTGGCCACTACCTGGCCCGGGGCGCCGTGCCCGAAGCCCTGGAGGGCGCCTGACCCTCGTCCCTCCGCATGGTCGTCGTCGAGTTCCCCGATGCGGACCGCGCCAAGGAGTGGTACGCGTCCCCCGAGTACGCGCGGATGCGCCCCTGCCCGGCTCCAGGCAGGGGCACTGTTCCGCCTCGGCTCTCCAGACCTGTGCTGCACGGCCGCCGTATTCGACCACCCGGCCTTCCCCGTCGTTCGGCGCCAGGAATATGGCGCCGAACGACGGGACCAGGTGAATCCGGCACCGGCCGTTCAGCAATTACTCGCAGAACGCCTTTCCGGTATGCTCGGCGCCCTGCGCAAGCGGATTGTCGAAATCCCGGACACACCGCGGAGGAGTGCGAATTCCGCTCCCTTCCCCACGGTGACCGGCGTTCCCCTTCCCCCCGGCCGGTATCGAACACCCAAGGCAGGTGCGACCGACTACTCGGTCGTCACCGTCATGTTCTCGGAGGTCAGGTTCTTGACCGCCAGCTCGACGCCGCCGAAGGCACGCTTGAACTCGTTGTGCCCCTTCTTGACGTCGCTGGTCTCGGTCGGGGAGCCGCCCGCCGTCATCTCGAACCTGCCGTCGGCCTCACACTCGACGCTCACCTTGGTCTCGCGACCACCCGCCCACGTGGGGATGTTTCCCTTGACCTCATTCGGGGCGACGCCGTAAGGACCAGCCATGATCTTTCCCTCCCGTTTTTTGAATTTCCCCTTCGGTCGAGTTGCTACCCGGACCCCCCTTTCCCCATTCACCGCACACACCCCCGCAAGGGAAATGGCGTGATCCTTTGCCTCACATCCACCCCGACCAGGGAATCAATCATTTCCAGCCCCGACCGGGCATACGATATTCTCGGCACCCTCATTTCCATTTCAAGGAAATAGCAAGAGAGTCACATTCCGATTTACCCATTCCGCACCCCCGAAAGAATTCTCTCTGCTACGGGGCGGGGAGCGCGGCCGCCCATCGGCCCCGTGGCGGTGGGCCCGGCCCCGGAAACGCCTCGGGCCCGTACCGCCGGGTGGCGGTACGGGCCCGAGGTCTGCGGCGGCGGTCAGCCGGCGAGCAGGGAGACCGATTCGCTCTCGCCGAAGGTGAGGCGGCAGGTGTCGGCGCGGTAGGTGGAGACCGCGACGGCGGCGGGGCGGCCGCCGGAGACGTAGCGGGTGGTGACGACTAGGACGGGTGCGCCGGGCAGCCGGTCGAGCGCCTTGGCGTCCTCGGCGCTGGCCGAGCCCAGTTCGACGGTGCGGTCCTGGCCCTCCAGCTCACGGGCGGCCAGGGCGTCCAGCACCGCACGGGCCCGGGCCGGGGCGCTGACCGCGGCGATCTCCGCGCAGCCCGGGACCACCGCCGCCGGGATGTACAGCAGCTCGGCGGCGACCGGGCGGCCGGCGGTGACGCGGTTGCGGCGGACGACGTGCACGGGCGCGCCCGCCTCGGCCTCCAGCAGGCGGGCGACGGGCGCCGGGAGGGCGTCGGTGGTGCCGGCGTCGACGGGCTCCCAGTGGTCCCCGGCGGCGCCCGGCCAGGTGTGGCGGGCCGGGTCGACGGCGACGCCGACGCGCGGCGGCGCGACGGTGGTGCCCACCCCGCGGCGGCGCTGGAGGCGACCCTCCAGCTCCAGCTGCTCCAGCGCCTGCCGGAGCGTGGCCCGGGCGACGCCGAACCGGGCCGCCAGATCACGCTCGTTGGGCAGGATCTCGCCGACGGAGAACTCCGAGTCCAACGCCTCGCTGAGTACGGTCTTGAGGTGCCAGTACTTCGGCTCCGGCACCGTTTCTAGCTGCGTGGTCCCCACCCTGTCCTCCGCCTCGGCCGTGCCCCGCAGGGCCGCGCTCCGCTCCCGCTGTCCATGGGCGGACCGGTTATGAGCGCTTCTTTATTAAAGGTTGTTGCAGTATCGCCGACGATAGGCCCGCCCCCACCCTTGGTCAAGACCAATGGGCCAGGAGTGGGGGAATCGCCGGGAGGGGCGCGGGACTCGGCAGTTCACCGGCGGGGCCGCGCGCTCCGGTGGGCGGACCGGGCCGAGAGAGGCGGCGCGAGTCCGGATACCGGTCGTCCCGTTCCGTGTAGCGGAGCCGTCAAGGTCCCCTCCGGTGGGTGGCCCCGACTGCGCGGGCTTGCCACCATGGGCCGGTGCGCGGTGTGGCGGTCGGCCGGAGTTCACCGGGAGTTGGCCGACCCGGCACCGTGGCGCTGTACGAACGGGACGTCAGCTCATTTGTACGACTTCACGGAGGTATCTGATGGCACCGGGATCCGGCGGCGGATTCGGACGGCGGACACTGCTGCGCGGCGCCGCGGTGGGCTCCGCCGCCCTGACGCTGCCCACCCTGTCCTGCGCCGCGCCCGCCCAGGCCCGCAGCGGACGCCCCGTGGCCCGTTGGGGCACCCAGGTCGGCGATGTGACGGCGACGTCGGGGCTGGTGTGGGTGCGCTCCGACCGCCCGGCCCGGATGATCGTCGAGACGGCGGCGACCGAGGCGTTCCGGAGCGCCCGGACCTGGACCGGCCCGGTGATCGGCGCCGGCACCGACTTCACCGGCGTCACCGCGGTGCACGGTCTGCCGCCCGGCCGGCAGATCCACTACCGGGTACGGCTCGCCGACCCGGACGACCCGCGGCGCTCCGGTGAGCCGCTGACCGGCACCTTCCGGACCGCCCCGGCGCACCGCCGCGACGGCGTGCGGTTCCTGTGGTCGGGCGATCTGGCCGGGCAGGGCTGGGGCATCAACCCCGACCGGGGCGGCTACCGCATCTACGAGGACATGCGCCGCCGCGATCCGGACTTCTTCCTGTGCAGCGGCGACAACATCTACGCCGACAACCCGATCGAGGCGCAGGTCACCCTGCCCGACGGCCGGATCTGGCGGAATGTGACGACCGAGGAGAAGGCGAAGGTCGCCGAGACGACCGACGAGTTCCGCGGTGCGTTCCGCTACAACCTCCAGGACCACAACCTCCGGGCGTTCAACGCCCAGGTCCCCACGATCACCCAGTGGGACGACCACGAGGTGCACAACAACTGGTACCCGGGGCAGCTGCTGGACGACGACCGGTACACCGTCAAGGACGCCGATGTGCTGGCGGCGCGGTCGCTGCGGGCGTTCAGCGAGTACTTCCCGATCCGTACGCTGCGCCCCGGACGCGAGGGCCGGGTGTACCGCGTGGTGCACCACGGTCCGCTGCTGGACGTGTTCGTGCTGGACATGCGGCGCTACCGCAACGCCAACTCACCCGGGCGGCAGACCGACGACCCGCAGGGCATTCTCGGCGCGGAGCAGCTGCGCTGGCTGAAGCGGGAGCTGTCGCGCTCGCGCGCGGTGTGGAAGGTGATCGCGTCGGACATGCCGCTGGGGCTGGTCGTGGCGGACGGCAAGGAGAACTTCGAGGCGGTGGCGCAGGGCGATCCCGGCGCGCCGCTGGGCCGGGAGCTGCAGATCGCCAAGCTGCTGCGGCACATCAAGCACCGGCGGATCACCGGGACGGTGTGGCTGACGACGGATGTGCACTACACCTCGGCGCAGCACTACGCGCCCGAGCGGGCGGCGTTCAAGGACTTCGAGCCGTTCTGGGAGTTCGTGTCGGGGCCGCTGCACGCGGGCGGTTTTCCGGCGGTGGAGCTGGACGGCACGTTCGGCCCGCGGCAGGCGTTCGTCCAGGCACCGGACCGCGCCAACACCTCCCCCGCGGAGTCGCCGCAGTACTTCGGTGAGATCGACATCGACGGCGGCAGCGGCGAGCTGACGGTCCGGCTGCGGCGGGACAGCGGTCCGGGCGACGGGCGGAACGGCGACGAGGTGCTCTTCAGCCAGGTGCTGCAGCCGGGACGGGTAGGACAGTAGAGCCCGATGTCACGAATGCTCTCCTTGACCACCTTGCCCTTCTTGCGCCTCTTACCGGTTTTTACCCGTCGGACACAGGACGTTGGCGGCCAGGCAACACCGGTCGGCGAGGCTGGCGCCATGACCGACACCACCTCCGACACCTCCACCCGGCGGGGCCACCGGCGCCGGGACGCCGTCGCCCTGACCGCGGCGGTCTCCGTCGCGGCCACGGCGACCGCCGCCGGTACCCTGCCCCACGGCCCGGCGGCGGCGCTGCTCTGCGCCGCCGGGCTCGCCGCCCGGCCTGCCGTGGCCGGGCTGCGCGCCCGGTGGTCACGCCGCCAGGATCCCGCGCCACCGCCGTCCGATACCGGCGCCGCACTGCCGGCCTGCGCCCCGGGTGCCCCGGTGCCCGCGGCGCAGCCGGCGCTGTGGCGGATGCGCACCACCGTCCAGGACGCCCCGGGCAGCCTGGCCGCGCTGTGCACGGCGCTGGCCGCGCACGGTGTCGACATCCTCAGCCTGCAGACCCATCCGCTGTCGGCGGGAACGGCCGACGAGTTCCTGCTGCGCGCCCCCGGGGCGCTGACCCCGCAGGAGCTGACCGGTGCGGTGGCCGGTGCGGGCGGCCGGAGCACCTGGCTGGAGCGGGCCGACACCCACGATCTGGTGGACGCACCGGCCCGGATGCTGGGCCTGGCCACCCGTACGGCACTGGACTCCGCGGAACTGCCGCTGGCACTGCGGCAGTTGCTGGGCCGGTGCACGATCCGTTCGGTGCCGGCGCGTCCGCTGCGCGGACGGCCCGCCGAACCGCTGCCCGCCGAGGGCGTACTGGAGGACCACCTCATGAAGTTCCGGGACGCCTCCGGGGGTTCCCTGATTGTCGAGAGGCCGCAGTTGCCGTTCACGCCCACCGAGTTCGCGCGGGTGCATGCGCTCGTCGAGCTGGACCGCAGGCTGGGTCAGCGGGTACCGCACCGCCGTGAGGTGCTGACGCTGCCCGAGGGCAACGATCTGACGGTCCGCCGCGCCGGTCCGGACGATCTGGCGGCGGCGGTGGCGATGCACGGCCGCTGCTCGGCGGCGACGCTGGCCCACCGCTACCACGGCCCGGTCGGCGACGCCGACGCCTATCTGCGGCATCTGCTCGGCCCGCACCACGGCCGCACCCTCGCCGTGGAGACCGCGTCCGGCCGTCTGGTGGCGCTCGGGCATCTGCTCTGGGACGGCGACGAGACCGAGGTGGCGCTCCTGGTCGAGGACGCCTGGCAGCGCCGCGGCATCGGCGCCGACCTGCTGCGGCGTCTGGTGGCGATGGCCGACGAGGCGGGCTGCGAGAGCGTCTACGCGATCACCCGGGCGTCCAACACCGGGATGGTGGCGGCGATGCGGGGCCTGGGCCTGCCGCTCGACTACCAGATCGAGGACGGCACCTTGGTGATCACCACCCGGCCGCAGGGCGAACCGGCCCTGCGCACCACCCGCCCGGCGACCGCCTCCGGCGAGTCCCCGGGCCTCGGCTGACGGGGCCGGGGAACGGCGCAGGCCACGCCGGTGCGCGATAAATGCGTCGACAGTGCCCCTCGGTGCCCGGCAGGGTGGCCGCCCATGACGAGCAGTGAGCTGTGGACCCGCGCTTCCGCCGACCGCTACGACGCCGAGGAGTGCGAGATGTCCTCGGCCGCCGTGCTCGGCCCGACCCTCGACTTCCTCACCGGACTCGCCGGGGACGGCCGGGCGCTGGAGTTCGCCATCGGCACCGGCCGGGTGGGCGTCCCGCTCCGGGAACGCGGCGTGCCCGTCGTCGGCATCGAACTGTCCCCGCACATGGCCGCAGTACTCCGGCGCAAGGCCGACGAGGCCACGCTCCCGGTGGTGATCGGGGACATGGCCACCACCGTCGTCCCCGGCGCGTTCACGCTGGTGTATCTCGTCTACAACACCATCTCGAACCTGCTCACGCAGGACGAGCAGGTCGAGTGCTTCCGCAACGCCGCACGCCATCTCGCGCCCGGCGGCCGATTCGTCATCGAGCTGGAGGTGCCGCCGCTGCGGTTCCTGCCGCCCGGCCAGGTGGCGGTGGCGTTCGACGTCTCCGAGCGGCATCTCGGCTTCGACACCTTCGACCTGGCCGAGCAGGTTCTCGTCTCGCACCATTTCACCCGTGACGGCGACGACGGCCGTTACCGCCGCGGGAGTTCCCGGCACCGGTTCGTCTGGCCGGCGGAGCTCGACCTGATGGCACGGCTCGCCGGGCTCGAACGGGAGGACCGCGTCGCGGACTGGGACGGGACTCCGTTCACCCAGGACTCCACGAAGCACATCTCCGTATGGCGCAAGCCGGTCTGAGCGCGGCCACCACCCGGCGGTACGACCCGTCATCGCCAGGGGACGGCGGCACGACCGAGGTCGGCTCAAGCGGCGGGGTCGGGTACCGCGGGCTCCTTCAGGGGGCGCAGGAGGAGTGCGCCGAGGGCGGGGAGGGCGATCAGGGGGAGCAGGGCGGTCCGCAGGGAGGTGGCGTCGGCGAGGGTGCCGATCAGCGGGGTGGCGAGGCCGCCGACGCTGACGGCGAGCCCGAGCGTCACGCCGCCCGCGGTGCCCACCCGGCCCGGCAGATAGTCCTGGCCGAGCGTGACGTGCAGGGAGAACGGCACGTACAGCCCGGCCGAGGTCAGCGCCACGCACACGTACAGCGCGGGTCCCGGGACGAGGACGACGCCGGCGACGGCCGGGACGGTCAGTACGGAAGACCAGCGGACAACCGGGAGGCGGCCGAAGCGGGTGGCGAGGCGGCCACCCACGACGGTGCCGACGGCGCCGCCGAGGTAGAGGACGAAGAGCGCGGCGGCCCCGGCGGCGGGGCCTCCCCCGGTGCGCTGGCGGACGTGGAGGGCGAGGAAGGCGCCGAGCCCGACGAAGACGATCGAGCGGCAGGCGACGGCGCCGGTCAGCCGGGCGAAGGAGGCCCAGTCGTCGCGGGCGGCGGGACGGGCCGCGCGGGCGGGCCCGGAGGCGGGTGCCGGTGCGGCGAGGGCGCGCAGGGCGGCGGCGCAGAGCACGGCGCCGAGGAGTGCGGGCACCGCCAGCAGCGGGGAGGCGCGCAGTCCGCCGGTGGCGACGACGGCGGCCACCAGCAGCGGGGCGGCGGCGAAGCCGAGGTTGCCGCCGAGCGAGAACCAGCCCATGCCGGTGTGGCTCCCCCGGCTGGCGATACGCGCCACGCGGGCGGCCTCGGGATGGTACGCGGCGACGCCGATGCCGCCGACCGCGACGGCGGCGAGGGTGAGGGCGTACCCGCCGGTGAGCCCGGCGGCGGCCACCCCGGCGCCCGCCAGCAGGGCGCTGACCGGCAGCAGCCAGGGCAGCGGCCGCCGGTCGGTGACCGCGCCGAACAGCGGCTGGACGACGGAGGAGAGCAGCGAGGCGGCCAGCACGATCCCGGAGGCGGCGGCGTAGGTGTAGTGCCGTTCGGCGACGAAGAACGGCACCAGGGCGGCGACCGCCCCCTGGTACACGTCGACGCAGGCGTGGCCGAGCGAGAGCAGCGGCAGCGGGCCGAGGGCACGCGGGGTGCGGGGCGCGGTCCGGGCCGGGCCCGCGGGTGCCGGCGGGCCGAGGGGTGACCGGGTGGTCCGTCGTGTCGTCACCCGGCCATCGTCCGCAGGCACAGCCTCGGCGCGCTTCCGATAAATTGCCAAGGTATGCCGCAGATCCGCCACACCCCGCAGGCGCCCACCCGGGCGCGGACGCTGGCCCCGGGTGAGCGGATCGCCGCACACCGCCACGACGACCACCAGATCGTCTACGCCGGCTCCGGTCTGGTGGCCGTCACCACCGACGCCGGGACGTGGTTCGCGCCCGGCAACCGCGCGCTGTGGGTACCCGCCGGCTGCGTCCACGCCCACCGCGCCCACGGCCGTCTCGCCCTGCATCTGCTCGGGCTGCCCGCCGCGGTCAACCCGCTGGGCCTGGACACCCCGACGGTCCTCGCGGTCGATCCGCTGCTGCGGGAGCTGATCCTCGCGTACACCCGGGAGAGCGGTGCGGACGGTCCCGAGCGGCGGCGGCTGCGCGCCGTGCTGCTCGACCGGTTGCGGGCCTCGTCGCAGCAGCCGTTCCGGCTCCCGACGCCCACCGATCCCCGGCTGGTCGCGGTCTGCGGCCTGCTGCACCGCGATCCGGCGGATCCCCGGACGCTGGCGGAGCTGGGTGCCGCGACCGGCAGCGGCGCCCGCACGCTGAGCCGCCTCTTCCGGCGGGAGCTGGGCATGACATTCCCGCAGTGGCGCACGCAGCTGCGGCTCTACCACGCGCTGCGGCTGCTGGCCGAGGGCGCGGCGGTGACGGCGGTGGCGCACCGCTGCGGCTGGTCCTCCGCCAGCGCGTTCATCGATGTCTTCCGCCGCGCGTTCGGCCACACCCCGGGCAGCCACCACGGCCCGCCCTGATGCGGGTCAGGGCCCGGGTGCGCCGGTCCGCAGGCCGTCCATGACGAGGTCGAGCAGCCGGGCCGCGCGGGTCTGCCAGTCGCCGTGCGGGTCGAGTTGCCAGAGTCCGGCGATGGCGAGGAGGAAGTCGTCGGGGGTGATGCCGGGGCGGATGGTGCCGGCGCGGGTGTTGGCGTCGAGGAGGAGCGCGACGGCGGCGGTGACCGGGGCGCGGCCGACGGCGGCCAGGCTGCCGGGGGCGCTGGCCTTGCGGATCGCCTCGGCCAGCCCCGCCTTCGCCATGGCGTGCCGGGCGAGGCGGTCCATCCATTCGCGGAGCGCCGCATCGGGGGCGCGGGTGCGCAGCAGGTGCTCGGCGAGGGCGGCGACCTGGCCGACCTCGTGGCGGTAGACCTCCAGGACCAGGCACTCCCGGCTGGGGAAGTTGCGGTAGAAGGTGGCCTGGCCGACGCCGGCGCGCCGGGCGATGGCGCTGAGCGGGGTGCAGGCGTCGCGGGTGAGTTCGGTGAGTGCGGCGTCGAGGATGCGGGCGCGGTTGCGCCGGGCGTCCGAACGCAGTGCGGGTTCCGGCTCGTTGGGCACCCGTCCTCCTCCAGGAAGGCCCTTGCTGTGCGCACAGCCGTCCGCTAGGTTTCCCCGATGTGGACAACTGTCCGATCCGGTCCACCGTAGCGGCTGACGCGGGCGGTGGGGACGGGCAGATCCGCCGGTGCACAGGGCTTTTACGCCACCCGACGCCCCGTACCCGTCCTTTTCGCCCACGCCGATGCCCGTACCTGCGGTGCGCATTCTCCGTGGGCCACCGTAGCGGCGGGCGGGAGAGCTTGACTTCCGGTCGACCACGCCGTGCTCCGGGCCTCCGGGGCCGGTCGCGGCCGCGCCTCACCTCACGTGAAAGAAGGCTGACTCATGCCCCCATCGACGCCCTCGGAGTCGTCGACGCCGTCCCCCACGTCCAGCGACATCTCCCTGCGCGTCAACGGGGAGACGTACACCCTCCCCGTCGACCACCGCACCACGCTGCTCGACGCGCTGCGCGAGCGGCTCGATCTGACGGGCACCAAGAAGGGCTGCGACCACGGTCAGTGCGGTGCCTGCACGGTGCTGGTGGACGGGCGGCGGTCGCTGGCGTGTCTGCAGTTCGCGGTGGCCACCCAGGGCCGGGAGGTCACCACCATCGAGGGGGTGGCCGACGGCGACCAACTCCACCCCGTCCAGCAGGCGTTCCTCGACCTCGACGGCTATCAGTGCGGCTACTGCACACCGGGACAGATCTGTTCGGCGCTCGGGGTGATCGAGGAGCACGCGGCGGGCTGGCCCAGCGCGGTCACCTCCGACGTCAGCCCGGAGGCCGCCCCGGCGGCGCTGGACGCGGACGAGATCCGCGAGCGGATGAGCGGCAACCTCTGCCGCTGCGGCGCGTACGCCTCGATCGTCGAGGCGGTGGCGCGGGCCGCGGGCGACGCGGGCGCGGGTGTCCACGGTACGGAGGTGACGGCATGAAGGAGTTCACCTACGAGCGGGCGGCCGATGTGGCCGGCGCGGTGGCGCTGCTGGGCTCCGGCCCCCGGGCGCGGGCGCTGGGCGGCGGCACCAACCTCGTCGACCTGATGAAGGCCGGGGTGGAGCGGCCGCAGCTCCTCGTCGACGTACGGGAGTTGCCGCTCGACCGGATCGAGGAGGACGGGGACGGCGGGCTGCGGATCGGCGCGACCGTCACCAACAGCGAGCTGGCCGCCCACCCCGAGGTGCGGCGGCGGTATCCGGCGCTGGCGCAGGCGGTGCTGGCCGGGGCGTCCGGGCAGCTGCGCAACATGGCGACGGTCGGCGGCAACCTCCTCCAGCGCACCCGCTGCGGCTACTTCACCGACACCACCCAGGCGTGCAACCGCCGCTCCCCCGGCAGCGGTTGCCCGGCCGTCGCGGGCGAGCACCGCAACGGTGCGATCCTGGGCGCCTCGGAGCACTGTGTGGCGGTGCACCCGTCCGACATGGGCGTGGCGCTGGCCGCCTTCGACGCGGTGGTGGAGTACGAGACGGCGGACGGTCCGGGCACGCTGGCGCTGGACGCGCTGTACCCGCCGGTGGGCGATGCGCCGCACCGGGAGACGGCGCTGCCGGACGGCGCGCTGATCACCGGTCTGACGCTGCCGGCCGCGCCGGTGGCGGCGCACTCGCGCTACCGCAAGGTGCGCGAACGCGCCTCGTACGCCTTTGCGATCGGTTCGCTGGCGGCGGCGCTCGACGTCCGGGACGGGGTGGTGCACGACGTGCGGCTGGCGTTCGGCGCGGTCGCCTCCCGGCCGTGGCGGGCGCGGCAGGCCGAGGAGGCGCTGCGCGGCGAGGCGGCCGGTGCGGAGGCGTTCGCCGCCGCGGCGGACGCGGAACTGGCCGCGGCGCGGGCGCTGCCCGGCAACGGATACAAGCTGACGTTGATGCGCAACCTCGTCGTGGCCGTCCTCGGCGAGCTGACCGAGGAGGCGGGCCGATGACGGTCGCGACGGGCACCACGGCGGGCAACCGCGCGGCAGGCGGTGCGGTGGGCACCGCGCACACCCGGCTGGAGGGCCGGGCGAAGGTCACCGGCGCGGCGCGGTACGCCGGGGAGGTGCCGTTCGCCGAACTGGCCCACGGACAGCTGGTGGTCTCGGCCGTCGCGCGCGGGCGGATCACGGCGGTGGAGACGGACGCGGTGCTGGCGATGCCCGGCGTCCTCGACGTGCTGCACCACGGCAACGCGCCGCGGTTGAACGGTGATTACAGCGGCATGCTCGGGAAGGCCGACCCGCTGCTCCAGGTCTTCCAGCAGGATCGGGTGCCGCACGTCGGATGGCCGGTGGCGCTGGTCCTCGCCGAGACGCCGGAGCAGGCGCGCGAGGCCGCGGACGCGCTGGTGGTGCGGTATGCGACCGAGCCGCACGACGTGGCGTTCTCCGAGACGCATCCGGCCGGGTACGGCACCGACGCGGAGACCGGCGGCACGGCGGAGACCGAGAAGGCGCTCGACGCGTCCGACGTCGTCGTGGACGCGCGGTACACCACGCCGGAGGAGCACCACCATCCGATGGAGCCCCATGCGGCGATGGCGCGCTGGGACGGCGGGCGGCTGGAGGTCGTCGACTCCAACCAGGGCAGCGCCTTCGTCGCGGAGGAGCTGGCGAAGCTGTTCTCGCTGGATCCGGAGTCGGTGCGGGTGCGGTCGGAGCATGTCGGCGGCGCGTTCGGCGCGAAGGCGACGCGGCCGCACGTGGTGCTCGCCGCGATGGCCGCGACGGTGCTGCAGCGGCCGGTACGGGTGGTGCTGACGCGCCGCCAGCTCTTCTCGCTGGTGGGGTACCGCAGCCCGACGGTGCAGCGGGTCCGGCTGGGCGCGGACGCCGACGGGCGGCTGCGGGCCCTGGACCACCAGGCGTACTGCACCACCTCGTCGTTCCGGGAGTTCATCGAGCGCAGCGCGGACTTCGGCCGGGTGATGTACGGGCCGGACGCCTACCGCTCGCAGAACCACGTGGTGCCGCTGGACGTGCCGACGCCCAGCTTCATGCGGGCGCCGGGCGAGGCACCGGGGTCGTTCGCCCTGGAGTGCGCGGTCGACGAGCTGGCCGAGAAGTGCGGCATCGACCCGATCGCCTTGCGTGCGCGCAACGAGCCCGCGGTGGGGGTGGTCTCCGGGCTGCCGTTCAGCAGCCGGAATCTGCTGGCCTGCTTCGAGGAGGGCGCCCGGCGGTTCGGCTGGGCGGAGCGCGACCCCCGCCCGGGGGTGCGCCGCGAGGGGCGGTGGCTGCTGGGCACCGGGACGGCCGCGGCGCGGTTCCCGTCGGGTGTCGCGCCGTCGACCGCGGCGGTGACGGCGGAGGCGGACGGGACGTTCACGGTCCGGGTCACCGCGGCGGACGTCGGGACGGGGGCGCGCACCGCGCTGGCCCTGGTCGCGGCGGACGCGCTGGAGGTGGCGCCGGAGCGGATCCACATCCGGATCGCGGACAGCGACTTCGGCCCGGCGATGGTGGCCGGCGGTTCGATGGGGACCCGTTCCTGGGCGTGGGCGGTCATCGAGGCGGCGCAGGCGCTGCGCGAGAAGCTGGCGCTGGGCGGCACCGTCCCGCCGCAGGGCCTGACCGCCCGGGCGGACACCGGCGCGTCGATCGGCGCGCTGTCGCAGAAGGAGCGGCACTCCTTCGGGGCGCAGTTCGCCGAGGTGGCGGTCGATGTCACCACCGGCGAGGTGCGGGTGCGGCGGATGCTGGGGATGTTCGCCGCCGGGAAGATCGTCAATCCGCTGACGGCGCGCAGTCAGTTCCTCGGCGGGATGATCTGGGGCCTGTCGATGGCGCTGCACGAGGAGGCGGTACGGGACGGGGCGACCGGCGGGCACGTCGGCGCGGACCTGGCCGGCTACCACATCGCGGCGCACGCCGACATCCCGCAGCTGGACGCCGGTTGGGTCGACGACGTGGACGAGGACGACCCGGTCGGTATCAAGGGCATCGGGGAGATCGGCATCGTGGGCGCGGCGGCGGCCGTCGCCAACGCGGTCTGGCACGCCACGGGCGTACGCCACCGGGACCTGCCGATCCGCCCGGACCGGGTGCTGACGGCGGGGTCGGTGGAACGGCCGGAGGCCGCGGGCGCCTGAGCCGGGCGGGCCGGGTGTCGGGTCCGGGTGGTGACGCCCGGGCCCGACGCGGTGCCCGGGCCGGTGTGCCCGGCTCCGGCACCGGCTCACTCCCGCCCGGCGGCCTCCCGGGCCACGCTCTCCAGGTGGGTGCGGTACTCCTCCCACCATGCGGCCTCTTCCGACGGCAGGTTGGTGTTGCCGACGCGCATCCCGGCGGCGCCGTCGATCAGTTCGCGGACGATGTCCGCATGGCCGGCGTGCCGGTGGGCCTCGGCGATCACATGGATCAATATCTGATGCAGCGTCACCTCGCGGCGCTCCTGCGGCCACCACGGCACCTGGCCGGTGGCGTCCAGCGGGAGCGCCGCGATGGTCGCGTCGGAGTGGCGCCACGCCCGTCGGTACAGCTCCACGATCTGCTCGCGCGTCTCGTCGGCGGTGGCCCACATGTCGTCGTTCGGATCGGCGCCGTCCGCGAGCCAGGGCATCGGCTCGCCGGACGGGCGGCCGAACGTCTCGCCGAAATAGCCCAGTTCCACACTGGCGAGGTGTTTGACCAGGCCCAGCAGATTGGTGCCGGTGGGCGTCAGGGGGCGGCGGAGGTCGTACTCGCCGAGCCCGTCGAGTTTCCAGAGCAGGGCGTCGCGGGCGGCCTGCAGAGAGCGCAGGAGGTCTGCTTTCGGCTTCGATGCGTCCATGCCGGGAAGCATGCCACCCGCCACTGACAACGGCCCGGAGCCTTCCCGCCCACCCGGGCCGTTCAGGCGGCCCGGCAAACGCAGAACGGCTGGCCGGAGGGGTCGAGGAGGACGGTCCAACGGCCCTTGCCGGGCTGGTGGCCGGGCCGGGTGGCGCCGAGGGCGAGGAGCCGTTCCTCGGCCGCGGCGGGGTCCTCGAAGGCGAGGTCGAGGTGGAAGGGGAGTTCGTCCTGCGGCCACCGGGGCGCGCGGAAGGTGCGGGCGGTGCAGAACACCAGGGTCCGGACGCCGTCGCTGATCAGGTGCGCGGCCGGGTTGCCGTCTTCGTCGTGGAAGGTGTGGCGGCTCTCCCAGCCCAGGGCCGCGGCGTAGAAGTCGGCGAGGGCCGCGCCGTCGGGGGCCCAGATGCCGGAGCCCAGCAGGGTACCGGTCGGGGTCGCCGGGGCGGTGGTGGCGGAGGTCGTCTGGGGCATGGCGCGGTCCTTCGGAGCGGCACGGTGGCGCGGAGCCCCGCACGGTGGCGGTCCCCGGCGCCCGGACACGTCGAGGGTGCCTGCCCTTCAGGACAGTTTCCGTCCTGAAGGGCAGTGCGCGGACCGCCCGTTCCGCCGCCCCGGCAGCCGTCAGCCCACGTCCCCGTCGCGCAGTCGGCGGTTGTCGAGGACCGCGACGGCGCGGCGGATGCGCGCGGTCTCGGCCTCGTCGACGGCGGCGGTGACGGTGTCCGGTGCCGCGCCGAGGCGGGCGCGGACGGTGCCGTCGGGGGCGACGAGCATGCTGTGGCCGATGCCGGTGGGCGCCTTGGTGGGCTGCTCGGGGTCGGCCGCCGGGTCCGGGGCGGACTGGCCGACGGCGGCGAGCCAGACGGTGGCGTCCAGCGCCCGGGCGCGGACGAGGAGTTCCCACTGGTCGCGCTTGCCGGGCCCGGCGCCCCAGGAGGCGGGGAGCACGCTGACGGTGGCCCCGGCGTCCGCATGGGCCCGGAACAGTTCGGGGAACCGCAGGTCGTAGCAGGTGGCGAGGCCGACGCGGACGTCGTCGACGTCGATGGTGACGACCCGGTCCCCGGCGGCGACGGTGTCGGACTCGCGGAAGCCGAAGGCGTCGTAGAGGTGGATCTTGTCGTAGGAGGTGTCGATGCCGGGGCCGGTGGCCAGCAGGGTGTTGGCGACCCGGCCGCCGGGGGCGGGGGTGAACATGCCGGCGACGACGGTGATTCCGGCGGCCTGTGCGGCGGCGCGGACGCCGTCCGCCCAGGGGCCGTCGAGCGGTTCGGCGACCGGGCCGAGCGGTACGCCGAAGCGGCACATGGCCGCCTCGGGCAGGACGGCCAGCCGGGCGCCGTCGTCGGCGGCGCGGCGGACGTGCTCGGTGAGCAGGGCGAGGTTCTGCCGGGGGTCGTCCGTCGACGTCAGCTGGCAGAGGGCGATACGCATGGGGCTCCGTTTCCTCGGGTCGGGTGCGGCGCGTCCGGGGCGCGGGGCGTGCCCGTAGGAGCATGGTGCCTCGCCGGGGCGGCCGACCGCAGCGGGGTTCCGGCCGGAAGGGGCGCCCGGTTCGGCACCCGCCCGGTCCGAGCGCGGTGCCGACCGGGCGGCCCGCCCCGTCACCACCCCATGTGCGCGGCGATCTCCTCGACGCACTCCCGCAGCCGCGGCAGATGGCTGTGGAGCTCGTCCGCCGAGGTCAGCGCGGTGACCGCGCCCAGCGAGATCGCCAGTCGCGGTGCGCCCGACCGGGCCGGGACCGCCATGGCGATCGAACGGACGCCGACCTCGCCCTCCTCGTCGACCTCCGCCCAGCCCCGGGCCCGCACCCGCGCCAGCTCCTCGCGTACCGCCCCGGGTTCGGTCACCGTACGGTCGGTCACCGCGGGCAGCTCCTTCTCCAGGAGGGCGTCGACGGTGGCCGCGGGCTGACCGCAGACCAGCGCCTTGCCGAGCGAGGTGGCGTGCCAGGCGTTGCGGGTGCCCTCGGCGCTGCGGAGCTGGAGGTGCTGGGTGCCCTGGACTGCGAGGACCAGCAGGACGTCGCCGTCGTGGAGGATGCCGGCGATGGCGGGCAGTCCGGTGGCGGCGGCGAGGGTCCGCATGGGGGCGGCGGCCTCGGAGTAGCCCGCCGGTGAGCGGTGGAAGCCGCGCGAGAGCTCCAGGACGCGGACGCCCGGGGCGTAGCGGCGGGCGCGTTCGTCGTAGGAGGCGAACCGCTCGGCCACCAGGCGGCCCAGGATGCGGTGGGCGCTGCTGACGGGAAGCCCCGCCAGCCGGGCCGCCGCGCTGACCCCGAGGCCGCCGGGGTGGTCGGCGAGGACGGACAGCAGCCGCAGCCCCCGGCTGAGCTGGTCGTCGCCGGATGTCGTGGTCATGGTGCGTCTCCCGTGTGCCGCGCCGGTGGCCCGGCCCTTCCTCGATCTCAGCGGGCCTCGGCGGGCTCCGGCTGCCCGGTCACCGTACCCAAGGGCTCGGCGGTGGGCCGGGACTCGCGCACCGTGAGGGTCAGTCCGGCGGAGAGCAGTGCGCCGGCGGCCATCATGGCGAAGGCGCCCGCGTCGCCGAGCGCGGTGCCGCGCACCCAACCGACCAGGTAGGTCCCGGCGAACGAGCCGAGGGCGCCGAAGGAGTTGACCATCGCGACGGCCGCGCCGGAGATCCCGGCCGGGGCGAGCGAGGAGATCAGCGCGAAGAACGGGCCGTAGGGCGCGTAGAGGCAGGCGCCGGCGACCACCAGCAGCGCGAAGGCGAGGACGAAGCGGTCGCCCGCCAGGTAGGAGCCGAAGAGGGCGACGCCGCCCGCGGCGAGCCAGGGCCAGACGGCGGCGCGGCGGCGGCCGCTGCGGTCCGAGAGGCGGGAGTTGACAAGCATCGCGACGACGGCGAAGGCGTACGGGACGGCGGTGAGCAGTCCGGTGGCGCCGATGCCCTCACCGGTGCCGCTCTTGACGATCGAGGGCAGCCAGAAGACGAACCCGTACATGCCGAACGACCAGCAGAAGTACTGCGCGGACATGAGCAGCACGGGGCGCGAGCGCAGCACCGCGCGGTAGGAGCGGGCCAGGTCGCGGGTGGCGGCCGGTGCGGTGGAGGGGTCGGCGCGCAGTTCGGCGAGTTCGGCGGCGGGGAGCCAACCGGCGTCGTCGGGGCGGTCCTTGATCAGGCGGAGGCAGAGCAGGCCCCAGATCACCGAGGGGATGCCCTCGACGATGAACATCACGCGCCAGTCGGAGACGGAGATCAGCCAGCCGGAGAGGGCGGACAGCCACATCACGGTGACGGGGTTGCCGAGGATCAGCAGTGTGTTGGCGCGGCCGCGTTCGGCGTGGGTGAACCAGCGGCCCAGCAGCATCACCATCGACGGCAGGACGGCGCCCTCGACGACGCCGAGCGCGAAGCGGACCGCGATCAGCTGCGCCGGGTCGCTCAGCAGTCCCTGGACGACGGCGAGCAGGCCCCACAGCACCGTCGACCAGGCGATGAGGCGGCGGGCGCTGCGCTGCTCGGCGTAGATGGTGCCGGGGATCTGGAAGATGAAGTAGCCGAGGAAGAAAGAGGCCGCGATCAGCGAGTCGAGGCCCGCCGAGAGGTGGAGTTCGTCGGCCATGCCGCCCGCCGAGGCGAGCGAGTAGTTCGACTTGTCCAGATAGGCGAGCGAGTACGTGAGGAAGGCGACGGGCATCAGGTGCCGGGCGCGGCTGGAGGCCCACAGCGAGGGCGTGGGCTTCAGGGACGGTGACGGCGTTGTCATCATTGACCCCCCGTTTTCCGTGAGATGGAAAATGTTTCACTAGGCGGGAAGAACTTACGAGTAGGTAGCAGTTCCGGTCAATGGTTGGCCGGAACCTGTTCGCTCGCTTCCCTGTTTCCCTGCTTCCCGCCGTCGAGGAGACGCACGATGACCGACGTCCTGATCCCCTGGCCGCAGCTCGACGAACGTCACGGCCCCTGGCCCGACGGCACCCGCGTCCATGTGTGGGACGGCCACACCCCGATCGAGCAGCTGCCGGCCGAGGCGCTGGACGCGGTGGGCCTGTGGGTCATGCCGTACGCGGTCGCCGACGCGCACCGGCTGCTGGAGCGGCTGCCGCGGCTGCGCGCCGTGCAGTCGCTGAGCGCGGGCGTCGAGAAGCTCCAGCCGCTGCTGCCGGCGGGGGTGGCGCTGCACAACGGCCGCGGGCTGCACGACGCCTCCACCGCCGAGCACGCCCTCGGGCTGATCCTCGCCGCGCAGCGCGAACTCCCCCGCTGGGTCGCCGACCAGGGAGCGGGCCGCTGGGCGCCGCACTTCACCCGCTCGCTGGCGGACAGCCGGGTCGCGATCGTCGGGTACGGGTCGATCGGCGAGGCGCTGGAGCGGCGGCTGCTCGCCTGCGAGGCGGAGGTCGTCCGGGTCGCCCGGCGGGCCCGACCCGAGCACGGGGTGCACGCCGTCGAGGAGCTGCCGCAGCTGCTGCCGGAGATCGACATCGCGGTGCTCACGCTGCCCGAAACCCCCGCCACCACCGGGCTGTTCGGCGCCCGGGAGCTGGCCGCGCTGCCCGACGGCGCGCTCGTCGTCAACGTCGGGCGCGGCCGCACCCTGGACACCGCGGCGCTGCTCGCGGAGACCACCGCCGGACGGCTGCGCGCCGCCCTCGACGTCACCGATCCCGAACCGCTGCCCGGCGACCACCCGCTGCGCCATGCGCCCGGCGTCCTGCTGACCCCGCACATCGGGGGCGGCGCTGCATCGTTCCGGCCGCGCGCCGAACGGCTGATCGTGGAGCAGGTCCGCCGGTGGGCGGCGGGCGCGGAGCTGCTGAATCCGGTGCCCACGCAGGGCTGACGGACGCGGGCGCCGGGACCGTCAGGCGGCCACCGGGTCGCCCGGCGGAATCGCCGTGGCCGCCGCGCTCAGTGCGTCGAGGACCGGCCGGAACAGCGGGTGGTCCTCGGCGCCGCGGCGGACGGCGGCGAAGACCCGGCGGGTCGCCGCGACCCCGTCGACGGGCCGCACCGCGACCTGGGTGAGATCGGTGTCGCGCAGCGCCGACCGCGGCACCAGCGCCACCCCGGCTCCCGCACCGGCGAGCGTGACGACGGCCCGGAAGTCGTCGGACGAGTGCGCCAACTCGGGCCGGAACCCGGCGTATTCGCAGGCCAGGACCATCACGTCATGGCAGGGGTTGCCCGGGTACGGCCCGATCCAGGGGTCTTCGGCGAGCGCCGCCACCGGCACCGCCGGGGCGTGCGCGAGGCGGTGGTCGCGCGGCAGCACCGCGTCGAACGGCTCGGCGTACAGCGGGATGCGCACCAGCCGCCGGTCCGCCGCGCTCGGTGCGCCGCGGTACTCGACGGCCACGGCGACATCGGCGCGCCCGTCGAGCACCATCGGCAGACTCTCGTCGCCCTCCGCGTCCCGCACCCGGACGACGATGCCGGGTGCGGCGGCGCGCAGTGTGGTGATGGCCGGGGCCACCACCACACCGATGCCGGTGGCGAACGCCGCGACGGTGACCTCGCCCGCCGCACCGCTGGTGTACGCCGCGACCTCCGCCTCGGCGCGCTCCAGCTCCGCGAGGACCGCCCCGGCGTGCCGCAGCAGAATCGCGCCGACCGGGGTGAGGCGCGCCCCGCGGTGGTCGCGGGCGAGGACCTTGTGGCCGGTCTCCTGCTCCAGCGCCGCGATCTGCTGGGAGACGGCGGAGGGCGTCAGGTGCAGCGCCGCGGCTGCCGCGGTCACCGTGCGGTGGTCGGCCACCGCCTGGAGGGTGCGCAGCCGTCGTGCATCGATCACGCCATCGATTCTGCCAGGCGGTTCACCCCTCCGAGGCGCCCCCCAGGGCCTCGCGGGCCTCGACGAACGCGTCCACGGCGCGATGCACGTCCTCGGTCGAGTGCGCGGCGGAGAGCTGGACCCGGATCCGGGCGGCGCCGTGCGGCACCACCGGGTACGAGAAGCCGATGACGTAGACGCCGCGCTCCAGGAGGAGTTCGGCCATCCGCGCCGCCTCGCCCGCGTCGCCGATCATGACCGGGGCGATCGGGTGGTCGCCCGGCAGCAGGTCGAAGCCCTCCTCGATCATCCGCGAGCGGAACAGCGCGGTGTTCGCGGCGAGCTTCTCGCGCAGGTCACCGGCGGACTCCAGCAGGTCGAGGACCTTCAGGGAGGCGGCGGCGATGACCGGCGCCAGGCTGTTGGAGAAGAGGTAGGGCCGGGAGCGCTGGCGCAGCAGGGCGACGATCTCGGCGCGGGCGGCGACATAGCCACCGGAGGCGCCGCCGAGGGCCTTGCCGAGGGTGCCGGTGAGGATGTCGACGCGGTCCAGCACGCCGTGCAGCTCCGGGGTGCCGCGGCCGCCCGCGCCGACGAAGCCGACGGCGTGCGAGTCGTCGACCATCACCATCGCGTCGTAGCGCTCGGCGAGGTCACAGATCTCCCGCAGCGGGGCGACATGGCCGTCCATGGAGAAGACGCCGTCGGTGACGACGAGCCGGCGGCGGGCGCCCGCGGCGTCCTTGAGCTGCGTCTCCAGGTCGGCGAGGTCGCGGTTGGCGTAGCGGAAGCGGCGGGCCTTCGACAGGCGGATGCCGTCGATGATGGAGGCGTGGTTGAGGGCGTCGGAGATGACCGCGTCCTCCGGGCCGAGGAGGGTCTCGAAGACACCGCCGTTGGCGTCGAAGCAGGACGAGTAGAGGATCGTGTCCTCCTGGCCGAGGAAGGCCGAAAGGCGCGCCTCCAGCTCCTTGTGGACCTCCTGCGTGCCGCAGATGAAGCGGACGGAGGCCATGCCGTAGCCCCAGCGGTCGAGGGCGGCGTGACCGGCGGCGATCACCTCGGGGTGGTCGGCGAGGCCGAGGTAGTTGTTGGCGCAGAAGTTGAGCACCTCGCCGGGGCGGCCTCCTGCGGTGACCTGCACGCTCGCGGACTGCGGGGTGGAGATGACGCGCTCGGGCTTGTGCAGTCCGGCGCTGCGGATCTCGTCGAGGTCGGCGCGCAGGTCGTCGCGTACGGAGTCGAACATGTCCTGTCCTTCGGGGTCGGGTACCGGGTCACGGAGGGGACGGTGGGGCGGGGGGGGGGGGGGGGGGGGGGGGGGGGGGGGGGGGGGGGGGGGGGGGGGGGGGGGGGGGGGGGGGGGGGGGGGGGGGGGGGGGGGG
>NZ_JBVHWT010000024.1:0-21687 GCF_055564055.1 Streptomyces sp. NPDC029159
CCCCCCCCCCCCCCCCCCCCCCCCCCCCCCCCCCCCCCCCCCCCCCCCCCCCCCCCCCCCCCCCCCCCCCCCCCCCCCCCCCCCCCCCCCCCCGCGGCGGTTCCGTGGCACGGTGACGGGCGGGGCCGACCGGGCACGCACCCCGCCACCGAACCCACCCCCCAGCACAGGAGCCGCGATGACCCCCCGCCGCCCCCCGCGGTCCCGGCGGCCCGGAACCCGTACGCCCGTGGCCCTCGCGGTGCCCGCGCTGCTGGCCGTGGCGTTCCTGGCGATGCCCCTCGTCGGCATCCTCGCCCGCACCTCCTGGGGCGAACTGGGCACCCACCTCACCAGCCCCGGCGTCAGCCAGGCACTGCGGCTCTCGCTGCTCGTCTCCTTCTGGGCGCTGGGCCTCTCCCTGCTGCTCGGGGTGCCGCTCGCCTGGCTGCTGGCGCGCGTCA
This sequence comes from Streptomyces sp. NPDC029159, assembly GCF_055564055.1. Classification (NCBI taxonomy): domain Bacteria; kingdom Bacillati; phylum Actinomycetota; class Actinomycetes; order Kitasatosporales; family Streptomycetaceae; genus Streptomyces; species Streptomyces sp. NPDC029159. The sequence continues at coordinate 444 of NZ_JBVHWT010000024.1, forward strand.
CCTTCCCCGGGAAGGCGCTGGTGCGGTCGCTGGTGCTGCTGCCGATGGTGCTGCCGCCGACCGTCGGCGGCGTCGCCCTGCTCCTCGGCTTCGGCCGCCGCGGCGTCCTCGGCCCCTGGCTGGAGAGCACCTTCGGGCTCACCCTGCCGTTCCACACCTCCGGCGCCGTCGTCGCCGCCACCTTCGTCGCCATGCCGTTCCTGGTCATCAGCCTCGAAGGCGCCCTCGCCGGACTCCGCCCCGCCTACGAGGAGACCGCCGCCTCCCTCGGCGCCTCACCGGTACGCGTCTTCCGCACCGTCACCCTCCCGATGATCGCGCCGGGCCTCGCCGCGGGCGCCGCCCTGACCTGGGCCCGGGCGCTCGGCGAATTCGGCGCCACCATCACCTTCGCCGGCAACCTGCCCGGCACCACCCAGACACTCCCGCTCCAGGTCTATCTGCTGCTCCAGGACTCCCCGGAGGCCGCCACCTCGGTCTCCCTGCTGCTCCTCGCCATCGCCATGGCCGTCCTGGTGGCCCTGCGCGGCCGCTGGGCCACGGCCCCCGCCCGCCGCACACCCCGCCGCGCCGCCCCCGACGACCGGCCGGGCGCCACCGCCGACGGCGGTACGGTCCCGAGCCCCGACCACGAGGACTCCGTCCCGGCGCCCGAGGACCGCCACGCCCTCCACGCCGACGTCACCGGCTTCACCACCCTCACCCTCGACGCCGCCCCCGGCACCACCCTCGCCGTCGTCGGCCCCAACGGCGCGGGCAAGACCACCCTGCTGCGGGCCCTGCTCGGCCTCACCCCGCGCGCCCGCGCCGACCTGCGCCTCGGCGACCTCGACGCCACCGCGCTGCCCCCGCACCGCCGCGGCGTCGCCTGGGTCCCCCAGGACGGCGCGCTCTTCCCGCACCTGAGCGCCCTGAGCAACACCGCGTACGGACTGCGCGCCCGCGGCGTGCCGCGCGGGGCGGCCCGCCGCGCGGCCCAGGAATGGCTGGACCGGCTCGGCGTCGGCGCGCTCGCCCACCGCCGCCCCGGCCAGCTCTCCGGCGGCCAGGCCCAACGCGTCGCCCTGGCCCGGGCGCTGGCGGCCCGCCCCCGGCTGCTGCTCCTCGACGAACCGCTCGCCGCCCTCGACCAGACCACCCGCGCCCACGTCCGCCACACCCTGCGCCGCCATCTCGCGGGCTTCGGCGGCGTCTGTCTGATCGTCACCCACGACCCGGTGGAGGCGGTGTCACTCGCCGACCGGGTGCTGGTCCTGGACGCCGGACGGGCCCTCCAGGACGCGCCGCCCGCCGAGGTCACCCGCAGCCCGCGCTCCCCGTGGGTCGCCCGGATGCTGGGCCGCAACGCCTGGCCGGGCACCGCCACCGCCGACGGCCTCGCCCTCGACGGCGGTGGTCATGTCATCGCCGCCGATCCGCTGCCCGAAGGCGCCGCGGCGCTCGCGATCCTGGCGCCCGAGGCGGTCTCCGTCCACCGCGAACGGCCCGGGGGCAGCCCCCGCAACGTCTGGCCCGGCACCGTACGCGAGATCACCGCCGCCGGCTCCCGGCTGCGCATCCAGATCGCCTCGCCCCGCACCCCCGACCTCGTCGCGGAGGTCACCCCGCAGGCCGCCGCCGACCTGGAGCTGGCCGACGGCGTCGCCGTGTGGACGAGCGTCAAGGCGACGGAGGTCTCCCTCGTCGTCCTGTGACGCCACCCGGTCAGTGCGGGCGCTCGGCCGGCTCCAGGACGAAGACCGGGATCGTCCGGTCGGTCTTCTTCTGGTAGTCGGCGTAGTCCGGGAACGCGTCCACGGCCCGCGCCCACCACTCGGCCTTCTCGGCGCCGTGCACCTCACGCGCCGTCATGTCCTGCCGCACCGGACCGTCCTGCAGCTCCAGCCGGGGGTCGGCCACCAGATTGTGGTACCAGACCGGGTGCTTGGGCGCCCCGCCGAGCGACGCCACCGCCGCGTACCGGCCGTTGTGCTCCACCCGCATCACCGGCGACTTGCGCAGCTTGCCGCTCTTCGCGCCCCGGGTGGTCAGCACCACCACCGGCATCCCGCGCAGCGTCGTGCCCTGCTGCCCACCGGAACTCTCGATCAACTCCACCTGCTCGCGCACCCAGGGTGTCGTGCTCGGCTCGTACTCGCCCTCAAGAGGCATCGGGGCTCCTCGTCCTCGTCGTCACAGCCAACTTGCGCCGCCGCACGGCGGCCCGTCCCACTCAACACCGGAGCCCCGCGATTCACTCCCCAACCGGGCTGCCGTGTCGCGCCGTCGGATCAAGAACCGGACACCGCGGACCCGGCGCCGGGCGGTAGCCTCGGAGCGACGGAGCCGACGGGGTACGGGGGATGGAGCGGCAGTGGTCAACGAGCAGGCGGGGAACGGGCGGTCGGCCGGAGCGGGGGAGCCCGGCGGCCCCGGCGTCCACCAGGGCGCCTCGGCCCGCGATCACGGGGTCACCCACCAGGCGGGCCGGGACCAGACGGTCATCAACAACCACCACAACTACTACGGTGCGCCGCCCCGGCCCACCTCGCCACCGGCGCCGCCGTCCGCCCCGCCGGGCGGCGGCCGCGGGCCGCGCACCACGGTCCTGGCCGTGGCCGGTGCGGTCGTCGGCGCGGTGGTCCTCACCGTGGTCGTCAGCAACCTCGCCGCGTCCGGCGGCGCGCACGGCACCGACGACGGCCCCACCCCGGGCCCGACCACCACCACTCCCACCAGCACCGCCGCGACCACGCCGCCGCCGAGCGAGGACCCCACCTCGCCCGCGCCGGGCGCCGTCCGGTGGAAGGGGGCGCTGCGGCTGGACAACTCCGACGTGAGCAAGGAGATGGACACGAAGCCGCCGGCGGTGGTCGAAAACAGCGACCCCGGCGCGGACCTCTGGTTCTGGCACGACATGGACGGCCGCCTGAAGACCGCCCATCACGCGGTCGTCGCCGATTGGACCGGCGATGGGCTCCCCACGGCACAGCAGTGCGCCGACGCCGTGGGTGGCGGGGGCACCGAAGATCTCCCCCTCGCAACCGGCAAGGTCATCTGCTTCCAGACCAGCGACCACCGCATCGGCCGCCTGAAGGTCACCAAGTTCTGGTACGACGTCGGCGACGGCGGCGCCACCTTCGACGCGGTGGTGTGGGAGACGGGATAGGGGGCCTCACCCCCGCGGCGCCACCGCCTCCAACTCCTCGACGGTCCCCGCCATCAACGTGCGGACATGTGCGGTGAGGTGCTCGACGGGCCAGTCCCACCAGGCGACGGCCAGCAGGCGGGTGACGTCCGCGTCGTCGTAGCGGGTGCGGATGAGGCGCGCCGGGTTGCCGCCGACGATGCCGTAGTCGGGGACGTCGGAGGTGACGACCGAACCGGCGCCGATGATCGCGCCGTGGCCGATCCGTACGCCGGGCAGCACCGTCGCACCGTGGCCGAACCAGACGTCGTGGCCGACGACGGTGTCACCCCGGTCGGGCAGCCCGGTGAGCAGGTCGAAGTGGTCGGCCCAGGCGCCGCCCATCGTCGGGAACGGGAACGTCGAGGGGCCGTCCATCCGGTGGTTGGCGCCGTTCATCAGGAACCGCACACCGGTGCCGAGCGCGCAGAACTTGCCGATGACCAGCCTCTCCGGCCCGTAGTGGTACAGCACATTGCGCGTCTCGAACGCCGTCGCGTCCTCGGGGTCGTCGTAGTACGTGAACTCCCCGACCTCGATCAGCGGGGACGTGACCAGCGGCTTCAGCAGCACCACCCGCGGCTGCCCGGGCATCGGGTGGCGGGTCGTCGGATCGGGCGGTACGGGCATGGCGGCGGCTCCTCGGCAGCGGACGGCGGACGGCGGTCCATGATCACGCACCGGGCCGCCCAGCACACCCGATTTCCCGCGGGCGTACGGCCGTTGCCGTGCCCTACGCTCTTCCACGCGGCGCCGCCGCACCCGTACGGTCACCCCGCACGCCGTCCTACGACGCCCGATGAGGACCGCACATGCTCGCGCAGCACACCGCCGCCCCCGACCCGGCGGCCGCCGCCCCCACCCTCGAACGCGGCGCCATCGGCACGGGCGACCTCGTCTTCTTCGTCGTCGCCGCGGCCGCGCCGCTCACCGTCATGGCGGGCGCCGCCCCCGTCGCCATCGGCATGGCCGGTCCGGCCGTGCCGCTCGGCTACCTCGTCGCCGGACTGCTCCTCATCGTCTTCGCCGCCGGATTCACCGCGATGAGCCGCCACGTCCGCAACGCCGGCGCCTTCTCCGCCTACATCGGCCGCGGACTGGGCCGCCCGGCCGGCGCCGGCGCCGCCTATGTCGCGCTGCTCGCCTACAACGCGCTGGAGGTCGGGCTGCTCGCCGCCTTCGGGCACTTCACGGCGGGGGCGTTCGCGGACCTCACCGGGGTCCGCGTCGCCTGGTGGCTCTGGGCGCTCGGCGGGCTCGTCGCCATCGGCGTCCTCGGCTACCTCCGGGTCACCCTCAGCGCGAAGGTGCTCGGCGTCGCCCTCGTCCTGGAGGTGCTGGTCCTCCTCGTCCTGGAGACCGGAATCCTCGCGCACGGCGGCGGACCGGCCGGACCGGACCTCACCGTCCTCGCCCCCGCCCACCTCGCCGCCCCCGGCGTCGGCGGCATGTTCGTCCTCGCGATCGGCGCGTTCGTCGGCTTCGAGGCGACCGCCCTCTACGCCGAGGAGACCCGCGACGCGGCGCGCGCCGTACCCCGCGCCACCTGCCTCGCCGTCGCCTTCCTCGCGCTCTTCTACACCCTCACCACCTGGCTGATCATCAGCGCTTACGGGGCCGGCCAGGTCCAGGACCTCGCACGCGGCCCCGGCGGCACCGAACTGTTCTTCACCGCCGCCACCCGCTTCGTCGGCGCCTGGGCCGCCGACACCATGCGCTTCCTCCTGGTCACCAGCGCCTTCGCCGCCACCCTCGCCTTCCACAACGCCGCCACCCGCTACGGCTACGCCCTCGGCCGCGAGGGGCTGCTGCCGCGCCGCCTCGGCACCGTCTCCGCCCGCACCCGCGCGCCCGCCGTCGCCGTCCTCGCCCAGTCCGCCTGCGCGCTGGTGACCGTGGCCGTCACCGCCGTGGCGGGGGCCGATCCGTACACGGTGACGTTCCTGTGGACCAGCGGCACCGGCATCGTCGGCGTGATGGTGCTCCAGGCGCTCGCCGCGGCCGCGGTGTTCGGCTTCTTCCGGGCCGACCGGCGCGGGCTGCCCCGGTGGCGGGTGGTGGCCGCACCGCTGGTGGCGTGCGCCGGGCTGATCACCCTCACCGTCCTCGTCTGCCGCAACTTCACCCTGCTCACCGGCGCCTCCTCCGGCGTCAACGCCGCCCTGCTCGCCCCGCTGCCCGTCGTCGGCGCCGCCGGGATCGCCCTGGCGCTGCGTATCCGCCGCCGCGACCGGGCCGCGTACGCCCGGCTCACCACCGTCGACGGCGACCGCGACTGACCGCACGCACCGGTGCCCCGGACCCTCCGCGGAGAGGGCCCGGGGCACCGGCGGTGACCGCGCCGTCAGGACGCCAGGACCGGCTCCGGACGGACCCGGCGGCGCTGCTCCGACCAGCTGTGCAGCGCGGTGGCACAGGCGTGGTCGAGATGGCGCAGGCCGCTCAGGTCCAGCTCCACCTCGCGGCCCGGGGGCAGCTCGGCGAGCTGGTCCAGCAGCTTCGGCAGCCGCAGGAACGTCGCATTGCCCACGGCCCGCACCCGGATCGGCGCATCCCCGTCCGGCACGGTGATCTCCAGCTGCACCTGCGAGGTGTCCCAGGCGGTCTTGGCGACGGCCAGCAGCAGACCGATCAGCACGCCCTCGAACATGTTGACCGTGACGATCGCCACCGCCGTCACCAGCAACACCAGCGCCTCACCGCGGTGTTCGCGCCACAGCGGCCGCAACTCCCGCAGCGGCAGCAGCTTCCACCCGGCGTGCACCAGCACCCCCGCCAGCGCCGCGACCGGTACGACGCCCAGCGCCGCCGGGAACGCCGCCGCGAACAGCAGGATCCACACCCCGTGCAGCACCCGCGACGCCTTCGTCCGCGCGCCCGCCTGCACATTGGCGGCGCTGCGCACGATCACCGCGGTCATCGGCAGCGCACCGAGGACGCCGCACACCGCGTTGCCCGCGCCCTGCGCCATCAGCTCCTTGTCGTAGTCGGTCTTCGGCCCGTCGTGCAGCCGGTCCACCGCCGCCGCGCTGAACAGCGACTCCGCCGAGGCGATCAGGGCGAACGACAGGACCGTGCCCAGCACCAGCGGCTCGGTCAGCCGCCCGATGTCGGCGAGAGCGGGCGGCTGCACCGCCGCCAGCAGCCCGCTGACCTCCACCCGCGCCACCGGCAGATCCAGCACGAACACCGTGGCGGTGGCGAGCAGCACGGCGGCCAGCGGCGCCGGGAGCAGCCGCGCCGCCCGCTTCCAGCGCGGCCACAGCACCAGCACCGCCACGGTGCCCGCACCGACCGCGAAGGCGGTGGCGGCGCCGCCGTCCCGGGCCGTCTCCCAGACCAGCCGGGGCAGCCCCGCGAGGTTGGCGAGCCCGTCACCGGGCGCCTCGGCGTCGGTGAGGGTGTAGAGCTGCCCGGCGATCAGCACCAGCCCGATGCCGGCCAGCATCCCCTGGACGACCGCGACCGAGATCGCCCGGAACCACCGCCCCAGCCGCAGTGCGCCCATGAGCAGTTGCAGGGCGCCCGCCGCCAGCACGAGGGCGCCCAGCGCCCCCAGCCCGTACGCCTGCACCGCTTCGTACACGAGGACGGTCAAGCCGGCCGCCGGGCCGGAGACCTGGAGGCTGCTGCCGGGCAGCAGGCCCGTCAGCAGACCGCCGACGATGCCGGTGACCAGGCCCAGTTCGGCGGGGACGCCGGAGGCCACCGCGACGCCCACACAGAGCGGTACGGCGACGAGGAAGACGACGAGGGATGCGGCGAAGTCCGCCCGGAGGGACGGGAGTCGGTTCACTATCAGTCGATTCATGGTGGGAGGAGCCGCCTTCACAGCGGGAGGAACGCGTCGGTCGCCGGGTCGTGCACGGTGACCCGGCCGGTGTGGACCTCGTAGAACCAGCCGTGCAGCCCGACGGAGCCGGTCGCCAGCCGTTCGCGCACGCTGGGGTAGGCACGGAGCCGTTCGACCTGTTCGCAGACGTGGCGGCGGACGGCGTTGGCCGCGGCCGGTTCCGCGTCGTGGGGCAGCGAGTCGGAGAGTTCCTGGCTGAGCCAGTCGCGGACGTCCGGTGCCGCGGTCAGGTCCTCCCCGCGGCACCGCGCGCCGACCGCGCCGCAGTGCGAGTGGCCGCAGACGACGATGTCGGCGACCTCCAGGACCCGCATGGCGTACTCGATCGTGGCGGCCTCGGAACTCGCCGCCCGGCCGGGGACGTAGCGGGGCACGGCGTTGCCCGCCGTGCGCAGTTCGAAGAGTTCCCCGGGGCGCGCGCCGGTGATCAGCGACGGGATGACCCGGGAGTCGGAGCAGGTGATGAAGAGGGCGAGCGGCGACTGACCGGCGGCGAGCCGGCCGTAGGTCTCCCGCTCCTCCTGGAGATCGGCGATACGGGCACTGTGGCCCCGGGCGTGCTGGATGAAGGTGTCCATGAGGACAGGGCTCCTGCTGATGAGGGTGGGCCGTGGAACACCGCCCGAAGGCGGCGGAAACGCGGGATGCGGTCGGTCCGTGGTGCTCAGCAGCGGAAGACGCAGTGCAGGACGGAGAGTCCGGACGGCTGCGCTCTGCCGTCGTCGGTCCGCGGCGGCACACCGGGCCCGTTCGTCGCGGGTACCCGGGCGGCCGGGGCACGGTCCGGCGCCGCCGGGGCGTTCGGGGGCGGCAGCGGAACGGCGTGACGGGGGCCGCGTCGCACTCCGTGGCCGCGTTCCGTCTCGCGTTCGGCGAGTTCGCCGTTGGTGTAGCTCGGGGAGCCCAGGGCGGGCGCCGCCGCCGTGGTGGTGCCGCTCGCCGGCGCCGTGACCGCGGCGGTGGCGGTCGGCGCGGCGGCGCCCAGCAGGAAGAGGAGGAGCACGGCGAGCGTGGTCATCGGTCGTACGGCCGGCCGGTGTCGGCCCGGCGTGTTCTTGCCCCGGCGCATCATCGCCTCTCGGTCTCGGTCGGCCCGGTGCGGCCGAGCGTGGTCGGGTGTACGGATCAACGGATCTGCGGGCGGAAGGGTGCGCGCCGCCGGGGCGGCGCGGCCGGGCGCCCGGGCCCCGGCCGGTCAGGCGGCGGCCGGTTCCAGGGCGGAGATCTCGGCGAGCGACATCCCCAGCCGCCGGTGCAGGAAGCGCACGATCGTCCAGTGCGGCAGCGCACCCTCGTCGAACGCGCCGAACGCCGCGCAGTACAGCGGGATCCAGCGCAACGCCTCCTCCAGCACCTGCTCGCGACCGGGCTCCTGCTGGTAGTCCTCGTACGCGATCGAGCGGTGCTCGATGAAGAACCGGCCGGGCAGCCGCTCCTCGCACAGGGCGCGGTACTCGCGGGTCTGGAGGATCAGGTAATGCCAGATCTCGTCGATCTCCTGCTCCACGGGGAGGAAGAGACCGCCGAGCCGGTCGTGGTGGCGCGAGACGAGGTAGAGGTAGCGCAGGCACTCGGTCACCTGACGCTCGACGAACTCCCTCGGCGCGCCGGTGGATTGTGTGAAGTGGGCGACCACCTCGGTGTGCAGCTCCGCGCCGAGCAGCGCGGTGAGGTCGTCGGCGGTCAGGACGGTGGGCGGGGGAGCGGTGGCGGTCATGGTTCTCCCGTGGGGTGGTCGGTGCTCAGGCGCCGGTGGCGAGCCAGGCGTACTTGCCGGAGGCGCCGATCGGCAGGTGGTCGTGGTGGTCGGGGCGGCAGTCGCGGCCGGTCAGTTCGCGGACGCCGTCCGCCAGCGCGGTGCGCTCCGCGTCGGTCAGCGGCGCCCCGTCGAACGTGGTGTACGCGAGCCGGGCCGGGCCGTCGCCGCCGGTCCGCAGCTGGTGGAGGAAGATCCGCGGGCTGGCGGCGCCGATCCGGTCGTCGAGATCGCCCTGCGCCACCGGTCCGTGCGCGGTGGCCAGCAGCTCCTTCTCCCGCCCGCAGAACCGCACGATCCGCTCCGGATCCGGGACCCCGCCCTCGGTACGGACGCAGTCGCCGGAGCGGTAACGCACCAGCGGCATGTACGGGTTGCGGATGCTGGTGACGATGAGCTGGAAGATCTCGCTGCCCGGGGCGACGGGCAGCAGTTCGACGCTCATCTTGTCCAGGTGCGGGCGGTAGCGGCCACGGCGGTCGCCGGAGTAGAGGTAGCCCAGTTCGGTGCTGCCGAAGAGGTCGATGACCGGGCAGGCGAAGTGCTGCGCCAGGAAACGGCGGACGTTCACCGGCGTGTACTCGTACGCATGGATGATGCTGGCCGGCGGCGGGAACGCGTCCCACAGGCCCCATCTGCCGATCTTCAGCAGCAGATGCGCCAGGTGGTAGCCCGAGCAGTCCAGGTGGTACCAGCCGCGCGGATGCGCCTGCCGGGCCGCGTCGATCTCCCCGAGCATCCGCAGGACCTCGTCGCGCTCCCAGAGCGCCGGGTCGAGCCGGAGATTGACGTACGAGGTACGCGAGTCGAGCCGCCGGTCGTCGGGGCCGGGGGAAGGAGCGGGGGCGGTGCCGCGCTTGGCCGCGTTGACCCGCGCGACGTGCTCGGTGGCCAGGACGGTGGTCAGCGACACCCGGCGGCAGCCCTCCTGCCAGGTGTGCGCGATGTCCGGGTGTTCGCTCCACAGCTGGTAGTAGGAGCGGAGCAGGAAGTAGGGCGGCCGGATGATCTGCATCCGGGCGTGGTTCGTGCCGGTGGACAGGACGAACTCGGCGTCGCCGTTCTCCAGGGCGGTGGCCAGCGCGGGCGTCATCCAGTTGTCGGGGAAGCCGCGGGCGATCTCCGGCTTGTCGAGCAGCGGGAAGTGCCCCCGCTCCAGCGAGTCGCGGTAGATCGGGATGTCCTTGATCTGCGCGCGGACCTCGGCCGTCGGCTGGCCGTCCAACTCCATTGCGTACCTTCACTCGTGCTCGGAAACGGGCACCCGACGGGAGGCGACGGGCGCGGGCCGTCGCCTCCCGGGGCGGTGGGGGTCAGGAGATGCAGCCGGCCTTGGTCGCGCTGACACAGCCGGCCTTGGGGGCGGCGCTGATGCAGCCGGTCTTCGGCGTGGCGCTGACGCAGCCGCTCTTGACCGCGGCGCCCGCGGAGTTGGCGGCCAGCCAGCCCTGCCAGATGTCGTCCTGCGCCATCTTCTTGATGAGCTGCTCCATGTCGGCCTCCGGGCGTTCGTGGGTGGGGTGGGGGTGTACGGCGCGGGACGCCGTCGCACCACTCGAAAGTAAAAGGATCACCAAGCGAGTGTCAATGAACGGCAATCTGACGGGCGGGTGAATGCCGCTCCGCGCGCCATCTTTGGCGCAATTCCGCCACTTGGTGTGACAGGGGAGGTGGTGTCGGACCCTGCCTCGCGGGTGGAGTGGGTGCGGGTAGATCAACAGGGCGGCGGTCGCAGGGCGTTGGGACCCCCTGGCCTGCGGCCCTGGCGGTCGGGGCCCGCGCGTGGGGCCGTCCGCCGCTGCACTAGGGTGACGACCTGGTGTGACACCTCATCAGATGTGAAGAGTATGAAAAGAAGTGCATATGCCAATCGATGGATGTGCTTCTTCCTTGAATGGTGAAGAAGGGTGGTCCGACGGTTCGAAGGGTGACGGGATAACCCCTCGAATGGGTGGGGCAAAAGGTACGGAAGTCGATATACCCGGCGACTATTTTCGCTCTCACTTGGAGGTGAGTAGGGTGTGCCCCGCCACGGCCGGATCGGGGGAAACGATCCGGCTTAATTCGGCGCGTAGGGAATGTGAGCGGGGGGACGATGACGCCTTCAGGACCAGGAGGGGCTCATGGCGGCTGGCTCATTCGAAGGGCAGTACGTGTGGAGTCCGGCAGCCGATGACCGGCAGTTGGCGCAGGCGTGTATGGATGTCAGAGCCGGCCGGTACTTCAGCGCACATGAGGTACTCAAAGAGGCTCGGGGGGATTTCGAGGTACGGGCACACAGGTCGCTGGTGCTGGCATCGGAAGCCGCCGACTCGGATCTGTCGGAACGCTGGATAGCGGAAGAGCCGGGACCGGAAGCCGCACTCATGTGGGCACGGGTCGCGATGCTTCGGGCATTGCGGATGGCGGATACCGACGACCGGCGGCACGAAGCTCTCGTGCGTATCGCGCGGACGGCGGCGGAGCGCGCCACCCAACTGCTGCCCGACGACCCCACGCCGTGGGTCTGCCAGCTGGCGCTGTCGCGCTTCCAGCGCCCCCGCGACCCGGCGCCGCAGGGCCTGCTCACCGCGCCCACCGGGCCGTGGTACCTCTTCGCCCACATCCTGCGCATCGCCCCCTGGCACCGCGAGGCCCACCACCGCTTCCTCGCCTTCTTCTTCAGCCGCAACGGCGGTTCGGCGAGCGCCAGCTGGGACGTCGCCGCCTTCCTCGGACAGCGCGCCGCGGCCTCCTCGCCGCTGCGGCTGCTGCCGCTGGTCGCGTTGGTCGACGAGTACAACCCGACGGCGCTGCTGGCCGACCGCACCTGGGAGCAGCCGCAGTGGACCAGCACCGCGCTGAGCATCCACCGCCACTGGTTCCCCCATGTGGCCGACTACCGCTTCGTGCCGGTGGTCGACCTCTCCTATCTCGCGCATGCGCTGTTCATGGCGAAGCGTGAATTCGAGGCGCGCGAAGTCTTCACGGCGATGGGGCCCTATGCGGCCCGTATGCCGTGGAGCGCTTTCGGGCCGCCCGAAGAACAATTGACGAAGGCCCGGCGTTCCTGCGGTCTCCCGGTCCCCGGAGCCGCCTGAGCGTATTTCCCTTCTCCTGCGGACACCTGTGTGAGATACGACGTGTACCGATAGCGCCGAAAGTGCGACTGTTCGCCCCCACCGAAGTCCCCCTATCAGCTCTGTCAGAAAGGATACGGTAGTGTCCGAACGCATTGCGCCGCCCCGCGTGAATACACCTCATTCGGTGGATTCCGCAACGCTTGATGACGATGCCACGCTGCACGCGATGGGATATCCGCGGAAACTCACCAGAAGATTCCGCGCGTTCGACAACTTCGCGATCTCCTTCACCATCATCAATATTATTTCCGGGATCTTCTCCTCCTTCGGTTTCGGAATGAACGCGGGCGGCCCGCGGGTTCTGGTGTTCGGCTGGATCGGCGTCTCGATCATGGTGCTGTTCGTCGGCGCCGCCATGGGCGAAATCGCCTCCGCTTACCCCACCAGCGGCGCCCTCTACTTCTCCGCCGGAAAGCTCGCCAAGCGTCACCGAGGCGCCTGGTCCTGGTACACCGGCTGGCTCAACTTCGTCGGACAGGTCGGCGGCACCGCGGCCACCAACTTCGCCGCCGCCACCTTCATCCAGGCGTTCCTCACCATGCAGTGGCCGTCCTACGTCGCCACGCCGCAGCAGACCGTCGCCATCACCGCCGTGATCCTGCTGCTCCAGGCGCTGGCCAACACCTACACCGTGCGACTGGTCGCGGTGTTCAATCGTATTTCCGTGTGGTGGCTGCTCATCGGAATGGTGGTGATCGTCGCCGCCCTGATGATCATCCCCGACAGTCACCAACCGGCGTCGTTCGTCACCCATTTCGCCAACAACACCGGCTTCACCCACGCGATTTACGGCGGAATGCTCGGACTGCTGGTCACCAGCTGGACGTTCACCGGCTTCGACGGCAGCTTTCACATGTCGGAAGAGACCGTGAAGGCCACCGTCAACGCCCCGCGCGGGATCATGCGCGCCATCAGCTACTCCGCGCTCACCGGCCTCATCCTCATGCTCGCACTGGTGTACGCGATCAAGGATTACGGCCACGCCGCGAGCGCCGACGCACCGCCCGTGCAGATTCTCATCGACGCACTCGGACCGGGCACCGCCAAGCTGCTCCTGCTGATCGTCATCGGCGCGATGCTCTTCTGCGGGCTCGCCAACATGACCAGCAATACCCGGCAGATCTTCGCCTTCTCCCGCGACGGTGCGATGCCCGGCTCCCGCTGGTGGCATTCGGTCTCCGCGCGCACCCGTACACCCGTCAAGGCGGTATGGCTCGCCGCCGCCTGCCCGCTCGTGCTGGTGCTGCCGGGATGGTGGTCGCACACCGCGTTCACCGCCGTCGTCAGCGTCAATGTCGTCGGTCTCTTCCTCGCCTACGGCGTGCCGATATTCCTCCGGCTGCGTCTCGACGACTTCCAGCCCGGCCCGTGGAACCTCGGCCGATTCGGCAAGCCCGTCGCCTTCATCGCGGTGACCTGGATCGTGATCAGCAATGTGCTGTTCATGCTCCCGCAGGCGTCCCCGATCACCGCGGCATCGTTCAACTACGCGCCGATCGCCCTCGCGGTGGTCCTCGTCATCGCCACGGTCTGGTGGTTCGCCACCGCCCGCCGCCGCTTCCAGGGGCCGGTCAGCTACGGTCGCCCCGACGAGGTCGCCGCCATGGACCTCATCTGACACCCCGTCCGACCCGCCCGGGGGTACGCGAGGTGCCGTACGGCCGCCGCGTACCCCCGCCGCACACCGGCCCCGACCGAAGGGACGCACCGATGCCCACCTCCGGCACCTCCACCTCCGCACACGAACTCGCCGTCACCGCCGCCTCGTCGGAGGAGTGGCGGCTCGTCGAGGAGTGGGCGGCCGACGAGGAGTGGAACCCCGGGCTCGCCGACACCGGGTGCTTCCACCCCACCGACCCGGCCGGATTCTTCACCGGCCGTCTCGGTGACCGCACCGTCTCCGCCGTCTCCGTCGTCACCTACTCCGACGACTACGCCTTCCTCGGCTACTACCTCGTCCACCCCGACCACCGCGGACAGGGCCTGGGCCTGGCCACCTGGCGCGCCGCCGTCCCGCACGCCGGGACCCGGACCATCGGCCTCGACGCCGTTCCCGCGCAGAAGGCCACCTACGAGCGCGCCGGGTTCACCGCCGCCTACGAGTCCGTCCGCTACGCCGGGCGCCCCACCCCGGCCGACGGGCCCTCGCCCGCCGAACCGTTCACCGCGGCTCACCGGGACGCGGTCCTCGCCTACGACCGGACCTGCTTCCCCGCCGACCGGCACGGTTTCCTCGCCCGCTGGCTGACCGCGCCCGGCCACACCGTCCGCGTCGTGCTCCGCGACGGCGCCCTCACCGGCTACGGAGTGATCCGCCCGGCCCGCAGCGGACACCGCATCGGCCCGCTCTTCGCCGACACCCCCGAGGACGCCGCAGCCCTCTTCGACGCGCTCGCCGCGGCCGCCGGTCCCGCGGCCGAGATCGTCATCGACGTCCCCGAAACGGCACCTGCCACCCAGGAGTTGGCGCACGCCCGCGGGCTGGTGCCCGTCTCCCGGTCCACCCGGATGTACACCGGCGCCGTCCCGTCCGTCCGGCAGGACCGGATCCACGGGACGACCAGCCTGGAGCTGGGCTAGCCACCGCCGGGCGGCGCGGGGCGTCAGTAGACGTCGCGGAGGTAGCGCCGCTCGGCGGCCAGGCGGGTGACGTACGCGGCTGCGCCCTCCTCGTCGAGACCGCCGTGGGCGATGGCGACGTCCCGCAGCGCCCGGTCGACGTCCCCGGCCATCCGGGAGGCGTCCCCGCAGACACAGAAGTGCGCGCCGTCGCACAGCCAGGACCAGAGCAGTGCGCCGTGCTCGCGTATCCGGTCCTGGACGTAGACCTTCTCCGGCTGGTCGCGGGAGAACGCGGTGTCCAGCCGGGTGAGCGTCCCCGCGTCGCGGAGGGATTCCAGCTCGGCGCGGTGGTGGAAGCCGCTCGCGCGGTGCCGTTCACCGAAGAACAGCCAGTTGGGGCCGGTGTGCCCGCGGGCCCGCCGCTCCTGGAGGAAGCCCAGGAACGGGGCGACGCCGGTGCCCGGCCCCACCATCACCAGCGGCGTCGCCGGGTCGGCCGGGGGCCGGAAGTGCGGGGAGCGCCGGACGAACACCCGCACCGGCGCGCCGGTTTCGGCATCGGCGAGGTGTGCCGAGGCGACCCCGTGGCGCGCTCGGCCGCGGTGGCCTTCGAAGCGGACGACGGAGACCGTCAGCCGGATCAGCCGCGGGTCCTGGAGCGGGCTGGAGGCGATCGAGTACAGCCGGGGCCGCAGCCGGGGCAGGACGGCGGCCCACTCGGCGGCGGACGCCCGTACCGGATGCGCGGCGAGCACATCGAGCGCCTGCCGGCCCCACGCCCACGTGGCACGCTCCTTCTCGGCCCCGGGGTGCAGCAGACGCGCCAGGAGCGGGTCCCCGGTGCGGTCGGCGAGCAACCGGAGCAGGTCGGTGGTGAGCCGGGTGGGGTCCAGATGGTCCGCCAGCGCGGTGGCGAGGGGGACGGTGCCGACGCCGGCGACCTCGACCGGGGCCGCCGGGGCGGCGCCGGTCACCGCCAGCCACTCCGCCACCACCTCGGGACGCTGGCGCGGCAGCACACCCAGCGCGTCCCCCGCCTCGTAGTGGACGGGCACCTCGGCCTCGCGGGTGTCGAGCGCGAAGGCCCGGACCTCCTTGCCGGAACCGGGGCCGCTCAGCAGACGGTTGACGGTGAGGCGGGCGGTGGCCGGGGCGTGGCGCGTCGCGGCCCGCGGGGCCGCGGGTTCGGCCCCGGACCGGGGTGCGGGCTCGGAGACCTCCGGGCCCGGCGCGGAGGCGGTCCGCGCGGATCCGGCGGCGGAAGATTCTTCCCCGGCGGCCCCGTCCGCTCCCTCCAACGCCTCCCACACCGCCGCCAGCCACTCCCGGGCGGGCTCCGTGTCGTCCGCATCGCACTGGGCGCGCGGGACCAGGCGGTGGGCGCCGAGGGCGGTCAGCCGGTCGTCGAGGCGGCGGCCGTGGCCGCAGAAGTCGTCGTAGGAGGAGTCGCCGAGGGCCAGGACGGAGTAGGACGCGCCGGCCAGGCGGGGCGCGTCCGGGGCGTTGAGCGCGGCCCAGAAGCGGGCGCCGTTGTCGGGGGCGTCGCCGTCGCCGAAGGTGCTGGTGACCAGGAGCAGTACGGCATCGGACGGCAGGGCCGCGGGCGTGCCGTCGTCCATCCGCAGCAGCCGCGCCGGGCGCCCGCGCGCGGTCAGCCCGCGGGCCGCCTCGGCCGCCGCCTCCTCGGCGTTCCCGGTCTGCGAGGCCCACAGCACCAGCACCTCCCGGGCGGCGGGCGCGGCCTCCGGCTCCGTCATACGGGAGAACGCCCCGGCCAGCCAGCCGTTGACCCACAGGGCGTGGTCCGGGGTGAGCGGGGTGCGCTCCGGCAGCACCGGGGCGCCCGGCGCGCCCGCGCCCACCCCGGCGAGGAACCCGGCGAGATAGCGCCGCTCCGGTTCGGCCAGGGCCGGTGGCGCGATACCGCCGGTGTGGAAGACCTCGGCCGCCGCCGCGGCGAGCGGCGACGCGACGGCGGCCATGGCGCCTGCCGGGCCGGACGCCACCAGCTGCCCGCCGTCGGCCGTCCCGGCGACGCCCGCGCCCCCGGCCGCACCGCCACGGGCCGCGCCCACCGCCGCCTCCGCACGGGGCGCGGGCACCGACGCGACGGACCTGGCCCCGCGTCCGGGCTCGGCGCCCCGCCCCGCTTCCGCCGCCGTCGCCACCTTCGTCAGCGCCACCGCGCACGCCTTCGTCCCCGGCTGGAACGACACCGGGTCGACCGCGTCATGCGTCACCGCGTTGACACTCAGATACTCGCCGAACAGATCGTTGCGGTGGAACGGTGCGAAGCAGTCGCCGGGCCGGACACGGTCGTCGACCTTCGCGGGCAGCACCGCGCGGCCGCGCCGGGAGGCGACCTCCACCGCGTCGCCGTCCGCGATCCCCAGGGACGCCGCGTCCCGCGGATGGATCTCCACGAACGGCCCCGGGTCCAGCGCGTCGAGCCGGGCGATCTTCGCGGTCTTGGTCAGCGTGTGCCACTGGTGCGGCAGCCGGCCGGTGTTGAGGAGGAACGGATAGCTGTCGTCGGGGAGTTCGGCGGCCGGGAGGGACGGCCGGGCGTGGAAGACGGCCCGCCCGGTGGGCGTCGGGAACCACAGCCGGGGGCGGCTGCCGTCCGCCCGCACCCGGGGCGGCTGCGCCGTACCGTCGTTGAGGTAGCGCACCGGATTGCGGTCCGGGCCGTCCGGATCGGCGCTGGGCCACTGCACCGGGCCGCGGCGCAGCCGCCGGTGGCTGACGCCGCGCAGGTCGTAGCCGGTCCGCGGATTCTGCGCGCGGGACAGCTCGGCGAAGACCTCCTCGGCGCTGTCGTACGCGAACGCCTCCTCGTACCCCATCGCGCGGGCGACGGCGGCGATGATCCGCCAGTCCGGCCAGGCGTCGCCGGGCGGGGGGACGGCCTGTTGCATCAGGGTGAGGTTCCGCTCGGAGTTGACCATCACCCCCTCGGTCTCCGCCCACATCGCCGCGGGCAGCTGCACATCCGCGTACGCCTGCGTCTCGGTCGTCGCGAACACGTCCTGGGTGACGACGAACTCCGCGGCCTCCAGGCCCTCGATCACGGTGCGGCGGTGGGCGACCGAGGCGACCGGGTTGGTGCACAGGATCCACGCCGCCTTGATCTCGCCGCGCGCCATCCGCCGGAACATCTCGATCGTCCCCGGGCCGCCGCTGCCGGGCCGGATCGTCCCGGGCGCCAGCCCCCACAACTCCTCGGTGAATGCCCGGTCCTCCGCCACCTCCGCCGACCGCTGGCCGGGCAGCCCGGGGCCCATGTAGCCCATCTCCCGGCCGCCCATCGCGTTGGCCTGCCCGGTCAGCGAGAACGGGCCGCAGCCGGGGCGGCAGATCGCGCCGGTCGCCAGATGCAGATTGATCAGCGCATTGGTGTTCCAGGTGCCGTGCGTCGACTGGTTGAGCCCCATCGTCCAGCAGCTCAGCCACGCCCCGGCGGTGCCGATCCACTCCGCCGCCCGCCGCAGATCCGCCTCCGCCAGACCGGTCAGCGCGGCGACGGTGTCCGGCGGATGGTCCGCGAGGACGCCCGCCATCGCCGCCCAGCCC
This sequence comes from Streptomyces sp. NPDC029159, assembly GCF_055564055.1. Taxonomy (NCBI): domain Bacteria; kingdom Bacillati; phylum Actinomycetota; class Actinomycetes; order Kitasatosporales; family Streptomycetaceae; genus Streptomyces; species Streptomyces sp. NPDC029159. Next base: position 18,476 of record NZ_JBVHWT010000024.1, read on the forward strand.
TCGGTGTGCTCGGCGATGAAGTCCGGGTCCGTGTGCCCGCCCGCCGCCAGCAGGTGCAGCAGCCCGTTGAGCAGTGCGAGGTCGGTGCCGGGCCGGATCTGGAGGAAGAGGTCGGCCTTGGCGGCGGTGGCGGTGCGCCGCGGATCGACGACGATCAGCTTCGCCCCGGCCCGCACCCGCTCCATCATCTGCAGGAACAGCACCGGATGGCAGTCGGCCATGTTGGAGCCGATCACCAGGAACACGTCCGCGTGCGCGAAGTCGTCGTACGAACCGGGCGGCCCGTCGGCGCCCAGCGACAGCTTGTAGCCGCTGCCCGCGCTCGCCATGCACAGCCGCGAGTTGGACTCGATCCATTCGGTGCGCAGAAAGCCTTTGGCCAGCTTGTTCGCCAGGTACTGCGCCTCCAGCGTCAGCTGTCCGGAGACGTAGAGGGCCACCGCGTCCGGGCCGTGCGTGTCGGCGACGGCGCGCAGCCGCCGGGCCGTCTCGGCGACCGCCGCCTCCATGGCGACCGGCTCGGGCTCCGCACCGCGGCGCGGGCGGCGCAGCGCCCCGGTGAGCCGCCCCGGCGCGGCCATCAGCTCCGCGCCGGTGGCACCTTTGGCGCACAGCCGCCCGGAGTTGGCCGGATGCGCCTTGTCGCCGGAGGCCCGGCGGACGGTCCGCCGCCCGTCCGGACCGGCCGCCACGTCGAGGACGACGCCGCACCCCACCCCGCAGTACGAACAGACGGTCCGCACCGGCGGGAGGCGACGCGGTGGCGGTTCGGGGGCGGTCATGTGCGGCTCCTCCCGTGCTGGGGGCTGTCGTCACCTCCCGCCTGCCGTACGGCCCTTCGGGCGGCGACGGGAGTGTGTGGGCAACCCCTCGGACGTGGTACGCCGACGACGCTAGAGAGCTCAGGTTTCTCCTGTGTCACACGGGTCGATCTTGTGGCGTTACGCCTCGTACACAGCGGCCCGGGGGGGGGGGGGGGGGGGGGGGGGGGGGGGGGGGGGGGGGGGGGGGGGGGGGGGGGGGGGGGGGGGGGGGGGGGGGGGGGGGGGGGGGAGGTTCCCTCTCCTCCCCCCCCCCCCCCCCCCCCCCCCCCCCCCCCCCCCCCCCCCCCCCCCCCCCGGCCCGGGGTGCGGGGAGGGGCGGGGCTCAGCCGAGGGCGGAGCGCTGCTGCCACTGCGGCCAGCTCTCCTGCCAGACCTCCAGGCCGTTGCCGACATCGGTGCGCTCGGTGTTGCTGGTGCCCCGGACCTCGACGGTGGAGCCGACCGGCAGGAAGTCGTAGACCCGCTTGGCGTCCGAGGTGGTCATGCCGAAGCAGCCGTGGGAGTTGTTGACCACGCCGATGGAGTTGTTCCACGGCGCGGAGTGCAGGAACGTGCCGGAGGCGGTGAGGTGGGTGACCCACTTCGCGTCCAGCATCCACTGGTCGCCGTAGCCGATGGTGGAGGAGTCCATCGTCTCGTCGGCGTTCTTGCTGCGGACGGTGTGGATACCGCCGCGGGTGGGCGCCTCGGGCGAGCCGGCGGAGCCCTTGACGGTGCCGACGGCCTTGCCGTTCTCGTACATGGTCAGGGTGTGCGACGGGACGTCGATGACGGCCTTGTGGTCGGCGCCGATGGTGAAGCCGAAGTCGTAGTCGCGGACGAACCAGCCGCCCTTGCCGGACGGGACGCCGGTCAGCGCGCCCTTGACGGTGACCTTGGTGCCGGCCGGCCAGTACGTCTTGGGACGCCAGTCGATGCGGTCCTTGCCGGACCAGTCGGTGACCCAGCCCCAGGCGCCTTCGACCTTGGTGCTGGTGGTGACCTTGAGGGCCTTCTCGATCCCGGCGCGTCGGCTCTTGTCGATCGGGTTGTCGAAGAGGATTGAGACCGGCATCCCGGTGCCCACGGTCTGGCCGTTGACCGGGGTGTTGGTGAGCTTGTTGACGCGGTCGGCCTCGGCGGTGGTGAAGACGGTCTTCTTGGTCGCCTTCCGCCCGCCGTCCGACGTGGTGTGCGTGGTGAGGGTGTACGTGGTGCCGGGCCGGACCCTGCCGTCGGAGGTCCAGGACGTGCCGCCGGACGCCAGCTTCCCGCTCACCGCGGCGCCCTTGTCGTCCTTCGCCTCGACCGAGGTGATCTTGCCGCCCTCGGTGCGTATCGCTATCGGCTTGCCGAGCGGTGCGGACTTCCCGCCGGCGGCCGGGGTGACGGTGACCTTGGCCGCGGGCTGATCCTGCGCATGGGAGGCGGTCGCGCCCGTACCGCACGAGGTCACCAGGGCCGCCGCGAGCAGAACGGGTATCCAGCGGACGGCATGACGGCGTGGTGCGGCGAGCACGGGTTCCTCCAAGAACACAGAGTGCAGACAAACGGGTGCGGAACGTGGGCACAGTGCAGCGTGCGGACGTTCCGCCGTTACAAGAGACGGTTTGTCGGCTTCCGTGGTTGTCCGCCGGATCGCACCTCAATGACACGATTCGGTATCGATGGCGGAAGAGCCCGTGTCCAGGAGGGCCGGTTCCCGGGTGGGATCCTGGATCAGGCCCTCCCAGTGGTCGGCCAGCGACGTCAGCAGACGTATCAGCTCGGCGCGCCGCTCGGTGTCGTACGGGACGAGCAGCCGGTCGTCGAGCAGGTCGAGGCGGGTGCGGGCCGCGTGCAGCGCCCGTTCGCCCTCCTCGGTGAGGTAGAGCAGCTTGCGACGGCCGTCGGCCGCCGCGGTGTGGCGGACGAGCAGGCCCCGCGTCTCCAGACGGCGGGCGACGTCCGCCATGGTCGAGGTGTCCAGGGCCACCGCCGTCGCCATCGACCGCTGGTCCCGGCCGGGCGCCGCCCGCACCGCCGTCAACACCGCGAACTGCGGTCCGGTGAGGGTCGGATCGACCTCGCGTGCCCACAGCGCGAGGTACGCCTGGTGGAGCCGGCGCACCTGATAGCCAGGGGCATCGGTGAGTGCCGGAGGGATCGCGGGCCCGGGCGCGGGTGCGGTGCCCGCAGGGGTCTCGTCAGCCATGGGGCCACTCAATCACGGTGATCGCGGACGGCGTGGGGGCGAGAGGTGCGGGGATGGGGGAGGGCGTACGCGCCCGGGGCGCGCGCCCCTCGGTCCTCGGGCGCGGGCGGGGTCCGCCGTGGGGGGGGGGGGGGTGGGGGGGGGGGGGGGCCCCCACCCCACACGCAGGGGTTAGGGGGGAGTCCTTCGGGGAGGGATGAAGGGGGGGGGGGGGT
>NZ_JBVHWT010000024.1:21697-44499 GCF_055564055.1 Streptomyces sp. NPDC029159
GGGAGCCGGTTTTTCCTTCTCCCCCGGCGGTGGTGGGTTTGCGAACGGTTTCCGACGGGGGGCGTGTTTGGGGGGGGGGGGGGGGGTCCGTGGGGGGGGCGGGCTGGGGGGGAGCGCCCCCCCCCCACGCTCACCCGCGCCGTGCCGCGGCCAGCTCCCGGCGCAGCTGACCGAGGCGGGTCAGCAGCCAGCCCTCGAAGACCCCGAAGGCGAAGGCGGCGACCAGCGGGCCGTACTTCGCGGCTCCGGTCGGCAGCGGGGAGGGGGCGGCCGCGACGGGGGCGGGGGCGGCCGGGTGGGCGGGTGCCGGTGCGGCGGGGGTGCCCGGCACAGTTGCTGAAGAGGCACCCGGCACGGAGGCCGAGGGCCCACCCGCCCCGGTGGCGCCCGCACCGTCCCCGGAGCCTTCCGGGCCCGCCGCGTCCCCCGCCCGCTCCGCCGCCAGCAGCTCGCCCAGATTCGTCGCGAACCGCTGGAGCAGCCGCTGCGAGACGGCGTCCAGCGCGCCCTTCCCGAACTGGGCGAGTTTGCCGCTGATCACGAGGTCGGTGGCGACGTCCAGCCGGGAGCCCGCCGGGTCGCCGGTCACCGTCAGCACCACCTCCGCCTCGGCGTTGCCCCGGCCGTGCGCGTCGGCGCCGCGCGCCTGGAGCCGCAGCCGGCCCTGCCCGGCGTCCGACTCCAGGAACCGCACGGTGCCCCCGTACGCCGCGGCGACCGGGCCGACGCGGACCGTCACCCGGCCCCGCCAGGCGTCGCCGTCCTGACCGTCCAAGGTCGCTCCCGGCATGCACGACGCCACCCGCCGTACGTCGTTGAGCAGTGCGAACACCGCTTCCGGCGGCGCCGCCACGGGCACGCTGTTGCCGATCCGCATCAGTTCTCCCTCCGTGCGGCGCGCCGGGCCGTGGCGCAGCCGTGGATCGCGTCGACGATCGGTTGGTAGCCGGTGCAGCGACAGAGGTTCGCCGCCACCAGCTCGCGGATCTCCGCCCGGTCCGCCTCCGGCCGCTCGGCGAGGAAACCCTCCGCCAGCATCAGGAACCCGGGGGTGCAGAAGCCGCACTGGAGCGCGTGGTGGTCCGCGAACGCCCGTTGCAGATCGCTCAGTTCCCGCTCGTCGGAGAGCGATTCGACGGTCCGGATCGCCGCGCCCTCCGCCTGCACGGCGAAGAGCAGACAGGCCCGCACCGGACGGCCGTCGAGCAGCACCGTGCAGGCGCCGCAGACACCGTGCTCGCAGCCGACGTGGGTGCCGGTCAGCCCCAGATCGTGGCGGAGCACGTCCACCAGGGTGCGGCGCGGCTCGCACAGCACCTCGTGCGCGGTGCCGTTGACGTCCAGCACCAGCAACTGGCGCTCCAGCGCGGGATCGGCCCCGGCGTCCGCCGGTTCGGTCAGCGGCAGGTCGGGCGGATGGTCGTTCACGTCGGGCTCCTGGGTCAGGTCGGCGGTGGATGCGGAGGCGGCGCAGGTCAGGCGCCGTGCAGGGCGCGGTGCACCGCCTCGGGGGTGAGGGGCAGTGTGTCCAGTTCGGTGCCGGTGGCGCGCAGCGCGTCGTTGACGGCGTTGAGGACGGCGGCGGGCGCGCCGATCGTGCCGCCCTCACCGACCCCCTTGGCACCGGTCGCGTTGGAGACGCACGGCGTCTCCAGGTGGAAGAGGGTGATGTCGGGGATCTCCTGGGCGGTGGGGACCTTGTAGTCGAGGAAGCCGGTCGCCGACGGCTCGCCCCGCTCGTCGTAGGTGATCTGCTCGAACAGCGCGCCCGCGATCCCCTGGGCGATGCCGCCGCGGCACTGCCCCTCGACGACCTGCGGGTTGATCGCCACCCCGCAGTCCTCGACGCAGACGTACCGCAGCAGCCGGATACCGCCGGTCTCCTCGTCGAGTTCGGCGACGACGCCGTGGGTGGCGTTGGAGAACGTCCCGTCGTGGAACACGTCGAAGGACGCCGTCGCGGTCAGCCCCGGCTCCAGGTCCTTGGGCAGCAGGTGCGCGCGGAAGTGCGCGAGCGCGGCGAGTTCCGGGTGGCCGACGGAGATTTCCGGGGCGTCGCGGCGCCGCACCGTGCCGCGGTGCAGCTCCGTCTCCTCCCAGGGGACGTCCCACCGCGCCGCCGCCAGCCGCCGCAGCTTCTCGCCGAGCCGCTCCGCGGCCAGCCGCACCGCGCTGCCACCGATCGTCACCGACCGGCTGGCGAACGTCCCCCAGCCGTACGGCACCCGGTCCGTGTCGCCCTGATGGAGCTTCACCTTCGCCAGCTCCACCCCGAGGGTGTCGGCGGCGATCTGGGCGAGCGTCGTCTCATGGCTCTGGCCGTGGCTCATCGTGCCGGTGGTGACGCTCACCGCGCCGCCCGGGTCCATCCGCACCTCGGCGAGGTCGTAGCCCGGCACCATCTCCATCCGGCGCTGGGCGAACGCGGCGGAGCCGTAGCCGGTGCGCTCGTTGAAGCAGGCGTAGCCGATGCCCAGCCGCCGCCCGTCGGCCGCCGCCGCGTCCCGCCGCTCGTACCAGCCCTCCTCGCGCAGCGTCCGCTCACACAGATCCAGCGATTCACGGTACGAACCGGGGTCGTAGGTGATGCCGTTGACGCCGGTGTACGGGAAGTCGGTGATGAGGTTGCGGCGGCGCAGCTCCACCGCGTCGAGCCCCAGCTCCCGGGCGGCCCGTTCGAAGAGCCGCTCCATCACCATCACGTACTGCGGACGGCTCACCCCCCGGTACGGCGCGCTCGGCGCCTTGTTGGTGGTCACCGCCCGGCCGCGCACCCGGTAGGCGGGCACCCGGTAGACGCCCGGCAGCTCCGCCGCCGCCATCAGCGGCTCGATCCCGGCGGTGAACGGGTAGCAGGAGTAGGCGCCCATGTCGCAGACGATGTCGGCGTCCAGCCCCAGGATCCGGCCGTCGGCGGCGAACGCGGCGCGTACGTCGTAGTGCTGCTCGCGGGCGAGGAAGGAGGCGGTCAGCGCGTCCTTGCGGTCCTCGATCCACTTCACCGGGCGGCCCAGGCGCAGCGCCGCCGCGGCGGTCGCGATCTCCTCCCGGCCCACCACACACTTCAGCCCGAAACCGCCGCCCATGTCCGGCACCACGACCCGCACCGCCCGCTCGTCGAGCCCCAGCGCGCCCGCCGCGACCGTCCGCACCTGGTGCGGCACCTGCGTGCAGGTCCGCAGCACCAGCTGTTCGGCCCGGTCGTCCCAGTGCGCCAGCGCGCCGCGGGTCTCCAGCGGCAGCGCGTTCTGCCGTCCGGTGCGCGCCTCGATGCGCACCACGCGGTGGGCGGTGGCGAAGACGTCGTCGATGCCCTCGGTGGCGAACGGCGCGACGTCCACCAGGGTGTTGCGGGCCGCCGCCTCGTGCACCAGCGGCGCCCCCTCGGCCAGCGCCGCCGCCTCGCTCACCACCGGCTCCCGCTCCTCGTAGCCGACCCGCGCGGCCTCCAGCCCGTCCTCGGCGGCGTACGGGTCCCGGGCGACGACGATCGCCAGCGGCTCCCCGACGTACCGCACCCGGCGCCGGGCCAGCACCGGCATCGCGGTCTCGGTGAACTCCTCGGGCGGCCGGTGCAGCCGGGCGGTGATGTCGCCCAGATCCAGCTCCGCGGCGTCGAACGCGGCGACCACGCCCGGCACCCGCCGCACCGCGTCCAGATCGAGGACGGTGACCTCACCGTGCGCGACGGCCGAGCGGACGAACTGGGCGTGCAGCATCCCCGGTTCGCTGAGATCGTCGACGAACCGGCCGCGCCCGCTCAGCAGCCGCGGGTCCTCCTTGCGCGGCACCGACCGGCCGACCAGCGGGCCCGGCCCGTCACCGGGCGGGCCGTCCGGGTGCCCGGCGCCGCCCGGCCGGTGGCCACCGCCGTCCGGCACCCCGTGCCCGTCGCGTCCGCGGTGCCCGTCGTGCCGCTCCTCGGGTGTCCTCGCCGTCATCGTGCGTCCGCCTCCTCACAGGCCCGCCGCACCAGCGTGCGGATCAACTGCCGCCGGTACGCCGCGCCGCCCCCGGGCCCGTCCGCCGGGAGCACACCGGCCGCCGCCTCCGCGCACTCCGCGAAGGTGCCGCCGTCCGCGAGCACCCGCTCGGCCGCGGCGGCCCGCACCGGCACCGGCCCGACACCACCGAGCGCCACCCGCCCGCCGCGCACCGTCCCGCCGTCCCGGTCCAGCACGACGGCGGCCGACGCGAGCGCGAAGTCCCCGCGCCGCTCGGCGAACTCGGTGACCGCGGCGTACGGCGCCGGCCGCGGGAAGACGATCTCGACGAGGAGTTCGTCCGGCTCCAGTGCGGTGGTGTACGGCCCGAGGAAGAACTCCGCGGCGGCGATCCGGCGCATCCCGCGGGGCCCGAGGACCTGCAGTTCGGCGTCGAGGGCCACCGCGAGCAGACACCATTCGGCGGTCGCATCGGCGTGCGCGAGGCTGCCGCCGGCCGTGCCCCGGGTACGGATCGGCAGATGCCCGATCCACCGCATCGTCTCCCGCACCACCGCGAACCCGGGCCCGAGGACGGAGTCCGGCGCCCGCTCCACGGCGTGATGGGTGGTCAGCGCCCCCACCCGCAGCGCCCCGTCGGCGTCCACCCGGAGCGGGTCGAGCCCCCGCAGCCCCCCGATGTCGACGAGATGCCGGGGCCGGGCCAGCCGGTAGGCCATCATCGCCACCAGACTCTGGCCCCCGGCGAGTACCTTCGCCTCCTCGCCCAGCTCGGCGAGGAGGCGGACCGCGCCGTCGGCGTCACGGGCCCGGTGATAGCGGAACGCGGCGGGTTTCATGGCTCTCCTGTTCGGATGGCGGGCCCGCCCTCGGCGGGCGGGGTAATCCGAACACGGACGATTGTTGGTGGGCAAGGGGGCCCACCGGGCCGCTGCGGGTCCGCTGCGCGGTGCCTTCCCGTCCGCTGCGCGGTGCCGGGTGCGGTCTGTGGCCCGCTTTCCCTTCGTTGCGCCTGCGGCGGGCGTGGTCGCTGCGCGAGGCTTTTCGGCTGCGGTGCCGGACCTCCGGACTTCGTCCTGCGGTCCGGCCCCTTCCGTGGGTGGGTGGGGAAAGGAAAAGACGGTGGGGGTTGGTCTTGGCTGTTTGGTGCGCCTGGGTGGGAGGGTCCGTTCGTACGGACTGTGGTCGGGGTCGGACGACGACGGTGGCACGCCCATGGATCGACCACTGACGGGGATGTCGACAACGGTGGCGTACCCCCACCGGCCTCTCACCACCCACTCACGGGAGGGGGCCCGCCGGAGGACGGAGTCCGCAGGTGGGCCCCCGCTCCCGACCACCCACGCCCGCCGCAGGCGCAACGGCGAACAACCCCCACGGCGGGCGAGCCGAACAACTACGCAGTCCGCCGCAGGCGAACCCCAACGGCGGGACAGCCGAAGAACTTACGCAGCCCGCCGCAGGCGACCGGCCCGCCGCAGGCACCCCGTACCGTGGAGCGAGAACCGTTCAAGAACGAGGGGGAGCTGTGGACCCAGAGATCACCGCACTGGCGACCAGTGCGGCCACCGCACTGGTCGGCGCGCTGGCCACCGACACCTGGCACGGCGTCCGCGACCGCGTCCTGGCCCTGTGGCAGCGCACCCGCCCCGAGCGGGCGCCGGGTATCGCGGGTGACCTCGACGACACCCGCGAGGAGCTGCTCGCCGCGCCCGAGGGGCCGGGCCGGGACGCCGTCGCCGCGGACAGTGGTACCGAGTGGCAGTCCCGTCTGCGCCGCCTGCTCACCGCCCACCCCGAACTCGCCGGTGAACTCCGCGCCCTCGTCGCCGATCTCACCCCGCCCGAGCCGCCCGCTCCCGCCGTCACCCAGCACGCCACCGCCTCCGGTGACGCCCGGGTGTACCAGGCGGGCCGGGACATGCGGATCGGCGGGGGCGACGCCTGACCGTTCGTCTCACCCCACCGGGTCCGCCGCCCGCCCCAGCTCCCGGCGCAGCCGGGCGAAGGGGCGGGGGCGGTTGAGGGCGAGGGCGGCGGTGGGGCGGCCGTCGCGTTCGTAGACGGCGAGGAAGGAGCGGTCGTCGGGGGAGCCTTCCACGATCCGCGGCAGGTCCCCGGGGGCCCGGTGTCCGGCGAACTGGAGGCGGACGCCGTACTGCTCCGACCAGAAGTACGGCAGCGGCCGGGAGGTGGCGACGGTGCGGCCCGCCAGGAGGTTGCGGGCGCAGCGCGCCGCCTGTTCGGTGGCGGCGGTCCAGTGTTCGCTCCGCGCACCCGCCGTCCGCGCCACGTCCCCGCAGGCCACCACCTGCGGCAGCGGCGTCACTCCGCCCGCGTCGCAGCACACCCCGTCGTCGAGCGGCAGCCCGCTGTCCACGAGCCAGCCGGTGCACGGGCGGACCCCGATGGCGACGACGACCACCTCGGCGGGGAGCAGCCGCCCGTCGGCCAGCGCGACACCGGTGACGGTCTCCGCCGCACCGTCCGCCCGCAGCCCCGCCACCCCGGTACCGGCCAGCAGCCGCACCCCGTGATCGGCGTGGAGCGCGGCGCACACCCCGGCCATCGCCTCGCCCAGCTGCGGTACGAGGGGGAGCGGCGCGGCCTCCACCACCGTCACGTCATGGCCGAGCGCGGCGCACGACGAGGCGGTCTCCGCGCCGAGGAACCCGCCGCCGATCACCACCACCCGCACCGGCCCGGCGGTCAGCGCGGCGCGCAGCGCCTGCGCGTCGTCGAGGGTGCGCAGGGTGTGCACCCCGGCGGGCACCGGTCCGGGCAGGGTGCGGGGCGTGGCGCCGGTGGCGAGGACGGCGCCGTCGGTGCGGATCTCCTCGCCGGTGGCGAGGGTCACCGACCGGGCCCGCGGGTCGAGGCGGACGGCCCGGGCGCCCGTCCGCAGCGTGAGGTCGAGGGCGGCGGTCTCCTCGTCGTCGGCGAGCGCGAGGGCGGACGCGTCCGCCGCGCCGGTGAGGAACGCCTTCGACAACGGCGGCCGGTCGTACGGCCGGTGGCGCTCCTCGCCGACCAGGATCAGCCGGCCGGTGTACCCCTCGGTGCGCAGCGCACGGGCGGCGCCGAGCCCCGCCAGTGACGCGCCGATGACCGTGACGGTGTGCATGGGGCGTCCTCCTCGGAGCCGCGGAACACGTTCTCACCTGCGGTGACGTGGGGTCTCGCGCAGATGGGGCTGCGGCGACGGCGGTCGTGTGACGGCCGGTTGCGCCGGTGTGGACGTGTGGGCACCGCGCCGCCCGGCACCCGGACGGCGTTTCGTGATGCGCACGACGGAGCGTTCTGCGCAACAGAATCCCGGCGCGTCGCGGGCCCGTCAAGCGGTTCCCCGGGATCGTTCGCGGCCCCTCGGGCGATTCCCGGCCGCGCCTTCCGCGCCCCTTGACGGTGCCGGTCCGGCGTTCCCACTATGTCTCTCATCGCGCAACCGATAGTGCAGTGCGCAACACCACGGGTCTCTTCCGCCCCCGCGTTCTCCGTCCGCCCCCGCCGCCTCGGCGCGCCCCGGCACCGTCCACCCCGACCTCCTGAAGGAGGGACATGCCTTCCGCATCCCCGACCGACGCCCGCGTGGTCGTCATCGGCGCCGGCATCGTCGGCTGCTCACTCGCCGACGAACTCACCGCCCGCGGCTGGCGCGACGTCACCGTCCTGGAACAGGGCCCCCTCCCGGCCCCCGGCGGCTCCACCTCGCACGCCCCCGGGCTGGTCTTCGCCACCGGCCCGTCCCGGACCCTGAGCCGCTTCGCCGCCTACACCATCGAGAAGTTCACCGCCCTGGAGGCCGACGGCGCGCCCTGCTTCTCCGCCGTCGGCGGGCTGGAGGTCGCCACCACCGAGGAGCGCTGGGCCGACCTCCACCGCAAGGCCCGCCTCGCCGCCTCCTGGGGGATCCGCGGCACCCTGATCACCCCCGAGGAGTGCGCCCGCCACTGGCCGATGCTCAACGCCTCGCTGCTGTACGGCGGTTGGTACACCCCCGACGACGGCATCGCCCGCGCGGTGCCCGCCTGCCGTGCGCAGCTCGCCCGCGCCACCGCCCGCGGCGCCCGCTTCCTCGACCGGCACACCGTCACCGGCATCGAGCGGAGCGGCGGCCACGTCACCGCCGTCGTCACCGACCGCGGCACCTTCCCCGCCGACCACGTCGTGACCGCCGCCGGATTCTGGGGCCCGGTGATCGGCGCGATGGCCGGGGTCCGCGTCCCGCTGCTGCCCCTCGCCCACCAGTACGCGACGACCGCACCGCTGCCCGAACTCGCCGCCCCGGACGGCCCGCAGGCCGAGGCCACCCGCCCGCTGCTGCGCTTCCAGGACCGCGACCTCTACTTCCGCGAGCACGGCGATCGCCTCGGCATCGGCTCGTACGCCCACCGCCCGATGCCCGTCGACCCGCACACCGTGCCCGCCTTCGACGACGCGCCCGTCATGCCGTCCTCGCTGCCGTTCACCGCCGAGGACTTCGCCCCCAGCTGGCGCGACGCCACCGATCTGCTGCCCGCGCTCGGCGGATCGAAGGTCGCCGACGGCTTCAACGGCGTCTTCTCCTTCACCCCGGACGGGATGCCGCTCCTCGGCGAGGCGTCCGAACTGCGCGGCTTCTGGCTCGCCGAGGCCGTCTGGGTCACCCACTCCGCAGGTGCCGCCCGCGCCGTCGCCGAGCTGATGACCGACAGCCACACCACCCTCGACCTGCACGCCTGCGATCCGCACCGCTTCGAGGGCGCCCAGCGCTCACCCGCGTACGCCGCCGCCCGCGGCGCCCGCAGCTTCATCGAGGTCTACGACGTCGTCCACCCCCTCCAGCCGCCCGCGCACCCCCGCCCGCTGCGGGTCAGCCCCTTCCACGACCGCCAGCGCGAACTCGGCGCGTACTTCCTGGAGTCGGGCGGCTGGGAGCGCCCCCACTGGTACGAGGCGAACGCCCCGCTCGCGGACGGTCTCGGCCTGCCGCCGCGCGACGCCTGGGCGGCCCGCCACTGGTCGCCGGTGATCGCCGCCGAGGCCCGCGCCACCCGCGAACGCGTCGGCCTGTACGACCTGACGCCGCTGCGCCGCCTGGCGGTCGAGGGCCCCGGCGCACTCGCCTTCCTGCAACACCTGACGACCAATCAACTCGACCGGAAGCCGGGCACGGTCACGTACACCCTGCTGCTCGACGCACACGGCGGCATCCGCTCCGACCTCACCGTCACCCGCCTGACCGAGGACCGCTTCCGGATCGGCGCCAACAGCGGCGCCGACCTGGTGTGGCTGCGCCGCCACGCCCCCGACGGCGTCCACGTCCGCGACCTCACCCCCGGCACCTGCGGCATCGGCGTCTGGGGCCCGCTCGCCCGCGATCTCGTCCAGCCGCTGACGCAGGACGACTTCTCACACCAGGGCTTCGGCCGCTTCCGGGCCCGGTGGACCCACCTCGGCCCCGTCCCGGTCCTCGCGCAGCGCGTCTCCTACGTCGGTGAACTCGGCTGGGAGCTGTACACCACCGCCGACCTCGGCCGCTGCCTGTGGGACACGCTGTGGGAGGCGGGCCGCGGCCTCGGCGCCGTCGCCGCGGGGCGCGGCGCCATGGACAGTCTCCGCCTGGAGAAGGGGTTCCGCGCCTGGGGCCACGACATGAACACCGAACACGACCCCTACGAGGCGGGCCTCGGCTTCGCCGTCCGCCCCGCCAAGGGCGACTTCCTCGGCCGCGCCGCCCTCGCCGGACGCGAGGCGGCCGTACGGCGCCGCCTGGTCTGCCTCACCCTCGACGACCCCGCGGCGGCCGTCCTCGGCGGCGAACCGGTGGACGTCCGCGGGGAAACGGTCGGGTACGTCACCTCCGCCGCCCACGGCCCGACCGTCGGCCGCTGCCTCGCCCACGCCTGGCTGCCGGCCGCCCACACCGCGCCCGGCACCGCCGTCCACATCGGCTACTTCGGCGAGCGGTACGCCGCGACCGTCGCCGCGGAACCGCTCGTCGCCCCGGAGGCGGCCCGCCTGCGCCGCTGACCGTCATCGCCCGCCGCACCGCCCGAGGAGACCCGTATGACCACCATCCCCGTCGCCGGCCCGCGGGCGGGCGCGCCCGTGCCGTCCGGTGAGCTGATCGCCACCCTGCCCGGCGCCGCCTACACCGATCCCGCCGTCTTCCGCCGCGAACAGGAGCGGATCTTCGAGCGGCTGTGGTTCTGCGCGGTGCGCGCCGCCGACCTCACCGGGCCCGGCGCCTTCCGCACCGTCCAGGTCGGCCGGGAGAGCGTGCTGCTCACCCGCAACCGGCGCGGCGAGCCCCGCGCCTACCTCAACATCTGCCGCCACCGCGGCGCCCGCCTCTGCACCGAGGAGAGCGGCACCGTCCGCCGCGCGCTCCAGTGCCCGTACCACGCCTGGACCTACGACCTCGACGGCCGCCTCACCGCGGCGCCCAACCTGCGGCAGATGCCCGGCATCGACCGCACCGAACGCGGGCTGATCGCCGTCCACCTGCGGGAATGGCTCGGCTACCTCTGGGTCTGCCTCGCCGATGAGCCGCCGTCCTTCGAGGAGAGCGTGATCGGCGCCGCCACCGAACGCCTCGGCGACCCCACCGCCCTCGACCGCTACGGCACCGCGGATCTCGCCCTCGGCCGCCGGATCACCTACGACGTGCACGCCAACTGGAAGCTCATCGTCGAGAACTTCATGGAGTGCTACCACTGCGCCACCATCCACCCCGAACTCACCGACGTCCTCCCGGAGTTCGCCGACGGGCTCGCCGCCCAGTACCACGTCGGCCACGGCGCCGCCTTCGCCGAGGAGGCCGAGGGGTTCACCGTCGACGGCACCGGCGGCTTCGGGCGGCTGCCCGGCATCGACGACACCCAGGACCGCCGCTACTACGCGCTCACCCTCCGCCCCCAGGTCTTCGTCAACCTCGTCCCCGACCACGTCATCATCCACCGGATGTTCCCGTCCGCCGCCGACCGCACCACCGTCGAGTGCGACTGGCTCTACCGGCCCGAGGTGCTGGCGGCCGGCGCCGACGTCACCCCGTCGGTGGAGCTGTTCCACCGCGTCAACACCCAGGACTTCGACGCCTGCGCCCGCACCCAGCCCGCCATGGACTCCCGCGCCTACCGCGACGGCGGCGTCCTCGTCCCCAGCGAACACCACATCGGCGCCTTCCACCGCTGGGTCACCGACGCCCTCGCGGACAACCCCTCCTGACCTGCGACGCGAGGCGGCACACCGGCCGGTGCGGACCGGTGTGCCGGGTGCCGGGGGAGCCCCGCTGTGGGGTCGTCCTCCGTTTGCGGAGCGCCCGGGGCCGCGCTTGAGTGAAAGCGACCCCCACGCACCAGGAGCAACCATGTCGATGCCGTTCGGTTCCGCTTTCGGCGCGTCCGACCCGTTCAGCGACTTGTTGAACCGGTTCTTCGGGATGTCCCCGGCGTCCTCGCCGCCCGCCGTCCAACGCGTCCCCATCGGGCGGCTGCTGACCGAATCGTCCCAGGAACTGATCAACCTGGCCGCCGGACGCGCCGCCGAGGACGGCACCTCCGACCTCGACACCGAACACCTGCTGTGGGCCGCCACCCAGGTGGAACCGGCCCGCGGCCTCCTCGCCCGCGCCGGGGTCGACCCCGACGACCTCGGCACCCGTATCGCCGCCGTGCTGCCCCGCGAATCCGGCGAACCCTCCGCCGAACCGGGCCTGACCCCCGCCGCCAAACGCACCCTCGCCGCCGCCTACGACCGCTCCCAGGCCGCGGGCGTCTCCTACATCGGCCCCGAGCACCTCCTCGGCGCCCTCCTCGACACCTCCGGCGCGGGCGCCGAATCCGGCGCCGCCCGGCTGCTGCGCGCCGAGGACCTCGACGTCGACAAGGTGCGGCGGCAGGCCGAGGAAGCCGCCCGCGCGGAGGGCTCGCCCGCCGCCGCCAAGCCCCCGGCCACCACCCTCGACGAGTACGGCCGCGACCTCACCGAGGAGGCGAAGGCGGGCAAGCTCGACCCTGTGGTCGGACGGTCCGACGAGATCGAGCAGACCGTGGAGATCCTCTCCCGGCGCGCCAAGAACAACCCGGTCCTCATCGGCGAGCCCGGCGTCGGCAAGACCGCCATCGTCGAAGGGCTCGCCCAGCGCATCGTGGCCGGTGAGGTCCCGGGGACCCTCAAGGACAAGCGGGTCGTCGCCCTCGACCTGTCCGGCATGGTCGCCGGGGCCCAGTACCGCGGCCAGTTCGAGGAGCGGCTGAAGAAGGTCATCGAGGACGTCCAGCAGGCCGGCGGCGAGATCATCCTCTTCATCGACGAACTCCACACCGTCGTCGGCGCGGGCGCCACCGGCGAGGGCGCCATGGACGCCGGCAACATGCTCAAGCCCGCACTCGCCCGCGGCGAACTGCACGTCGTCGGCGCCACCACCATCGACGAGTACCGCAAACACATCGAGAAGGACGCCGCCCTGGAACGCCGCTTCCAGCCGGTGATGATCCCCGAACCGACCGTCGAGGAGACCGTGCAGATCCTGGAGGGGCTGCGCGACTCCTACGAGGCGCACCACCAGGTCCGCTTCGCCGACGGCGCGCTGACCGCCGCCGCCGAACTCTCCGACCGCTACATCAGCGACCGCTTCCTGCCCGACAAGGCCATCGACCTGATGGACCAGGCGGGCGCCCGGGTGCGGCTGCGCAGCGCCGGACGCTCCACCGAGGTCGTCAGCCGCGAGGACCGCCTCGCCAAACTGGGGCGCGAGAAGGACCAGGCGGTCGCCGCCGAGGACTTCGAGAAGGCGGCCGAGCTGAAGCGGCAGATCGCCGAGATGGAGGGCGAACTCGCCGGGATCGAGGAGCGCCGCGAGGGCGTCGTCTCCGTCACCGCCGCCGACATCGCCGACGTCGTCTCCCGCCGCACCGGCATCCCCGTCGCCCAGCTCACCGCGGGCGAGAAGGAGAAGCTGCTCAAGCTGGAGGACGCGATGCACGAGCGGATCGTCGGCCAGGCCGAGGCCGTCACCGCCGTCTCCGAAGCCGTCCGCCGCAACCGCTCCGGCATGGGCGACCCCAACCGGCCGGTCGGCTCGTTCCTCTTCCTCGGCCCCACCGGCGTCGGCAAGACCGAACTCGCCAAAACCCTCGCCGAACTCCTCTTCGGCGACGAGGACCGCATGATCCGGTTCGACATGAGCGAGTTCCAGGAGAAGCACACCGTCGCCCGGCTCGTCGGGGCGCCGCCCGGCTACGTCGGCTACGAGGAGGCCGGTCAGCTCACCGACCGGGTGCGCCGCCGCCCGTACTGCGTGCTCCTCTTCGACGAGGTGGAGAAGGCCCACCCGGACATCTTCAACACGCTGCTGCAGATCCTCGACGACGGCCGCCTCACCGACGCACAGGGCCGGACCGTCAGCTTCCGCCACTGCGTCGTCATCATGACGTCCAACATCGGCGCCCAGCGGATCATCGCGCACGAGGGCGACGTGTCGGAGCTGAAGGACGAGCTGATGGACGACCTGCGGGCCCGCTTCCTGCCGGAATTCCTCAACCGCATCGACGACATCATCCTCTTCCACAGCCTCACCGAGGACGATCTGACCCGGATCGTCGACCACCTCCTCGACCGCAGCCAGCGGCGCGTCCACGCCCAGGACATGACGCTGGAGGTCACCGAGGCGGCGAAGAAACTCCTGGTCGCCCACGGCTACCAGCCGGAGTTCGGCGCCCGCCCGCTGCGCCGCACCATCCAGACCGAGCTGGACAACCGCATCGCCTCGCTCCTCCTCGCCGACGAGGCGGGCCCCGGCGACACGATCGTCGCCGACGTGGGCGACGACGACTCGCTGCACTGCACCGTCCGCAAGGGCGCCGGCGGCACGGAGGGCGCGGCGGCCTGAGCACGCGTACGTCCTCCCGATGCCCCCGTACGGTCGCATCGGGAGGACGTCGCAGGTCAGAGCCGTACGGTCGCTCTTTGACAGGCCGGTGGAATTCCCGGAAGGTGACCGAAGAACGGAATACCGGTACCTGGCCGGGTCATGGCGAAATGCCCGTTCGGCACCGGAAACCGGAGAGATGGACGCACTGCCCCGCCCGCACGCCCCCCGTACGCCGTCATGAACCGGGCCGGTGACGACGGCCGCGCCCCCGCCGCGCGCGGCCCGCGGCAGGCGGTGGCCGGGGTGGTGCGGGTGCTCTCGCCGCGCGGGTCGCTGACCCTGCACCCGGTGGACGGGGCGTTCACCTTCGCGCTGCGCGCCGCGCTCGCCATGGCGCTCCCGGCGCTGGTGCTGGCCGCGACCGGCCGCACCGAACAGGCCGTCTACGCCATGCTCGGCGCCTTCACCACCACCTTCGGCCGCAATCTGCCCTACCGCCGGCGCGCCGGCGCGCTGGCGCTGGTCGCCCTCGCCATGACGGCGGGTGTGGGCACCGGCTCGGCGCTCGCCGCCTGGGCGCTGCCCCGGGCGGGCGGCGCCGCCGTGGTGGTCGCCGCCACCGCGCTGGTGGCGGGCGTCGCGAAGTACGCCTGTGACGCCGCGCGGCTCGGCGGGCTCGGCGCGGTGCTGCTGCTCTTCGCGTTCGCCGCGGCGGCCAACGGCACGTCCGCCCCCGCCGACGTCCTGCCGCACACCGCGCTCGCCGCCGCGGGCGCCGCGCTCGCCTGGGTGCTGGCGATGGTCGGCCGCCTCGTCCACCCCGACCGCCCGCAGCGCCTCGCGGTGGCCGCCGCGCTCCGCGCGCTCGCCGCGCTCTGGGACACCCCGGGCGCGGACCACGACGGCCGGCGGCGCCACCGGGCGACCGCCGCCGTGCTCCGCGCCCACCACGCCCTCGGCCTGCTGCCGCGCGCGGCGGGCGGGGAGCGCCACGGCGGGGTGTGCGTCCGGCTGACCGATCTGTCCTGGTCGCTGCTGATCGGCTCCGCGACCCGGCCGCCGGACGACCCGGCGGCCCTCGCCCGGCAGCTGCGGGACCAGGCCCGGGCCCTGGCGGACCGGCGCCGCCGCGTCCCGCCGCTGCTGCTGGACCCGGCGCCTTGGACGGCCGGCACCCGCACCGCCCGGGACGCCGGGACGCGGACGCCGCCCGCCCCGCCGACCGGTGCCGGATTCCGCGCCGCCGAACTCGTCGCGGGGCGCCACCCCGGCGGCCCCGGCCACCGCTCCGTGCTGCTCGTCCCGGCGCTGCGGATGGCCCTCGGCACCGCCCTCGCGGGCGGCGCCGCACTGGCACTGGGCCTCGGGCACGGCTACTGGGCCGCGGTGTCGGCCGCCGCGGTGCTGCACTCCATCAACGTCCGCACCGCGACCCAGCGCGCGGTGCAGCGGACCCTGGGCACCGCCGCCGGGCTGGCGCTCGCCCTGGCGATCCTGGCCCTGGCGCCGGGCCCCGGCGTACTGGTCGCGGTGATCGTGGTGCTGGAGTTCCTGCTGGAGTACGTCGTGCCGCGCAACTACGGCCTCGGCGTGGTGTTCCTGACGCCGCTGGCGCTGCTGATGACCGATCTGACCGCACCGCAGTCGGCCGGGGCGCTCGTCGCGGACCGGGCGCTCGCCAGCGTCCTGGGCATCACCGTCGGACTGCTCTGCGGTCTGCTGGTGGTCCACGACCGGGCCGTGGTGCGGGCGGAACGGGCGCTGGCCGCGTGCACGGCGGCCACCGCACAGGCCGAGCGGGCGCTCGACGACGGCCGGAAGGCGGCGTTCGGGGACGCCCAGGCGCGGCTGGCGGTGGCGGTGGTCGAGCTGCGGGAGGCGGACGACGCCGCGGCGGGCGAGGTGTGGCGGGCCGAGATCGACCCCGCCGAACTCGCCGCCGCGGAGGCCCGCGCCCATCTCCTCCTGGAGCGCCTCGCCCGCGGCTGAGCGCCGCTCACGCCGCCGGGACGATGGTGACCTTCAGATGCTTCATCAGCGGCTGATCGCTCTGCACGCTGTAGTCGCAGAGCGCGATCAGCACATTCATCTCCGGCATGTACCCGGCCGCACAGCCCCGGGGGAGGCCGTACGGGACGGCGAGATAGCCGTGCAGCGCGCGGGTGGTGCCGTCCTTCGCGGTGGCGGTGATGTCGACGGGGTCGAACTGCGCGATACCGCGCTCGCGCATGTCGTCGTGGTTCATGAAGACCAGCGTGCGCAGATTGCGGATGCCGCGGTAGCGGTCGTTGTCCGAGTACAGGGTGGTGTTCCACTGGTCGTGGGAGCGGAGCGTGCCCAGCGCCAGCGTGCCGGGCGCCGGAACCACGTCGGGCAGCGGCGCCGTGGAGAACTCCGCCGCCCCCGACGGGGTACGGAACACCAGCTCCCGCGCGGGCTGCTTGATCCGGAAGCCCAGCGGTAGCCGCACCCGCCGGTTGAAGTCCTCGAAACCGTCCAGGACCTGCGCCATCGTGTCGCGGATCCGGTCGTAGTCCTCGACGTACCACTCCCAGGGCGTGGCGCTGTCCGGCAGCGCCGCGCGGGCCAGCCCGGCGATGATCGCGGGCTCCGACAGCAGCTGCGGTGAGGCGGGCCGCTTCATGCCGACGGAGAGGTGGACCATGCTCATCGAGTCCTCGACCGAGGTGCTCTGCACCCCGCCGCGCTGCTGGTCCTTCTCGGTCCGGCCCAGACACGGCAGGATCAGCGCCTGCTTGCCGTGGACGAGATGACTGCGGTTCAGCTTGGTGCTGACCTGCACGGTCAGCTCGCACTTGCGCAGCGCCGCGAAGGTGTACGGGGTGTCGGGTGCCGCCATGGCGAAGTTCCCGCCCATCCCGACGAAGACCTGCACCTCGCCGCGGTGCATCGCCTCGACGGTGGAGACGGTGTCCAGCCCGTGCTCCCGCGGCGGCTCGATGTGGCACACCTGCGCGAGCCGGTCGAGGAACGCGCCGTCGGGCCGGTGGTCGATACCGCAGGTGCGGTTGCCCTGGACGTTGCTGTGCCCGCGGACGGGGGAGGGGCCCGCGCCCTCGCGGCCCAGATTGCCGCGGAGCAGCAGCAGGTTGACGATCTCCCGGACGGTGTCGACGCCGTGCTCGTGCTGGCTGATGCCCAGGCACCAGCTGATGATCGAACGGTCGGCGTCGCCGTAGATCCGCGCCGCCTTGAGGATGTCGGCGCGCGCGATGCCCGACTGCCGCTCGATCTCCTCCCACGGCGTGGCCTCGCACAGCGCCCGGTACGCCGCGAAGCCGGTGGTGTGCCGGTCGATGAACTCCTGGTCGAGCGCCTTGGGATCGGTCCGCGCCTGCTCCAGGACGGCCTTGGCCATGCCGCGCAGCAGCGCCATGTCGCCGCCGATGCGCACCTGGAGGTTGAGGGTGCTGGTCCGCGTCGCCTTGAAGAGCGCCATGTCGGTGAAGTCGTGCGGCACGATCGTGCGGGTGGCGGCCGCCTCGACCATCGGGTTGATGTGCACGATCTGCGCTCCCCGGGCGTACGCCTCGGCGAGCGCGGTGAGCATCCGGGGCGCGTTGGAGGCGGCGTTGACGCCCATGATGAAGAGCGCGTCGGTGGCCTCCCAGTCCTTGAGGTCGACGGTGCCCTTGCCGGTGCCCAGCGACGCCGTCAGGGCGCGTCCGCTCGCCTCGTGGCACATGTTGGAGCAGTCCGGAAGATTGTTGGTGCCCAGCTCCCGGGCCATCAGCTGGTAGAGGAAGGTCGCCTCGTTCCCCAGCCGCCCGGAGGTGTAGTACGCCGCCCGGTCCGGGCTGCCGAGCCCGCGCACCACCCGGCCGAACAGCGCGAACGCGTCCTTCCAGCTGATCGGTACGTAGTGGTCGGTGTCCGGGTCGTAGACCATCGGCTCGGTCAGCCGGCCCTGGTCCTCCAGCGCGAAGTCGCTCCACCCGGACAGTTCGGTCACCGTGTGCGCGGCGAAGAACTCCCGCCCCACCCGCTTACGGGTCATCTCCCAGGTGACGTGTTTGATGCCGTTCTCGCAGATGTCCAGGTGCAGGCCCTTGGTGTCGTCCGGCCAGGCGCATCCGGGGCAGTCGAAGCCGCGCTTCTCGTGGTTCATCCGCAAGATCGCCCGTGGCCCGTCCACCCACTGCTTCTCCCGGGCCAGGACCCGGGTCACGCTCTTCGCGGCACCCCAGCCGGCGGCGGGGTGGTGGTAGGGCCGGAAGGACGGCTCGTCCTCGGGGACGGGCCCCACCCGGTGCGTCGGCTCTTCCCGTTCCTCGGAGGCGCTCACCGCGTCCACCCTTTCCGTCGTCCGGGCCCGGCCCGCAGCGGGCCTTTCCGGTCAGGCTAGGCGCGAGGGGAGGGGCGGGCGAGGCGGGCGGGACGTGGCGCGCCGCGTGGGCCGGGCGTGCGGAGCCCGGTGCGCCCGTGCCGGGCCCCGGCGCGTCGCCCGACTGCACGCCGTGCCGGGCGCGGATACGCTGACCCCGTTCCGTGTGTTTTGTCTGTTCTGGAGTGATTGGTCCGTCGGAGGGTCCGCCGCGCCCACCACCTCCGTACCCCCGCCGGGAGCCCCATGGTCACCTCGCAGTCCGTCGTCATGCCGCCCGCCCGCGCCGCCGTGTTCCTCGTGGCGACCATCGCCCCCGGCGGCGAGAGCGCCGTACGGGACGGGCTCAAGGAGGTGGCGGCGCTGGTCCGCTCGGTCGCCTTCCGCGCCCCCGAAGCCGCCCTGACCTGCGTCGCCGGGATCAGCTCGGCCGGCTGGGACCGCCTCTTCGACGGCCCGCGCCCCCGCGATCTGCACCCCTTCCGGCCGCTGCACGGCCCCCGCCACCACGCGCCGGCCACCCCCGGCGACCTCCTCTTCCACCTCCGGGCCGCCCGCCCGGACCTCTGCTTCGAACTGGCCCGGCTGCTCATCGACCACTTCGCCGCCGCCGTCACCGTCGTCGACGAGGTCCACGGCTTCCGCTACTTCGAGACCCGCGACCTCCTCGGCTTCGTCGACGGCAGCGAGAACCCCACCGACCGCGCGGCCGACGAGGCCGTGTACACCGGCGACGAGGACCCGCCGTTTCGCGGCGGCAGCTATGTGATCGTGCAGAAGTACCTCCACGACATGGCCGCCTGGCAGGCGCTCACCACCGACGAGCAGGAACGCGTCATCGGCCGCAGCAAGCTGTCCAACGTCGAGATGGACGACGACGTCAAACCCGCCGACTCCCACGTCGCGCTCACCACGGTCACCGACGCCGACGGCACCGAACGGAAGATCGTCCGGGAGAACATGGCGTTCGGCCGGGTCGGACAGGGCGAGTTCGGCACCTACTTCATCGGCTACGCCCGCACCCCCGAGGTGACCGAGCGGATGCTGGACAACATGTTCCTCGGCGACCCGCCGGGCACCACCGACCGCATCCTCGACTTCTCCACCGCCGTGACCGGCGGCCTCTTCTTCGTGCCCGGTGCCGATTTCCTCGACGACCCGCCCGCCCTGCCGACCGGTGCCGCCGCCCCGGGCGGCTCCCTGAAAATCGGCAGCCTGAAAGGAGCCTGAGCGCCATGACCGCGACCGCCGCCACGCCGGTGCCCTGCGGCACCGACAACCTGCACCGCGAACTCGCCCCGATCACCCCGCAGGCATGGGCGGAGATCGAGGAGGAGGCCCGCCGCACCTTCCGCCGCCATGTCGCCGGGCGCCGCGTCGTCGACGTCCCCGACGCGGGCGGACCGGAACTCGCCGCCGTCGGCACCGGCCACACCACCGGCATCGAACCGCCCACCCCCGGTGTCACCGCCCAGCTGCGCGAGGCCCGGCCCCTCGTCGAACTGCGCAGCTCCTTCACCGTGACCCGGGCCGCCGTCGACGACGTCGAACGCGGCTCCCAGGACTCCGACTGGCAGCCGGTGAAGGACGCCGCCCGCGCCCTCGCCCTCGCCGAGGACCACGCGGTCTTCGACGGCTACCCCGCCGCCGGGATGGAGGGGCTGCGCACCCGCAGCTCCAACCCCGTACTGCGGCTGCCCGCCGAGGCCCGCGACTACCCCGACGCGGTCAGCGGCGCCCTCACCGCACTGCGGCTGGCCGGGGTCGACGGCCCGTACGCGCTGCTGCTCGGCGCCGACGCGTACACGGCGGTCAGCGAGACCTCCGACCACGGCTACCCGATCGCCGCCCACCTCGCCCGGATCCTGGACGGCAAACCGATCTGGGCGCCCGCCGTCGACGGCGCGTTCGTCCTCTCCACCCGCGGCGGCGACTTCGCCCTCCGCCTCGGCCAGGACGTCGCCATCGGCTACACCGCCCACGACGCCCACGGCATCGAGCTCTACCTCCAGGAGACGCTGACCTTCCTCACCTACACCGACGAGGCGGTCGTCGTCCTGGAGGCGCCGGACAGCCCTTAGGGCGCGTCGTCGTACCCCTACCGCTCCGCAACAGCTTCCTGACAACTCCCTGACACCGGCGGGCAAGTGTGGGTGCGGTCCACCGGGGCGAGTGCCCCGGGCCGTACTGGAAGGTGCCCGTCCATGCCGTCCCGCCGCCTCCCGTCCCTCGCCGCCCGGATCCTCGGCGCGGTCCTCGTCCTGTCCGCGGTCCCCGCCCCCACGGCCGTGGCCGCCGGGCCCCCGGGGCCCGCCGCCGCGCCGACCGTCCGGTCGGGCGAGGTCATGCCGCACCTGAAGGCTCTCCAGGAGATCGCCGACCGCAACGGCGGCAACCGCGCGCACGGCACACAGGGGTACGCGGACTCGGTGACGTACGTCCGCAAGGCGCTGGACCGGGCCGGCTTCCACACCGAACTGCGCCGCTTCTCGCACGACGGCGCGGCCGGCTACAACCTCATCGCCGACTGGCCCGGCGGCGACCCCAAGCATGTGCTGTTCACCGGCGCCCACCTGGACAGCGTCAAGGAGGGGCCGGGGATCAACGACAACGGTTCCGGCGCGGCGGCGGTCCTGACCGCGGCCCTGCGGGTGGCCGACGCCGGGCTGAAGCCCACCCGGCACCTGCGGTTCGCCTGGTGGGGTGCGGAGGAGGAGGGACTGGTCGGCTCCGCGGACTATGTCCGTAACCTCTCCGCCGCCGACCGCAAGGCGATCGACGTCTACCTCAACCTCGATCAGGCGGGCAGCAAGAACACCGAGCAGTGGTTCGTGGTGCACGACGACGCGCACCACGAGACCGAGGCCCAGCAGGCGTTCGAGGCATGGTTCGCCGACCGGAAGATCAGCACGTTCGACATCGGGGTGGGCGGTTCGGACCACGAGTCGTTCGGGAACGCCGGCATCCCGTCGTCCGGCTTCAGCACCGGCATCTCGGACTGTCTCCACACGGCGTGCGACAACCTCGCCAACGTCGACCCCGAGACCGAGACGACCAGCACCAACGCCCTGCTCGGCGTGGTCTGGAAGCTCGCCGCCACCGCCCGCCACTGAGCCTCCGAACCGGAAAGCAGCGATGCGCAGAACACTGAACCGGCACCGCGGCGCCACCGCCGTGCTGACGACCGCGACCGCCCTCACCCTCGCCCTGTCGGCGACCCCCGCCTCCGCCGCGACCGGCATCGGCGACCCGTATTACCCCGACGACGGCAACCCCGGCTACGACGTGACGCACTACGACGTCCGGATCGCCTACGACCCGGCGCGCACCGACCACCTGGACGGCGACACCACCGTCACCGCCCGCGCCACCCGGGCGCTGGACAGCTTCACCCTGGACCTGAAGGGCTTCACGGTCGCCTCGGTCACGGTGGACGGCACCCCGGCGAAGGCGTTCTCGCGCTCCGGGGCCCACAAGCTGGCCGTCGTCCCGGCACACCGGGTCGCCGACGGCGCCTCGTTCGCGGTCCGGGTGAAGTACGCCGGCAAGCCCGACGGCGAGGGCTGGCACACCCTGAAGAACGGCGGCGCGGACGCCATGGGCGAACCGCACTCCGCGACCTCCTGGTACCCGGCCAACGACCACCCGTCCGACAAGGCCACCTTCTCCCTCACCGCGACCGTGCCCCAGGGCTGGACCGCCATAGGCAACGGCCTGCCCGGCCCGACCACCACCAACGGCGACCGCACGACCTTCCGCTGGCACGAGGACAAGCCGATGGTGACGTACGCCAGCACGGTCGCCATCGACAAGTTCACCGTCCACCGCACCGAGCTGCCCGACGGTACGCCGTCCCTCACGGCCTACAGTCCGGGCGCCGTGATCGATGCGGCGGCGGAGGCCGAGCAGGGGGAGATCCTGATGTTCCTGGCCTCGAAGTTCGGCCCGTATCCGTTCTCCTCGGCGGGCAGCATCGTCATCGACGGGGTGACGGGCGGAGGCGACGTCAACGCCCTGGAGACGCAGAGCCGGCCCACCTACCCCGGGATGCTCAACGACGCCGCGGGGCCGCACGAGCTCACCCACCAGTGGTTCGGTGACAGCGTCTCGATCGCCGACTGGCGCGACGGCTGCCTCAACGAGTGCTTCGCCCAGTACGCCAACCAGTTGTGGGAGGAGCACAAGGGCTCCGACCTCGACAAGAGCTTCTACGCCTCCATGGTCGACGAGAACAAGGACGACCCGTCGTTCTGGTCCACCAAGCTCTACGACCCGGGACCGGGCAAGGAGCTCGACTACGCCCTGTACGGCAAGGGCTCCCTGATGCTCCACGCGCTGCGGCGTACCGTCGGCGACGACGCGTTTTTCGGCACCCTCAAGCGCTGGACCCACGACCACGCGTACGGCAACGCCACGTTCTCGCAGTTCGAGGCGTTGGCGGCGAAGGTGTCGGGCAAGGACCTCAAGGGCTTCTTCGACGCCTGGGCCCACGGGACGAAGATCCCCCCGAAGCAGTACCTCTACCCGGGCAGCCTGGGCGCGCTGCGCCACGGCTAGGGGGTGGGGGGGGGGGGGGGGGGGGGGGGGGGGGGGGGGGGGGGGGGGGGGGGGAGGGGGGGGGGGGGGGGGGGGGGGGGGGGGGGGGGGGGGGGGGGGG
>NZ_JBVHWT010000025.1:0-44385 GCF_055564055.1 Streptomyces sp. NPDC029159
TCCCCCTCCCCTTCTTCTCCCCCCCCCCCCCCCCCCCCCTTGCCCCCCCCCCCCCCCCCCCCCCCCCCCCCCCCCCCCCCCCCCCCCCCCCCCCCCCTCCCCCCCCCCCCCCCCCCCCCCCCCCCCCCCCACCGCCTTGGGGGAGCACCCGATGACGACCCGGACCCACGCCGCCCGCGCCGCGGCCCTCGCCGACGCCCGGCTCTACCTCTGCACCGACGCCCGCACCCGCCAGGGCGACCTGCCGCAGTTCCTCGACGCGGTGCTCTCCTGTGGGGTGGACATCGTCCAGCTGCGTGACAAGGGCATGGAGGCGGCCGAGGAGCTGCGCCATCTGGAGACCGTCGCGGACGCCTGCCGCCGCCACGGCACGCTCCTCGCCGTCAACGACCGCGCCGACGTCGCCCACGCCGCCGGCGCCGACGTCCTCCACCTCGGCCAGGGCGACCTCCCGGTGCCCGCCGCCCGCGCCCTCCTCGGCCCGGACGTCCTCATAGGCCGCTCCACGCACGCCGAGGCCGAGGCCGACGCGGCCCTCACCGAGCCGGGCGTGGACTACTTCTGCACCGGACCGTGCTGGCCCACGCCCACCAAACCGGGCCGCCACGCCCCGGGCCTCGGCCTCGTCCGGTACACCGCTGCCCGGGCCCCCGAGCGCCCCTGGTTCGCCATCGGCGGCATCGACGCCGGCAACCTCGACGCGGTCCTCGACGCCGGCGCCCGCCGGATCGTCGTCGTCCGCGCCCTGACCGAGGCGGACGACCCCGCCGCGGCCGCCGCCTCGCTCGCGAAGCGCATACGTGAGCGGACCGCCTGATCCGCCGGACGCCCGGCCCCGCCCGACGGGGCCTGCTCCCGGTGCCCCGGCGGCCCCTGCCCGCCTTCCCGTCCCAGCCCGTGGACGGGAACCAGCCCTATTCCGGCATTCGACCGGAGCCGGTTGGTGCCCGACCCACAGGTGGATAACCTTCCGGTATGGCCCTAGGTACCGCTTCCACCAGGACTGATCGCGCGAGCACCGTCCGCGACCTGCTCGCTTCCGGCAAACAGTCGTACTCGTTCGAGTTCGCCGCCCCGAAGACCGAGAAGGGCGAGCGGACGCTGTGGAACGCCATCCGCCGCATCGAAGCCGTCGCCCCGACCTTCGTCTCCGTGACCTACGGCGCCGGCGGCACCTCCCGTGAGGGCACCGTCCGCGCCACCGAGCGGATCGCCACCGACACCACGCTGACGCCGGTCGCCCACCTCACCGCCGTCAACCATTCCGTGGCCGAACTGCGCAACATCATCGGGCAGTACGCCGACGCGGGCATCCGCAACATGCTCGCGCTCCGCGGCGACCCGCCCGGCGACCCGATGGGCGACTGGGTCCGTCACCCGGAGGGCATCACCTACGCCGCCGAACTGGTCCGCCTGATCAAGGAGTCCGGCGACTTCTGCGTCGGCGTCGCCGCCTTCCCCGAGATGCACCCGCGCTCCACGGACTGGGACACCGACGTCACGCACTTCATCGACAAGTGCCGCGCGGGCGCCGACTTCGCCATCACCCAGATGTTCTTCTACGCCGAGGACTACCTCCGGCTGCGCGACCGCGTCGCCGCCGCCGGATGCTCGACGCCGATCATCCCCGAGATCATGCCCGTCACGAACGTCCGGCAGATCGAGCGGTTCGCCCAACTGAGCAATGCCGCATTCCCACCTGAGCTCGCGGAGCGCATCCTGGCCGTCAAGGACGACCCGTCCGCTGTACGCTCCATTGGCATCGAGTACGCCACGGAACTGTGCGCGCGCTTGAGGGCCGAGGACGTTCCCGGGTTGCACTTCATCACCCTGAACCACTCCACGGCGACCCTGGAGATCTACGAGAATCTGGGGCTGCATCAGCGGCCCTGATCACGGTGCCGCAGCGCGGCGGAAGAGGGGCGTACATGGGCTGGGCGGTCCTCTACATCGCATTCGGTTGCGTCGCGCTGTGGCTGCTGGGCGAGGTCCTCCTCCAGCACAAGGCCCGCCTCCGCTGGCGGCTGCTGGCCTTCACCGGATTCCTCGGTGTGGTGGTGGGCGTGCTCCTCCCGTCGGTGATCGTCATCGCCCTGGGCGCCGCCGCGTTCGCCACCGGCCAGACCTATGTGACCCTCTCCTTCCGCCGCGGCTTCACCACCGGCTGGTCGCTGCGGAAGGCACCGCCGGAGAACAACAACCGGCGCCGCCGGGCCAAGTCCACCGGCCGCCGCCCCGCCCTGCACGTCTCCGACATCGAGGAGACGACCGGCCCCGCCGACACCCCGGACACCCCGGCCGCCCCGGACGGAGCCGACGCCCCCGGCCCGTACGACGCCGCCGCGCCCCACGCCGCCCCCGACGGCTATCCGTCCCACGACGGCTACGGCACCTCCCCGCAGCCCGACCAGGACGGCGGCTGGACCCTCGACGGCCAGGGCGCCGCCCCGGTCTTCGGCGGCCAGGACGGTTACGCCCAGGACGCCTACACCCAGGACGTCTACGCCCCGCAGCCGCTCCCCGACGAGACCGGCCAGTACGGCGTCTACAGTCCCGACGCCCGCTCCGCCCCGCACGGCTCCGACGCCTACGCCCCGGCCTTCGGCCACCAGCCGGCGGACCCCGACCCCTACGGCCACGGCGGCGGTTACGGCCCCGGCGCCCACGACGCCTACGCCGACCCCTACGGTTCCTACGCCGCGTACGGCACCGACCAGGGTGCGGCCCCCGATTCTCACTACGGCGCCCAGCCGTACCCGCCGCACGACCCCTACGCGCCGGTCGATCCGTATGCCCAGCAGCCCTACGGGCCGACGTACGGCACCTCGCTCCAGGACTACGGCGACACCCCGCCCGGCGGGGTCTGGGTGCCGCAACAGCGCGACGGCGTCCACCCGCCCGGCGAACCGCCGTACCCGCCGACCTCGCACCACGGCCACGAGGAACAGCAGTACCGCTACTGACGCCGAGTCAGTTACGGCTGGAACTGCGGTGACATGGCCCCGGACCACGCGGTCCGGGGCCTGTCGTCCGTCTGCCCGGCGGCCTCCCGGAAAGCAGGCGCCACGGGCGTTCGGCGCTGGTACAAAGGTGCTCTCTCCGCGCCGGTGGGGCGCGGGTTCCGCAACAGAGGGGGACGGCCGTGTCCATGAGCACCCGTGCCGTGGTGGAGGAGTTGCTGCGCCGCATCGGCGAGGGCGACCCGGAGCGCATCGCCGAGCTGTACGCCGAGCGCGTCGACTGGAAGCTGGACTGGCCCGAGGCCGAGCACGGCCGCACCGCCACCCCGTGGATCCGTCACCGCACCACCCGCGCCGACGCCGCCGCCCACTACCGCGAACTGGCGGCACACCATGTGCCCGGGCAGGCGGCCACCGAGATCGAACGCCTCCTGGTGGACGGCGCCGACGCCGTCGTGCTCGGCGAGATCCGCCAGACCGCCCGCCCCACGGGCCGCGCCTACCGCGCACGCTTCGCCCTGCATCTCACCGTCGCACACGGCCTGATCACCCGGCACCACGTCTACGAGGACAGCCTCGCCGTGGCCGCGGCGTTCACGACGGACGGGGCGGAGGCGCGCTGAGCTGGCGGCGCGGGCGCGCCGCATACTCCCCGCGCGCGCCTCAGGTCGAGCCGTGCCAGTCGTCGCCGTTGACGATCAGTCCGGCGACGATCGCCCCGGACATCCCGGCGTGCGCCGGGCCGCCGCCCGGGTGCGACCAGCCGCCGACGGCGTAAAGCCCGGGTATCCGGGTGCGGTTGGCGGGGCGCAGGAACCGGCCGCCGCCACCGGCCAGCGCAGGGCCGGGCAGCAGCGCCTCGCCGGTGGGCGGCAGCACCTCGCGCCACAGCAGCCGCTCCCGCAGCCCCGGCACCGCGGCCTCGGCGCGCTCCGACATCCGCTCGGCCAGCGCCTCGGCCGCGTCCGCGGAGAGGCCGCCGGGGCCGGGTGCCGCCACCGTCGCCGTCAGCGTCACCGCCTCATGGGCGTCGTCGGGGCGGGTGGCCGGATCGTCGGGCCGCAGCACCGTCACCGTCGGCGCGGCCGGTGCGCCGCCGCCGAACACCGCGGCCAGCTCCGCCGCGCGGTCGTCGGGGTGCACCACCGTGCGGTGCGCGGTGCCGTCCGGCCGGGCGCCGCGCAGCGCCAGCGCCACCGTCATCCGGGCGGGCACCGGACCCGGCGGCGGACCGGCCGGGGCATCCGACGCCTCCCACGGCGCCCCGCCGGGCACCAGCCCCGCCAGCGCCTGCGGGGTGACCCCGGCGACCACGTGGTCCGCCTCCGTCACCTCGCCGTCGGCCGTGACGACACCCGCCGCCCGGCCGTCCGCCACCACGATCCGCTCGACCGGCGTCCCGAACCGGAACTCCACGCCCCGCTCCACACACCGCGCATGCACCGCGTCCGCCAGCGCCCGCATACCGCCGGCCGGATACCAGGTGCCGAAGGTCTGCTCCATGTACGGCAGCACCGCCGCGCTCGCCGGGACGGCGCGCGGATCGAAGCCGTACGCCATGGCATGGCTCTCCAGCAGGGCGATCAGCCGCGGGTCGGACAGCTCGCGGCGGGCGACCTCCGCGAGCGTCGCGGTCGTCGGGCCCTTGCCCCGGCCGAACAGGCCACGGCGGCGCACCGCCGGATACGGATCGCGCCCCAGCACCTGCCAGTCCGCCCACAGCGGCTCCTCCAGGAGCGGTCTGCGGGTGGCGTCCCAGGCGTCCCGGGCGCGCCCCAGGAAGTCGCTCCAGCGCTCCCCGGCGCCCGCGCCCAGCGCGCCGTCCAGCGCCGCGAGGACGCCGCCGCGCGAGGCGTTCGGCAGCGACACCGCGGTGCCGTCCGGAAAGACATGACGGCTCGCGGGATCGACCTGTGTGAGCGTCAGCACGCTCTCCAGCGGCTCCCGGCCGGTCTTGATGAAGAGATCGCGGTAGACGGCGGGGAGGTGCAGCAGCGCGGGCCCGGTGTCGAACCCGAACCCCTCCCGCTCGAAGCGCCTCAGCGCCCCGCCGTACGTCGCCTCCCGCTCGCAGACCACCACCCGGTGGCCCGCGACGGCCAGCCGCGCGGCGGCCGCCATCGCGCCCGCGCCCGCCCCGATCACCGCAATCCGTGCCATGTCCGCGACTGTATCCGCCGCCACCGACAACGCCCGTACCCCGCCCGCCGGACGGCCTCAGCGCGGTACGGGATCCGCCTCGGTGGCGGCCGCGAGCCGCTTCTCCTCGCGGCGTTCGCGCCGCCGTCGCAGGTAGCGGCGGATCCGCGACCAGAGCAGGATCACCAGCGCCAGCCCGGCCAGCAGCAGCGTGGCGGCGATGACGGCGGCGATGACCGGGTGGAACACCGCGAACGCGATCAGCCCGGCGACCCCGAGGTCCTCGACGACGCTCACCACGATGTTGCTCGCCGGCTCCGGCGAGGTGTTGACCGCGATCCGTGCCCCTGCCTTGACGAGGTGGCTCAGCAGCGCCGTGGAACCGCCGACCGCCCCCGCCGCCAGCTGCGGCAGCGATCCGTCGTGCCCGGCCAGCAGCGCCGCCACGACGCCGCCGGCGACGGGCCGTACGACGGTGTGCACGGCGTCCCAGACGGAGTCCACGTACGGGACCTTGTCGGCGACGGTCTCGAAGAGGAAGAGCACCGCGGCGGCGATCAGCACATCGGGGCGCTGCAGTGCGTCCGGCACCTCGTCGGTGACGCCGGTGGCGCCGAGCAGGCCGAGGAGCAGCACGACGGCGTAGGCGTTGATCCCGCTCGCCCAGCCACTGGTGAACACCAACGGGAGTACGGACATGCCGGAGATCGTAGAGCAGCGTGGGGACGGGGTGCTCACGAGTGAGTACGCGTACTCAGGCGGTGAGATGAGTAGGTACGCGGATGGGCCGCACCCTGCCGGAACGACAGAGTGGGGTGCACCGAAGGGACGCGGCGCCGCACCGCCGGCACGGGGCGGCGGAGCGGCGCGGCATCCCGGACGTGACGGGGGAAGCACGGGGGAAGTACGGGGGATACGGGGGAAGCGCTGCCCTGGTCGGATCGGTGGGGGAACGATCCGCGCCAGGGCAGCGCGCTTTCCGCGTCCGGCCTCCGGGGGACGGCGGTGAACCGCGGTTCACCGGGCGGGACGGTTCCCGGCGACGCACCATGGGGCGCGCGCCACGGGCGGTACGCCCGGCCGACGTCCGCCGGGCAACGGCTCGTTCGGGCCGTGGATCAGCTGCGGTGGCCGCTCACCCGCCCCTGGAGCAGCCGGGACAGCGCCGCGTGCACCTCGTCGAGGGAGCGGTCCGGCTGGTACGACTGCCAGTCCAGCGCCGCCACCAGCACCATGCCGAACAGCGCGGACGCCGTCAGCGGCACATCGATCTCCTCGCTCAGCTCGCCCTCGGCGACGGCCTCCTGGAGTACGTCCTCCACCACGGCCACGGCCCGCTGGCGCACCACCATCAAGGTGGACTGCCAGGCTCTGTTGGTGCGCCACAGTTCGGCCACGTAGAGCTGGGTGAGCGCCGGGTAGCGGGAGATGAAGTCCAGACCGGCGCGGACCATCGCGTCCAGCGCGTCGATGCGGGAGCCGCCGCGGGCGGTCACCTTCTCGGCCGCCTCCTGGAGGGAGGCCGCCAGCAGTTCGATGCCGTGCCGCAGCAGTTCCTCGAAGAGAACGTTCTTGCTCGCGAAGTTGTAGTAGACCGTGCCCTTCGCGACCCCCGCCCGCTCGGCGATCTCGTCCACCGTGGTGGAGGAGAAGCCCTGTTCGGCGATGAGGGTGACCGCGGCGTCGAAGAGCTTGCGCCGGGTGGCGTCGCGGCGTGAGTGGGAGCTGTCCATGCAGGTGATTGTGCCGGTCCGCGACGCCTGCCCGCTCCAGGGCGCGGCCCGGGAGCGACCGGTGGGCGAATTGCCTCCCTGCCGCCGTACTTCTCCGTGAAAGACCAGGTCAGGGCCGATTGTCAGTGGTGTGCCGCACGATGGGGGCAACGGTTCCGAACCGGTTTGCGACGACTGGAGGTTCGTCATGGCAGCTCGTCCCGCAACGGGCAGCTCCGCTGCGTACGGTCCCCCGAGCGATGTCCACCCCGTTCTGCGGCGTTCGGCAGCGCCACCCGCCGCCCTCACCCTGCTCACCCAGGCCCGCCGGGGCCTCAGCGAAGCCGAAACCCTGCAGTCTCCGAACGAGCGCTTCGCCACCGCCCATCTCGCCGCGCTGCGCACCGCCGCCGCGGTGCTGGCCGTCCGCGGCAGGCCCGAGACCACCCCGCACCGGCGCCGCCGTATCCGCAGCGCCTGGGAGGTGTTGCCGGAGGTCGCACCGGAACTGACCGAGTGGAGCGCCCTCTTCGCCGCCGGGGCCGAGCGCCGGGCTCGGGCCGAGGCCGGCATACCCGGCGCGGCCGGCCGACGGGACGCCGACGACCTCATCCGCGCCGCCCTCCACTTCCACCGCCTGGTCGAGCGCATGCTGCTGCTCCAGCCGTCCCTGCCGGATCAGCGGGTGGGGTGAGCGGGAGGGGCGGTACGCGGACCGGGCGCCTGCGTCCGGCCGGGCGGCGGGCGGCACCGCGAGCCCCGCACGGCGTGTGCGGGCGCGGGGCCGTCGCCGCCCGGTGCCTCCCGTCACGGTGCCCGGCCCCGTCCGCCCGGCCCGGGCGTGACGGAAGCCGTGGAAGCCACGGAAGTCGCAGGTGGCGCCGCAGGCCGCGGACGGTGCGCGACGCAATAGGGTGGTGGGCGCCTAGTTGATCTGCCCCTCCGAGGAGCCACCCGCCGTGTCTGACCCGCTGCGCCCGCGCGCATCCCTTCGTACTGCCGTGGTCTGGGAGGTTCTCAAGGACGCCCTGGAGCGCCGGGCCGAGGCTGCCGGGCGCGAAGTCCTCGACGTCCTCGACACCGGCGGCGGCACCGGCAACTTCGCCGTGCCGGTCGCCCGCCTCGGCCACCGCGTCACCGTTGTCGACCCCAGCCCCAACGCTCTGTTCGCCTTGGAGCGCCGGGCCGCCGAGGCGGGCGTCGCCGACCGGGTACGGGCCGTCCAGGGCGACGCCCACGGCCTCTTCGACGTCGTCGAGCGCGGCGGCTACGACGCCGTGCTGTGCCATGGCGTCCTGGAGTACGTCGACGACCCGGCCGAGGGCGTCCGCAACGTCGTCGCCGCGCTGCGCGAGTCCGGCACCCTGAGCCTTCTCGCGGCCGGTCTCGGCGGCGCCGTGCTGGCCCGCGCCCTCGCCGGGCACTTCACCGAGGCCCACCAGGCCCTCATCGACCCGGCCGGACGCTGGGGCGAGGGCGACCCGGTGCCCCGCCGGTTCACCGCCGACCAGCTGTCCGGGCTGGTCACCGGCGCCGGGTTGCAGGTCGGCGCGGTGCACGGGGTGCGGGTCTTCGCCGACCTCGTCCCCGGGGTGCTCGTCGACACCGAGCCCGGGGCGATGGAGGCGCTGCTGAAACTGGAGGCGGCCGCCGCCGAGCAGCCCGCGTTCCACTCGGTCGCCACCCAGCTGCACGTTCTGGGCCGACGCGGCTGATCACCGACCGGTGGCCGACCGCCGGGTGCGGTCGGCCACAGCCCACCCGATCAGCCTCTTCTCCCCGTATGATCGAGGGACGACGTTCCGGCATGACGGATAGGCCGGTGGGGAATGCAGGCAGCATCACCATCGGCCGCCCTGGCGGCCAGGACAGTGGACTGGCGCAGAGGGGCGGGTTTCACGGGGGCGAATCCCTGCCTATCCTGAAAGGGCCGCACCCGGTCGCCCCCGCGACCGACGAGTAGGAGGACTCCGTGCCGCTCTCGGAGCACGAGCAGCGCATGCTCGAGCAGATGGAGCGAGCGCTGTACGCCGAAGATCCCAAGTTCGCGACAGCGCTTGAGGGAAGCGGGCTGCGCACGTACACCCGGCGACGGGTCTACCAAGCGGTCGTCGGCTTTCTGGTCGGTATCGGCCTGCTCATGGCCGGCATGGTCGCCCAGCAGATCTGGATCAGCGTCGTCGGCTTCCTGGTGATGCTCGGCTGCGCCGTCCTCGCCGTGACCGGCTGGCGCAAGGCCCCCAAGCCCGGCGAACAGCGGCCCGGCGCGGCCCCGGGGAAGCGCGGCAGGGCGGGCGGAGCGCCGGCCCGGCGCCAGTCCGGCGGCCGCCGCTCGATGATGAACCGCATCGAGGACCGCTGGCAGCGCCGCCGCGACGAACAGGGCCACTGAGCCCGCACCGTCCCCGGTCCTGAACGGCTCCCGGAGCCGAACACACACTGAGCCCTTGACGGGGCCGTCCGACGCTCGGGCGGCCCCGTCAGTTGCGTTGAGCGTCAGTTGCGTTGAGCCGCTGTCGGCCGTGACGGAACCGGGCGGGGCGGGAGTCTCGGTCGGTGCGGGTGCCGCCCCCTGGGCCGGGTCTGATCCTGCGCCCCGTGCGGAATGCCGGGCCCGCGCGGCGGACCAAGCGGCCACGCGGGCCGGTACACCCGCCTCACCGCCGTACGCCCGGCCCGCCCCGGCGTACGGCGGTTCCGCCCGGCTCAGGGCCGTCGGCCGCCCGGCTGGAGTGCCGTGGTGAGACGGCGTACGGCGGCGGCCGTGCGGCCACCGGCGCGGCGGCGGAATGCCGTCCACCGGGCCGCGTACGCCTTGACCTGCCGGTCCGCGGAGCGGGGCGCCAGGGCCGCATGCCATCGGGCCCCGCGGGACGCCTGCGCGCGCAGCGCGGCACAGACCAGACGGGCGTCCGCGGCCACCTGCGGTGCGGGCCGCGGCCGCGCCGCGTACAGGGACTCCTCGACCGCGCCGGCCACCCGGTGCACGGCCTCGGCGGCCTCGGGCGGCAGCGCGGCGGTGTCGGCCAGCCGGACGGCCGTCCGGCGTGGGGTGAGCGCCTCGTCCGGTGCGATGCCCAGGTCCCGGGCGGTGTCGGTCAGCTCCTGCCAGGCGCCGAGGACGGCCGCCGGGCCCTCGGCCGAGAGCCGCCGGGTCCGGAGCCGGCGCCGCCAGAGCGCCGGGAGCGTGGCCACCGAGAGCAGCAGCAGACCGCCCAGCACGAGGCCGACGGCGCCGAGGACGGACGGGCCGCCGCCCGGCGAGCCCGGATCCTGCGCCGTGGGCGCCGCCGCCGTGCAGCCCGTGGCGCCCGCGCGCTGACCGGGGCCGCAGGTCGGATCCGGCCGCGGGCCGCCGGTCGGCGGCGTGGGCCGGGTCGGCTCCTGCGCGGGGGAGCCCGGCGTGTGGTCCTGGGAGGTGTCCGGCAGGGCGTACTCCGGGACGTTGCCGCGGCTCGGCGTGGGCTCGAAACGCGTCCAGCCGATCCCCTCGAAGTACAGCTCGGGCCAGGCATGGGCGTCCCGCAGGCCGACCGAGGTCGTCCCGTCGGGCTGCTTGGTGCCCGGTGTGAAACCGACGGCGACCCGCGCCGGGATGCCCAGGGTGCGCGCCATCGCGGCCATCGAGAACGAGAAGTGGACGCAGAAGCCCTCCTTCTGCTCCAGGAACCGCGCGATGGCCTTCACACCGCTGCCCGCCTGCACCTCGGTGTCGTAGCGGAAGCCGCCGTCGGTCGCGAACCAGTCCTGGAGCTTGACGGCCTTCGCGTACGGGGTGGCCGCGCCGCGGGTCACCTTGCGGGCCGTCGCCGCGACCACGGGCGGCAGTTCGGCGGGGACCCGTGTGTACTCGCGGCGCAGCGCGGCGGGCGGCGCCGGGGCCTCGGCGAGCTGCCGGGCCGTGGGCCGCACCCGCAGGCTCGCCACCTGGTACTGCAGGCCACGGGTGTTCTGGCCGCGGTCGCCCACCAGGGTGCGGCCCTGCTCCTCGAAGCGCCACCGCCCGGCGATGCCGACCCGGGACGCCGGGAACGGCATCGGCAGCCAGTTCTGGCCGTACCACTCGGCGGTCGAGATCGAGGTGTTGACCTGGGTGGTGGCGACCTCCGGGGAGAGCCCCGCGGGCCGCGGCAGCTGCTCGGGCACATCGGTCACCGTCCGCTCGGACGGCTTCCAGGCCGCGCCGTCGAACTGGTCGAGCGCCACGATCCGCAGATACAGATCGCGGGTGTCGTCCGCCGTGGTGCGGTAGTTGAGGACCTCCTTGTCCTCGGGTTGGTTCAGGCTGTTCTGGAGGGAGACCAGCGGGTTGACGGCCGAGATGGTGCCGCCGCCGGAGCCCCCGTCCCGGCCGCCCGTGCCGAGCAGCCCGGTGCCCAGCGACGGCAGCGCCGCGGGGACGGCGACGGCGACACCGAGCGCCAGCGCGCCGATCCGCCGCCCGTGCCGCACCGGCGCCGGCCCGGACGCCTTCTTCCCGGGACGCGGCCACCACCGGGAGGCCCGGCCGGCCGTGCCGCCGAACACCCGGCCCCACCGCGACAGCCGGTCGCGGCCCTCGGCCAGCAGGAGCAGCAGATAGCCCGCGGCGGCGATCAGGAACCACAGCCGGCCCGTGCCGCCCGTGGTCAGCCCCGCGGCCACCGAGTAGAGCGCCAGCAGCGGCAGCCCGGCGGGCGCGGCGCTGCGGTAGGTGACCGCCAGCGCGTCCACGACCAGGCCGACCAGCGTCACCCCGCCGACCAGCAGCAGCCGGATGCCCGGCGTGAGCGGCGCCGGACTGGCGTACCGGCTCACATCCGCGACCCCGGACTGCCCGAGGCGGACCAGCTCCGCGACGGCGTCCGGGCCCGGCACCACCCCGAGCAGCGCCTGCTCACCCGCGTACAGCGCGGTCAGCGTCAACGCCGCCACCACGACCTGGGCCACGACGACCACCGGCCGGGGCCACGGCAGCAGCCGCGCCCCGGCACCCGCCGCCGTCACCAGCACCACCAGCAGCGCCGCCTGCACCATCCAGCTGACCGGATCGACCAGCGGCACCAGCGCACAGGAAGCGCAGAGCGTCGCCACCGCCGCCCACAGGGCGGGCCCCCGCCCGCTCATCCGCGCCCTCCCGCTCGCCCGGCCCGGCCGCCCGCGGCACGCCCGCCGCCCGGCGCCCCGTCCGCCGCGGCGCGCCGACCGGACGCCCCTCCGCCGTGCTGCCGCCCGCTCATGTCCCGCCTCATGTGCCGCTCCCCGCCCCCGCTGCCGCGCCGTCCGGGTCCGCCGGGGCGTACGCCGCGCCGGCCCGGGGACCATCGGAGGGTATGCCGCCCGTCCCGTCGGCCGCTCGCCACAGCGCGGGCAGCGAGGCGCCCGGCGCCACCGGCAGGGCCGTCCAGCCCGCCTCGCGGAGCATCCGCAGCCGGTCGTCGAGCCTCCCCGGACCGGCGCCGGAGCGGGTCTGCCGGGAGTGCTGGGCCCAGGCGTCGCCGTCCATGACGAAGGCGACCGCGGCCGCGGCGCGCCGCCGCATCCGCGCCGCCGCCTCGACCGCCGCCTCGTCCAGCTCCCCGAAGAAGCCGATCAGCAACCCCTCGCCGCCGCGCAGCGCCTCGTAGGCCGCCGAGAGGTCCGGCTGCCCGGACGGCTCCACCACGGCGAGGACGTCCAGCAACAGCCCGGCCGCCTCACCGGTCTCCGTACCGCCCGGCCCGGCGGCGGTGCCCTCCGGGCCGGGCACCGAGGTGCCGGTGTCCGTCAGCAGCCGTACCGGGAAGCCGCGCTCCAGCAGATGCGTCGCGGTGGACGCGGCGGCCGCCACCGCCCATTCGAACGCCGACTCCGGACCGGTGCCGCGGTGGGCCGCCTCCCGGGTGTCGAGCAGGACCGTGCACCGCGTCCGCCGCGGCTGCTCCTCCCGGCGCACCATCAGCTCGCCATGGCGCGCCGTGGAACGCCAGTGGACGCGGCGCAGATCGTCGCCGTGGCGGTAGCCGCGCGGGATGACGTCGTCCTCGCCCGCCAGCGCCGCCGAACGCCGCCGCCCGTCGCCGAACCCGGCCGTCTCCCCGGCCATCCGCACCGCCGGCAGCGGCTCCGTGCGGGGCACCGCCGTCAGCGTGTCCGCAGCGCCGAAGGCGCAGGTCAGCTCGCACATGCCGAACGGGTCCGCCAACCGCAGCTCCAGCGGCCCGAGCGGGAAGCGCCCCCGCAGGTCCGACCGGACGCGGTACGACACCTCCCGGTACCCGCCCGCCTCGACGCGGTCCAGCACGAACCGCGGCCGCGGCCCGAGCACGTACGGAACCCGGTCCTGGAGCATCAGCACGCCCGTGGGCAGCCGGGAGAGGTTCTCCACCGACAGCCGCACCCGGGCCTCGGCGCCCACCGGCACCCGGGCGGGTGCGAGGGTGCGGTGCGCGGCGACGCGGTGGCGCGTGCGGTGCAGCACCAGGACGCAGACCAGCGGCAGCGCCGCCAGCAGCAGCCCCACCCGCAGCAGATCCGCCTGGCCCAGCAGATACGCGCAGACCGCGGCGGCGACGCCGGCGGCGAGGAACGAACGGCCGCGCGTCGTCAGCCCGGCGAAGGCCGCCCGCAGCCCGCCCCGCCCGGCGGCCTCGCTCCCGTCGGACATCACCGCTCCCGGAGGCCGGGCGGGCGGCGGTCCGGGGCGTCCGCCCGGGCCTGCCGCGCCGGGTCCGGCACCGGGACGCGGTGCAGGATCTCCAGCACGATCTGCTCCGCGCCGCGGCGGTTCAGCTGCGCCTGCGAGGTCGGCAGCAGCCGGTGCGCCAGGACCGGGACGGCCAGCGCCTGCACATCGTCCGGCAGGACGTACTCCCGCCCGGCGAGCGCCGCGGACGCCTTCGCCGCGCGCACCAGGTGCAGCGTCGCCCGCGGGGAGGCGCCCAGCCGCAGATCCGGGTGGGCGCGGGTGGCCGCCACCAGCTCCACGGCGTACCGGCGCACCGCCTCGGCCACATGGACGGCCCGCACCGCCGCGGTCAGCCGGTCCACGTCCTGGGCGCGCGCCACCGGCCGCAGCCCCTCCAGGGGCGATGCCGCGCCGTGCGCGTCGAGCATCCGCAGCTCGGCCGCCGGGCTCGGATAGCCCACGGAGACCCGGGCCATGAAGCGGTCCCGCTGCGCCTCCGGCAGCGGGTAGGTG
This sequence comes from Streptomyces sp. NPDC029159, assembly GCF_055564055.1. NCBI lineage: Bacteria > Bacillati > Actinomycetota > Actinomycetes > Kitasatosporales > Streptomycetaceae > Streptomyces > Streptomyces sp. NPDC029159. Next base: position 13,971 of record NZ_JBVHWT010000025.1, read on the forward strand.
CCCTCCATCTCGATCGGGTTCTGGGTGGCGACGACCATGAACGGGCTGGGCAGCTCGTACGTCCGCCCGTCCATCGTGACCTGCCGCTCCTCCATGGACTCCAGCAGTGCCGACTGCGTCTTGGGGGAGGCGCGGTTGATCTCGTCGCCGATCACGAACTGGGCGAAGATCGCGCCGGGCTTGAACTCGAACTCCTTGCTCTGCTGGTCGAAGACGCCGACACCGGTGATGTCGGACGGCAGCAGATCCGGGGTGAATTGGATGCGCCGCACCGAACAGTCCAGGGACCGCGCCAGCGCCTTGGCCAGCATCGTCTTGCCGACGCCCGGCACGTCCTCGATGAGCAGGTGCCCCTCGGCGAGCAGCACCGTGAGCGCCAGCCGTACGACCTCCGGCTTGCCCTCGATGACACCTTCGACCGACCGCTGCACCCGTTCGGCAGTGGTGGTCACATCAACGAGGCTCGCTCGCTCGTCATACGTCGTCACCGGCCCTCCTCGGCCCTTCCCCGTGCCCGCGCTGAACAGAGGATTCCTCATCACCGGACCGGCGCCTTCCGTACGGCCCGGCCCGCCCCCGGATGCGGCGTCGCACCCGGCCGGAGCCGCGGCGACGCCACCCCCGCATTCTCACCGCCGCGCGCACTCCGCGTCATGGCCTGTGGACAACTGACGGCGTTTCGCCCCGGCGGGTGACGCCGGCCCACCCGCATCCGGGCAGCACGAAGCCGGGCACGGGACACGGGTCCCGCACCCGGCGGTGGTGCGAGGTCAGCGCTGGGGGGAGATCTCCCGCAGCAGACCGGTGGTGACGTCGAAGACGAAGCCGCGGACGTCGTCCTTGTGCAGCAGGAACGGCGAGGTGCGCACCCGCTCCATCGACTGGCGGACGTCCTCGTCGAGGTCCTTGAACGCCTCGACCGCCCAGGTGGGACGCTGGCCGACCTCGGCCGCCAGATCGTGGCGGAAGTCCTCGGTGAGGCCCAGCAGACCGCAGTCGGTGTGGTGGATGAGCACCACCGAACGGGTGCCCAGCGCGCGCTGGCTGATGGTCAGGGAACGGATGATGTCGTCGGTGACCACACCGCCCGCGTTACGGATGGTGTGGCAGTCACCCAGCTCCAGACCGAGCGCCGCGTGCAGGTCGAGGCGGGCGTCCATGCAGGCCACGACGGCGACTTTGAGGACCGGCCGGGCATCCATGCCGGGGTCGCCGAACGCTTCGGCGTACTCCGCGTTCGCCGCGACGAGGCGGTCGGTGACGGTGGTCCCGGCGGGCGTGGTGCCGTCGGCGGCCGGGGAGGGCGACTGTGAGGCAGATATGGACATGGCCTCACGGTAGCGCCGGCGGCCGGATCCGGCCGCACCTGGGCGTGGTCACAGCGCCCAACCTCACCCCTTGTGACGTAATCCACATGGAGCGTTACGGTGCCCCCGTTCGGGTGGGCGATGGCCCGAACAGCCGCTCCGGGACGCGCGGAACCGGTTGATTGACCGGGGAAGGCGGTGGACTAAAGTGGCGCGAAGTGGGAGGCGTGACGCTCTCCTCGGTCCCCGAAGCCCTCGCGTGTCCACCACACGTGCGGCTCGGCCTCCTCCCGCTCCAGCGGCCTTCCGGCGCCAATTCCCGTCGCCGGAGAGCCACTTCCCCTTCAGAGCGGGCGGGGACCAAGCGGTACGTGCGGCACCCCGCCAGCGGCCGGGGACCCACCTGCCGCTCACCCATCGGAAGGCTTATGAGCGAGCGCAGCGAGCGAATCAGAAAGAGGTGCGCCCGCCCCGGATGCGGGTCCGCCCGGCGAAGCGAGGTCCGCGCATGAGCGGCAACACTCGCCACGTCCCCGTCATGCTCCGGCGCTGCCTGGACCTGCTCGCCCCCGCCCTCGCCGAGCCGGGCGCCGTCGTCGTCGACTGCACCCTCGGCCTCGGCGGCCACAGCGAGGCGCTGCTCGCCACCTTCCCCGCCGCCCGGCTCATCGCCCTCGACCGCGACCCCTCCGCGCTGCGCCTGGCCGGCGAGCGGCTCGCCCCGTACGGCGACCGCGCCACCCTGGTGCACGCCGTCTACGACGAACTCCCCGAGGTCCTCGACCGCCTCGGCGTGCCCAAGGTCCAGGGCGTCCTCTTCGACCTCGGCGTCTCCTCCATGCAGCTCGACGAGGCCGACCGCGGCTTCGCGTACGCCCAGGACGCGCCGCTGGACATGCGGATGGACCAGACGACCGGCATCAGCGCCGCCGACGTCCTCAACACCTACGCCCCCGGGGAGCTGGTGCGGATCCTGCGCTCCTACGGGGAGGAGAAGCAGGCCAAGCGGATCGTCGAGGCGGTGGTGCGCGAGCGGGCGAAGGAGCCGTTCCACCACAGCGCCCGGCTGGTCGAGCTGATCCGTGAGGCGCTGCCGCAGGCCGCCAAGCGGCACGGCGGCAACCCCGCCAAGCGCACCTTCCAGGCGCTGCGCATCGAGGTCAACGGCGAGCTGGCGAGCGTGGAGCGGGCCGTGCCCGCCGCGGTCAAGGCGCTGGCGGTCGGCGGCCGGATCGCGGTCCTCGCCTACCACTCGCTGGAGGACCGGATCGTCAAGCAGGTCTTCGCCGCCGGTGCCGCCAACACCGCGCCGCCCGGCCTGCCCGTCGTCCCCGAGCAGTACCAGCCGCGGCTGAAACTGCTCACCCGGGGCGCCGAACTCCCCACGGAGGAAGAGGTCGCCGAGAACCGGCGGGCGGCCCCGGCCCGGCTGCGCGGTGCCGAACGCATCCGTGAGGACATCGCGTGACCCCCCGGGGGCGTTCGCCGAAGGGGCCTTCCCGTCTCGCGGCGCTGTTCCCCGGCGGGAGCAGTTCCGCCGCGCGAACGCCCTTCGTCCTGCTGGTCGTCGTCCTCCTCGGCTCCGGGCTGCTCGCCCTGCTGCTGCTCAACTCCGCGCTCAACCAGGGCTCGTTCGAACTGAGCCGGCTGGAGAAGCGGACCGACGAACTCACCGACGACCAGCAGGAGCTCCAGCAGGAGGTGGACGCGGTCTCCGCGCCGGGCGCCCTCGAACGGCGCGCCCGGCGGCTGGGCATGGTGCCGGGCGGCAACCCGGCCTTCCTCGCCCCGGACGGCACGGTCCGCGGCAGGCCCAGCGAGGCGACCGAGGAGCCGCACCCGCAGCACGCCCCGGCCGGTCCGTCGCTCCCCGGGGCGCTCGGCGGCGCCTCGCCGGGTGCGACGGCCTCCCCGGACGCCGCCGCACCCGGTGCGTCCGGCGCCCCGTCCCCGGGCGCCGCCGGTGCCCCCGCGCCGACCGCCACGCCCCGCCCGCCCGGCTCACCCGCCCCGGACGGCCGTGCGGCACCGGCCGCTCCGCCGCCCGCCGCGACCGCCCCCGCCCCGACGACCTCCGGCAGGTGAACCCGGTGACGTACCAGGCCCCCCAGCCGTACGACGCAGGAGACCCGCGGCCCCCGGCGGCCACGGGCACCGGCGTCCCGCACCGGAGGGCCGTGTCATGACCGCGCCCAAGGACCCCCGGCGCCGTGTCCCGCGCCCCGCGCAGAGCGGCGGCGCCCGCCGCCCCGCCCCGAAGAGCGGCCGCCCGGCGCCGAAGAACGGCCGCGCCGCCGCGGGCCGCCCCCCGGCCGGCCGCCGCCCCGCCAAGGCCGCGCCGCCGCGGCGCCCCGCCCGGCCGCGCCCGGCCCCGCGGCCCGCGCCCGCGCTCCGGCTGGGCAGCCCGCGGCCCCGGCTGCGGCTGGTCGCCCTCGCGCTGACGCTGGTGATGCTGGTCTTCGTCGTCCGCCTCTTCCAGGTGCAGGCCGTCGACGCCGCCGCGTACGCCGCCAAGGCCAACGTCAACCGCTACGTCCCGGTGACCCTGGCCGCCGAGCGCGGCGCCATCACCGACCGCTCGGGCACCGACCTCGCCACCACCGTCGACGCGTACGACATCACCGCCGACCCCAGCCTGCTGGCGCCCGACAAGACCAAGATCGGGGACGCCCCGCAGCGGGCCGCCGCGCTGCTCGCGCCGGTCCTCGGCGAGGACCGCGCCACCCTCGCCACCAAGCTGTCCAAGCCCTCCTCCCGGTACGTCGTCCTCGCCCGGCAGCAGACCCCGCAGGTCTGGAAGAAGATCAAGGACATGCGGGCGGAGCAGGACAAGAAGGCGGCCGCCGCGCCGAAGAAGGCGCCCGCCCCCAACGTCCTCGTCGGCATCTTCGCCGACAAGCACAGCAAGCGCGTCTACCCCAACGACGCCCTCGCCGCCGGCGTCCTCGGCTTCGTCAACAGCGAGGGCAGGGGCGGCGGCGGCCTGGAGGCCCAGCTGAACAAGGAGCTGGCGGGCAAGGACGGCAAGCTCGTCTACGCCCAGTCCGGCGGCCGCCGGGTGCCCACCGCCGACACCCAGGAACACCCCGCCGTCCCCGGCACCGACGTCCGTCTCACCCTGGACCGCGACATCCAGTGGGAGGCGCAGAAGGCCATCACCGAGCAGGTCACCAAGTCCAAGGCCGACCGCGGCTACGTCGTCGTCCAGGACACCCGCACCGGCCAGATCCTCGCCCTCGCCAACGCCCCCGGCTTCGACCCCAACCACCTCGACCGGGCCGACCCCGAGGCCCTCGGCAACGCCGCCCTCACCGACGCCTTCGAACCGGGCTCCACCAGCAAGCTCATGTCGATGGCCGCCGTCCTGGAGGAGGGCGCCGCCACCCCCGCGACCCGCGTCACCGTCCCCAACCGGCTGCACCGCGGCGACCGGCTCTTCGCCGACGACATCGACCACGACACCTGGCACCTGACGCTCAACGGCGTCCTCGCCAAGTCCAGCAACATCGGCACCATCCTCGCCACCGGCCAGCTCGGGAAGACCCAGCCCGAGGCCAACCGGGTGCTCCACTCGTACCTCGACAAGTTCGGCATCGGCCGCCCCACCGGGCTCAACTTCCCCGGCGAGACCGACGGCATCCTGGCCAAGCCGAAGGACTGGAACACTTCGCAGCAGTACACGATCCCGTTCGGCCAGGGCCTCTCCCTCAACGCCGTCCAGGCCGCCTCCGTGTACTCCACCATCGCCAACGGCGGCGAGCGCATCGCGCCGACCCTCGTCCGCGGCACCACCGGACCCGACGGCCACTACCGCCCGGCGCCCGCCCCCGAGAAGAACCGCGTGGTGAGCGCCAAGACCGCCCGGCAGCTCGCCACCATGCTCGAATCCGTCGTCGACGACCGCGAGGGCACCGGCGCCGCCGCGAAGATCGACGGCTACCGCGTGGGCGGCAAGACCGGCACCTCCAACCGGGTGGATCCCAAGACCGGCCGCTACCACGGCTACACCGCCTCCTTCGCCGGTTTCGCCCCCGCCGACACCCCCCGCATCACCGTCTACTGCGCGGTCCAGAACCCCACCAAGGGCAGCTATTTCGGCGGCCAGGTCTGCGGCCCCGTCTACCAGCAGGTGATGAAGTTCGCGCTCAAAACCCTGCAGGTCCCGCCCAGCGGCAGCGCGTCCCCGAGGCTGCCCGTCACCTTCACGCCAGGCGACTGAAAACGAGGCAACATCGCCGTGACGACCATCACTCCCCACGGAACACCCGAGCCGGCGCACCGCTCGCGCACAAAACCCTCACTTCGCCTCGGAGCCGCCGCGCCCGGTACGCTCACCGCCGTGTCACATGCTGAACAGTCCCCCAACGCCCAGAAGGACGCCTCCGGAACGTACCCGGGAGCGCCCCGCCCCGAGGTGGTCCGTCCCACCCCTCTGGCGGTCCTCGCCGAGCAGCTGGGCACCACCGCTTCCGACGCGGCAGACGTCCAGGTCACCGGCATCACCCACGACTCCCGGGCGGTACGCCCCGGTGATGTCTACGCGGCACTGCCCGGGGCCCGTCTGCACGGCGCAGACTTCGTCGCCCAGGCCGCCGACCTCGGCGCCGCGGCGATCCTGACCGACCCGACGGGCGAGAAGCGCGCCGCCGGAACGGGCCTGCCGGTCCTGGTCACCGAGGACCCGCGCGCCCGGATGGGTGGCCTGGCCGTCTCCATCTACGGCGCGCCGGGCGAGGACCTCCTCCAGATCGGCATCACGGGGACCTCCGGGAAGACCACGACGGCGTACCTGATGGAGGGGGGCCTCAAGGCAGCGGCCGCCGCCGAGGGCGCGCTGACCGGGCTGATCGGCACCGTCGAGACCCGTATCGGCGACGAGCGCATCAAGTCCGAGCGCACCACCCCCGAGGCCACCGACCTCCAGGCGCTCTTCGCCGTCATGCGCGAGCGGGGCGTCCGCTCCGTCGCCATGGAGGTCTCCAGCCATGCGCTGGTCCTCGGCCGGGTCGACGGCTGCGTCTTCGACGTCGCCGTCTTCAACAACCTCAGCCCGGAGCACATGGAGTTCCACTCCGGCATGGAGGACTACTTCCAGGCCAAGGCCCGGCTCTTCACCCGGGCCCGCAGCCGCGCCGGTGTCGTCAACCTCGACGACGAGTACGGCAAGCGCCTGGCCCGCGGCCTCTCCGAGGTCCCGGTGACCACCTTCTCCGCCGAGGGCCACCCGGACGCCGACTGGCGCGCCTCCGACGTCGAGATCGGCGCGCTCGGCTCGACCTTCACCGTGCACGGCCCGAACGGCGAGAAGGTGCGGGCCGCCTCGCCGCTCGCCGGCCCCTTCAACGTCGCCAACGCGCTCGCCGCGATCACCGCCCTGGTCGTCGCCGGGATCGACCCGCAGACCGCCGCCGACGGCGTCGCGGCCGTCCCCGGCGTCCCCGGCCGGCTGGAGCGCGTCGACGCCGGTCAGCCGTACCTCGCCGTCGTCGACTACGCGCACAAGACCGACGCCGTCGAATCGGTTCTGCGGGCGCTGCGCAAGGTCACCGACGGCAAGCTGCACGCCGTCCTCGGCTGCGGCGGCGACCGTGACCCGCACAAGCGCGTCCCCATGGGCGCCGCGGTGGCCCGCCTCGCCGACACCGCCGTACTGACCTCCGACAACCCGCGCTCCGAGGATCCGCTGGCGATCCTCGCGACCATGCTCGCGGGCGCCGCCGAGGTCCCGATCCACGAGCGCGGCACCGTCCTCGTCGAGGAGGAGCGCGGCGCGGCCATCGCTGCCGCCGTCGCCCGCGCCGAACCGGGCGACACCGTGATCGTCGCCGGCAAGGGCCACGAACAGGGCCAGGACATCGCCGGAGTGGTCCGCCCCTTCGACGACCGTCAGGTGTTGCGCGCGGCCATCGAGACCGCGCAGTCCGAGCAACAGCCGAACCACCAGGGATGACACACCGCCATGCGCGCACAACCTTTCCGCTGGTACCTTCCGCCGCTCGCCGGGGGTGACCTGTGATCTCCCTGACCCTCGCCGAGATCGCGAGCATCACCGGCGGGCAGCCGCACGACATACCGGACCTGGAGCTCCAGGTCACCGGCCCGGTCGTGCAGGACTCCCGGCAGGTACGCCCCGGCAGCCTCTTCGTGGCCTTCGCGGGTGAACGGGCCGACGGTCACGACTTCGCCGCCGGTGCGGTCGCCGCCGGTGCGACGGCCGTGCTCGCCGCCCGCCCGGTCGGCGTCCCGGCGATCGTCGTCGACGACGTCACCGCCGCGCTCGGCGCGCTGGCCCGCGCCGTCGTCGGCCGGCTGGGCACCAACGTCGTCGCCCTCACCGGCTCCGCCGGCAAGACCAGCACCAAGGACCTGATCGCCCAGCTGCTGCGGCGCAACGGCCCGACGGTCTGGCCGGAGGGCAACCTCAACAACGAGATCGGCCTGCCGCTCACCGCGCTCCGCGCCGACGAGAGCACCCGCCACCTCGTCCTGGAGATGGGCGCGCGCGGTGTCGGCCACATCCGCTACCTCGCGGCGCTCACCCCGCCGCGGATCGGTGTGGTCCTCAACGTCGGCAGCGCGCACATCGGCGAGTTCGGCGGCCGCGAGCAGATTGCGCTGGCAAAGGGCGAACTGGTCGAGGCGCTGCCCTCCGCGGCAGCAGAAGAGCCCGAAGGGCTTCCGCAGGAGGGTGGTGGCGGGCGACGGGCGGGCGGCGTCGCGATCCTCAACGCCGACGACTCCTACGTCCGCGCGATGGTGCACCGCACCAAGGCCCGTACGGTCCTCTTCGGCGAGGCGCCGGAGGCCGACATCCGTGCCGAGAACGTCCGGCTGACCGCGCTCGGACAGCCCGCCTTCACGCTCCACACACCCTCCGGGTGCAGCGAGGTGACCATGCGGCTGTACGGTGAGCACCACGTGTCGAACGCGCTCGCCGCGGCCGCCGTCGCCCACGAGTCGGGCATGTCCGTGGACGAGATCGCCACCGCGCTCTCCGAAGCCGGCACGCTCTCCCGCTGGCGGATGGAGGTCACCGAGCGCGCGGACGGCGTGACGGTCGTCAACGACGCCTACAACGCGAACCCCGAGTCCATGCGAGCGGCGCTGCGAGCGCTGGTCGCGATGGGCGAAGCCGGCAAGGCGCGGGGCGGGCGCACGTGGGCGGTGCTCGGAGAGATGGCCGAGCTGGGCGAGGACGCCCTCGCCGAACACGACGCGGTCGGACGCCTGGCCGTCCGACTCAACGTCAGCAAGCTCGTGGCGGTCGGTGGCAGGGAAGCCGCCTGGCTGCAAATGGGCGCTTACAACGAGGGTTCGTGGGGTGAGGAGTCGGTGCACGTGTCCGACGCGCGGGCGGCGGTCGACCTGTTGCGCAGCGAGCTGCGTCCGGGGGACGTCGTGCTGGTGAAGGCGTCCAGGTCGGTGGGGCTCGAACGGGTCGCGGCGGCATTGCTGGACGAGGGCGTACAGGGCGCCGAGAGCGGGTCCGCGACCCGATGAACTCCATGAAGCAGATCCTCTTCTCCGGAATGATCGGGCTCTTCCTGACCCTGATCGGTACCCCGCTGCTGATCAAGCTGCTGGCCAAGAAGGGCTACGGGCAGTTCATCCGCGATGACGGCCCCCGTACCCACGGCAGCAAGAAGGGCACGCCCACCATGGGCGGTATCTCCTTCATCCTGGCCACGATCATCGCGTACGCCCTGACGAAGGTGATCACCTCCAGCGACCCGACCTTCTCCGGTGTGCTGGTCCTCTTCCTCTTCGCGGGCATGGGCCTGGTCGGCTTCCTCGACGACTACATCAAGATCGTCAAGCAGCGGTCGCTGGGGCTGCGGGCCAAGGCGAAGATGGCCGGTCAGCTGATCGTCGGTATCGCCTTCGCGGTGCTCTCGCTGCAATTCGCCGACCTGCGCGGCGCGACCCCGGCCTCCGACCGGCTCTCCTTCACCCAGGACTTCGGCTGGCAGATCGGCCCGGTGCTCTTCGTCATCTGGGCCCTGTTCATGATCCTGGCGATGTCCAACGGCGTGAACCTCACCGACGGCCTCGACGGTCTGGCCACCGGCGCCTCGGTGATGGTCTTCGGCGCGTACACCTTCATCGGCATCTGGCAGCACCAGGAGTCCTGCGCCAACGCGATCACCGCGGGCCCCGGCTGCTACGAGGTGCGCGATCCGCTCGACCTCGCGGTCGTCGCCTCCGCCCTGATGGGTGCCTGCTTCGGCTTCCTGTGGTGGAACACCTCGCCCGCCAAGATCTTCATGGGGGACACCGGTTCGCTGGCGCTCGGCGGCGCGCTCGCCGGTCTCGCGATCTGCTCCCGCACCGAGCTGCTGCTGGCGGTCCTGGGCGGTCTCTTCGTCCTCATCACGATGTCCGTGGTCATCCAGGTCGGCTCGTTCCGCCTGACCGGCAAGCGGGTCTTCCGGATGGCGCCACTCCAGCACCACTTCGAACTCAAGGGGTGGTCCGAAGTCCTTGTCGTGGTCCGCTTCTGGATCATCCAGGGCATGTGCGTGATCGTCGGTCTGGGCCTCTTCTACGGCGGTTGGCAGGCCGCCAAGTGACCGCCGAATTCGCAGGCGCGTACATCACCGTCGCCGGTCTGGGCGTGAGCGGCAGCAGTGCCGCCCGCGCCCTGGCCGGCCGCGGCGCCCATGTCACGGTCGTCGACGGCGGCGACGGCGAGCGGCAGCGGGCCGCCGCCGCGGAGCTTGAGGAGTGGGCGGCCCGGGAGGCCGCCGGCGGGTCGGTGACCGTCCGCCTCGGCGACGGCGCCACCCTCCCCGAGGGCACCGGCCTCGTCGTCACCTCGCCCGGCTGGAAGCCGGACAGCCCGCTGTTCACCGCGGCCGCCGCGGCCGGGGTGGACGTCGTCGGCGATGTCGAGATCGCCTGGCGGCTGCGCGGCCCGGACGCCGCCGACTGGCTGGCGGTCACCGGCACCAACGGCAAGACCACCACCGTGCGGATGCTCGCCGCGATCCTGGAGGCCGAGGGCCTGCGCGCCACGGTCGCCGGCAACATCGGCACCCCGATCATCGACCTGGTCCTCGCCCAGGACACCGAGCGCTACGACGTCCTCGCCGTGGAGCTCTCCAGCTACCAGCTGCACTGGGCCCCGTCCGTACGGGCCCACTCCGGGGCGGTCCTCAACCTCGCCCCCGACCACCTCGACTGGCACGGCTCCATGGAGGCGTACGCCGCCGACAAGGGCCGGATCTTCGAGGGCAACACCGTCGCCTGCGTCTACAACGTGGCCGACAAGGCGACCGAGGACCTGGTCCGCGAGGCCGACGTCGAGGAGGGCTGCCGGGCGATCGGCTTCACCCTCGGCACCCCCGGCCCCTCGCAGCTCGGCGTCGTCGACGGCATCCTCGTCGACCGCGCCTTCGTCGAGAACCGCCAGAAGCAGGCCCAGGAACTGGCCGAGGTCGCGGATGTCACGCCGCCGGCCCCGCACAACATCGCCAACGCCCTCGCGGCGGCGGCGCTGGCCCGGGCGTACGGTGTGCGGCCCGCGGCGGTCCGCGAGGGGCTGCGGGCGTTCCACCCGGACGCCCACCGCATCCAGCACGTCGCGGATGTCGCCGGTGTGGCGTACATCGACGATTCCAAGGCGACCAACACCCACGCGGCCGAGGCGTCGTTGGCCGCGTATGAACCCATCGTCTGGATCGCCGGGGGGCTCGCCAAGGGAGCCACCTTCGACGAGCTGGTGCGCGGGGCCGCGGGGAGGCTGCGCGGAGCGGTGCTGATCGGCGCCGACCGTGCGCTGATCAGCGAAGCTCTGGCGCGACACGCCCCCGATGTCCCGGTGGTCGACCTCGACCGGACCGACACTGGGGCGATGTCCGCGGCGGTCCGCGAGGCGGCCGCCCTCGCCGAGCCCGGCGACACGGTGCTCCTGGCCCCGGCCTGCGCCTCGATGGACATGTTCACGAACTACAACAAGCGCGGCGACGCCTTCGCCGACGCGGTGCGCGACCTGAGCGCATCTGGCCGGTAGCCGCTCGTCCCGCTCCCGTCGGGGATCTGCGGCCCGCACTGTGGAGGGGACGAGATGACGGCCCGATCGGCGAAGGCGGCGCCACCGCGTCCGCGGCGCACCGTGAGTGCGCCGCGGACCCCGCGGAAGCCGCGCGGCGGCCGCCCGACCGGCAGCGCCCCGCGACGGTTGCACACCCGTCTCCGGCGGGCGTGGGACCGTCCGCTGACGGCGTACTACCTGATCCTCGGCGGCAGCATGCTGCTGATCGTCCTCGGTCTGGTGATGGTCTACTCGGCCTCGCAGATCAAGGCGCTGCAGTCCGGTCTCGCACCGAGCTTCTTCTTCCGCAAACAGCTGATGGCCGCGGTCATCGGCGGGGTGCTCCTCCTCCTCGCCGCCCGGCTGCCGGTGCGGCTGCACCGGGCGTTCGCCTATCCGCTGCTGGCCGTCTCGGTGTTCGCGATGTGCCTGGTGCAGGTGCCGGGGATCGGGGTCGCGGTCAACGGCAACCAGAACTGGATCAACCTCGGCGGCGCCTTCCAGATGCAGCCGAGCGAGTTCGGGAAGCTGGCGCTCGTCCTGTGGGGCGCCGATCTGCTCGCCCGTAAGCAGGAGAAGAAGCTGCTGGCGCAGTGGAAGCATCTGCTGGTGCCGCTGATCCCGGTGGCCTTCCTGCTGCTCGGGCTGATCATGCTCGGCGGCGACATGGGTACCGCGATCATTCTCACGGCGATCCTCTTCGGACTGCTGTGGCTGGCGGGCGCCCCGACCCGGCTGTTCGCCGGGGTGCTGGGCGTCGCGGCGGTCATCGGCGCCCTGCTGATCAAGACCAGCGCCAACCGGATGTCCCGTCTCGCCTGCCTCGGCGCGACCGATCCGGGGCCCAGTGACCAGTGCTGGCAGGCGGTGCACGGCATCTACGCGCTGGCCTCCGGCGGACTCTTCGGTTCCGGGCTCGGCGCGAGTATGGAAAAATGGGGTGAACTCCCTGAACCGCACACCGACTTCATCTTCGCCATCACCGGGGAGGAACTGGGACTGGCGGGGACGCTGTCGGTACTCGCCCTGTTCGCGGCTCTAGGCTATGCGGGTATCCGCGTGGCCGGACGCACGGAGGACCCCTTCGTGAGGTACGCCGCGGGAGGTGTGACCACCTGGATCATGGCCCAGACCATGGTCAACATCGGTGCGGTGCTCGGCCTGTTGCCGATCGCCGGCGTCCCGCTCCCGCTGTTCTCCTACGGAGGCTCCGCCCTGCTGCCGTCGATGTTCGCCGTCGGGCTGCTGATCGCCTTCGCGCGTGACGAGCCCGCGGCACGGGCGGCACTGGCCGCACAGGCCACGCGGCGACCGGGTTCCGGAAGGAAATCGGTCGGGGTGAGATGGAAGACGATGAGACGGCGCGTCACGAGGCGACCGTCCGGAGAGCGGTGAATTTCGGTGCATGTCGTACTCGCCGGTGGGGGGACCGCCGGCCACATCGAGCCCGCGCTCGCCCTCGCGGACGCACTGCGGAGGCAGGACCCGACCGTGGGGATCACGGCACTCGGCACGGAACGCGGTCTGGAGACCCGGCTCGTCCCGGAGCGCGGCTACGAACTGGGACTGATCCCGGCCGTGCCGCTGCCCCGTAAGCCCACCCCCGAACTCATCACCGTCCCCGGGCGGCTGCGCGGCACCATCAAGGCGGCCGAGCAGATCCTGGAACGGACGAAGGCGGACTGCGTCGTCGGCTTCGGCGGCTATGTCGCGCTGCCCGGCTACCTCGCCGCCAAGCGTCTGGGCGTGCCGATCGTCGTCCACGAGGCCAACGCCCGCCCCGGTCTGGCCAACAAGATCGGCTCCCGGTACGCCAAGTACGTCGCGGTCTCCACCCCGGAGAGCAAGCTGCGCGGTGCCCGCTACGTCGGCATCCCGCTGCGCCGCACCATCGCCACCCTCGACCGGGCGGCGGTCCGCCCCGAGGCGCGCGCGGCGTTCGGGCTCGACCCCAACCTCCCGACGCTGCTGGTCTCCGGCGGTTCCCAGGGCGCGCGCCGCCTCAACGAGGTCATCCAGGCCGCGGTCCCGGCGCTCCAGCGCTCCGGTATCCAGGTCCTGCACGCGGTCGGCCCGAAGAACGAACTGCCGCATGTCGACAACATGCCGGGCATGCCCCCCTATGTCCCGGTACCGTACGTGGACCGGATGGACCTCGCCTACGCCGCGGCCGACATGATGCTCTGCCGCGCGGGTGCGATGACCGTCGCCGAACTCTCCGCCGTCGGGCTCCCCGCCGCCTACGTCCCGCTGCCGATCGGCAACGGCGAACAGCGGCTCAACGCCCAGCCGGTGGTCAACGCCGGCGGCGGACTCCTCGTCGACGACGCCCAGCTGACCCCGGAGTGGGTGCAGTCCACGGTCCTGCCGGTCCTCGCCGACCCGCACCGGCTGTTCGAGATGTCCCGCGCGGCCGCCGAGTTCGGCCGCCGGGACGCCGATGAACTCCTCGTCGGCATGGTGTACGAGGCGATTGCCCAGCGGAACAGCTAGACGACGAAAGGCAGGGGGAGCGTGGCCGGACCGACCGCCACCCGCAGTGGCAGAAAGGGGGCGCCGGCATCCGGCCGGGCCCCCGCCGAACCGGCCCGCGCCGGACGGCGCTTGTGGCCACGCCTCCCCTTCCGCTTCCGCCGTCCCGGACGCCGCGGTCTGATCATCACTTCGATCCTGGTGCTCCTCCTCGGCGGCTTCGGCATCTGGGCCCTCTACGGCTCGGACTGGCTGCGGGTGACGGGCGTCAAGACGTCCGGCACCCGGGTGCTGACCTCCCGCGAGGTCGTCGAGGCGGCCGAGGTTCCGCTGCACACCCCCCTCGCATCGGTCGGCACCGACGCCATCGCCGCCCGGCTGCGCCACCGGCTGCCCCGGATCAAGTCCGTGGACGTGGTCCGTTCCTGGCCGCACACGATCGCCCTGAAGGTGACCGAGAGGGAGCCGGAACTGGTCATGCCGGAGGGCGGCAAGTACGTCGAAGTCGACGCCGAAGGTGTCCGTTTCGCGACCGTGCCCGCGCCGCCCAAGGGCGTTCCCGCACTTCAGCTGGTGGCGGACAAGGCCCCGAGCCTGGACCGTTTCGGCCCCGCACGGCTGCGCCGGGCCGCGGTCGAGGTGGCGTCAGATCTTCCCAAAAGCATTCACAATCAGGTCAAAACCCTGCGCGTGACGTCGTACGATGCGATCACGCTCGAACTGACGGGGAAGCGCACGGTGGTGTGGGGGAGCGGTGAACACGGTCACCGGAAGGCAGCGGTACTGACCGCTCTTCTCAAAGCCGCGCGTGACGCACACCACTTCGATGTGTCCGTTCCCAGTGCGCCTGCGGTGTCCGGGAGTTGACGGCCGTTCTCGCAGGCCAGCACCCTGGATGGCTATCACCGCGGGTGATCACATAGGGTGAAAAGAAAAACGGGAGGTTCGGCGTGTTCGTTGAACGTGCGCCACTTGTCGACTTAGTGTCTCGTTCCAAAGGGACTTTGCTTCCAAGGAACACGGATACAAGTAACCCTAAACTTCAACGTTAGGGTTCGGGTCGGCGAAACGGACCGTCCCATCGGCATCAGTCGGCGTCCACAAGGAATGTGAGGCGGCGACACGTAACTCGAGGCGAGAGGCCTTCGACGTGGCAGCACCGCAGAACTACCTCGCAGTCATCAAGGTCGTCGGCATCGGCGGCGGTGGCGTGAACGCCATCAACCGGATGATCGAGGTCGGGCTCAAGGGCGTCGAGTTCATCGCGATCAACACCGATGCGCAGGCGTTGCTGATGAGCGACGCCGACGTCAAGCTCGACGTCGGCCGCGAAATGACTCGCGGACTCGGCGCCGGCGCCAACCCGGACGTCGGCCGCAAGGCGGCCGAGGACCACCGCGAGGAGATCGAGGAGGTCCTCAAGGGGGCCGACATGGTCTTCGTGACCGCGGGCGAGGGCGGCGGCACCGGCACCGGCGGCGCCCCGGTCGTCGCCAACATCGCCCGTTCGCTGGGCGCCCTGACGATCGGTGTGGTCACCCGGCCGTTCACCTTCGAGGGCCGTCGGCGGGCCAACCAGGCCGAGGACGGCATCGCCAGCCTCCGTGAAGAGGTCGACACCCTCATCGTCATCCCCAACGACCGCCTGCTGTCCATCTCGGACCGCCAGGTGAGCGTGTTGGACGCGTTCAAGTCGGCCGACCAGGTGCTGCTCTCCGGTGTCCAGGGCATCACCGACCTGATCACCACGCCCGGCCTGATCAACCTCGACTTCGCCGACGTCAAGTCCGTGATGTCGGAGGCCGGTTCGGCGCTCATGGGCATCGGCTCGGCGCGCGGCGACGACCGCGCGGTGGCCGCCGCGGAGATGGCGATCTCCTCGCCGCTCCTGGAGGCGTCCATCGACGGCGCCCGCGGCGTGCTGCTCTCCATCTCCGGTGGCTCGGACCTCGGTCTCTTCGAGATCAACGAGGCCGCGCAGCTGGTCAGCGAGGCGGCCCACCCCGAGGCGAACATCATCTTCGGCGCGGTCATCGACGACGCGCTCGGCGACGAGGTGCGCGTCACCGTCATCGCCGCGGGCTTCGACGGCGGTCAGCCGCCGGCCCGCCGCGACACGGTCATCGGCTCCTCCTCGACCAAGCGCGAGGAGCCGGCCCCGGCCCCGAGCCGTCCGGTCACCCCGCCCGAGCCGCGTTCGTCGTCCTTCGGCGGCCTCGGCGCGGTCCCGGCGCGGGACGAGGAGCCGGCTCCGGCCGAGCCGTCCTCGTTCAGTGACGTCCTGTCGTCGCAGCCCACCACCCCGCAGGTGCCCCCGGCCCGCCCGTACTCGGACACCGCGGCCGAGGAGCTGGACGTCCCGGACTTCCTGAAGTAGCCGAAGCACAGCAGTGATAGGGCACCAGCGGTACGCGAGCGGCGCGCACTTCGCCTTCACCGACAGGTGGGGCGGGGTGAGCGCCGTTCCGTACGATCAGCTCAATCTCGGCGGCGCGGTCGGCGACGACCCCGCGGCCGTCCACGAGAACCGCGCCCGCGCGGCCCGGGAGCTGGGCCTCGCCCCGGACTCCGTCGTCTGGATGAACCAGGTGCACGGCAAGGACGTCGCCGTGGTCGACGGACCGTGGCGTGACGGCGACGTCCCGTGCGTGGACGCGGTGGTGACCACCCGTCGGGGCCTGGCCCTCGCGGTGCTCACCGCCGACTGCACCCCCGTACTCCTCGCCGACCCGGTCGCCGGGGTCGTGGGCGCCGCACACGCGGGACGGCCCGGGATGGTGGCCGGTGTGGTGCCCGAAACGGTCCGCGCCATGACCGGACTGGGCGCCCGCCCCGACCGGATCGTCGCCCACACCGGACCGTCCGTGTGCGGCCGCTGCTACGAAGTGCCCGCCGCGATGCGGGACGAGGTCGCGGCCGTGGTGCCCGAGGCATGGGCCACCACCTCGTGGGGCACTCCGGCGGTGGACGTCACCGCGGGCGTCGCGGCCCAACTCGCCGCCGCCGGCGTACCGGCCCGTGAAGATTCCCACATCTGCACCATGGAATCGGCGGACCACTTCTCCTATCGGCGCGACCGCACCACCGGGCGGCTCGCGAGCTACGTATGGCTGGACGGCGCGTTGTGACGGACCGGAAGACGGAACTTGCCGCCAATCTGGCGCGGGTCGAGGAGCGCATCACCGCCGCCTGCGACGCCGCCGGGCGCCGGCGGGACGAGGTCACGCTGATCGTGGTCACCAAGACCTACCCGGCGAGCGATGTACGGCTCCTCGCCGAGCTGGGTGTGCGTCAGGTGGCGGAGAATCGCGATCAGGACGCGGCACCCAAAGCCGCCGAATGTGCCGATCTGCCACTGACTTGGCATTTTGTTGGTCAATTGCAGACCAACAAGGTCCGATCGGTCGCCGGGTACGCCGGGCTCGTCCAGTCCGTCGACCGCGCCCGTCTGGTCACCGCGCTCTCGAGGGAAGCGGTGCGCGCGGAGCGGGAGATGGGGTGCCTGATCCAGGTGGCGCTCGACGCCGAGGCGGGGGAGCGGGGCGACCGTGGCGGGGTGGCGCCGGACGGCGTCGCGGCGCTGGCCGCGGCGGTCGACGGCGCCCAAGGGCTGCGCCTGGACGGTGTGATGACGGTCGCACCGCTGGCGGGGCCGTACGCCGGGCGCCAACGGGCCGCTTTCGAGCGGCTCATGGAAATCTCAACCGACCTGCGCGCCGCTTATCCTGCTGCCACCATGGTGTCGGCAGGCATGAGCGCGGACTTGGAGGACGCCGTGGCGGCCGGAGCGACACATGTGCGCGTCGGCACTGCGGTACTCGGAGTCCGTCCACGCCTCGGGTAACGTCGCCAAGCAAGTCGGACCACAGCACAAAATATGGTCATTCCCGTAAGAAATGGGACAGGCCCAGTGGATCCAGGGCGCCCGGTGACGGAGCCGATCCACCACAGAGCGGAGGACGCAGAGAATGGCCGGCGCGATGCGCAAGATGGCGGTCTACCTCGGCCTCGTGGAGGACGATGGGTACGACGGCCGGGGGTTCGACCCCGATGACGAATTCGAGCCCGAGCTCGACCCGGAGCCCGACCGCGGACGGCGGCAACAGCAGCAAGTGCAGCCGGAGACACGCCCGGAGCGGGAGGAGCCGGTCAGATCCGTTCAGCCGCCCGCGCAGCGTGAGCCCACTCCGCTGCCCGTGGAAAACGGACGACCCGCCCGAATCGCCCCCGTGGCATCCATCACACCCGACCGTCCGAATCTGGAGAAGAACGCACCGGTGATCATGCCCAAAGTTGTGTCCGAGCGGGAGCCTTACCGCATCACCACACTGCACCCCCGGACCTACAACGAAGCCCGTACCATCGGGGAACACTTCCGTGAGGGCACTCCGGTGATCATGAATCTCACGGAGATGGACGACACCGACGCGAAGCGACTTGTCGACTTTGCCGCCGGGCTAGTCTTCGGTCTGCACGGCAGCATCGAGCGCGTGACGCAGAAGGTGTTCCTGTTGTCGCCTGCTAACGTCGATGTCACGGCGGAGGACAAGGCCCGTATCGCAGAGGGTGGGTTCTTCAACCAGAGCTGAGACGCAACACCGGGCACACCGAGGCCGCGAGGCCGACACGAGGGATCAGGGGAGAGGGACGCGCGAAGATGAGTGTCTTTGGGCAGGTGATCTACATCGCGCTGTACTGCTTCCTGATCGTGTTGATCTTCCGGCTGGTGATGGACTACGTGTTCCAGTTCGCCCGTTCATGGCAACCCGGCAAGGCAATGGTCGTCATTCTCGAAGCCGCTTACACCATCACTGATCCGCCACTCAAGCTTCTGCGGCGGGTCATCCCGCCGCTGCGTCTCGGGGGCGTGGCGCTTGACCTGTCCTTCTTCGTATTGATGATCATCGTATACATCCTGATCACCGTCGTGAGGTCGGTGTTGTTGGTGTGAACGATACGGTCTTGCCGATTGCCGACGACTACGTTGAGGTGAAGTAGAGATGCCGTTGACCCCCGAGGACGTGCGGAACAAGCAGTTCACAACCGTCCGCCTCCGAGAAGGCTATGACGAGGACGAGGTCGATGCCTTCCTCGACGAGGTGGAAGCTGAACTGACCCGTCTGCTGCGGGAGAACGAGGATCTGCGCGCGAAGCTGGCCGCCGCCACGCGAGCCGCCGCCCAGAACCAGCAGCAGGGTCTCCGTAAGGGACCCGACCAGCAGCAGGAGCAGCAGCAGCGCGGAGGGGCACCGGTGCCCGCCGCCATATCGGGTCCGCAGCCGGTGCAGCCGCAGCAGCCGGGGATGGGTGGCCCTCCCCAGCTTCCCGGTGGCGCACCCCAGCTGCCCGCAGGTCCCGGTGGACACGGCCCGCAGTCCGGTCCGCACGGCCCCGGCCCGATGGGCCCCGGCGGTCCGATGGGTGGCGGCCCGATGGGCGGCCCCGGCGGTCCGCAGCAGCAGCTGCCCCAGGGTGGGCAGCAGCAGGGCGGTCCCGGCGGTGACAGCGCGGCACGCGTGCTGTCGCTGGCGCAGCAGACCGCTGACCAGGCGATCGCGGAGGCCCGTTCCGAGGCCAACAAGATTGTCGGCGAGGCGCGTTCGCGCGCCGAGGGCCTGGAGCGGGACGCCCGTGCCAAGGCCGACGCGCTGGAGCGGGACGCGCAGGAGAAGCACCGCGTCGCGATGGGCTCGCTG
The DNA here is from genome assembly GCF_055564055.1 of Streptomyces sp. NPDC029159. Lineage (NCBI taxonomy): Bacteria > Bacillati > Actinomycetota > Actinomycetes > Kitasatosporales > Streptomycetaceae > Streptomyces > Streptomyces sp. NPDC029159. The sequence continues at coordinate 33,479 of NZ_JBVHWT010000025.1, forward strand.
GAGTCCGCCCGCGCCACGCTGGAGCGCAAGGTCGAGGACCTGCGCGGCTTCGAGCGCGAGTACCGCACCCGCCTGAAGTCGTACCTGGAGAGCCAGCTGCGTCAGCTGGAGAACCAGGCGGACGACTCGCTGGCCCCGCCGCGGACCCCGGCGACCGCGTCGCTGCCGCCGTCGCCCTCGATGGCGTCGGCCGGTGCGGGCTCCATGGGCGGTGGCAACCACACCATGGGTGGCGGTCAGTCGATGGGCAGCCACAGCGGCGGCTCCGGCAACGGCCCGTCCTACGGCGGCCAGCAGCAGATGGCGCCCGCGATGACGCAGCCGATGGCTCCGGTCCGGCCGCAGAGCCCGCAGCCGATGGGGCAGGCGCCGTCGCCGATGCGCGGCTTCCTCATCGACGAGGACGACAACTGACGTAGACCGGCGCGCCGCGTCGCACTACACGTTCGGCAATCAGGGCCGGGCCCCGAGGGAGATGTTCCCCCGGGGCCCGGCCCTTTTGCGTGGCCCTGAAGCCCCCTGAACACCGCTCGGCCGAGGCGCCGTCAGCCGGTGGCTGTCTGCCGTCCCCCGTTCGTGCGGCGCTCTTTCGGGGGGCGGTGGCCCGGGGTGGCGCGGCGACGCCGGGCGGGAAATCGCACCGGTCACGGGCTCGCCGGGCCGGAAATCGCACCGGCGGGTCCAGCCCTGCCGGACGGGAAATGCGCCGGGCCCCCGGCACACGCGCGGTGTGCCGGGGGCCCGGTGGCGTACGGCGGGCGGTGCCGCCGGAGGGTTACGCCTTGCGGAGGCGGAAGGAGAGGCCCAGGGGCTCGTCCGTGAACAGCTCGCCGTAGGTGGCGGCGTCGTCGGCCGCTTCCTGCTCGGCGGTGAAGGCGGTGGCCAGCACCTCGTCGGCGATCAGGGTGGCGTGCTCGGCCAGGGCCGTGCGCAGCTCCTCGTCGGCGGACTCCCAGCGCAGGGCGATCCGGTCGGAGACGTCCAGACCGCTGTTCTTGCGCGCCTCCTGGATGAGCCGGATCGCGTCACGGGCCAGACCGGCGCGGCGCAGCTCCGGGGTGATCTCCAGATCCAGGGCGACGGTCGCACCGGCGTCGGACGCCACCGACCAGCCCTCGCGCGGGGTCTCGGTGATGATCACCTCGTCCGGGGTGAGGGTGACGGTCTCGCCGTCGACCTCGACCGTGGCCTCACCGTCGCGCAGCGCCAGCGAGAGCGCCGCGGCGTCGGCGGCGGCGACGGCCTTGGCGACCGCCTGGACGCCCTTGCCGAACCGCTTGCCCAGCGCGCGGAAGTTGGCCTTGGCGGAGGTGTCGACCAGCGAACCGCCCATGTCGGAGAGGGCGGCGAGCGAGGTGACGTTCAGCTCCTCGGCGATCTGCGCGCGCAGGTCGTCGGAGAGAGCGGCGAAGCCGTGCGCCGCGACCAGTGCGCGGGACAGCGGCTGACGCGTCTTCACCCCGGACTCGGCGCGGGTGGCCCGGCCCAGCTCGACCAGCCGGCGCACCAGCTGCATCTGCGTGGACAGCTCCGGGTCGATCAGCCCCGGGTCGGCCAGCGGCCACGACGCCAGGTGCACGGAGTCCGGCGCCTGCGGGGTGACCGGCACGACGAGGTCCTGCCAGACCCGCTCGGTGATGAACGGCGTCACCGGCGCCATCAGCCGCGTCACCGTCTCGACCACCTCGTGCAGGGTGCGCAGCGCGGCCGGGTCGCCCTGCCAGAAGCGGCGGCGGGAGCGGCGCACGTACCAGTTGGAGAGGTCGTCGACGAAGGACGACAGCAGCTTGCCGGCGCGCTGGGTGTCGTACGCCTCCAGCGCCTCGGTGACGCCCTCGACGAGGGTGTTCAGCTCGCCGAGCAGCCAGCGGTCGAGCAGCGGGCGCTCGGCCGGGGCCGGGTCGGCGGCGGAGGGCGCCCAGTTCGAGGTGCGGGCGTAGAGCGCCTGGAAGGCGACGGTGTTCCAGTACGTCAGCAGGGTCTTGCGGACGACTTCCTGGATGGTGGTGTGGCCCACCCGGCGGGCGGACCAGGGCGAGCCGCCGGCCGCCATGAACCAGCGGACCGCGTCGGCGCCGTGCTGGTCCATCAGCGGGATCGGCTGGAGGATGTTGCCCAGGTGCTTGGACATCTTCCGGCCGTCCTCGGCGAGGATGTGGCCCAGGCAGACGACGTTCTCGTACGACGACTTGTCGAAGACGAGGGTGCCGACGGCCATCAGCGTGTAGAACCAGCCGCGGGTCTGGTCGATGGCCTCGGAGATGAACTGCGCCGGGTACCGCTTCTCGAAGAGCTCCTTGTTGCGGTACGGGTAGCCCCACTGCGCGAACGGCATCGAGCCCGAGTCGTACCAGGCGTCGATGACCTCGGGGACGCGGGTGGCGGTCAGCGTGCAGCCCTCGTGGGTGCAGCCGAAGGTGACGGCGTCGATGAACGGGCGGTGCGGGTCCAGGCCCGACTGGTCGGCGCCGGTCAGCTCGGTCAGCTCGGCGAGCGAGCCGACGCAGGTGAGGTGGCCCTCCTCGCAGCGCCAGATGGGCAGCGGGGTGCCCCAGTAGCGGTTGCGGCTCAGCGCCCAGTCGATGTTGTTCTGCAGCCAGTCGCCGAACCGGCCGTGCTTGACGGAGTCCGGGAACCAGTTGGTGTTCTCGTTCTCGCGGAGCAGGGCGTCCTTGACGGCGGTGGTGCGGATGTACCAGGAGGGCTGCGCGTAGTAGAGCAGCGCGGTGTGGCAGCGCCAGCAGTGCGGGTAGCTGTGCTCGTAGGCGAGGTGACGGAAGAGCAGGCCGCGGGCGTCGAGGTCGGCGACGAGCGCCTCGTCGGCCTTCTTGAAGAACTCGCCGCCGACGAGCGGCAGCTCCTCGGCGAAGGTGCCGTCGGGGCGGACCGGGTTCACCACCGGCAGGCCGTAGCTCTTGCAGACCTTGAGGTCGTCCTCACCGAAGGCGGGGGCCTGGTGGACGAGGCCGGTGCCGTCCTCGGTGGTGACGTACTCGGCGTTGACGACGAAGTTGGCGCCTTCGAGATCGACGAGGTCGAACGGGCGCTGGTAGGCCCAGCGCTCCATCTCGCGGCCGGTGAACGACTGGCCGGTGGCGGTCCAGCCCTCGCCGAGCGCCTTCTCCAGCAGCGGCTCGGCGACGACCAGCTTCTCCGAGCCGTCGGTGGCGACGACGTAGGTGACGTCCGGGTGGGCGGCGACCGCGGTGTTGGAGACCAGCGTCCAGGGCGTGGTCGTCCAGATCAGGAGTGCGGCCTCGCCGGCGAGCGGGCCGGAGGTCAGCGGCAGCCGGACGTAGACGGACGGGTCGACGACCGTTTCGTAGCCCTGCGCCAGCTCGTGGTCGGACAGGCCGGTGCCGCAGCGGGGGCACCAGGGGGCGACGCGGTGGTCCTCGACCAGCAGGCCCTTGGAGAAGATCTCCTTCAGCGACCACCACACCGACTCGATGTAGTCGGGGTCCATGGTGCGGTACGGGGCGTCGAGGTCGGTCCAGTACCCCATGCGGGTCGTCAGCTCGGCGAAGGCGTCGGTGTGCCGGGTCACCGACTCACGGCACTTGGCGTTGAACTCGGCGATGCCGTACGCCTCGATGTCCTTCTTGCCGTTGAAGCCCAGCTCCTTCTCGACCGCCAGCTCGACGGGGAGGCCGTGGCAGTCCCAGCCGGCCTTGCGGTCGACGTGGTAGCCCTGCATCGTGCGGAAGCGGGGGAAGACGTCTTTGAAGACGCGGGCCTCGATGTGGTGGGCGCCGGGCATGCCGTTGGCGGTCGGCGGGCCCTCGTAGAAGACCCATTCGGGCCGGCCCTCGGACTGCTGGAGGGTGCGGGCGAAGACCTTCTGTTCCTGCCAGAAATCGAGCACGGCGTGCTCAAGGGCGGGTAGGTCGACCTGCGCGGGCACCTGGCGGTACTGCGGCTGCTCACTCATCGGGTTCCTCCGGCGGACACCTGCTGCGTTCTCCGTCCGGAGGGACGAGAGCGCTGCTCCCGCGGTACCACCCTCCTTGGCGGTGGCCCTGCCACCGCCCCCTCATTGGGGTCGCGCTGCCGGTTCTACTCACCCACGGCACTGCGCGGGCTTTCTTCCGGCGGCTCCGGGGTGATCTTCACGTCGCGCACGCCTCCGGGCTCCCACCGTCCCCGGATCGCTGCTGGCTGCCTACGACGCTACTCGTCCCATCGACGCCTGTCGCTGCGCCCAGTGTACGGGGCGACCGGAACGGTGACCGACCGGATTTCCGGTGGCCCCGGCCGCGGGGGCCACCCGAACGCGGCCGGGGCGGGCGGGCGGCCGGGCCCCTTGGCGCACCGGGCGGCGGCGGGGTGGGAGCGGGGCGGAGCGGGGGTACGGGCGGTGCGTCCCATTGCCGCGGCTCGTGTGGCGATTTATCGTTCCCGTCACGATTCGCGAACTAAATCACATATGTGAAGGGGTCGCGGCCATGGTGGCGAAGAAGTCCGCCGCGAAGAAGAGCACGGCACCCGCCGAGGAGCCCGGTACGGCACGTACCGCCGCTCCCCAGGAGGCCGGTGCGCCCGTTTCGGGCACCCCGGAGAAGCAGGCCCCGGCCAAGAAGGCCGCGGCGAGGAAGAGCACGGCGAAGAAGACCGCGGCGAAGAAGGCCCCCGCCAAGAAGGCGGTGGCCAAGAAGACCGCGGTCGCGAAGGCCCCTGCCCGGAAGGCGGCGGCCGGTAAGAGCACGGCGCGGAAGACGGCCGCGGCCAAGGCCCCGGCGAAGAAGGCGACCGCCGCGAAGGCGACGGCGAAAAAGACGGGAGCCAAGACGGTGGTGGCGAAGAAGACCGCGGCCGCGGCGCACGGCACGGAACCGGCGGTACCCACGGCACTCGTGGCCGCCCCCGACGACCTGGCCGTCCGGCCGGGCGAGGAGCCCTGGACACCGGAGGAGGTCGACGAGGCGCGGACCGGGCTGCTGGGCGAGGCGGTGCGGCTGCGGGCCGAGATCGCCGCCTCCGAGGACGCCATCGCGGGGCTGATGCGCGACTCCGGGGACGGTGCGGGCGACGACGAGGCGGACACCGGCACCAAGAACATCACCCGCGAGCACGAGCTGGCGCTGGCCTCCAACGCCCGCGAGATGCTGCTCCAGACCGAACGCGCGCTGGGCCGCCTGGACGCGGGCACGTACGGCCTCTGCGAGAACTGCGGCAACCCGATCGGCAAGGCCCGGATGCAGGCGTTCCCCCGGGCCACCCTCTGTGTGGAGTGCAAGCAGAAACAGGAGCGGCGGGGCTGACGGGGCGCGGGCCGGGCGGCCCCGGCGCCGTCCCTCGCGGTGCGCGAGCGGGGCCGGGGCCCTTGCCCGTACCGGCCGCCCGGCCCCCGTCCGTCCCGTCCCGCGCAGGGCTGTCGCCCGATGCCCCCGGCCCCGGCGCCGGTCCAGGTGTGTGTCGTACCCTCGTTCCTCAGCCAGGCGTGGCCTGGCGGGGACGCTACGGGCTGAGGGACGCACACAGTGGCAGAGGCGGAACGCATCACCGGTACACCGGAATCCGGATCGGGTTCCGGGACGGAGTCCGACGCGGGTTCGGAGGGGGGACGTCCGGCGGAGCCGGAGCAGGCCGAGAGCCGCGGCAAGCGGCGCATCCCGGCCCTGCTGCTGGTCGCGCTCGTCGCCTACCTGCTGGACCTGGGCAGCAAGCTGCTGGTGGTCGCGAAGCTGGAGCACCATGCGCCGGTCGAGGTCATCGGGACGCTGCTGCAGCTCACGGTGATCCGTAACCGCGGGGCGGCGTTCAGCATGGGGGAGGCGCTGACGATCTTCCTCACCATCATCGCGGTGGCGGTGATCGTGGTGATCTTCCGGATCGCGCGCAAGCTCTACAGCCTGCCCTGGGCCATCGCGCTGGGCCTGCTGCTCGGCGGCGCCTTCGGCAACCTCACCGACCGGCTCTTCCGCTCGCCGGGCGTCTTCGAGGGTGCGGTGGTCGACTTCATCGCCCCGGCGCACTTCGCGGTCTTCAACCTCGCCGACTCCGCGATCGTCTGCGGCGGCATCCTGATCGTGATCCTCTCCTTCCGCGGCCTGGACCCGGACGGCACGGTCCACAAGGACTGAACCCCCTGCGGAAGGGGCCTCGGCGCCCGCCCCCGGCCGCCGGGCGGGCCACCCCGGTCGGACTGCCATACTCGTGGGGTGAGCACGCTTCCCGATATCCGCACCCTGCCCGTACCGGACGGCCTGGAGGGCGAGCGCGTCGACGCCGCGCTGGCCCGCATGTTCGGCTTCTCCCGTACGAAGGCCGCCGAGCTGGCGGCCGCCGGCAAGGTCCGGGTCGACGGCTCCGAGGTGATGAAGTCCGAGCGGGTGCACGGCGGCGCCTGGCTGGAGGTCGAGATGCCGCAGGCGGCGGCGCCGGCCGAGATCGTCGCCGAGCCCGTCGAGGGCATGGAGATCGTCCATGACGACGACGACATCGTGGTGATCGTCAAGCCCGTCGGCGTCGCCGCGCACCCGAGCCCCGGCTGGACCGGCACCACCGTCATCGGCGGGCTGGCCGCCGCCGGCTACCGCATCTCCACCTCCGGCGCCGCCGAGCGCCAGGGCATCGTGCACCGCCTGGACGTCGGCACCTCCGGCCTGATGGTCGTCGCCAAGTCCGAGCGCGCCTACACCCTGCTCAAGCAGCAGTTCCGGGAGCGGACGGTCGACAAGCGCTACCACGCGCTGGTGCAGGGCCACCCGGACCCGATGAGCGGCACCATCGACGCCCCCATCGGCCGTCACCCGCAGCACGACTACAAGTGGGCGGTGACCGCCGAGGGCAAGCCGTCGGTCACCCACTACGACCTCATCGAGGCGTACCGCGCCGCCAGCCTCCTCGACATCAAGCTGGAGACCGGCCGCACCCACCAGATCCGGGTGCACATGTCCGCCCACCGCCACCCCTGCGTCGGCGACCTGACGTACGGCGCGGACCCGACGATGGCCAAGCGGCTGGGGCTGACCCGGCAGTGGCTGCACGCGATGCGGCTCGGGTTCGAGCACCCCTCGGACGGCCGCCGGGTCGAATTCGAGAGCGCCTATCCCGAGGATCTCCAGCGGGCGCTGGACACCGTGCGGGACGAGAGTTCCTGACGGTCCGACGGGTGCCGGGCCCGGTCAGCGGTGGAATGTGATCATCCGCTTTCTGTCCGGGCATGGCAGGCTTGGGGCGAAAAGTGATTGATCCCGACCCCGGAGCGTAACCCCGTGGACCAGCTCGCCCTGCTGTTCGTGCTTCTCCTGGGGGCGGTGGTCACGGTCCCCCTCGGTGACCGGCTGGGCCTGCCCTCGCCGGTGCTGATGACCCTCGCCGGCGGTGTCCTCGCGCTCCTGCCGTTCGTCCCGAACGTCGACATCCCGCCCGAGTACATCCTTCCGCTGGTGCTCCCGCCGCTGCTCTACGCGGCGGTCCAGCGCACCTCCTGGCGCCAGTTCACGGCGAACATCCGCCCGATCTTCCTGCTCGCCGTCGCGCTGGTCTTCGCCACCACCGCGGCGGTCGCGGCGGTCGCGCAGGCCGTCGTGCCGGGGATGCCGCTGGCCGCCGCCGTGGTGCTCGGCGCGCTCGTCGCCCCGCCCGACCCGGTCGCCGCGACCGCGGTCGCCGGCAAGCTGGGGCTGCCCCGCCGTATGGTCTCCATCCTGGAGGGCGAGGGCCTCTTCAACGACGTCACCGCGATCGTCCTCTACCACGTCGCCCTCGCCGCGGCCGTCAGCGGCACCTTCTCCGCACCGGGCGCCGTCAGCTCCCTGGTGCTCTCCGCCGTCGTCGCCGTCGCCGTCGGCCTGGTCATCGGCTGGGTCGCCAACAAGCTGATGGGCATACTCGGCGACCCGACGCTGCAGATCGGCCTGACGCTGCTGGTCCCGTTCGTCGGCTACGTCGTCGCCGAGGAGTTCCACGGCTCCGGTGTGCTGGCTGTGCTGACCTGCGCACTCTTCCTCGCCGAGTACGCGGTCGACGCCGACGACGTGATGGGCCGGCTGGCCGGCTACACCTTCTGGGAGATCGTCGACACCCTCGTCACCGGTGTCGCCTTCGGGCTGATCGGCCTGGAGCTGCACAACGTCGTCGGCGCCGCCTCCGGTCACTGGACCGAACTGCTGCGGGCCGGTGCCGCCGTCGTCGCCGTGGTGGTCGTCGTCCGGCTGGTGTGGCTGCTTCCCGCGGCCTGGCTGGCCAAGCGGATGCACAAGCGGCGCGACATCGACGAGGACATCCCGATGTCGTGGCGGGAGACGATCATCATGTGGTGGTCGGGTATGCGCGGGGTGGCGTCGGTCGCGCTGGCGCTGGCCATTCCGTACACCGTCGACGACGGCGGGGACTTCCCGGCGCGCGAGGAGATCCTCTTCATCGCCTTCGCGGTGGTCCTCACCACCCTCATCGTGCAGGGCCTCACGCTGCCGTGGCTGGTGCGCAAGCTGCGGGTGAAGGCCGACACGGAGGCCGAGGAGGAGCAGGAGCGGGCGCTGGCGCTCCGCGTCATCAAGGCGTCCAAGCACCGCCTCAAGGAGATCCTGGAGGTCGAGGAGCTGCCCGAGGAGGTCAACGAGCAGCTGGCCCGCCGCGCGTACGACATCGGGGCGCGGATCTCGCCGGACATCGTCGACGACGACCGGCGCGAGCACTTCGAGAAGCGCATCACCCGGATGAAGAAGGTGCAGCGCATCCAGAACGAGATGCTCTCCGCCGCCCGCCACGAGGTGCTCGCCGCCCGCAACGAGCCGGGCGCGGACCCGGAGATCGTCGACCGGGTGCTGCGCCAGCTCGACATGCGCAGCCTGCGCGGTACGCCGGAGGTCCACGACTGATCCCCGCGGGGCCCGGTCCGGGAACGGGCCGGGCCCCGCGCGGTCAGCGCTCCTCGCGGGTGCGCTGGCGGACCGGCGCCGGCGGACGGCCGTCGGGCGCCGCCGTGGTGGTGATCCTCGGCAGTGCGTAGGGGTGCTCGGCCGCCAGCCAGGCGACCAGCCGTTCGCGGACCCGGCAGCGCACCTGCCACAGCGCGTCCGCGTCGCGCGCGGTGACCAGCGCACGGACCACCAGCGTCGACGGCGTCGTGTCCGTCACCAGCAGGCTCCAGGCGCGGCCGTCCCACTCCGGGCACTCCTGGAGGATCTCGTGCAGCTGCTCGCGCATCTTCTCCAGCGGCGCCGAGTGGTCGAGGTGGAGGAAGACCGTGCCGGTCAGCTGGGCGCCGCCGCGCGACCAGTTCTCGAACGGGGTGCCGGTGAAGTACGACACCGGCATGGTGATCCGCCGCTCGTCCCAGGTCCGCACGGTCAGGTACGTCAGGGTGATCTCCTCGACCGTGCCCATCTCACCGTTGACCACGACCGTGTCACCGATGCGCACCATGTCGCCGAAGGCGATCTGCAGCCCGGCGAAGAGATTGCCCAGCGTCGACTGGGCGGCGACACCGGCGACGATGCCCAGCAGTCCGGCCGAGGCCAGGACGGAGGTGCCGACCGCCCGCATCGCCGGGAAGGTCAGCAGCATCGCCGCGGCCGCCACGATGATCACGATCGCGGTGACCACCCGCTGGATCAGCGTGATCTGCGTCCGCACCCGCCGCACCCGCGCCGCGTCGTGCGCATTGGCGGCGTAGCGCGAGTACGACGACTGGACGATGGCCGCCGCGGCGCGCACCGTCAGCCACGCGGAGGCCGCGATCAGCACCAGGGTCAGCGTCCGGCCGATGCCCACGCGGTGGTCGCGCACCAGGTCGAGGCCGGTCGCGTTGTACGACCCGCGCAGCAGCGCCGCGCAGAGCAGCACCTGCAGCGGTATCCGGCAGCGCCGCAGCGCGTTCCACAGCGGGGTCTCCGGGTGGGCGGCGTCGATCCGGCGCAGGACGCGGTCGGCGAGCCAGCCCAGGACGGCCGTGACGACGACCGAACCGCCGATGACGCTCAGCGGGCGCAGGACGTCCTCCAGGGACACGTCGCGATTCCTCCTCGGCTCGGGTGCCCGTCCGCCGTACCCCGGTGGTCGGCGTACGGCATCAGGGCACGGTACGGCACCCGGCGCGGGGCGGCTGTGACGGGGGCCGCGACTCGGCCTGGCAGGATGGGAGGCTGCCGTCCGACGACAGGGAAGTGATGTACGTGCCGCTCACCACCGAGCCCGCCACCAGCGGTTCCTCGACGATTGTGCTGTTCCACTCGGTGTGCGGGCTGCGCCCTGCGGTCCATGCGGCCGCCGACCGGCTGCGGGCCGCGGGCCATGAGGTGATCGTCCCCGATCTGTTCGAGGGACGAACCGCGGACTCGGTGGGTGACGGCATGGAGATCAAGGAGGAGATCGGCAAGGAGACGCTGCTGCGGCGCGCGGTCACGGCGGCGGCGCCGTACTCCGACCGCGGTCTGGTCTACGCCGGTTTCTCCTTCGGCGGCGCGGTGGCGCAGAATCTGGCGCTCGCCGACGAGAAGGCCCGCGGGCTGCTGCTGATGCACGGCACCTCGGACATCGCCGAGGACGCCACCGCCGACGACCTGCCGGTCCAGCTGCACGTCGCGGACCCGGACCCGTTCGAGCCGCATGACTGGCTGACCGCGTGGTACCTCCAGATGCAGCGGGCCGGCGCCGACGTCGAGATTTACCGCTACCCGGGCGCCGGCCACCTCTTCACCGACCCGGACCTGCCCGACCACGACGAGGAGTCGGCGGAGAGCGCCTGGCGGACGGCGCTCGGTTTCCTGGAGACGCTCTGAGGAGAGAGGCCGGAAGACGCGCCCGGGGCGGGCGCGCGGCCTTGGGGGGGGGGGGGGGGGCCCCCCCCCCCCCCCCCCCCGACCCCCCCCCCCCCCCCCCCCTCCCCCCCCCCCCCCATGGGTGCCCACCCGCCCCCTGGGAGGGAACCCAGCCTGTTGTTGTCGCCGTGGCCCACTTTT
>NZ_JBVHWT010000026.1:0-1559 GCF_055564055.1 Streptomyces sp. NPDC029159
CTCCAGCTGGTGTGGTTGGTTCCCCCCCCCCCCCCCTCCTCCCCTCCCCCCCCCCCCCCCCCCCCCCCCCCCCCCCCCCCCCCCCCCCCCCCCCCCCCGACACCGCCCGACCGGCGGTTTGTATCCTCTTCAGGGCAAGCCGAGCCATCCCGGCAACATCGCGGTCGAGAGGAAACACCATGACCACCGAGCTGAGCGCCGCCACCCTCAGCGAGCTCCTTGACCAGGCACGGAGTGACTACAAGGACCTCGTCGGACGCGGCCTCGCCCTCGACCTGACCCGCGGCAAGCCGGCCCCCGAGCAGCTCGACCTCTCCGAGGACCTGCTCAGCCTGCCCGGCGGCCGCCACACCGCCGCGAACGGCACCGACGTCCGCAACTACGGCGGTCTCCAGGGCCTCCCGGAGCTGCGCGAGATCTTCGCCGACGTCCTCCAGGTCCCGGTCCCGCAGCTCCTCGCCGCCGGTAACTCCAGCCTGGAGCTGATGCACGACAGCATCGTGCACGCCCTGCTGAGCGTCCTGCCCGGCGCCGAATCCCGCTGGGTCGACCAGGAGCGCATCGCCTTCCTCTGCCCGGTCCCCGGCTACGACCGTCACTTCGCGCTCTGCGAGCGCTTCGGCATCGACATGATCCAGGTGCCGATGACCGCCGACGGCCCCGACATGGACACCGTCGAGCGCCTCGTCGCCGAGGACCCGGCCGTCAAGGGCATCTGGTGCGTGCCGAAGTACAGCAACCCCGACGGCGTCGTCTACAGCGACGAGACCGTCCGCCGCCTCGCCGCGATGCCCACCGCCGCCCCGGACTTCCGCATCTTCTGGGACAACGCCTACGCCGCCCACCACCTCACCGACGAGCAGATCCAGATCGCCGACGTGCTCGCCGCCTGCGAGGCGAGCGGCCACGCCGACCGGGTCTTCATCTTCGGCTCCACCTCGAAGATCACCGCGGCCGGTGCCGGTGTCGCCTTCTTCGGCTCCTCGCCCGCCAACGTCTCCTGGCTGCTCGCCAACAACGGCAAGCGCTCGATCGGCCCGGACAAGATCAACCAGCTCCGGCACGTGATGTTCCTGCGCGACGCCGACGGTGTCCGCGCCCACATGGAGCGCCAGCGTGCCCTGCTGGAGCCCAAGTTCGCCGCCGTGGCCCGCATCCTCGACGCCGAGCTGGGCTCCAACGGCCTCGCCGAGTGGACCGCGCCCAAGGGCGGCTACTTCGTCACGCTGACCGTGCCCGACGGCTGCGCCAAGGAGGTCGTGCGCCGCGCCGCCGAGGCCGGCATCGTGCTGACCCCGGCGGGCGCCACCCACCCGTACGGCGACGACCCGCGCGACGCCGTCATCCGCGTCGCCCCCAGCTACCCCGGCCTCGCCGAGCTGGAGGCCGCCATCGAGGGCCTCGCCGTCTGCGTGCGCCTGGTGGGCTACGAGCAGCGCGCCGCCGCACAGGACTGACACCTCCAGGGCGTGCACCGGCCGGGGGGGGGGGGGGGGTTTCCCCCCGTAGGCCTAAGCCGGTCTTGTCCCCACCTCCCCCCATCCCCCCCCCCCCCCCCC
>NZ_JBVHWT010000026.1:1569-42332 GCF_055564055.1 Streptomyces sp. NPDC029159
GCCGGGGGCGGGCCTGCGGGCGGGGCGAAGGCGGGTGCGGCCGGTGCGGGCGCGGGGGGGGGGGGGGGGGCCCCCCCCCCCCCCCCCCCCCCCCCCCAACCCCCCCCCCCCCCCCCCCCCCCCCCCCCCCCCCCCCCCCCCCCCCCGGCCCGGTGCCGTCTCAGCCGCCCAGCAGCCCCCGCGCGTACGCCGCCTGCCCCACGTGCTGGAGGTCGTCACAGATCACGCTGATCAGCCGGGTGGCGAGCGTGACCGGCGGGTCCCAGGACCGGTCGATCACCTGCGTCAGGTCCTTGACCTGGAGATCCTCGACGAAGCGGAGAGTCACCGCGTACACCGCGTCGTGGTAGCCCAGCAGTTGGAGCGCCGTCAGGTCGTGGACCGCCGCCACCTCCCGCCGGGAGTGGCCGTAGCCGGTGTCGTGTGCGGGCAGCGTCAGCCCGAAGCGGTGCGCCCAGCCCTGCGCCGTCCACACCTGTTCGGTGCCGGCCGCATCGGCGATGTGGTCGTCCTGCACCCGGGTGAGGTGCCACACCAGCCAGCCCACCGGATTGCCGCCGCCGGGGGACGCGGCCAGCTCCTTGGGGCTCAGCCCGGTGACCACCTCCTCGACGGACTCCCGGATCCGGCCGAAGGCATCGATGAGCAGGTCCGTTCCGGCGCTCATACGCGGCTCCTGAAGGAAGGGCGGGACCGGGCACGGCGCCGGGCCCCGCAGGGTCGGCCCGTTCCATGATGCGCGGGCCCCGCCGGGCCCACCACCGGGGGAACGCCACCACCCGGTCGCGCACGTAGCGTGCCCCTCGGGTTACCACGTGTGGCGGGGCCCGGCGCCCGCCCATAGCGTCGCCTCATGGTGAAACGACAACTGACAGCAACCGGCTGCCTGGTCACGACGCTGATCACCGGAGTGGCCGCCGCCCCGCCCGGCCAGGCCGACTCCTGGCACACCGTCCACCCGGGCGAATCGATCCAGAAGGCCGTGGACGCCGCGAAGCCCGGCGACACCATCCGCCTCGCCCCCGGCACGTACCGCGAGAGCGTCCGCATCGACAAGCCGGGCCTGACGCTGCGCGGTGCGGGCGAGCGCACCGTGCTGCGGCCCGCCGCCACCCGCGCCGCGAACGACTGCGGCAAGGACGGCAACGGCATCTGTGTCCTGGGCAGCCCCGGCCACCGCGTCGCCGACGTCGCCCTGCGCTCCCTGACCGTCGAGGGCTTCCGCAAGAGCGGCATCTGGGCCTCGGGCACCGACCGGCTCAGCGTCCGCGGCGTCACCGCCCGCGACATGGGCCAGTGGGGCATCGCCCAGCAGGAGTCCGTCCGGTCCTCGGTCCGCGGCAACACCGCCACCGGCAACGGCGACGCCGGGATCTTCCTCGCCAACACCGTGGACGAGGAGGGCGGCGCCCTCGACACCCTCGGCACCGACATCCGCGGCAACACCGTCACCGGCAACCGCATCGGCGTCACCGCCCGCCGCGTCCGCCACCTCGACATCGCCCTCAACGACATCACCGGCAACTGCAGCGGCGTCTTCGTCGTCGGCGACGAGTCCCGCCCCCGCGGCGGCGATCTGACCGTCCGCGACAACAACGTCTCCGAGAACACCAAAAAGTGCGCCGCCACCAAGCGCCTGCCCGCCCTCCAGGGCGTCGGCATCGTGCTCACCGGCGCCGAGGGCACCCAGGTCACCGGCAATCTCGTACGCGACAACGTCGGCGAGTCCCCGCTGGCCGGCGGCGTCGTCCTCTTCCACAGCTTCGTCGGCGTCCGCAACGAACGGAACGAGGTCAGCGGCAACATCCTGTCCGGCAACAAGCCCGACCTCGCCAACCGTGACACCGCCACCAGCAACCACTTCACCCGCAACACGTGCCGCACCTCGCAGCCCGCGGGGCTGTGCTGACCCGCGCGCCCCACCTCACCAGGAGAGACGAGACTCCATGACCACCGTCAGCGCCCGACCCCAGCCCCCGGCGGAGCAGCCGCCCGCACCGCCGGCGGCGATGCGGCTCCGGGAGATCATCTTCGGTGCCGCGCCCGCCGCCGCCGTCCGCGCCGCCGCCCGGCTCGGCGTCGCCGACGCACTGGGCGACACCCCGGCCACCGCCGAGGAACTCGCCGCCGCCGTCCGCACCGAACCCCGGCCCCTCGCCCGCCTGCTGCGCGCCCTGACCTGCTACGGCATCTTCACCGAGACGGACGAGAACACCTTCGCCCACACCGACATGTCCCGCCTGCTGCGCGACGACACCGCGCACAGCCTCCGCCACATCTCCCTGTGGTGCACCGAACCGTGGACCTGGCAGGCATGGCCCCTGCTCGACCAGGCGGTCCGCTCCGGCCGCGACGTCTTCGACACCCTCTACGGCAAGGACTTCTTCACCTACCTCCACCAGGACGCCCGCGACTCCGCGCAGATCTTCGACCGGGCCATGACCACCTCCAGCCGGCAGTCGGCCCAGGACGTCGCAGCCCTCCTCGACCTCTCCGACGCCACCACCGTCGCCGACATCGGCGGCGGCCAGGGCCATGTCCTCGCCGCCCTCCTGGAGAAGCACCCGCACCTGGAAGGCACCCTCGTCGACCTGCCCGCGGTCGTCGCCGGCGCCGACCCGCGGCTGCGCGACGGCGGACCGCTCGCCGACCGCGCCACCGTCGTCCCCGGCGACTGCCGCACCGCCATCCCGGTCCGCGCCGACGCCTACCTCATCAAGAACATCCTGGAGTGGGATGACGAGTCCACCCGCCGCACCCTGCGGAACGTCATGGACGCCGCCGCCCCCGGCGCCCGCGTCGTCGTCATCGAGAACCTCGTCGACGACAGCCCGTCGATGAAGTTCACCACCGCCATGGACCTGCTGCTCCTCCTCAACGTCGGCGGCGCCAAGCACACCAAGGACAGCCTGGTCCACCGGGTGACCGAGGCCGGGCTGGTCCTCCACGACATCCTGGAGGTCAACCCGTATCTGCACGCCTTCGAATGCACCGTCCCGCACTGACGCGGCCGCGCCGCCGCCACGACAACGGGCCGCCCGCCGGGGAACTACCCCGGCGGGCGGCCCGTTGTCGTGACGGCCGGTCAGCCCCGGCCCTCCCGCTCCCACCGGTAGAACTGATGGGCCATCGCATCCTTCGGCCCGCGCCAGGTCTCGGGGTCGTACGGGCTGACGAACGACGACAGCCGGTCGCTGATGGCACGGAACTCCGGGTGCGAGGTCACCTTGGCGATCTCCGGTCCGGGCGGCTGCTCCGACTCGATGAGGTGCAGATACACGTCGCCGAACTGGAACAGCGTCCGCCGGGTGACGCCGACCAGATGCGGCAGCTCCGTCCGGTCGGACGCGGCGAACACATCCGCGATCTTCGGCGCCGACTCCGGGGACATCCGGGCGACGATCAGTGCGTGGTGCATCGGTCAGACACCTTTCCCGCCGCCCCGAAGGCGGCGTGGCGAACGGGGGACGGCGGTCCGTCAGTTGGCGGGGACGGCGCCGCGCAGCTCCCGGGCGCGCTGCTCGATCTTGTCCCGGATCAGCTCCAGCTGGACGCGGGAGTTGCGGTTGATGTGGTCGGTCATGCCCTGGTCGTCGACGGGCGCCTGCGGCTTCATCGCGAAGTCCTGCGTCCAGTGCATGGTCGTGCCGGTCTTGTTCGGCGCGTACGTCCAGTGGATGTCCATGAACTCGAACGGACCGGTCTCGACGCGGCGCGCCCGCACACTCAGCGCCTCGCGGTCGGCGGTCCGCTCCGACACCCAGCTCCAGACCTTGCCGTTGTCGTCCGGATGCATCGTCAGCCGGAAGGTCGTGCTGTTGCCCTCCCGGGAGAGGATCTCGACCGACGCGTACTCGCTGAAGAGCTGCGGCCAGTTCTCCAGGTCGTTGGTCATCTCCCAGACCAGGTCGAGCGGGGCGGCGATGGTGATGGCGTTCTCGGTGTGGCCGGGCATGTCAGGCTCCTGTCGGGGATGCGGTGTTGACGAGGTCGAGGAAGTCACGGGGCGAGCGGCAGCGCTCGGCGTCCTCCGGCAGAGGGCGCTCGTAGCGGTTCTCCAGCTCACCCACGATGCCGAGCAGGCCGAGCGAGTCGAGACCCAGCTCGGCGAAGAGGACGTCGGGGTGGGCCGCCAGCTCCTTCGGATCGGCGGTCACCCCCGCGGCCGACTTCATCAGCGCGGCGAGTTCGTCGAAGGTCAGTCGGTCGGTCATGGCAGTTCTCCTTCTCATGAGGGGGAGCCGTCGGCCCGCCGCAGCACCAGCGCCGCGTTGGAACCCATCAGCCCCCGGCTCAGGACGAGCGCGGTGCGCAGTTCGGCGGGGCGCGCCCGGCCGGTCACCACGTCCAGGTCGTGGCAGACGTCCACGACGTTCGGCGTCGGCGGCACCACCTGGTGCTCCAGGGACAGCACCGCCGCCGCCGTGTCCAGGACCGGAGCGCCGCAGTACGCCCGCCCCGTCCCGGTCTTCGGCGCGGTCACCGGCGTCCGCGCCGCGTGTCGGCCGAGCGCGTCGGCGAGTGCCAGCGCCTCGGCGCGGTCGGCCGCCGGAACGCCCAGTGCGTCGGCGAAGACCACATCGATCTCCTCCGGCGCACAATCGGCCTCCGCCAGCGCGACCTCGATGGCCCGCGCCAGACCGGCCCGGGACTCGGCCCACCGGGACGCGCCGGTGAACGTCGCCCCGTGCCCGGCCACCACGGCACGCACCGCGGCGCCGCGCTCCCGCGCCGTCCGCTCCTCCTCGACGACGAGCATCGCGCCGCCCTCGGCAGGCACGAACCCGCAGGCCCGGGAGGTGAACGGCCGGTAGGCGCGGTCCGGGTCGGGCACCAGGCTGAGATCTTCGTACCCGAGCTGGCAGACGATCGAGTACGGCGCGAGCGGCGCCTCCGCGGCGCCCACGACCACGGCGTCGGTGCCGCGCGCGAGGGTGCGGGCGGCGTGCGCCAGCGCGTCCAGACCGCCGGCCTCGTCGCTCGCCACCACCCCGCACGGCCCCTTGAAGCCGCCGCGGATGGAGACCTGACCGGTGCTCGCCGCGTAGAACCACGCGATCGACTGGTACGGGCCCACATGGCGCGGGCTCTTGCCCCACAGCTGCTGGAGCTCCCGCTGGCCGAACTCGCCGCCGCCGGAGCCCGCGGCGGTCACCACACCCACCGCGAACGGCGAGCGGTCGTCGTCGGGCACCAGACCGGCGTCCTCCAGGGCGAGGTCCGCCGCCGCCATCGCGAAGTGCGTGAAGCGGTCCGTCTGGATCAGGAACCGCTCCTCCACCAGCCCGCCGGGGTCGAAGTCCCGGACCTCGCCGGCCACCTTCAGCGGCAGCTGCCCGCACCCTTCGCGGGTGACGCGGTCCAGGACGCTGATGCCCTCCCGGGTCGCCTTCCAGAACGGTTCGGTGCCGGTGCCGTTGGGGGCCACCACACCGATTCCAGTGACGGCGCAGCGGCGTCGCTCACCTGCGCTCATGACGCTCTCCCTCCCGGGTCGGTCAGGACCACGGCGGACTGGAAGCCGCCGAATCCGCTGCCGACCGACAGCACGGACCGCAGCCGGGCCTCCCGGGCGGTCCGCGGGACGTAGTCCAGGTCGCACTCCGGGTCCGGCGTCTCGTAGTTGGCGGTGGGCGGCACCACCTGATGGGTCAGCGCCAGCACCGACGCGACGATCTCGATCGCGCCGATCGCGCCCAGCGAATGGCCCACCATCGACTTGATGGAGCTCATCGGCACCTTGCGGGCGTGCGCCCCCAGGGACCGTTTGACCGCGGCGGTCTCGTGCCGGTCGTTCTGCTTGGTGCCCGACCCGTGCGCGTTGACGTAGTCGACCGCCGAGGCGTCGAGCCGGGCGTGGTCGAGGGCGTGGTTGATCGCCTCGGCCATCTCCAGGCCCTCCTGGGTCAGCCCCGTCATGTGGTACGCGTTCCCGAAGGTCGCGTAGCCGCCGATGACGCAGTGCACGGTGGCGCCGCGGGCCCGCGCATGCTCCAGCTCCTCCAGGACGAGGACGGCGCCGCCCTCACCCATCACGAAGCCGTCGCGGTGCGCGTCGAACGGCCGGGAGGCGTGCTCGGGGTCGTCGTTGTTGGCCGAGGTCGCCTTGATCGCGTCGAAGCACGCCACCGTGATCGGGGAGATGGGGGAGTCCGACGCGCCCGCGACGCACACATCGGCCCGGCCCTCCTCGATCGTGTGGAACGCGTACCCGATCGCGTCCAGACCGGAGGTGCACCCCGTCGACACGGTCTGCACCGGCCCGTGGGCGCCCACCTCCTCGGCCACCGCGGACGCCAGCGAACTGGGCGCGAACGCCCGCTCCAGGTACCGCCCGGACGGCCGGTGGTCGACGTCCCAGCGGGAGCCCGCGGCGCTGACCGCCACGTAGTCGTTCTCCAGCCGGGTGGTGCCGCCGACCGCGGTGCCCAGCGACACCCCGACCCGCCACGGGTCCTGCGCCGCCATGTCCAGACCGGCGTCGCGCAGCGCCTCGGCGGCCGCGACCAGCGCGAACTGGATGTACCGGTCCGAGCGGGCGATCTGCTCGCCGCTCAGGCCGAGCGCCACCGGGTCGAAGTCGCACTCGGCGGCGATCCGGGAACGGAACCCCGTCGCGTCGAAGAGCGAGATCGCCCGGGTCGCCGTGCGCCCGGCGGACAGCAGGTCCCAGAAGGCCGGGACCCCCACACCGCCCGGCGCCACGATCCCCATGCCGGTGACCGCGACACGGCGGCTCATGAAATCGCCTCCGTTCGTTCGGGTGGGCCCGCCTGCGCGGCCGCGCCGGTCACCTCCGTGACCTCCGTGACCTCGGTGTCCACGTGGCCCAGCTCCGGACGCGGCGCCAGCGGGCCCAGATGGAACACCATCCGCGCCTGGACGTCCCCGACGTTGCGGAAGCGGTGCCGCATCCCGAGGGGGATCAGCAGCGCCTGGTCCGGCACCAGCGAGAACGTCTCGTCGTCCAGATCGACCTCCAGGGCGCCGTCCACGACGTAGACGAACTCCTCGGAGTAGGGGTGGTAGTGCTCGCCGATGCGCTCGCCCGGCTCGACGAGGGCCATGCCCATGAAGCCGCTGGTGGCGCCGACCGCGCTGGGCGTCAGCATCGCCCGCAGGTCACCTCCGCGCCGGCGGTTGGGCTGCGTCTCGCCGAGGTCCACGATGCGTGGGCGGTGGGTGCTCATGGCTGTCTTCCTCCAGATGGGTGCGGGATGGTGTGGGGGCCGCCCCGCCGCGCGGCGGCGGGCGGCGGGCCGGTGCGGTCAGGACCGCGGGGACCGGCGGTCGGTGATGAGCCGCATGTCGCAGCGGGCGAGGAACCGGGCCAGCTCGCGGTCGTCGGACAGGTCACCGGCCTCCCCGGTGTCCAGCAGCCGCCGCAGCACATCGGTCTTACGGGGGCCGCGCACCCCGAGCACCGCCGCCGGATCGCGCTCCGGGGGAGCGGTCAGGTCGACGAGGCGGACGACGACGTCGTCCCGCTGGAAGACGGTGGAGGCGGCGACGGGGCTCGCCGGGTCGCCGGCCGCCGCCTCGTCCTGCTGCGCCAGCAGCCGCGCCAGCGCCATCCCGCAGCCCTCCCGGGCCGGGTAGAACAGCGCATGGCGGGAGACGTCGGCGGGCGTCGCGGCGCCGGCCGCCACATGGTGCACGGCGGGCAGCGCGGCGCGGGTGAAGAACATCCGCGCCGAGTTCGGGTCCGACAGATCCCGGTCCTGCTCCAGATACGGGTTGATCGCCTCCTCGACCCGCCGGATCTCCGGCTGCTGGGCGATGTACCGCAGTGCGGCGACCAGGTCGCCCTGTACCTCGACGGCCCGCACCACGCGGTTGCCGTGCAGGAAGAGGGTGGTGCGCAGCAGCCGGGTGGTGTCGTCGACCCGCGCCTCGGGCGAGGTGTAGCCCGCCAGGATCTCCGCGACCTTCGGTTCGCTGCCCGGCTTGACGGTGAAGGTCAGGGCGTGACGGACGATGCCGTCGCCGACGCGGGGGGAGGCCGGGAAATTGCCCTTGACGGGCTCGGGGGTGGAGTCCGCGCCGTGTGCCGTCTCCCGCATCACGCTGAACCGCAGCGAACGGGTGTCACGGACACAGCCGTGCAGCGGCTGCACCATCTCGACGTGTTCCTCGCTGTTGACCCAGGCGAGGAACGGCGGGGCGCTCTCCCATTCACTGGTGATCAGCCACTGCGAGGGGTTCTCGATGGACTGGCACAGCTGGTCGGAGAGGTGGCCGGGGACGGAGGCGACCTGATTGCAGAGGTGTTCGTACGCTTCCAGGAATCGCTGCTGGGCACCGTCGTGAAGGTCCAGGAGGAGAACGACCCGCAGGCGCGAGCCGTCGAAGGCGGACTGAGATATTCGTTCCGACAGCATGGTCATCGCTGTGCAACTCCTTGCGGCAGATCGTGTGACGGGCCCTCAGGCCCAGGTGCACCGGGGCGTCGTGCCCAGCGGTCGCCGACGGCACCGCGCCTGGGGTGGCCGTCTTGTCGATCGTGGAGGGGGTGCGCGAGGTCCGCGAGATCTGTGACCCATGCGGGTGAAGCATGATCGAATCGCCTGTCATCAGGGGAAATCCAGCTCCGTACGCGTCGCCGTAGGAGCTGGAGCACGCAATGAAATCAACGGCAACCGTCAGGGTTCCGGTCCTGGTCGTCGGCGGATCCCTGGTGGGTCTGTCGGCGTCGCTGTTCCTGGGACGTCTGGGCGTCGAACACCTCCTGGTGGAGCGGCACTCGGACACCTCGCGCCATCCACGCGGACGCGGCAACAACGTCCGCACCATGGAGCTGTACCGCACCGCGGGGGTCGAGGGCCGCATCCGCGAGGCGGCCTCCGTCCTCGCCGACAACCACGGCATCCTTCAGGCACCCTCCCTGACGGGTGAGGAGCAGCAGTGGCTGTTCCGGGAGATGGACCCGGGTGGCGGACTGGCCCGCTTCAGCCCCGCCGGCTGGTGCCTGTGCAGCCAGAACGACCTGGAGCCGGTCCTGGTGCGCGCCGCCCGCGAACTCGGCGGCGATCTGCGCTTCTCCCACGAGCTGCTCTCCTTCGACCAGGACCCCGACGGGGTGACGGCGCTGGTCAAGAGCAGCGAGACCGGTGAGCACCTGACCGTCCGTGCCGACTACGTCATCGCCGCCGACGGCCCCCGCAGCCCCGCCCGTGACCGCCTCGGCATCGAGATGGCCGGGCCGGGCGCCCTCTTCCACAACGTCAGCATCACCTTCCGCGCCCCGGGCCTGGCCGAGGTCGTCGGCGACCGCCACTTCATCGCCTGCTATCTCACCGACCCGGACGCCGACGGCGCCCTGCTGCCCGTCGACAACCACACCCACTGGGTCTTCCACGCCCCCTGGCACCCCGACCGTGGCGAGACCCTGGAGGACTTCACCGACGAACGCTGCGCCGACCACATCCGCCGCGCCACCGGCGCACTCGACCTGGACATCGAGATCACCGGCAAGGCCCCCTGGCACGCCGCCGAACGGGTCGCCGAACGGTACGGCTCCGGCCGGGTCTTCCTCGCCGGGGACTCCGCCCACGAGATGTCACCCACCGGCGCGTTCGGCTCCAACACCGGCATCCAGGACGCCCACAACCTCGCCTGGAAACTCGCCGCCGTCCTCGACGGCTCGGCCGGACCCGGCCTGCTGGAGAGCTACGAGGCGGAGCGCCGCCCCGTCGCACAGGCGACCAGCGCCCGCGCCTCGGCCCGCTCCGCCGAACACGCCCACCCCGGCTACGATCCGGCGCCCGCGGCCACCGGCGCCCGCCAGAAGGGCGTCCTGACCGTCGCCCTGGGCTACGCCTACCCCCGCGGCGCCGTGGTGGGCGCCGCCCCTGACCTGCCCGTCGTCCCCGACCGGATGCAGCTCACCGGCGCCCCCGGCACCCGCGCCCCGCACCTGTGGCTGCGCTCCGGCGCCACCCGCCGCTCCACCCTCGACCTCTACGAGCGCTCCTTCGTGCTGCTCACCGGCTCCGCGGGCACCGCCTGGCGGATCGCCGCCGCCGCGGTCGCCGCCGAGTGGTCGCTCCCGCTGGACTGCTACGCCGTCGGCGACGACCCCGGGGACGACTTCGCCCCCGAGGACGGCGCCGACTGGGCCGAGGCCCACGGCACGACTCCCGCCGGCGCCGTCCTCGTACGCCCGGACGGCTTCGTGGCCTGGCGCGCCCCCGGCCCGGTGGACGATCCGGAGGCGGTGCTCCGCGACGCCCTGGGACAGCTCCTCCACCGCACCTGACGGCGCCCGCCCGCGCCCGCACCCCACGGCGCCCGCCACGGTCCACCCGGCCGCGGCGGGCGCCGTCACGTGCGGACCGCCGCAGGGAGGCGTCCAACGCATCTTTGCGAAAAAGAATATGACGTAGCATCAGGTTGGTGATTCCGAGGGGCCGGTGCGCGGCGGGACGGCGCCGGAGGCCCGCACCGGGCCCGGAACGGGGCCCGATTCCCCCCGGGTGAGCGGGGGTTGCTCCACTGCGGTGACGTGCGGCGACGTCCGATGCCGTCCAACGGGTGAGGAACGGGCCCCGGACCACTCGATGAGCCCACGGTGTCGCTCGAATGCGGCCCTCTCCGGTGGTGCGCCCCCGGATTTCGGATGACGGTGATCACGTCGCCACCGCGAATCCGATGCGCCGACGACCTGTCTGCCTTCGCGGTGCCGTACGTGAAAGGACACACGTTTTCATGCGCACTTCCCGCACCCTGTTCGCCTCGGCCGCCATCAGCGCGGTCCTCGCCATCACGACTCCCGCCGCGTACGCCCTCACCGTCACGGGCGACGACGGCGGCTCCTCCCACTCCAGCAGCGAAAGCCGCGACAACGACCACGACAAGGGCGACCGTGGGGACCGCGGTGACCGCGGTGACCGCGGCGACCGTGGGGACCGGGGCGACCGCGGTGACCGCGGCGACCGGGGCCACGGCGACCGCGGTGGCCGCCACCACCACGGCGACCGCGGCGACCGCGGCGACCGCGGCGACCGCGGCGACCGCGGCGACCGCGGCGACCGCGGCGACCGCGGCGACCGCGGCGACCGCGGCGACCGCGGTGACCGTGAAGACGGCCCGCGCGGCGGTATGCACACCGGCGGTGGCTTCCTCGCCAAGGTGACGGGCGACGAGGGCAACGACCGCGGCGACCGTGGGGACCGCGGCGACCGCGGTGACCGTGGGGACCGCGGCGACCGTGGGGACCGCGGCGGCCGTGGGGACCACGGTGACCGTGGGGACCGCGGCGGTCGCGGCGACCACGGCGGCCGTGGCGACCGCCCGCACGGTGGTATGCACACCGGTGGTGGCTTCCTCGCCAAGGTGATGGGCGACGACGAGGGCTCCGGCCGCGACCACGACAAGGGCGACAAGGGCGACCGCGGTGACCGCGGTGACCGCGGCGACCGTGGGGACCGGGGCGACCGCGGCGACCGTGGGGACCGTGGGGACCGGGGCGACCGCGGTGACCGCGGCGACCGGGGCCACGGCGACCGCGGCGGCCGCCACCACCACGGCGACCGCGGCGGTCGCGGCGACCGCGGCGACCGCGAGGGCGGCCCGCGCGGCGGTATGCACACCGGCGGTGGCGCCCTTGCCAGCGTCGTCGCCAACGAGTGGGGCCAGGGCAACGACTCCGGCCGCGACCACGACAAGGGCGACAAGGGTGACCGGGGCGACCGCGGTGACCGCGGTGACCGTGGGGACCGCGGCGACCGCGGCGACCGCGGCGACCGCGGCGGCCGTGGGGACCGCGGTGACCGCGGCGGCCGTGGGGACCACGGTGACCGTGGGGACCGCGGCGGTCGCGGCGACCACGGCGACCGCGAGGGCGGCCCGCGCGGTGGTATGCACACCGGTGGTGGCGGCACGGCCCTCTCCGGCAGCGGCCTCGCCGCCGGTTCGGTCCTGCTCCTCGGTGGCCTCGGCGCCGGCGCGTACGTCCTGCGGCGCCGCAACTCCGGTGCGGCCGCCTGACCCCTCCCGCCCGGCGTAGATCGCTGAGCTGTCGCGGCCACCGTCCTCACCGGCGGTGGTCGCGGCGCTTGCGTTGCGCCCCGATGGCCACCCGTACGCGCGACGGACGCCCCGGCCCCCCGGTGCGCCGCCCGTACGCGGGCCGGAACAGCTCACCTCGTGTGGAAGAAAGGCACGTCCGATGGCTCCCGCGACTCCTCCCCGGCATCAGCCTCCGTCGACCCCGCGTCAGACCGGCGCCGCTCCCCGCCCGTTCGCCCGGGCCCTGATGTGGCCGGCGGCGGCCGTGGGCGTGGGGGCCCTGCTCGTCTTCAACTCCCTCGACACCTCGGCCGACTCCAAACCGCCCGTCCCGCCCGCGGCTCAGGCACCCGTGGCGCCGGACATCGCCGCGCCGACGACCGCGCCGAAGACCTCCGCGGAGCTGCCCCGCTCCGCCCCGACCCGCATCCGCATCCCCCAGATCGGCGTCGACGCGCCGTTCACCCCGCTCTCCCTCGGCTCCACCGGCCAGCTCAACGCCCCACCGCCGAACAACAGCAACCTCGCCGGCTGGTACAAGGACGGCGCCACCCCCGGCGAGAACGGCGCCGCCATCGTCGCCGGCCATGTCGACACCAAGACCGGTCCGGCCGTCTTCCTCGAACTCGACTCCCTCAAAAAGGGCAACACCATCGACATCACCCGCGCCGACAAGACCGTCGCGACCTTCACCGTCGACGGCGTCGAAACCTTCAACAAGGCCCAGTTCCCCAGCGACCGGGTCTACAACGACACCGCCAACCCGCAGCTCCGGGTGATCACCTGCGGCGGCGCCTACGACAAGGCCGCCAAGGACTACACGGCCAACGTCGTGGTCTTCGCCCACCTCTCCTCGTCCAAGAAGGCGTCCTGAACCGGCCCGGCACCGGATGACCCGACCGGTACGGAGGGCGGGCGGACCCCACGGCCCGCCCGCCCTCCGCCCGTAGGCCCCGCCGAACGGGTGGCCCGCCCGCAGCAGCTCACTCCGGTGCCCCGCCCCACTCCGGGCCGACCCGCTCCCACCCGCGCTCCCACTGCGCATCGCGCCGCCGGTCCAGCAGCAGCCGGACACCGCGCGCCGCCCCGAGGAGCAGCAGCGCGCCGGACGCGGCGGTCATCACCCCCACGGCGATGCTCTCCGCCGCCGCCCGCGCCGGGTCCGCCGGGCCGTGCAGCAATCGGCCCGAACCGTCCAGCCGGGCCGTGGTGTGCGCCCCCGCCCGCGCCGAGGCCGGAACCGCGACCCGGCCGCGGTGGACCGAACCGTCGGGCGCGGTCCACCGCACCGCCGTGGAGACCCGCACCCCCGCGACGGCCGCCGCATCCACCCCGATACGTGCCGGGGGATCCTCGATCAGCACCGCCCGGACGCTCTGCGTACCCCGGGCGAGCGGGGCCCGGGCCTGCACCGCGTACGCCGCCGCGACGCCCGCGGCCGGGGCACCCACCGCGATCAGCACCGCGGTCACCGGCGCCAACCAGAACTCCGCGACATCCGTCCCGCGCCGCAGCGGTCCCCGCCGCACCCGCCCGAAGCGCCCCGCGCCCCGCATGGTCCACCTCGCCCACGTCGCCCGGCCCCCCACGGCCGACGGTCGCACACCACCGCCCCGCCCGGATCCCCCGAACGGCCCCGCCGCCCTTCCGCGCCGCACCGCCGGAGGTGTCCGAACCGTGTACGAGCGCGGAGTCCGCGCCGTGCGGGAGCCGTGTACGGCGCGGGCGCGGGGGCACGGGCCGGCCCCGATACGGCGGTGACCGGCAGGGATGCCGTCCCTCCGGGAAGCTCTCCGCCCCTACCGCTCAGGCCGACGCATCCGCCCACCCGTACACCGTCGGGCGGCGGGCCGGGGGAGGTGGTGCCCCGACTCCGGCCAGATCCCGGTCGGCCTCCCGCAGCAGCCGTCCGGCGAGGTCCTTCAGGGCCCGCCCGGACGCCAGCTCGTCGCCGATCTCGGGGATGTCCACGTCCTCGGGGTTGCAGTGGGCCGCGCCCCGGCCCGTGAGCGTGGCCGAGCCGGTGTCGAGCACCGCCCGCGCCTTCGTCGTCCCGTCCTCCTCGAAGACCACGATCCGCACCGTCCATTCGGTGGTTCGCGTCATGACGCACCTCCGCTTCTCGGATCATCCGCCGGACGACGGTGGGGTGCGCGCCCGGCCGGGTGACATCACTCGTGCGGGACGACCGCCACCGGGCACGGCGCGTGGTGCAGCGCCGCCTGGCAGAGGTGGCCGATCCGCGACGGGATTCGGGGCCGGCGGTGGCGGCGGCCGACGACCAGCAGCCCGGCCCGCCCGGCCTCGTCCAGCAGCGCCTGCGCCGGGCTCTCCAGATCCACCCGCTCCGCCACCTGCACCGCGGG
Organism: Streptomyces sp. NPDC029159; assembly: GCF_055564055.1. Lineage (NCBI taxonomy): Bacteria > Bacillati > Actinomycetota > Actinomycetes > Kitasatosporales > Streptomycetaceae > Streptomyces > Streptomyces sp. NPDC029159. The sequence goes on from NZ_JBVHWT010000026.1 coordinate 15,945, forward strand.
ATACCGCGACCGCCAGGGCCGCAGCGCCTCGGCCAGTTCCTTCCGGGCGTCCTGCGCGGTCTGCTCCACCACGTACGGCTCCACCCCGCCGCCCCGGTTGTAGGCGTGCGCGGGCAGATGCCGCCCGTGCACCGCGCGCAGGGTGACACCGCGCCGGGCGGCGGTCGCGAAGGCGAAGTCCAACATCGCCGCGCAGGGCTCGTGCAGGCTCACCCCGACCACCACGTCGCCCTTCCGCCCGTCCCCGGCGGCGCCCTGCCGGGCCCGGACCAGCACCGTCGGCACATTCACCCGCGTCACCAGCTTCAACGCCACATCGCCCAGCACATACCGGGCCACCGGGCCCAGATTCCGGGAGCCGAGCACCAGCAGGTCCGAACGGTCCGCCGCCCCGGACAGCGTCTCCAGCGGGTCGCCCGGCACCAGCTCCTCGTCCACCGGAAGATCCGGGTGGCGGGTCTGCACCGCGGCGCGTGCCTGGTCGACGATCCGGTGGGACCACTTGTTCTGCTCCGCCGCCCGGGACTTCCGGCCCGGGCGGATCCGGCGCAGCGACGCCCCGGCCGGCTGCCGGGGTTCCGGCCCCGGAGCCTCCGCGGCCGCTTCCGCGCCCGGCTCCGGCTGCTCCGGCGCGAGCATCGTCCAGGCGTGCACCAGTCGCAGCCGTGCGCCGCGTACCTCGGCCTCGTCCGCCGCCCACACCACGGCCGCCAGCGACTCGGCGCTCCCGTCCAGCCCGACCGTCACGGTGCCCGCCGCGGCGGTCGCCCCCGTCACGGCGCCGCTCCGCATCCGGCGGCGGGGCCACCCGGCCGCGACCGCACCGCTCCCCGGCGCCTGGGGCCGCCTCGTGTACGGCTCTGCATCACGGCACTCCCTTCCGGACGGCGTCCTCCCGGCGGAGCGACGCACTCTCTCCCTTCCAGGGTGGCCGGATCCGCCGCTTCCGGCATGTGCCCACCGGACGTGGCGCCCCGAAGGGGCACAGGGAGGGGCCGGGGACGGCGGGTGGCCCGCCGTCCCCGGCCCGTCGCAGTGCGCGCCTCAGCTGTCGAAGTCGACCGTCAGCTCCTCGGACACCGGGAAGCTCTGGCAGGTCAGGACGTACCCGGCGGACACCTCGGCCTCCTCCAGCGCGTAATTGCGCCGCATGTCCGCCGTGCCGTCGGTGACCAGCGCCCGGCAGGTGCCGCAGACCCCGCCCTTGCAGGCGAACGGGGTGTCCGGGCGGACCCGCGCGGCGCCGTCCAGGATCGTGGTGTCGCGGGGGAGCGGGGCGGTGGTGGAGCGGCCGTCCAGGACCAGCGTGACCCGGCTGACCGGGCCCTCGGCGGGCGCGTCCTCGTGGCGGACCGCACGGATCGGCTCGTCGTCGGCGAAGAACAGCTCCTGGTGGACCCGCTCCCCGGGGACCCCGAGATCCGCCAGCACCCGCTGGGCGTCGCGGACCATGCCGTGCGGACCGCACAGCCACCAGTGGTCGGCCGACGGGACGTCCACCAGCCCGCCGATCAGCGCGGCCAGCCGCTCCGCGTCCAGCCGGCCCGACAGCAGCTCCGCCTCGCGGGGCTCCCGGGAGAGCACATGGCCCAGCTGGAACCGCGCCGGATGCAGATCCTTCAGATCGGCCAGCTCATCGGCGAACATCACCGAATCCGTCCGGCGGTTGCCGTAGAAGAGGGTGACCTGCGAGCGGTCGTCGGCGGCGAGCACCGACTCCGCGATCGAGACCATCGGAGTGATACCGGAGCCCGCCGCGATCAGCACATGGTGGCCGGGGTGCGCCAGATCCGGGGTGAACGCGCCCGTCGGCGCCATCACCTCGACGGTGTCCCCGGGCCGGACCTCGTGCACCAGCCACGAGGAGAACAGCCCGCCGGGCACCACCCGCACCCCGATCCGCGGACGGGAGCCCACCGGCGCGCAGATCGAGTACGAGCGCCGCTCGTCGCGCCCCTCGACCTCCCGGCGCAGCGTCAGCGACTGACCGGGACGGAACGCGAACTCCGCCGCCAGCTCCTCGGGCACCTCGAAGCCGATCGCCGCGGCGTCGTCGCACAGCGGCTCGACCTCCGCGACACGCAGCCGGTGGAAGACGGGGCGCCGCCGCCGCGGGAGGGCGCCGGGCCGCTCGGCCGCCGGCGCCTCCGGCGGCGTCGCCTCGGTCAGCTCGGACGAGGTCGGGGCCATCAGATCTCCTTGACGTACTCGAAAGGCTCGCGGCAGCTCCCGCACCGCCACAGGGACTTGCAGGAGGTCGCGCCGAAACGGGAGGTCTCCCGGGTCTGAGCCGATCCGCAGTGCGGGCACCGCACCGCGCGCCGCACCCCGGACAGCTCCAGCGGAACCGGCCCCGAGGTGCGCCGGGGCGCGGGCCCCGGCGGGGCGATGCCGTGCTCGGCGAGCTTGCGGCGGCCCTCGGCGGTGATCCAGTCGGTGGTCCACGCCGGCTCCAGGGCCGTACGGATCGTGACCTCGGGGAACCCGGCGGCCCGCAGCCGTGCCGCGACCGCGGCGCGCATCTCCGCCATCGCCGGGCACCCCGAGTACGTCGGCGTGAGCGTGGCCGTGACCGCGCCGTCCGCGGCGACCTCCACGCCCCGCAGCACCCCGAGATCGGCGAGGGTCAGCATCGGCAGCTCCGGGTCCGGCACCTCCGCCGCGACCCGCCGGGCCAGCGCGGTGTCGAGACCGGTGACGGTCGCCATGGTCACCACACTCCCTCCGGATGGGCCCGCGCCACGCTCTGCAACTCCTCCAGCAGCGGCGCCAGATGGTCGGTATGGTCTCCGTCGCGGCCGCTGCCGGGCAGCGGCTCCGCGTCCGGCAGCTCCAGCCCCGCCGCGTCACAGACCTGCCGCAGCACGCCGGTCACCTCGTCCCGGAGGTCCGCCGGGGCGACCCCGCACACGGGGGCGCCGGTGAACAGCTCACCGGTGTACGGGGCGATCGCGGCGAGCGCCGCGCCCATCCGGCGGTGCGACTCCTCGGTGCCGTCGCCCAGCCGCACCGCCCAGTCCGCGGCGTACTGACGGTGGTACGTCAGCTCCTTGACGCCCTTGTCGGCGACGGCGGCCACCACCGGGTCCGGCGTGCCGTGCGCGAGCCGGGTGAAGAGCGCGAGCCGCCAGCTCGACAGCCACAGCAGCCGTACGACGGAGAACGCGAAGTCGCCGTTGGGGAGTTCGGCCAGCCGGAGGCTGCGGAAGGCGTCGGCGTCGCGGAAGTAGGCGAAGGAGTCCTCGGCCCGGCCGGAGCCGTCGGCCTGCCCTGCGCGGGTGTAGAGCAGCCGGGCCTGACCCAGCAGGTCGAGACCGATGTTGGCGAGCGCCACCTCCTCCTCCAGCTCCGGGGCGCGGGTGCACCATTCGGCCAGCCGCTGCGCGCCGACCAGCGCGTCGTCGGCGAGGGCCGCGCAGTCGGCGGCGAGGTGCGCCGCGTCCACCCCGGCGGGCACGGCCGTCTCCACGCCGTGCAGCGGGTCCTCGAAGCCGGTGCCGAACGCCCAGCGGGCGTCGCCGTCGCCGTGCTCCTCGGCCAGGGACAGGTAGATGTGGTCGTCGTCGGTGTCGGCCATGTCCAGCTCCTCTCCGGCCTCAGATGTGCGGGACGTCATCGGGTATGTCGTAGAAGGTGGGATGGCGGTAGATCTTGTCGGCGCTGGGCGCGAAGAACGGGTCCTTCTCGTCGCGGGTGGAGGCCGTGATGTGGGAGGAGGGGACCACCCAGATGCTGACCCCCTCGTTGCGCCGGGTGTACAGATCGCGGGCGTGGGTGAGGGCCATCCGGTCGTCGGCGGCGTGCAGCGAGCCGACGTGGACGTGGTTGAGACCGCGCTTGCCGCGGATGAACACCTCGTACAGCGGCCAGCCGGCCTTCGGGTCGTCGGTGTCGCTCATGCCGCCGTTCCTTCCTCGGTGTGGGACCCGCGCGGGCCGCGGGCCGCCTGCTTGGCCGCGTGGGCGGTGGCCGCCTCGCGCACCCAGGCGCCGTCCTCGTGTGCCGTCCGGCGGCGTGTCATCCGCTCGGCGTTGCAGGGCCCGTCACCCTTGATGACGCGCTGGAGTTCGGACCAGTCGGGGGTGCCGAAGTCATGGCGTCCGCGCTCGGGGTTCCAGCGCAGCTCGGGGTCGGGCAGGGTCACGCCGAGCCGCTCCGCCTGCGGGACGGTCATGTCGACGAACCGGCTGCGCAGCTCGTCGTTGGTGTGCCGCTTGATCTTCCAGGCCATCGAGGCCGCGGAGTTGGGGGAGTCGCCGTCGGGCGGGCCGAACATCATCAGCGACGGCCACCACCAGCGGTCCACCGCGTCCTGGACCATCTGCCGCTGCTCCTCGGTGCCGCGCATCATCGTCATCAGCAGCTCGTAGCCCTGCCGCTGGTGGAACGACTCCTCCTTGCAGATCCGCACCATCGCACGGGCGTAGGGGCCGTACGAACTGCGGCACAGCGGCACCTGGTTGCAGATCGCGGCGCCGTCCACGAACCAGCCGATGACGCCGACGTCGGCGAAGGTCGGCGTGGGGTAGTTGAAGATCGAGGAGTACTTCTGGCGGCCCGAGATCAGCCGCTCGGTCAGCTCGGTGCGCTCGGCGCCCAGCGTCTCGGCCGCGGAGTACAGATACAGGCCGTGCCCCGCCTCGTCCTGGACCTTGGCGAAGAGGATCGCCTTGCGGCGCAGCGAGGGCGCCCGGGTGATCCATGCACCCTCGGGCTGCATCCCGATGATCTCGGAGTGCGCGTGCTGCGCGATCTGCCGGACCAGGGTCTTGCGGTAACCGTCGGGCATCCAGTCGCGGGGCTCGATGCGCCGGTCCTTGGCGATCGAGGTGTCGAACCGCTCCTGCAGCTCCTGCTCGGCGCCGCCGGTGGCCGACGGGGCGGAGTCTGTCGTGGTCATCGATACCAACTTCCCTACCGACCATTCGTTCGGTTCATATTCTGACGAGTTTCCCCGGCGCGGGCAAGCCCTTGGCGGGGGAGGCGGCGGACGCCGGGCCCGCCGTGGGCGCCGGCGCCGGACGAGCCGGACGCCCGGCCTCCCCGGAGCCGCCCGCAGCCGTACGGGCCGGACGGCCCCGGCGCCCGCGGGCCGCCCGTCACTCCCAGCTGTAGAACCCCTGGCCCGCCTTCCGCCCCAGCTCGCCCCGCGCCACCTTGGCGCGCAGCAGCTCCGGCGGGGCGAAGCGCTCGCCGAGGGTGGCGTGCAGATGCTCGGCGATGGCCAGCCGGACATCCAGCCCGACCAGGTCCGTCAGACGCAGCGGCCCCATCGGGTGGCGGTAGCCGAGCGTCATCGCATCGTCGATGGCTTCCGGGGCGGCCACGCCCTCCTCCACCATCCGGATCGCCTCCAGGCCCAGCGCCACCCCCAGGCGGCTGCTGGCGAACCCGGGGGAGTCCTTGACCACGACGTCCTTCTTGCCCAGTGCCCGCGTCCAGCCCAGCGCCCGCTCGACCGTCGCCTCCTCGGTGGCCGGGCCGACGACGATCTCCACCAGCGCGGAGGCCGGAACGGGATTGAAGAAGTGCATGCCCAGGAAGCGGCCGGGGCGGTCGAGCGCCGCCGCCAGCTCGGTGACCGGCAGGGAGGAGGTGTTGGTGGCCAGCACCGCCCCCGCGCCGACCGCCCGCTCCGCGGCGGCCAGCACCTCCGCCTTGAGCCGCGCGTCCTCCGGCACCGCCTCGACGACCAGCGCGGCCTCCGGCGGCAGCGCCCCGACCGACGCCACGGTGGCCACCCGGCCGAGCACCTCCTCGACCGGCTCCGCGAGCTTGCCGCGCTCGGCGGCGCGCCGCAGCCCCGTGGCGACCCGCTCCACGGCGGCGGCCGCCGCCCGCTCGTCGCTCTCCACGACCGTCACCGACGCCCCGGCGGCCGCGAACGACTGCGCGATCCCCGCGCCCATCCGGCCGCCGCCGATCACCCCGACGACGTCCGGCGCCGATGCCTCGGCAGCTGTGCTGGTCATGCCCGTCTCCTTAGCTCCGCACCCTGTGTCACCCGGGCCTGCCCGGGGCCTTTTCGTACGCCGCTCACACCCGCTCCACGAGCATCGCCACGCCCTGGCCGACGCCCACGCACAGCGTGGCGAGCCCGCGCCGGGCGCCCTCCCGCTCCAGCCGCCCCAGCAGCGTCAGCAGGATCCGGGCGCCCGAGCACCCCAGCGGATGGCCCAGCGCCAGCGCCCCGCCGTCCGCGTTGACCCGCGCCTCGTCCAGCTCCAGCCGCCGGATCACCGCCAGCGCCTGCGCGGCGAACGCCTCGTTCAGCTCGACCGCGTCCAGCTGCGCCGTCCGCCACCCCGTCCGGGCCAGCGCCTTCTCGGTGGCCGGCACCGGGCCCAGGCCCATCAGCTGCGGCGCCACCCCGGCCGCCGCCGAGGTGACGATCCGGGCGCGCGGCGTCAGCCCGTACCGCTCGACGGCGGCGGCGCCCGCCACCACCAGCGCGGCCGCGCCGTCCGAGAGCGGCGAGGCGGAACCGGCCGTCACCACGCCCCCGGCGCGGAAGAGCGGACGCAGCGCCGCGAGCTTCTCCGCCGTCGTCGACGGGCGCGGTCCCTCGTCCCGCGTCACCACACCGTCCGCCGTCTCCACCGGCACGATCTCCCGGTCGAAGCGGCCCGCCTCCTGGGCGGCGACCGCCCGCCGGTGGCTGCGCAGCGCGAAGGCGTCGGACGCGGTGCGGTCGATGGCGTCGAGCCGTGCGACCTCCTCCGCCGTCTCGCCCATCGACAGCGTCACCCGCATCTCCTCGGGCCCCGCGTCCGCCGCCACCGCACGATCGGCCGCCGCGAAGCGCGGATTGGTGAACCGCCAGCCCAGGGAGGTGTCCCGGATCTCGCCGGGCTTCGCCCACGGCGTCCCCGGCTTCTCCATGACCCACGGGGCGCGGGTCATCGACTCCAGGCCGCCCGCCACGACCAGCTCGGCCTCGCCCGCCCGCACCGCCTGGGCCGCGGAGGCGACCGCGGTCAGCCCCGAGGCGCACAGCCGGTTGACGGTGTGGCCGGGCACCGTGTGCGGCAGACCCGCCAGCAGCACGGCCATCCGCGCCACGTTGCGGTTGTCCTCGCCCGCCTGATTGGCGGCGCCGAGGATCACCTCGTCCACCGCCTCGCCCGGTATCCCCGCGCGCCGCACCGCCTCGCCGACCACCAGGGCCGCGAGATCGTCCGGCCGCACGGAGGACAGCGCGCCGCCGAAGCGGCCCTGCGGGGTGCGGGCACCGTCGATGAGATAGACCTCGTCAGCCACGGCCGGCCTCCTTCGCACAGCGGGCGCCGCCCGGGAGGCGCACCGCTCCCGGCACGCGGTGCGCGGCGGCCGCGGCCGGCCCCTGCGGCGGGCGGCGGCGGGCGGGGGAGCCGGGGCTTCCCGGGGCGTACTGGGGCATGCGTTCCACCTCTTGACAGGCAGTGCTGATGCTTGATTATTTGACTGGGCCGCACGCTAACCGAATGTTCGGTCGGTACACAAGATGCGGAGAGGAGCTGTGGACAGGTGAGGCAGACCGCTGACGCCGCCCCCGGCCCGGTCGAGCGCATGCTCGCCGCGGACCAGGCGTCCCGCGCCATGGGTATCGAATTGCTGACGCACGGCGAAGGGCACGCCCTGCTGCGGATGACGGTGACCGCGACGATGGTCAACGGCCACGGCACCGCACACGGGGGCTGTCTCTTCCTGCTCGCCGACACCGCGTTCGCCTGCGCCTGCAACAGCCACGGCCCGGTCACCGTCGCGGCCGCCGCCGACATCGACTTCATCGCCCCCGCGCACGAAGGCGACGTCCTGCACGCGACCGCGGTCGAACGCACCCGCTTCGGCCGCAGCGGCCTCTACGACGTGACCATCCGCCGTGGTGACGAGGTGATCGCGGAATTCCGCGGCCGCAGCCGCAGCATCCGCAGAACGACGACGAAGGAGCCGCGATGAGCAGCGAACCGACGGCCCGGGCCACCGACAGCCCCCGTCTCGGGGAGCCCCTGCCGGACGCCCTGCTGGACGACGGCGAGCGGATGACCCGCGAGGAGCTGCGCGCCGTCCAGCTCCGCCGGCTGCGCGCGACGCTGCGCCACGCGTACGACAACGTCGAGCTGTACCGCACCAAGTTCGACCGCGCCGGGGTCCGCCCCGAGGACTGCCGCACCCTGGAGGACCTGACCCGCTTCCCGTTCACCACCAAGGCGGACCTGCGGGACACCTACCCCTTCGGGATGTTCGCCGTCCCGATGGACCGGGTGCGCCGCGTCCACGCCTCCAGCGGCACCACCGGCCGCCCCACCGTCGTCGGCTACACCGACAACGACCTCTCCATGTGGTCCGACGTCGTCGCCCGCTCCCTGCGCGCCGCGGGCGCCCGCCCCGGCGACAAGGTCCACATCTCCTACGGCTACGGCCTCTTCACCGGCGGTCTCGGCGCCCACTACGGCGCCGAGCGGGCCGGCTGTACGGTCATCCCGGCATCCGGCGGGATGACCGCCCGTCAGGTGCAGATCATCCAGGACTTCCGCCCCGATATCATCATGGTCACCCCGTCCTACATGCTCACCCTCCTCGACGAGTTCGAGCGGCAGGGCATCGATCCGCGCACCACCTCGCTGCGCGTCGGAGTCTTCGGCGCCGAGCCGTGGACGGAGGGCATGCGGCGCGAGATCGAGGAGCGGATGGACCTCCACGCCGTCGACATCTACGGCCTCTCCGAGGTCTGCGGCCCCGGCATCGCCCAGGAGTGTGTCGAGACCAAGGACGGTCTGCACGTCTGGGAGGACCACTTCTACCCGGAGATCGTCGACCCCGTCACCGGTGAACCGGTGCCCGACGGCGGCGACGGCGAGCTGACCTTCACCTCCCTGACCAAGGAGGCGCTGCCGATCATCCGCTACCGCACCCACGACCTGACCCGCCTGCTGCCCGGCACCGCCCGCCCGGCCTTCCGCCGCATTGAGAAGATCACCGGCCGCTGCGACGACATGATCATCCTGCGCGGGGTCAACGTCTTCCCCAGCCAGATCGAGGAGATCGTCCTCGCCGCCCCCGGCGTCGCCCCGCACTTCCAGATACGACTCAGCCGCCGCGGCCGGATGGACCACATGGCCGTCCTCGTCGAGGCCCGGCCGGACGCCACCCCCGAGGCATGCACCGCGGCCGCCGCGCAGATCGCCAAGGGCGTCAAGGACGGCGTCGGCGTCACGGTCGAGGTGACGATCGTCGCCCCGGAGACCCTGGAGCGCTCGGTCGGCAAGATCCGCCGCATCAAGGACCTCCGGGGCCACGAAGGCTGAGCCCCGCCCGCCCGGCACCGTGGCCGCACGGCGCCGGGCGGACGTGCGGACCGGAGCGCCGTACGGGCCGGTCCGGCACACCGCGACGCACCGGACCCGCACCTCCCCGGCGGGTCCGGAACCGCCTGCGCCCGGCGGGTCGTACCGCGCGCCGCCGGACCGCCGCCTCAGCCCGCGTCCGCGAGGATCATCTCCGCCGCCTTCTCCCCGACCATGATCGTGGGGGCGTTGGTGTTCCCGGACGGCACCGACGGCATCACCGACGCGTCCGCCACCCGCAGCCCCGCCACGCCGTACACCCGCAGCGACGGATCGACCACCGCCTCCGCGCCCCGCCCCATCCGGCAGGTGCCCACCTGGTGGTGGTACGTCCCCACCGCCCGCCGCACATAGGCCCGCAGGTCGTCCCGGGTACGGGCCTCCGGCCCCGGCGCCACCTCCGCCTTGCGCCAGACGTCGAACGCCCGCTGCCCGCCGATCTCCCGGCTCAGCTCCACCGCATCGACCAGCGCCTCCAGGTCGTACGGATCGTCCAGGACGTTCGGATCGATCAGCGGCACCGCCTCCGGGTCCGCGGAGGCCAACCGCAGCGTGCCGCGCGAGCGGGGCCGGACGAGCCCCGGCGCGATCGTGTAACCGTGTTCGGGCGCCGGATAGGACTCCGCCGGATACACCAGGTGCATGAAGAGCGGCTGGAGGTCGGGCCCGGGCAGCGTCGGGTCGGACGAGGCGAACAGCTGCGCCTCCAGCAGGTTCGCGGTACCGGCCGGCAGCGGCCCGGTGGCCTCGTAGACGTTGCTCACCAGCAGATGGTCGTGGAGGTTGGCCCCCACGCCCGGCAGGTCCACCACCGCCTCCACCCCGACCGCGCCCAGTGCGTCCGCCGGGCCGATGCCGGAGTGCAGCAGCGTCTGCGGCGACCCGAGCACCCCGCCGCAGAGCAGCACCTCCCGCGCGGCGCGCGCCCGGTGCAGCCGCCCGTCGGCCGCGTACTCCACGCCGACGGCCCGGCCCTTCTCCAGCACCACCCGGTGCACCCGCGCACCGGTCGTCACCGTCAGATCCGGGCTGCCCAGGACGGGCGCGGCAAAGCTCTGCCAGGCGCTCATCCGCAGCCCGCCGCGGACCGTGACGTGGTTGTAGCCGACGCCGGTCATCCGCGCGCCGTTGAAGTCGTCCGTGACGGGGTGGCCGAGACCGGCCGCCGCCTCGACGAACGCGGCGGCCGTCGGGTGCGGTTCGGTGATCCGGCCGACCGGCAGCGGCCCGCCCGCGCCGTGCCAGTCACCCGCGCCGTCCACATGGTCCTCGGACCGTTTGAACAGCGGCAGCACGCTGTCCCAGTCCCATCCCGGGCAGCCGTCGGCGGCCCAACCGTCGTAGTCGCTGCGGTGTCCGCGCATGTAGATCATGCCGTTGAGGGAGCTGGAGCCGCCGAGCACCTTCCCGCGCGGCCAGGCCAGCCTCCGGTTGCCGGCGTGCCGCTGCGGGACGGACACCGCTGCCCAGTCCAGCGCCGACCCGAGCAGCGCGGGCCACCCCTGCGGACTGTGCACCAGTGCGTCGTCGTCCGGCGGCCCGGCCTCCAGCACCTGCACGGAGTACCCCTGGTCCAGCAGTCTGCGGGTCAGCACACTCCCGGCCGAACCGGCTCCCACCACAAGGAAGTCGTGCTCCGTACGCGTCGGCGCCATGGCAGCCCTCTCTCGTCCCGCGACCGGCCCGGCGGGCCCGAAGTCGTCGCTCCCCAGGGACGGTAGAGGCCGCGCGCGCCCCACGGGGACGGAACACCGAGGACGGCCGGGAACGGAGGCGGTACGAGGCGGGGCCCGGGCGGCGCGGGCAGCGGCCACCGGCCCCGGGCGCGCCGTACCGCCCGGCCGGACCGACCGGGCGGTACGGTGCGGACGCTACCGCTGCCGCTCGAAGAGCCGCTGCAACTCCCGCTCCGCGTCCTCGCCGCCGCGCACCGCCTCCACCACCGCCTGGTGGAAGCTGCGGCTGTCCTCCTCGGAGAAACAGGGGACGGGACTGCCGACCATCGTGAACCAGTCCGCGGAACCGGTGTACTGCACCGTCACATCCGCCTGCTTCTCCGACCAGGTCGTATGGATGGTCACATCGCCGTTGAGGTCACGCCCCTCCACGGTGTGGACGGTGCCCGGCCGTGCATGGATGCCGACGGTGGTCCAGGAAGCCCAGGTCATGAATTCCCCCTCGGGTGACGGGGGCACCGGCCGGCGGCCGGGCGCAGTTCCTCAAGTCTGGCACCGGCGGCCGGTCGCCGCAGGGCGGCCCGGCGCCCCTGGGAACGGCGGCGTTCACTCCGGTGGCCGTACCCGTGCGGACAGCCGCCGGATTCCGGGGCACAGGAGGAACATGAGCAGTCACTCCGCACCGCACGACGCCGACCGGCCCGGCCCGGACGCCGCCCACCGCAGGCCCGAGGGGGTCGGCGACGCCACGGTCCGGGCGCTGGGCACCCTCTCGGAAGCCCTGGAGACCGTCGAACGGGCCCGCGGCCATCTCTACGCCTTCCACCAGCTCACCGGAGGCGCCGACCGCACGGTGGGGGAGAGCGTCCACCAGCTGCGGGCGGCCGGCCACCTCGAACTGGCCGATCTCGTCGAGCGCGAGATCGTCGGCCGGAACGTCCTCCCGGGCCGCTGGACGTTCCAGGTGGTCGAGGAGTTCAACGCCACCTACTACCGGCCCTTCACCGCGATCGAGGCGCAGGTACGCGGCGAGCTCGTCGCAGGCCGCGAACACCTCAACGAAGCAGAACTCAAGGAGATCCGCCGCACCCACGGCCACCCCGACCACACCGCCACGCCCTGACCCGGCGCCGGTGTCAGCCGGTGGCCGGGCCTGCCGCGCTCGGGGGGCGGCTGCCGATCCGCATCCCGGGGCGGCGGCGGTGCACGGTGAGGTACGACAGGCCCGCCGCGCCCGCCACGAGGGCGCGGGTGGAGCCGTGCGGCAGCCACACCAGCCCGCCCGCGGCCAGCGGCTCGTCCGGACCGGCGGACTCCAGGGTGCCGTCCCCGGCCAGGACGAGGAGGAGAACGTCCAGATCCGGTTCGGTGTGGGCGGCCACGCGCTGCCCGGCCGTCAGATGGACGACATTGGCGTCGAGCTGGCGCCCGGACTCGGCCAGCTTCCACCGCACCGCGGCACCGCCCGAGGCGTCCGCGGCGAGCGCGCCGACATCGCACAGCACGCTCGGAACTGGAGATTCCACCCTGCTCACCTTTCCCTGGGCCGTGGAACCGCATTCTTCCATCGCACGCCACCGGCCGAGCGCGTCGAGGCGGCCGGGGCCGTACGGAGAACGGGGGCGGGGGCGTGCGGCGGGGGAGCGCGCGGTTGACGGTGCGCGGGGTGTCCCCGGCAGCGGCGCCGAAATGCGGCGGGCCCGGCGGGACTTCTCCAGTCTCTCCGGCGGTGGGGGCCGCTGTCACCGTCCCCGAAGGTGATCTTTGCCGCCGGTCGCGCCCGTAGCGTGGTGCCACCACCGCCACCCTCACGCCACGATCGCGGCCGGCCACCGCAGGCCGCCGCGCACCCGTCGGCGCGGTGTGCCGTGCCCGGCGCGTACGAGCGCGCCGTCACCGTGATCACCCAGCCCGAGGAGCTTTACGCCCATGCCTTCTTCCCCCGTCGACGAGCTGCGTGCCGAACTGATCGCCATGGCCGAGGACGACGCACGGACCGGACCGTGCGCCAACAGCGAGGACCCCGCCGAACGGCTGGCCTGGCACCGTCTCACCGCGGAGCACGGGGACCGGCTGCGCCGCATCATGGACGAGTTCGGCTGGCCCACCGCGGACCGGGTCGGTCCGGCGGCCGCCCGCGCCGCCTGGCTGCTGGCGCAGCACGCGGACCGCCAGCTCGATGTGCAGCGCCGGGCGCTGGAGCTGCTGGAACAGGCGGTGGCCGATGGCGCCGCCGGGCCCCGGGAACTGGCTTTCCTACGTGACCGGGTGCGGGTGAACGAGGGGCGCGAGCAGCTCTGCGCCACCCAGATCGCCGGGGTCCGTGACGGGGCGCCGGTGCCCTGGCCCTGTGCGGAGCCCGACCGCGTCGACGCGCTGCGCGCCGAGGCCGGGATCGAGCCGTACGAGGAGTACCTCGCGCAGTTCACGGCCGGCTGACGGCCGGACCGGCGCGCCGCCCGACGCGGATCCGCCCCGCTCCTCCCGGGAGCGGGGCGGCGACGGGCCCTGGAGAGGAGGGGCCGGGCGGCGGATCAGGCGTCGACAGTGTTGACCACGATGTTCTCGGCCTGCGGGCCCTTGTGGCCCTCGGTGACGTCGAAGGAGACGAGCTGGCCCTCCCGCAGCTCCCGGAAACCGGTGGCGTTGATGTGGGAGTAATGGGCGAAGACGTCGGGGCCGCCGCCGTCCTGCTGGATGAAGCCGTACCCCTTCTCCGCGTTGAACCACTTCACGATGCCGCTCTTCATATGCCCTCCACGGGAACTCGTAAGACCTCCCGCACCGTGCGGGAGGCCGCGACAGACGACGGATGACTGACAAGTGGTGACCGACCGCACCGGACCGGAACTCGGAGGTCACCCTTCGACGTTACACAGAGAGTGACTTAATGGCCACAAAGGGTGGGTGTTTGGGGTGGGTTTCGTGTGCTCTGCGTGTCGGTGGAGGGGTACGGAGCGTGAAAGCGCACCGGAGGGGCGCTGCCGCGCGGCGCGGCGTGGGCGGCGGGCCGCGGACAGGAACGGGCCCGGCCCCTGGAGCAGGAGCCGGGCCCGGAGTCCCGTCGGCGACCGGTCAGCCGACCGTGTCGTGACCGAGGTCGATGTCCAACTCGGTGTGTCCGTCGGTGTCCACCCGCAGCGGCGTGGCGACCGGCGGATAGCCGCTGGCGATCACCGTGTAGGTGCCCTGGTCGAGGTCGGTGAAGACGTATGCGCCGTCACCGCCGGTCGTCGCCGTCCCCACGACGTTGCCCGCCGGGTCCAGCAGCGTCACCCGGGCGTCGCCCAGCGGCCCGTGGTGCGCGGACCGCACCGTGCCCCGGATGCGGGCGCCGGGCGTCAGCCGGATCTCGTAGCGGTTGCGGCCGCCGGAGGTGACCTCCACCGGGAGGGCGGCCGGGCGGTGGCCCTCGGCGCTGACCGCGAGGGTGTATCCGCCCTGCGCCAGTTCCCCGAAGGCGAAGCCGCCGTCCGCACCGGCGATACCGGACGCCACGACCTCACCGCGGACATCCGTGGCGACGACCAGCGCGCCCGGCAGCGGAGCGCTGTCCAGATCCGCGACGACCTCGCCGGAGAGCCCGGCCGCACCGCCGAGCGCCATGTCGAACCGCACCGGCTCATCCGCCACCACGACCGTCGCCGCCTGCGGCTGCCGAGCACCCGCCGAGCCGATCAGGACATACGTCCCGGCGCCCGGCGCGGCCAGCGCGAAGCGGCCGTCGTCCCCGGTGGCGGTCCGGCCCAACTGCCGTCCGCCGACATCGATCAGCGTGACCACGGCCTGCGCCACCGGGGCGCCGCCGCCGTCGTGCACGGTGCCGGTGACACCGGGGCCCGACAGGTCCACGGGCGCGGGCGGCACGGCCTCGGCCGGCGCCGCCTCCGCGGTGGTGACCTCGGCCTGCGCCACGGCGCCCGCGTCCGCACCGGCCTCACCGGCGGCTCCGGCGGCCTCCGCGTCGGCCTGGGCGCGCGCCTGCAGACCGGAGATCTGCCGCAGCGGCACCTCCTTGACGAACAGCACCAGCAGGAACGCCACCGCGACGACGATCGCGCCCATCAGGAAGACCGTGTGCATCGAGTCGGCGAAGCCGCGCTTGAACGGCTCGGCCAGCCGCGGGTCCAGATGCTGGATGAACGACGAGTCGCTGAGCACACCGGAGGAGTTCCCGCCGCCCCCGGGCGCCTTGAGCATGTCCAGGACCGGCTTGTTGGCCGGGTCCTGGAGGACCTTCGGATCGTGCAGCGCCGCCTGGAAACGCTCGGTGCGCACGGCCGAGCCGAACGCGTCCGCGATCTTGTCGCCGACGGTGCTGAACAGCACCGACAGGAAGATCGCGGTACCGGCGGTGGCACCCATCTGCCGGAAGAACGTCGACGACGCGGTCGCCACGCCCATGTCCCGCGGCGGCACGGCGTTCTGCACCGCCAGCACCAGCGTCTGCATGCAACCGCCCAGCCCCAGGCCGAAGACGAGCATGTAGATCATGGTCTCCCACAGTGCCGTGTCCCACTGGACCCGGAAGTGGAAGAGCAGCATCGCCGCGACCATCAGCGCCGTACCGAAGATCGGGAAGATCTTGTAGCGGCCGGTCTTCGCGGTGATCTGACCGCAGGCGACGGAGGCGATCAGCATGCCCGCCATCAGCGGCAGCATCTCCAGGCCAGAGCGGGTGGGGCTCGCGCCCTTCACGATCTGGAGGTACTGCGGGATCATCAGCATCCCGCCGAACATCCCCATACCGATCAGCACGGACAGCAGGCTCGTCATGCTGAACGTGCTGTTGCGGAAGAGCCGCATCGGGATCAGCGCATCGTCCCCGATCCACCGCTCGACGAAGATCCACGCGATGATGCCGAGGCCGCCGATGACATAACAGGCGATCGAGGTGTTCGACCCCCAGCCCCACTCGCGGCCCTGTTCGGCGACGAGCAGCAGCGGGACGACACCGATCGCGATGGTCAGCGCGCCCCACCAGTCGATGCGGTGGTCGCGCCGGGTGTGCGGGATGTTGAGGACCTTCGCGACGACGAACAGCGCGACGATGCCGATCGGCACGTTCACCAGGAACACCCAGCGCCAGCCGGTGATCCCCAGCAGATGCTCCTGACCGGCCAGCGCGCCGCCGATCAGCGGGCCCGCCACGCTGGAGGTGGCGAAGGTGCCCAGCATGTAGCCCTGGTAGCGGGCCCGTTCGCGGGGCGGGACGATGTCACCGATGATGGCCAGCGCCAGCGACATCAGACCGCCGGCGCCCAGGCCCTGCACCGCGCGGAACGCCGCGAGTTCGGTCATCGAGGTGGAGAAGGTGCAGGCCACCGAGCCGACGACGAAGACGCTGATCGCCGTCAGGTAGTACGGCTTCCGTCCGTGCAGGTCGGACAGCTTGCCGTACAGCGGAGTCGAGATCGTCGAGGTGATCAGATAAGCGGTGGTCGCCCACGCCTGCTGGCTCAGGCCGTGCAGGTCGTCGGCGATGGTCCGGATCGACGTACTGACAATGGTCTGGTCGAGCGCCGCCAGAAACATCCCCAGCATGAGGCCGCTGAGGATGGTCAATATCTGACGGTGGGTGAGGACACCTGTCCCCGGTATCGCCTTGGCCCCCGCCGTGGGTGGGGAGGTGGATGTGCTCATGCGCGGTGCTCTCCCTGTTGCGCGGCGCTGCCCTGGTCTCCCCCGGAGCACGGTCGCGCGTGTTGGTGTTCCACCAAGTCGTTGTTGAGGCGGCCCAGCAGCCGGATCAGGTCCGCCCGGTCCTGCGGCGTCCATGGCTCCAGCAGCCTGGCCAGTTCGGCGTCGCGCTGACGCCGGTAGTGCTCGAAGGTGTCCCGGCCGGACGGGGTGGCGCTCAGCAGGGTGACCCGCCCGTCGTCCGGGTCGGGGCGCCGCTCGACCAGACCCCGGTCGACCAGCGCCCGTACCTGACGGCTGACCGTCGACAGGTCCAGGAACGCGTCGGCGGCCAGGTCGGTCGCCCGTCGGTCGCCGCCGATCACCAGCCGGGCCAGCAACACCCGGTCGGCGGCGCTCGCGTCGTTCTTCGCGCGCTGTTTCCACGCCGCGATCAGCCGCGTGAACCGCACGATTTCCGACCCCAGTCCGGTGGCGGCCTCGTCCAGTCCGGAGACGGCGGTGACCCGCTGGTCCGGGTGGCCGACAGGGGGGACCGTCCCCTTGCTCATGATGAATCCTTGCGAAAGTGCGTCGGCGCACGTCGGCCGACCCGGCATATTGCTTGTATCCAGCAAGTCTAGCCGCTCGCGGCACCCGCCGATCACCGTTCGGCGACCTCGCCGGGCCGAACGCCGTTGTCAGACCCCGGCGTTACGGTCGGGAGCATGACTGACGAAGCCGTCCACGAGGTGACGCGCCGGGCTCGCCGCGGCCGCCGGCTGCTCGCGGCTGTGCGCCGACGTGGGGCGCGGTGGGCGGGCGCCGCGGACCCGGCGGCTCGCCGCGGTGCGGGGAACTGCCGAGAGGCGGGGGCCCGCCGGTCCGCGGGCCCCCGCCTCGTCACCTGCCTCCGGCCGGCCGGGCGCCTCCTGCCGACCGGACGTCTCCTCCCCGGCGCCCGCCCGGGGCCCGGGGCCGTGTGTTCACGCCTGCTGGGCCGTCACCTTCCGGGCCGCCGCCTCCAGCGCCGCCGCGATCCGGGCCACATCCGCCTCACCGGTACGCCAGTTGCTGAACGCCGCCCGCAGCGCGGGGGTGCCGTCGTACACCGTCGGCGTCATGAACGCCTCGGGGGAGACCGCGTCCGCGAGCGCCCGCAGCGACTGCTCCGTCGGTTCGCCGGCCAGCGTGAAGCAGACGACGTTCAGCCGCACCGGCGCCAGCAACCGCAGCTCCGGCGCCGCCTCCACCGCCCGCCCCAGGGCCCGGGCCCCGGCCACACATCGCTCGACGATCTCCCGGTACCCCTCCCGCCCGTAGGCCCGCAGGGTGAACCACGCGGCGAGCGCCCGCAGCCGGTGCGAGTTCTCCGGCGTCAGATGGACGAGGTCCGGGTCCGCGCCCAGCGGCCCCAGGTACGCCGCGGCGCTGCGGAACACCTCCGCCTGCAGATCCGGCCGCCGGGTGAACTGCACCGCGCTGTCGTACGGCACATTGAGCCACTTGTGCAGGTCCACGCAGACCGAGTCCGCCAGATCCAGCCCGGCCACCAGAGGCGCCGACGCGGGGGAGAGGGCGGCGAACGCGCCGAACGCGGCGTCGACGTGCAGCCAGAATCCGTAGCGGTCGCGCAGCGCGGCGATGGCCGTCAGATCGTCGAAGTCGACGGTGTTGACCGTCCCGGCGTTCGCCACCACGATGCACGGCCCGTCGTGCGCGGCCAACTCCCGCTCCAGCGCCGCGAGATCGACGGCCTCCCGCCCCGGCAGCGTCCCCACCGCCACCAGCGCGTCGTGCCCGAGCCCCAGCACCGACAGCCCCTTGGTCACGCTCGCGTGCGCGGCCCCCGACAGCACCCGTACGGGACCGAGCGCCGCCACCCCGCTGCGCGCCGGGGAGACACCGCGCCGCTCGCCGAGCCATTCGCGGGCCACCGCGAGGCCGACGGTGTTCGACATCGTCGCCCCGCTCACGAACGTCCCCGCGTGCGCGTCCGACAGACCGAACAGCTGCCGCAGCCAGGCCACCGTCCGCCGCTCCAGCACCTGGCCCGTGCCGTCCAGCGAGGTGTTGGAGTTCTGGTCGGCGGTGGCGGTCAGCCAGTCACCGGCCAGCGCCGCGGGCGTCGCCCCGCCCGTCACGAACCCCAGGTACCGAGGCCCCGCGCTCCCCGACAGGCCAGGCTCCCAGTGGTCACCGAACTCCGCCAGCGCCGCCCGCAGCCCCGCCCCGGACTCCGGCAGCGGGACCTCCGGCGGCGGCTGCCAGGCCGGGATCACCGGCCGCTCGGCCACTCCGTCCAGGAAGGTCACGGCGCGTTCCCGCGCGGCGTCCAGCAGGGCGGGCAGGTCGGCGAGATCGTCGGCGAGACGAGGGTGCATGGGGGCTCCATTCTCCGGTTCGCCGTCACGCTAGGCCGGTGCGCGCGGCCGCGGCCCGGTCCACCTGCGCACAACTGGACCGATTCCGGGGCCCGTACGCCACCCGCGCGGGCGGCGGCCTCCCGTCGTGCGGACCTCCGCGCCGCCCTCGTAACCTCGGACCATGACCGATGCCCAGTCCCCGCCCGACTCCGACGACGTACGCCGTATCGCGCTCTCGTTCCCCGGTACGGAGGAGCGGCTGGCGTGGGGGATGCCGACCTTTCGGGTCGCCGGGAAGATGTTCGTCACCGTGCCGGACGACGAGACGTCGTTCGCCGTCCGCTGCCCGATGCACGAGCGCGCGGAGCTGATCGCGGCGGAGCCGGAGAAGTTCTGGGTCCCGCCGCACGAGGCCGGCTCCCACTGGGTGCGCGTCCGCCTCGCCGCCCTGGACGACGAGGCGGAGCTCCGCGACATCCTGACCGACTCCTGGCAACAGGCCGCACCACCCCGCCTGTTGGAGACCTTCCGCCCGTAGCGGACGCCGCTCCGGGCGGGCCCGGACCAGGCCCGTACGGGCACGAGCGGGCGGCCCGCGCGGGTGGGGCGGACCGGCGAACGCGACGGGCCCGGCCGGGGCCTCCGCGCCACCGCCCCGTATACACCGGTGGCGGCCCCGCGGCCGGGACGCGGGCCGCCACCGGGCCTTCTCTCCGGTTCTCGCGACGGTCGGCGACGCGGCCGCATAGGCTCGGCGTATGCCCGCCCCGGAAGCCGTCGCCCGCCGTGACCGCGCCGCCCGCCGCCGTGCCACCGCCCTCGACATCCTCGGCACGCTCGGCCTGGTCGACCGCTGGCGGCCCCTCGGACGGCCGGTGGTGGTCGGGTCGGTGGCGCTGGATCTCGTCGTCGAACCGGACATCGATCTGGAGATCTACTCCCCGGTCCCGTCCGCCGCCCGGGGCTTCGCCGCCCTCGCGCCCTGCGCCGAGCTGCCGGGCGTACGCCGGTTGCGGTTCACCAACGCCCTCGACCTGCCCGACCAGGGGCTGTACTGGCGCCTGGACTACGAGGCGGAGTCCGGCGACACCTGGCAGATCGACATGTGGTGGCTGGCCGACGACCACCCGGGCCCCCGGGCCGCCGACCTGGTCGAGCCGCTGCGCGCGGCGCTGACCGAGGAGACGCGGGACGCGATCCTCGCGATCAAGGAGGCGGCGGCAGCCGAGGGCGAGCCGCTGCCGGGCGTCTGGGTCTACCGTGCGGTCGTCGCCGACGGGGTCCGCGGCTATCCCGCCTTCACCGCCTGGCGCGCCCGCACCGCCACCGACCGGCTGACGTCCTGGCGTCCCGCCACCACTCCGCCGCACTGAGTCACGGCGGCCGCCGGGAACGGGGGCGTGGCGCCCGGCACCCCGTCGGCCTGGGATGATCGGGGCATGGCTGAACGCGTAATCGCCGCGTGTGACGGGGCGTCGAAGGGAAATCCGGGACCGGCGGGCTGGGCCTGGGTCATCGCCGACGAGGCCGGCGACCCGGCCGTCTGGGAGGCCGGACCGCTGGGCACGGCGACCAACAACGTCGCCGAGCTGACCGCTCTGGAGCGGCTGCTGACCCACGCCGACCCGCAGATCCCGCTGGAAATCCGGATGGACTCGCAGTACGCGATGAAGGCGGTCACGACCTGGTTGCCCGGCTGGAAGCGCAAGGGGTGGAAGACCGCCGCGGGCAAGCCGGTCGCCAACCAGGAGCTGGTGGTGCGCATCGACGCACTGCTGACCGACCGCTCCGTCACGTTCCAGTACGTCCCCGCACACCAGGTGGACGGTGACCCGCTCAACGACTTCGCCGACCGCGCCGCGAGCCGCGCCGCGACCGACCAGGAGCCCGCGAGCAGCGCCCAGGGCTCCCCGGAACCGCCGCCCTCCTCGCCCACCGCCGCCCGCGCCAAGCCGGTCCGCCGCAACGGCGGCGCCGCCACGCGTACGCGCGGTGCCGGGGGCGGCTCGTCCCGGACGCTGAAGGCGAAGTTCCCCGGCCGCTGCCGCTGCGGCCGCTCGTACGCCGCGGGTGAATCCATCGCGAAGAACCCGGACGGCTGGGGCCACCCGGACTGCCGCACCTCCGTGAACGGCGCGGCGTAGCGGACCCCGCCGAGGCGCGAAAACCGAAGGCCGGGAGCCGAAGGCCGAGCAGGGAGGGCCGGAGCCGGTGACGGGACGTTGTGCGTCCGTCGCGCGGGCTCCGGCCCTCGGCCGTACCGGGGCGGCGGCGCGGAGAAAACCGCCTGCGTCGGCCCGGTGGTGCGTGGCAGGGTGCCCGCCATGGACACGGCAGAGGTACTGCTCATCGGCGGGCGCGCGGGCGTGGGGAAGACCACGGTGGGCTGGGAGGTCTCGGCGCAGCTGCGGGCCGCGGCGGTCCGGCACTGCATCATCGACGGCGACTACCTGGGCCAGGCCCACCCCGCGCCGGACGGCGACCCGCACCGCACCGCGCTCACCACACACAATCTCGCGGCCGTCTGGTCGAACTACGCGGCCCTGGGGTACCGCCGCCTGATCTACACCAACACCGTCAGCGTGCTGCCGGAGAGCGCCGCGATGTTCCGGCACGCCATGGGCGACGACGTCCGACTCGTACGGGTGCTGCTCACCGCCACAGATGCCACGACCGGGGAACGGCTGACCGCACGGGAGATCGGCTCGGAGCTGGCCGCCGCACTTGCGGGCAGCGCCCGCAAGGCACGCCTTCTGGACGTGCGGGCGCCCGAGGACACCGTGCGGTTGGCGACGGACGGGCGCACCGTGATCGCTCTTGCGCAGGAGGCCGTGCGGGCGACGGGATGGGTGGCGCCGCCCGCCGTACGGCCTCCCGGGCATCCGGCCTGATCGGGGCGCGGGCCCCGCCGGGTGCCGCCACCGCCCGCACCTCACGCCCCGCCGCGCCCGTCCGTCCCCGGCGCCCGTCCACCTCCGCGCTCCCTCCGCGCGCGCCCCTCGCGCCGGTGCCGATCGCGCCAAGAGGGACGCGATCACGTCGTTGACCAGCGCAGTTACCCGGATCCGCCCTCGCCCCGGGCGGCCGTCCAGGAGAGTACGGACGGAGATCGACCGCGTACACAACGTAAGAAAAGGCGAGGAGGGCTTGGCCTTGAGGGGCGGAGACATCACCCAGGCGTTGACCATGCTGCACACCACGGTCGTGCACACCGGGAACGACGTGCGGGACACCCTGGGCAAGGGGGTGGAGCGTCTGGCGAACGGACAGGAGCTGGCGCACCAGGAGGTGCTGGCCAAGCTGGACGGCGTGGCGCAGGGGGAGGCCACGCAGAAGGCGCTGTCCGGTGTGCGCGAGGAACTGCGCGCCGTCGTACGGAACGTCGGCTCCCTGAAGACGAAGGCCGAAGGGGCGGACCCGTCCCCGAAGGCCGATGTGCGGGGGGAGGTGACGGCCGCCCTCGGCTCGTTGGGAGAGGATGTGAAGGGGCTGGCGGGGCTGCTCGTCGATCTTCGCGAGGAGTTGGTGAAGCTGCGGGAGGCCGAGCCGCGACGCTCCGAGGAGGCCGCTCCGCCGGAAGAGGTCGAGGGTCGGTCAGCCGATCCGGACGCTGGAGACGCTGGGGGAGACGGGGGTGCCGAGGCCGGTACCAGCGTCGGCGCCGGGCGCCCGAACGCCGGTCACGGGCTCGCCGATCTCCCTGGCGAGCGGGCGGCCGTCTCCATGGCCGCTCGCGATGAGAAGGCCGTATCCGCGGCGACCTCGGAGCCGCCCGCCATGAGCACGGCCCCGCTCCCTCCCGCCACGGTCTCCGCCTCGGCGCCGCCCGGCGCGGCCATCCTTCAGGAAGCCTCCCTGATCCCTTCCCAGCGCACCTCCCTCACCGAGGCGCTCAAGGAGGCGGTGGCGCCCCTGCGCGACGAACTCGCCCGCGCGCGTGCGGAACGACAGGAACGGCAGGAGCACGGAGAGGAAGAGGAACTCGCGCGGAAATACGGCGAGTTGGCGAACGAGGTGGCTTCCCTGCGGCAGGTCGTGGTCGACATCGCCGCGCGCACGGAGGGGGAGGAGGCGTCACCCGAGGAGGCCCTGGCAGGGGGCGAGCCCTCGGTGGCCGAAGGCGAACCGGTCGCCCTCGCTCCCGTCGACGGGACGGCGCACCGGCGTCTGCTGCTCCAGGCGGCGCGGGTGTCGTCGACCGTGCTCATCTGCCACCGCGACGTATGGGAGTTCGTGTCCGCCACCGCCGGGCGGCACCGTCATTTCCGGATGCCGCCGGAGGTCGTCGACGAGGGGGCGGGGCGGGTCTCGGCCGCGCTGTCGGGGCGTTCCCTGATCGCGATCCTGATCAGCCTGCACCGGATCCGGACCGCCGATGACGACGGTGACGGGGACCTGCCGCTCGCCACGACGCTCTACCTCCGCATCGAACAGGCCCTGACCGCCCTCGCGTCCGACGGGACGCCGCTGACCATCGTCCTCGACGACCGCGGGGCCCCGGACCTGCGGGAAGTGGCCGCCAGCGGCGCCCGGCACCGGCGCGACCCGGATGGTACGGAGGGCGGCCGACCCCCGGGGCAGGGCAGCGGCGGCGAGTCGTCCCGGTCATCGGAGGGCGACGGCGAGGCCCTGGCCGGCTGACCCGAGAGGCACCCCGCACGCCGGACCGGCTCCCCGGGAGGGGGCCGGTCCGGCCTCTACCGGTGCGGGTGCCGGGCCCGCGCCGCCATGCAGGCCCGCGCTGCCCACCAGGACCCGTCGGTCGCCCGCGCCGACGGCCCGGCGCGGCGCACCCTCGCCGGGCGCCCCCACCGCCCCTCCCGTCACGCCTCCGCCTCGGCGGCCTTCGTCTCCGCAGGTCGCGCCGCCTTCTCCTCCGCGTCCGCGAGCCAGAACAGCAAGGGGGAGAGGGCGAGTTCGAGGCAGCCGAGTGCCGTCTGGAACCAGTGCGGCCACCCGGTCACGGCGACCGAGAGCACCCGGCCGAGCGCACCCAGCAGGAACACGCCGGTCAGCAGGCGGACCGAGGACGCCGGGATCGGCGTCTGCCGGGTCGCCCGCAGCCAGGCCAGGCCGTAACCGGTGAAGATCGCGCCGAAGAACCGGCCGAGGCTGTCGATCGTCGCGCCCGCGCGGGAGGCGCCGGGGATCGCGGCGTTCCCGCCCAGGACATGGAAGAGGCCGATCGCCGCGCAGCCGTACCCCATCGTGAGGGCCAGCAGGCGGAGTGCCTTCGCCCGGGTCATGTCCCACCATCTCCTCCGTCGAGGCGGTACCGGCGCACGCCTTCGGCACCTGGCATCCGAGCGCCGTCACGGTCGGCCGGGTCCGCGTAGTAGACACGTGTATATCAGCGTCACCCCTTACTAGATACGTGTCAAGTAAGGTGGCTCCATGTCGCCCCGTCAGCGCCTCAGCCCCGCCGAGCGCCGTGCCCAACTCCTCGCCGTCGCGGCCCAGCTGTTCGCCGCGCAGCCGTACGACGAGGTGCGGATGGAGGGCGTCGCCGAGCGGGCGGGCGTCTCCCGTGCCCTGCTCTATCAGCACTTTTCCAGCAAACGCGCGCTCTTCGCGGCGCTCTACCGGCAGGCCGCCGGGCAGCTGCTCGCCCGGTCGCGGGTCGATCCCGCCGACACCCTCGTGGAACAGCTGACCGAGGGCCTCGATGCCCACATCGCGTACTTCGCGGAGAACCGCAACACCGTGCTGGCGGCCAACCGGGTCCTCGCCGGGGACCGGCTGATCCAGACGATCATCGCCGACGAACTCGACGCGCTGCGCGAGCGGTTGCTCGCCGTGCTGCCGTACGCCGAGGGCCGGCGGGAGGCCGTCTCGGGGGTGCTCAAGAGCTGGCTGGTCTTCGTCCAGGTGCTCTGCGTCGACTGGCTCACCGAGGAGACCTGCACCCGTACCGAACTGCGGGATGTGTGCATCGGGGCGGTGCTGGGCGGGTTGCGTCCACTGCTCGACGAGGACCCCGCGCCGGAGTGGCCCCGCTGACGCGTGACCCGTGTGCCGGAGGGGACGGATGAAGCGCTTCTGTTGCCCGGCTTAAGAAATGATCGATGGACGCGGCGCCCGTCGGACGGCAGATTGTGAGGCGTCCGGCCACGGGCGGTCGCGGTCTCCGCGTTCGCCGCCGTGTGCCGGTTTTTCCTGCCCGGATCCGCCGCTCCACGGTGCGCCCGGGCCCGTCGTCGGCACAGGAGGCGCCTCGGTGAAAGCGCTGGTCAAGAAGGTGGCTGAGCCCGGGTTGTGGCTGCGGGACGTCCCGGAGCCGGCCTTTGGGCCCGGCGAGGTGCTGATCAAGGTGTTGCGCACCGGTATCTGCGGCACCGATCTGCACATCCGTGACTGGGACGGCTGGGCGCAGCAGGCCGTCGCCGCGCCGCTGATCGTCGGCCACGAGTTCGTCGGCGAGGTCGTGGAGACCGGCCGGGACGTCACCGACATCGCCGTCGGCGACCGGGTCAGCGGCGAGGGCCACCTGGTGTGCGGCAAGTGCCGCAACTGTCTGGCCGGCCGTCGCCACCTGTGCCGCGCCACCGTCGGGCTGGGCGTCGGCCGGGACGGCGCGTTCGCCGAGTACGTCGCGCTGCCCGCCTCGAACGTCTGGGTGCACCGGGTCCCCGTCGACCTCGATGTCGCCGCGATCTTCGACCCGTTCGGCAACGCCGTGCACACCGCGCTGTCGTTCCCGCTGGTCGGCGAGGACGTACTGATCACCGGCGCCGGGCCGATCGGGCTGATGGCGGCGGCCGTCGCCCGGCATGCCGGGGCCCGTAACGTCGTGATCACCGACGTCAGCGAGGAGCGCCTGGAGCTGGCCCGCAAGATCGGCGTCAGCCTCGCGCTCAATGTGGCCGGCGCGACGATAGCCGACGGTCAGCGGGAGATCGGGCTGCGCGAGGGCTTCGACATCGGCCTGGAGATGTCCGGCCGCCCCGAGGCGCTGCGCGACATGATCGCCAACATGACCCACGGCGGCCGCATCGCCATGCTCGGCCTGCCCGCCGCCGAGTTCCCCGTCGACTGGGCCCGCATCGTCACCTCGATGATCACGCTCAAGGGCATCTACGGCCGCGAGATGTTCGAGACCTGGTACGCGATGTCGGTGCTGCTCGAAGGCGGACTCGACCTCGCGCCGGTGATCACCGGCCGGTACGGCCACCGCGACCACGAGGCGGCCTTCGCCGACGCGGCGAGCGGCCGCGGCGGCAAGGTCATCCTCGACTGGACCGGCTGACCTCCCGTTCTCCCCGCGGGGGGGGGGGGGGGGGGGGGGGGGGGGGGGGGGGGGGGGGGAAGGGGAGGGGGGGGGGGGGGGGGGGGGGGGGGGGGGGGGGGGGGGGGGGGGGGGGGGGGGGGGGGGGGGCGACGCGGAGGAGCTCTCTCCCTCCT
>NZ_JBVHWT010000027.1:0-36874 GCF_055564055.1 Streptomyces sp. NPDC029159
GGTCTTCGACGGTCCGGACGTCCTGGCGCTCGACGACGCCAGCCACCCCGACGCTGTCCCGGTCATCTGGATCGACTACTGAGGGCCGGCGGCGGCGCTGCGGCCCGCCGCCCTCCCCCGCTTTGGGTGGCGAGAAGGGCGGGCCGGGCCGCAGCGCTCAACGGCCGCGCGGGGCGGAGCGAGGCGCGTGAGGTACGGCAGGAGGCGGTCCGCGCCCGGCGGCGGCCGGGAGGCCGCTCCGCGGCCGGTTCGGCCGCCGCCGGTGAACGCGCGGACCGCACAGACCCGCAGTCGGATGTGCCGGGCGCGTCCGCGCCCGTCTGCTAGTCCCCTCCTCCGACAGGCAGGCGCCGACCGAGGGGAATCTTTCGCCCGCCGAACTGGGCATTCGCCGAAACGCAGACCCAGAGTCGGCGAATCCACTAGACATGCAGACTCCAAGTCTGCATCATTGAGTTGTGGCCAGCGGAAAAGCGGGCCGAAATGGCAGCGAAAAGAGGCAGCATGAACACGGTGACCATCACTTCCTTCGGCTACGGACACCCGGAGGGCGCCCCGGAGGCCCACCTGACCCTGGACCTCCGCCGCCACTTCAGGGACCCGCACGTCAGTCCCCGGATGCGCTACCTGACCGCGGAGCACGCCGAGGTCCGCGAGACGGTCATGACCACCGCAGGCATCCGCGACCTGGTCATCGCGACGGCGGCCGCCATCGACGCCTACGCCGCCGGACCGTCCGCAGTCGAGACCACCGTGGCGGTGGGATGCGCCGGCGGCCGTCACCGCGCCGCGACGGTGGCCATGGCGCTGACCGCCCTGCTCACCGGGGACACCGAGATGGCGGCCGAGCTGGGCCTGGTCGACGTTCTGACCCGGCGCACCACCGCCCACCAGGTGACCCTCGTCCATCGGGACCTCGGCAAGGACGTCATCGCACGCTGACCCTCACCCCGACGCGCGGCCCCGGCCGGAGAACGGAGACCACTGACATGAGCGAGATCGCCCGAGTCACCGCAGTCGAGACCGCCGCCGACCGCCGCGGCTTCGAGACCGACGAGGCACTGACCGCCCTCGCCCCGGCAGCGGCTGCCGCCCTGCGGCTTCTCGCCGACGCCATCCGCCGCGGCACCAATCACGATGACGTGGTGGACGCGCTCAAGACGGCCGGGGTGCACGAGGCGTTCGCCAGCGTCCTGGACGCCGCGTCCACTGCGGTCTTCGACGAGATGGACGACCCGTACGACGACTTCGACGGACGGCTGAACGGGGAAAACCTCTCCAGCGCCGCTTCTGAGATCCGCGACACCTTCCGCTGGCTGTAGAAGCCGCCAGCGAGCGGGGTGCAGCCAGCATCCCGCTTTATCTAGCAAGAATGAGTGAGGGAGGACTAGGTGTTCCGGTACGACGGTGACGTCGATTTCACGGACCTGTTCTGTGGGGCGGGGGGCAGTTCGACAGGGTTGGTGGAGACCGGGTACGTCCTGCGCCTGGCGGCCAACCATGATCAGGTGGCGATCCGCACACACGCGGCGAACCACCGGTACGCCGAGCATCTGTGCGCGGACATCAACAACACGGACAAGCGCAGGCTGCCGAAGACCCGTGTGCTGTGGGGCTCGCCCATCTGCACGGAGATTGCCCCGGCCGGGGGCCGGCGCCGCACTCGCGGTCAGGTGGCGCTCGACCTGGATGGGCTTCCCCGCCAGGAGACGTTCTGCCGCACCCGGGCCACGGCTCTCGACATCATTGCGGCCACCGAGGTGCACCGCTACGACGTCGTCATGTGCGAGAACGTCGTCGAGTTCGCGACGGACTGGGAACTCTTCGACTGGTGGCTGAACGGGATGAAGATCCTCGGATACCGTCACCAGATCGTCTGCGCCTCGTCCGCGCACCTCGGCGACGAGACCAACGCCCTGGCGCCACAGATGCGGGACCGGCTCTACGTCGTGTTCACCCGCGAGGGGATCCGGCAGCCAGACCTGGAGGTCAGGCCCGCTGCGGTCTGCCCCGAGTGCGGCCCGGTCAGGGCCCGCCAGGTCTGGCGGAACCCGGCGCGCCGCCAGATCGGCAAATGGGGCGTCCAGTACGACTACCGCTGTCCCAATCGGCGGTGCGGCCACCAGATCCTCACCCCGACCACCCGGCCGGTCGCCGAGATCATCGACTGGGGCTTGGAGGGGCGCCGGGTCGGCGACGGCCGCCCGGACCGCAAGACGTTCACCCCGTACGCCGAGTCGACGCGGCGCCGGATCGCGGCGGGGCTGCAGATGTTCGGCGACGCCGCCCATGTGGCGGTCCTGCGCCGCAACGGCACGGCGGTGCCGGTCACCGGGACGGTGCCTGCCCTCTCGGCCCAGGGACGCCACCACGCGCTGGTGGTCCCCAACGGGCGCAAGGCGGCGGTTCGCACGACCGCAGAGCCCCTGAGCACCATCGCGACGCGGCCACACCACAGTCTCGTCGTTGGGCACCGGGGCGTATGCGCTCGATCAGTCGTTCCACCACCTGTTCCTCGGCGTCGCTGCGCTCCTCATCGCAGCTCTGTGACATGGGAATGTGCGGTCTATCAAGCTAGATAGACCGCACATTCCGCCCGCTGAAAAGCCATCAAGAAAGGCAGCGACATATGCTCACCGAACCCGCCGCGGTCTACTACGGAGTCCCGCTCTACGACTGCAACGAGGGGGCCATGGCGGAAACGACGAACCTCCGTCGCGCCATCGCCGCACTGAACCGGCTCTACCGCGTGTACGCCGGAGAGACCAACCTCGGTGCGGGCCCGGACATGGAGATCGACGTCCGCCGCGACATCGTCCCCGGTTGGGCCCGCACCGAGCTGCGGGACGACGGGATCTGGATCGTGAACGCAGACCCTGGGCATACCGGCGCCGTCCCGGTCTACTGGTACACCGCCCCGTGAACTCGGCATATGCGGTCTATCTGGCTAGATAGACCGCATATATCGCCCGCTGAAAAGCCATCGAGAAAGGCAGCAGTAAATGACGCAGCACGAGATCCCCGAGATGGACGCGGTGACCACCGCTCTCGCCGGCATCACCCTCGGCCTCGACCAGCTCCGCACCGTCGCGCTGGGCGACACCGCGGACGTCACCGACCTCGCCGAGGTCCTGCACGTCCTCTACGACGACACCACCTCCGGCCGCTCCGTACTCGACCAGGTCTCCGACCTGCTCAGCGACCTCGCCGCCCGGCTGCGGGACGAGGAGCTGGAGGACGAGGCCGAGGACCTGGAAGAGGCCGCCGCGTACGCCGGTGACTACACCGGCGAGCGCGTCGCCCGCGTCCGCCAGGCCCTGGTCTCCCCACAGACCAGCCACACCACCGTCTGACCACACCCGGCGAATACGCCGTTCGTTGTACCCGAGGGGTCGGACCGGCCCCAGAAGGAGAGGATCTGCCATGACTGTTGTTCCGGACGCCGAGCTGAAGGCCCGCATCGCCGAGATCAAGAAGCGTTTCGCTGCTGACTCAGCGGGCGGCACGCTGACCGTCCGCCGCGACGACGGCCTCTACCGGCACCTGGAGGTCGAGCTGAGCCCGAGGGCCAGCGCCTACCGGTTCGAGGTGATGACCTGGCCTGGCTCGCTGGCGATCACCGGGCACACCGGCAGCCACATCTTCCGTCGCGACGACGACATGATCGCCTTCTTCCGGGACTGCATGGCGAGCGGGACCACCTGGGAGCACGACACCCGCTACTGGGCTGAGAAGGTCCAGCCTCACGGGGAGCGCGACGTCGAGACCTACGCGCAGGACCGGGTCCGCGCCCACATCAAGCAGGCCGCCGAGGAGGCTGAGGGCGACCACCCGGGGCTGCTCGACGGCGTCGAGGAGTACTTCTTCTCGGACTACAGCGACGTCGACCTGGAGACCGAGGGCGGGGCACGGGCGGCCATCGCCGGGTTCGAGTTCGACGGGTTCGAGTTCGACACGAGCGGCTGGCAGTTCACCGAGTACGGGTACTGGTTCATCTACACCTGCGCGGCCCTCGCCTGGGCTGTGGAGCAGTACGACGCGCGCGTGCCCGCCGCTGTCTGACGGCCACTCAAGCCTGGGGGCCAGGGTCCTTCCGGACCCTGGCCCCCGCCATGCTTCTGGCCTGCAGAAACAAAACATGGCGACTGGAAGTCTGCGAACCCACTAGACATGCAGACTTCGAGTCTGCATTATTGTGTTGTGGCCAGCGAGAAAGCGGGCCAGAAAGTCAGCGAAAACGATGAGGGGACTTGCTATGAGCACGGAGAACTACGCCGAGGCGACCGACTCCGCGACCGTCATCCAGGCGGGCGGGGACGTCGACTACACCTACGTCAACGGCGACCAGACCGGGACCGTGATCAATGGCGATGTGAACGGCGGCGTCATCATCACCGGCGGATCGATCGGATCGATCGGATCGATCGGCTCCTGACCAACCCGGCGCCGTCCGACCTTCGCCCGCCGGTCGGACGCCGCCGGAGAGCAGCAGGCACTCAGCCCTCCAAGAGGCCCCCGGAGAACCGGGGGCCTCTTCGTTTGCCGCCCCCGCGCCCAGCTTGGTCCACCCGGTGTGCTCAGGTAAGGGCAGATCTCCGATCGTGCGTTCGGTGCTGAACCAGCTCCGCACTTCATGATCAAAAACAGGGGATGGACAAAGGGGGTTCCCCTACGGGGAACCCCGGCCCGATGGGGCCTGGACGGGAGGAGCGTGGCCGGTGGCGTGGCTGACGGCGATCACGGCGGACGACCAGGTGGAGTACCGGCTGCGTGCCCAGGCGGGCTGTGCCGTGCTCACGGTCGACGGGCCGACCGCGGACGCGCCGGTGGACTACCGGCTGCGCGCCGACGGGGACGGGGCCCTGATCTGGATGGGCAGCGGCCTCACGGATATCGGCCTCGTCGAAGGTGAGCGCCTGGATGACGAGGCGCGGGACGCTGCCCGCCGTCTGATGGCCGGGTGCCACCCAGAGACGGGGGCGCGGCTCGTGGCGACGCCGACGGGGGCGCGCGCGCATCCCGATGCCCAGCTCACCACCGCCCACCTCGTCGCCGCCGTCGAGGCTGCGGCAGCCGGGCGGGGCCTCACCGTCGAGGAGCTGCTCGACGGCAAGCCCAAGCAGCAACGCGCGGCTGCGCGCATGCAGCGGATGGTCCACCGCCGGGGCGAGGCCCACCGCTCCCTCCTCGGCCCGCTGCACAAGCTGGCGCGCGCCGCCGGCATCGACCTCGGCGACATCTACAGCCCCGAGGAACTGGAGCGCGCCCGGGCCAACGCCGACAAGCGCCTCGACAGCAGGGTGCGGGGCTGGGACCTCGTCCTCGATGTCCCCAAGAGCGACAGCGTGCTCGCCGGGCTCCTCGACGCCGAGCGCGCGGACGCCTACCGGGCCCTGGTGCACCAGGCCGCCGCCGACACCCTCCGGGAGCTGGAGCGGTGGACCGCCTACGCGGTCGGCAGCAAGGACGGCCGCCCCGTACGGCTGGCGGCCGGCGGGCTGCTGGGCTGGTCGGTGGAGCACCTCGCTGCCCGTCCAGTGACGGCTGGGCAGCCGGGCGATCCGCACCTGCACCTGCACCTCACCATCGCCAACATGGCCCGGTGCGAGGACGGGCGCTGGCGCTCCATCGCCAACTCCGGGCAGGACCTGCACCGCCACGCGTCCGCCGCCGACTCGTTTTTCAAGGCCCGCGTCCGCGCCCTGAGCGCCGAACAGTTCGGTGTCCAGCGCGAACAGCAGGAGCGGACTGGGGCCTGGGAGGTACGCGGCATCCCCGAGGAGCTGCGCGACAGTTTCGCCCGACGCGCGGCCGCGGTCGACGCCCAGGCCGGTACGGACGCCTCCCGCCAGGACAAGGCCCGCGTCAGCGCGCAGCTGCGCCGGGCGAAGGTCGAGGCGTCCACCGCCGCGATGCGCACGAGCTGGCGTGAGCGTGCACAGGCCGTCGTCGGCGACGTCGACGCCGTGGTCGCGGCCGCCGCGCCCGGCCCCGACGGTGGCGGGGATGGCTCCGGGTCGGGCGGGCCTGCCCGACCCGGCCCCCACATACCTCCGGCCGCCGATCTCGCCGCCGTCGTCTTCGACCCGCAGACCGGGCTGACCTCCTCACACAAGGAGTTCAGCCGGGCCCAGCTCCTGGCCGCGGTGGGCCGAGCGCTGCCCGGCGGCATCGACGGGGCACCCGGCACGCTCGACGCGCTCGCCGACGACGTCCTGGCCGTCGAGGGCTACGCCGTGCCGCTGCCGCCGCTCGGCTCCACCGTCATGACGTCCACCGCCCGCTACACCACCCAGGACATCCTCGACGCCGAGGCCCTGGTCCGCAGGGAGGCCCTGGACCGGTACGGCAGCGGCACGGTGCAACTGACCGCCGAGCAGGCCGCGGCCGCGCTCGACGTCTTCGAGATCGCGGCCGGGTTCGCCCTGTCCGCCGAGCAGCGCGCTGCGGTGACGCGGGTGCTGACCGCCGGGCACGGCATCGACGCCTTCGTCGGCGTCGCGGGCGCCGGCAAGTCGACGTTGATGGAGGCGTGCCGGATCGGCTGGGATGCCACCGGCGCCACCTACGCGGGCGCCACCTTGGCCTCGGCCGCCGCGAAACAGCTCACGGACGTGTCCGGCATCCCGGCCCGGACGGTGGCGTCCTGGCTGCAGCAGATCGAGAGCGGCCCGGGGCTGCGCGGCCTCGACGTCCTGGTCGTCGACGAGGCGACGATGGTCGACGATCGCGCGGCCGCCGTGCTGATGGCCGAGGCCGCGCGCACCGGCACGAAGGTCGTGGCGCTCGGCGACCACCTCCAGCTCCAAGCGGTCGGACCCGGCGGCTGGTTCCGCGAGACCCACCGTGTCGTACGGGGGCTGACGCTCACCGAGAACCGCCGCCAGGAGGACGCGGCCGAGCGCGCCGCGTTGGAAGTGTGGCGGACGGGCGACCACGACCAGGCCCTGCGGATGCTCGCCGACGGGGGCCGCGTCCACGCCGCCGAGACCGCAGACGAGGCTCGCTCACAGATCCTCATGGCCTGGGACGAGCTGCGGCGCGGGGAGTGGAGCGCCCCGTACGACCTCATCTCCCACATGGCGGTCCTCGCCGCCCGCAACGCCGATGTCGACGCCCTCAATCTCGGCGCCCAGCAGATCCGCCGGGCCGCCGGCGACCTGGGCGAGGAGCACACCTACGCGCTGCCCGGCGGCGCCGTCCTCACCCTGGCGGTCGGCGACGTCGTCCGCGTCCGCCAGAACGACTACCGCAGCAGGCGCGGGCAGGGCCCGGACATGCTCAACGGCTACCGCGCCGTCGTCACCGGACTCGACGAGCAGCGGCGCGTCGAGATCACCTGGCAGGTGCCCGACCGGACCGCCGACGGCGGCGTCCGGCACGAGTCGGGGTGGGTGACGCCCCAGCAGGTCGCCGGGG
This sequence comes from Streptomyces sp. NPDC029159, assembly GCF_055564055.1. Lineage (NCBI taxonomy): Bacteria > Bacillati > Actinomycetota > Actinomycetes > Kitasatosporales > Streptomycetaceae > Streptomyces > Streptomyces sp. NPDC029159. The sequence goes on from NZ_JBVHWT010000027.1 coordinate 7,420, forward strand.
GCGCGCTCTCCTTGGGCTACGCCATGACGGTGGCCGCGGCTCAGGGGCTGACCTGCACCACATCCCTGCTGTACGGGCACGGCGCGGGCGCCTTCGCCACGTACCCCGGTCTCACCCGCGGGCGGCGGGAAAACCACCTCTGGCTCCCGCTCGCCGCAGTCGAGGACGCCGAGACACAGGCCCGGCTCGGGACAGCCCGCAGCGAGCGGGAGCGCCTGGAACGCGCGATCGGTGCCTTCGCTCGGTTCCTTGGCCAATCCCGGCCGGACAGCATGGTCTCCGACCGGCTCCACGCTCCTCCGGCCCCCGCACCGGTGCCGCCGCAGCGCGTCGTCGCCGCGGACGAGGCCCGCGCCGAAGCTGAGCGCAGGCGGGCGCCGTCGGTGCGGGCGGCCCGTGCGAAGTCCACGGCGATCCAGCGCACCGAGCCGGAGGCGCCGCGGCTCTCCCGGGAGCGTCTGGAGGCCCTGCGCCGCATGACGGACGAGCGGGAGGTCGAGCCGTGGACGTCCCGTCCGTACGGGACGGACACCGACCGGCAGTTGGCCGCCCGGATCGCGCAGTACCGTCAGGCGGCCCGGGACTGCGACGAGCGGGCCCAGAAATCCGAGCAGGAGCGGCAGGAGCTATCGGAGCGCCTGGAGGCTGCCGCCCGTACGGGGCAGACCCGGGGACAGGTGTGGGCCGCCGAGGCCGGAGCGGTCCTCGACCAGGCGCAGCAGTTGCTCTCCACGGTGCACCGCGACCTCGACACGGCGGCGCAGCAGGCGCGCACCGCCGAGGAGCGCACCGAGTGGCTCACCGAGCTGTCCGCGCTGGATAACAAAGGCTGGCTCGCCCTGCGGCTGGCCAGGACCTCTCGCAAGGAGCACCGCGAGTCGACCCGGCAGTACACGGCCGAGCGGGCGGCCGCCTGGCAGCAGGCGAGCCGTGCGCGGACCGAGGCCCGCCAGCACCTGACGCAGGCATGGTCCCTCGTGAGCAGCAGCCCGTACGCCGAGGCGCTCGGGGCCCGCAGGCCGGTGCCCGGCACCGTCGAGGACGTCTCCGAGGCCCTGGACGAGATGCGGTCCGTCGCCTCCCGGAAGGGACATGAGCGCGACGTACGCGACCAGCAGCGCCTCGGCACCCTCGCGCAACAGGCAGCCACCCAAAAGGGGCGGGCAGAGTCGTTGCGCGGCTCCGCGGCCGTCGCCCGCGCCGAGCAGCAGCAGCGCACGGCCATCGCTGAGATGTTCCCCCGCCTGCACCAGCAGGAGACGGCGGGCCGGGCCGAGCGCGCCGAGTCGCAGCGTCAGCGGACCGCAGCACAGCAGCAGGCCACGTACGCGTACGACCAGCCCACCCCCCGGGCGCCCCGGGGATTCTCCCTGTAGACGCGGGACGGCCCCGGTCCGTCGAAGACGGACCGGGGCCGAGCCTGTCCGGGGTCAGGCCCCGGCCCCAAGAGCGTCGAGGCATCGCTGGACACGGGCGGCGTGGATGCGGTGGGCCTTGCGGCCAGCGGGTGACGTCATCCGCGCGGAGCGCTCGACCATCGCCGCGTGCACGCTGGCCGGGGCGCTCGCCCGCACCGAGTAGCCCTGTCCCCGGCGGATCGTCGGCCCGGCGGCGAGCGCCTGGCGGATCGTGTCGTCGGCGACGTCGGCCAGGTGCTCGGCGACCAGGCCGGGGACATCGACCACCATCGCCGGGTCGGCAGCCACCGCCTGACCCTCGTCGCCGTCGAGCAGCGAGGACAGGTCGTCGGGCACCTCGCGGGCCCCGGCGGCATCCAGGACGCGGCGGATGGTCTTCGGCGAGGTGCCGTGCCGCCGGGCGAGCGCCTTCACCGCGGCCCCTTCCTGGTGCGCGAGGACGATGTCGGCGGCCTGGTCCTCGCTCAGCGCGGACGGCCGGCCCAGCCGCTTCCCGGCCTCCGCCGCCGCCGCGACGCCTTCCACGGTGGACTCCGAGATCAGCTCGCGCTGGAACTGCAGCACCGCGGCAAGCACGTTGGTCACCATCGTCGTCCCGGAGTCTTCGGCCGCGAGGTCGATCCCGGAGAGCAGGCCGGACTGCACCTGCAGGTGCAGCCCCCGCCTGGCGAGCACCGGACGCAGGGCCAAGACGTCGGCCACGGAGCGGAACAACCTCGACGCGTCGGCGATCCGGATGGTGTCGCCGACCGCCGCCTCGTCCAGCAACTGCTTGAAGCCGGTGCGGTGGATGGACAGGATGCGGCTGGACGTCGCCGGGTCCTCGTACACCGGGGCGCCGACCTCGATGAGGACCTTGAGCGCGAGGCGCTGGCGGGCATCGGTCTGCTTGTCCGTGCTGTGGCGCAGGTACAGGCGGTCAGTCATGACCGCCGCCCGCCCCCTGTGGGCCGGTGTGCAGCCGGATCGCGCGCTCCACGCGGGCGTGCTCGACTCGGGCCCAGTCAGCAAGCAGGGCTGCCAGGCGGTGGACGTCGCCTCGGAGATCGAGCGGGAGATACCTCATGACCTCCTCGATCAGCCGCAGAGCCGCGCTCGCCGAGAAGCCCGGCGCGGACCGGGTGCAGGCCCGGTGCGTGCACCGGTCCAGCTGGCCCAGTTCCCGGCGCAGTCGCTTGAACCGGACGTGGTCGCCTCCCAGTTCGGTGGCGGTCTTCACCCGCTGGGTGAGTTCGTCACGGATGCCGTCGTAGACCGTGTGCCAGGCCGCGGCGATGGGCCCGGCCTCGTCGGCGGGGACGCCATGGTCGATGAGCTGAGTGACGTTCATGCGCGGTGGACCCTCTCGTCATCACCCAGCTCGGTCAGGGCGAGCAGCGCGGCGTACTCGTCCGCGTCGATACCCAAGGGCCGGGCCTTACCTTCAGCGGTGTCGGTGCCGTACAGCCGGTGCTGCCCGAGGGCCCAGGCGTAGAGGATGCCGCGAGCCCGGCTGGGGCTGACGTCGAGCGCCGCCGCGACCTCAGCCCACGTGGCTCCCAGTTCGATGGTCTCGCGCACCGTGATGCCCTGCTGGTACCCGATGTCCCGGCAGATGGATTCCCCCAGGGCGAGGGTTGCAAGGGCGTCGCTGGCATCACCCCGCTCGACCTCGTACGGGAAATCGGCGGGCAGATCAAGGTTGCGGAGCCGGTCGGTGTGCGCGGTCAACCGCTCCATCTGCCACGGCAGAGGAACCGGCCCGCCGGTCTCCAGGCGGACGTCGTCGGGTCGGCGGACGGTCAGGGACTTCCAGTGCTCGTGGTCGGCCGTGCTCACAGAGGACTCCTCATGGGGTAGGTGACGCCGTGGTGGGTGGGCTGCTCAGAGCGGGGTGACGATGTCGTGGGCGGCCGTGAAGCCCTCCGCGATCAGGGTCTGCGGGGTGGCCTTTCGTGCGAGGGAGTGCTGCCAGGCGAGGACATCGTCGGGCACACGGCGGTTGGCCGGCCTCTTGCTGTTGCGGGCCCGGCAGATGTCGAGGTGGGGGAGGAATCGCAGGCCGACGATCGGGCGCCCGTGCCGCCGGGCCTGCTCGATGAGGTCGGCCCGGATGCCCGGCTCCACGTTGGTGGAGTCGAGGAAGACAGTCGTCCCGGTGCTCAGGTGCTGGGCGAGGAGCTGGTTCTGCCGCTCCACAGCAGCGGGGGTGACGGTCTGGTCACCCTCGTCGGTGCCGATCTGTCCGCGCAGGAAGTCGAGGGAGAGCAACTCCTCGATTGCCGCCTCGTTGAGGAAGGCATCGTCGGCGAACCTCGTCTTGCCTGCGGCACCGGGGCCGATCGCGACCACCAGCGTGCCGGGCTCCAGGTCCCGCAGCACGCTGGTGTCCACCGCCCGTGACTTGCGCACCTTTTGGGTGGTGATCGGTTCGGCGCCCGCAGCGATCCAGCGCTCGGGACCGTCGGCGCGGGTGTGATGCCAGTTCTGCGGTGTGCCGATGATCTGCTCGGCCCACTCCATCGCCGCCTCGACATCGCGGTCGAAGTCCTCGTCGGTGAAGGTCTTGTGGGAGTCCAGGTAGCGCCCCCCGTCGCGGTGGAGCTGCCAGCCGAAGACGTATCCGGCGAGGTCGAACTGGGCTCGGGCGAGGACGTGTAGGGACATGGGTTCCCCTCGGTTCGGCCGTGCCGGGGCGGCTCGGCGTCCGGTCACCACCCTAGGGGGCGAAAAGGGGGGGCGCAAGTACGGAATGGATTCCAATGGATCCATCAGGCCCTAGAGCCCGTTTTTCACCCTTTTGGGCTAGCTGCCGCAATGGATCACGGGAGGGGGGCGGAAACGATCGTTTCCGCCCCCCTTGGGGCGACGGATCAACGAACGCTTGTCGCTGTCAGGTTGACCTGACAGCGGGGGTGATGTCAGGGTGTCCTGACGCTTCTACTTGGGGAGTACGAGATGTGGGATGACGATCGTGACGGGCGCCGCCATCACGAGGGCTTGGCGCGCGCTCTGACTGTCAACGGCGAGCCGGACCGGCGGATCTGGAATGGGCATAAGTGGCAGGAATGGGACGCCTGGAGCGAAACCGGCTCGGTGACCTTCCACCTGTACCCCGGAGACCCGGTGGCCCTGCGTGCCGAGTGCCAGTGCGTTTGGCACGGCCCGAGCCGTGCGCTAAATGCGGCGAACCCCTCTGCGACCGCCGCGCAGGTGAAGGCGGACTGGGAGGAGCACATCACCGGCGCTACCGTCGCCGACCCGCCGCGCGAGGTAGCCGAGGAGCTGAGCGACCTCGTGCTTCGCCTCTACAGCCTCGCCGAAGAGCGACCGCTCGCCGCCCTCGGAGCGCTGCGCGACCTGGAGGCAATCATCGAGCCGCAGCGAAGCATTGCGGTGGGCCGCGCGCGAAGGGCGGGCGAGTCCTGGCAGAAGGTCGCCACCGCACTCGGTGTCGCCCGCCAGTCCGCCTGGGAGAAGTACAAGTTCGCCGGGACCGGAGCAGATGTCGACGCCGCCTACGCGAAGGCTGAGGCCCCGACCTCCTGACGCCCCGCCCCTCGAAGGCGGCCCCGCCCACCCGGCGAGGCCGCCTTCGACCGTTTTCGCCTCCCCTGCTGATCGGACCAGCCCAAGCAGAGAGCCCCGGCGGCGACTACCCACCAGGGCTCTCTGCTCCATCTCGGACGACGCCGCTACGGGCGCGGCCATGCGGCCGGGGTAGTCGGTGGGAGCGGGATCTCGTCCAGCCTCAGCCACCGCTCCTGGCCCACTTCGTCCGGCAGGCGGAAATGCACGTCCCCGGACTCCCTGTCCGCTTCGTACGGGGCGTCTCCGACCCCGCGCAGCAGGGCCCGCAGTCTTGGGTGAGGGGCCTGCATCGCCCGGCCGCGGACACCGTCTCCGCGGAAGGCGATCAGGGCGAAGGACGCGACGTTCACCCCGGTACGCAGGTGGCCGTCCGCGTGGGCGATGGCTTCCGGGTGCTCCACGATGGAGGCCAGCGCCTGGCGCTCGGCGACCGTGTAGCCCAGCGCCAGGTCCCCCCGCTGCAGTACCACCTGAGCCCCTGGCGTCATCATCAAATCGCCCTGCGTGCCGTGGGTCGACAGGGCCACCTTGCCGACCATCGGGCCCATCCCGATCTCGCGGACTTCCTCGAACTGCTCGACCGTGGCGTCTACGAATCGTTCGGCTTCAGGCAGGACGAGCACGCAGTGGCCGTTCCACGAGGTGCCGGTCCAGCTGGGCGTGAGCGAGCCGTACCGGGTTCCGCCTCCGTCCGGGGTCCGGATCGTCAGGTCGACCGGGAGCAACTCGGCCCGCACTCCGAGCTGCCCGTATGCGTTGCGCAGCGTCATGCATGCGTCGACACATACGTTCGCCGGCATGCGGCCGTCGACGAGCGCTGCCCATAGGTACGGCAGCACCAGTTCCACCAGCTGATCTGGTTTCGCGTGCTGCAGCATCCGCGCCGTAAGGTCCAGACTCCCCCGCAGCGGCAACCCGCCGCCCGGCAACACCGGAGCCGCCCCGCGCGGACGCGGTACCGATGGACTGCTTGGGGCCCGCTTCTGAGGCGTTCGGTGCTTCCTGCCCCGCTTTTGCTTCGACATGGGCAGAGACTGCCCCACAGCACACGTTGACCATGCCGCCTGAAGACAGACAGGTGTGAGGACCGGTCTCCTCAGAGGACTTCGCCCTTCGTACGAAGCCGTCAGGTCTCCACGAGCCCGGCCGGGGGCAGGGTGCCAGCCTCCATCGCCGCATCAGCCAAGCGGTCTCCACTCCCGCAACCACCCCACGCGCCGGTACCGTGAGGGGCCTTGCACCGGCGGGAGGGCACATGGATACGCGGTACGAAGTGCGGGTCGGACGGATCACTGGCCAGACTGCCGACCCCCAGATGGAAGCGTTCTACGACGCCGCGCTGTTCGGGGACTCCACGTACTTCGAGAAGGCTGAACCCCCGCTGGCGGTCACCACCTGGACTTTGTGTTGCCCGACATGCGGAGCGGACCGCGACTTGGCGGTGCGCGGCACCCGTACGCACCTGGAGAGCGTCACTTGCCCCGCTGGGCACACCTGGGTCCCCTGGCCGGGGGACCCCGCCCTGGGCCGGCAGGCGATGGAGAAGATCTTCGAGGTGCTCGACCCTCAGCACGTCTGACCGGTCCATCCCCTGCTTAGGGCGTGACCTGGGATTCTGCGATGTAATCGGCTGCTTCCTCCTCGGTGATGTGCATCTGCCATCGGGCGTACGCCGTGACCACAAGGTCTGCAGGCTCCGTGGCCCGCGGCCCGTAGTCACCGAACAGGGAGCCCCTGGAGTTCCGTTCGGTGAGTTCGCGTGCTGCTGCTGTCAGCCGTCGGCGGCGCAGCTCTGCACCCAGCATCTTGAACATTAGCCACTCTCCGCTCTCGTGCTGTCGGCCGTGCTTCACATGAGGGTGGTGATCCTGAAGTCGCCGGGAGTGCAGATCTCTCGCAGCGGCTCGCACAGATGCTCGGCCCGGTGCCACGCCTCAAGCTCCACGATCGGCCCGATGGCGCAGTACACGCGCCACGAATCGCACACCTCGCAGTCCGGCTGCCGCTCAGGCAGCCACTCGCTGTGGGTGAGGATCAGGTGGTTGTCCAGGTCGACCCGGCTCGTGGTGAGGGGCAGACCCCAGTCGCGCGGCTCCGCGCCGTAGCGCCGGGAGCCGATGAGGTTCATGCCGTACTCGACGGCGAACTTCCTGCACTCGTCGCAGGCCGCCATGCGCTCGATTAGTTCGGGGACGGGGAACACTGGCCCTCCTACCGGTGCGCCTGGAGGCGCTGGTCGATCCAGTCGGGCAGCGGCGCCACCGGTACGTCGCGGACGATGAGGTACGGCAAGCCCTCGACAACGGAGCCGGGCCCGACAAGGTACCCGCCGCTTCGGCGGCCGGGGCCGCGGACGTCGATCCCGGGCCCGAGCGGGGACCGTCCGCCGGAGACGCTGCCGATGGTGCAGTCCGCCGGCACCCGGAAGTACAGGTGCAGGCCCTGGTGCGGCGTCATGACGGTGAAGGTCTCCGGCCAGTCGGCCAGGCCCCGGATGTCGAGCTGGGTCCGCAGCGTCTCGATGCCGTTGCGGGCCGGGCCGTCGGCCTCATGCACGTCCAGGTCCAGAGCGACGACCTGCGACGCCCGGCAGCCGACGCCGACGTTCGCGCCGTCGGCGAGCAGCTGCACGAGCGCGGCCGGATCGGACGTCGCGCGCCGCTGCCACCCGGGTGTCGGGACCCGGCCGCCGGCGGGCAGCGGGAACAGGGCCAGGCCCCGGCCCGCCGCCCGTACGGCGGCCTCGACGTCGGTCGCCGTGCTCATGCGGCCTCGTCCTCGTCGTCCTCGTAGCAGCAGCACTCGCCGTAGGGGTCGCCTCCGCCGCCGGCCCCGCACTCCGGGCAGGCGTTGGGGTCGTCGTCCGGGTCGTAGTCGCCGGTCGCGGCCCGCATCTCCTCGTGCCTCCAGCCGGTGCAGTCGTACTCGCAGCCGCAGCCCCGCTCGCACTCCGGGCAGATCATGCCCATCAACCAGCCGCACCGGTCGCACAGGACCTGGTTGCGCGGGTCAGCCTGCTCCTGCCGGAGGTAGGCGACGGCCTGCGTGTACTCGGTGATGTCGATGTACTCGGCGAGGTACTGCTCCAGGGTCTCGCGCTCGTCGGCGTCGGGGTGGTCCAGGAGCGCGATTGCGCAGGCGTGTTTGATGCCCAGCTCGTCCTTCAGGTTTTTCAGGGCCTTCTTGCGCTTGTGGTTCTTCGGCATCTCAAGCTCTCGTTTCCGCGGCTCGCGGTGATCCCAGACTCACCGACCGCCAAGAGCGAGGCCAGCAAAGGTGATGTGCATGAGGTGGCTCGGCGCGGAGCACCTGCGGTAGTACGCGATCGGTCTGGGCCGATCGCACCGGGCCTTGAGCCGGGCCCACGGCCCAAGGCCGCGGCCCGACTGTAGCAACAAGTTGATCCGCAGTCAGCGAACCCGATTGGCGAGCCTCGTAGCGGCGTCGCGCAGTGCGCTGTGCGCGTCGCGGCTGCGGTCCCGTCCTGCGGCGAGCGCCGCCTCCACCGTCACGTCGAACCGCCCGTTCTGGGGTTGCCCGACCTCGATGTCGCTCAGTTCCAGGGCACTCCACGCGGCCTCGTCCGAGGCGGCCCGCAGCGCCGGGTCGGTCGTCGTCAGCGCGAGCCGGTCGCGCGCTCGGGTGACCGCGCTGCGGGCCCGGTATCGGGTCGCCCGGTCGACCGGTTCCCCCTCCCCCGCCCGCAGAGCGTCGACCTGGAGCCAGTGCAGTTCCCGGTACTCCAGTACTGCGTCGAGCAGGTCACCGACCCTGTCAGCCACCGTCTGCCGGTGCTGGTCGGCCTGGGCACGCCGCTCCGTCCACCGCTGCGTCACGCTGGCGAGCAGCACACCCGCCAGCGTGCCGAGGACCGCGACCACGTTCCCCCACATCACACCCTCCCTCAGATTTACGCCCGCAATATTGCGGGCTTTTTCGCTGCTTTCTTTGGCCCTGGTGCCACCCAAAGCGGGGGAGGGCGTTCGGGCGCCTCCTCCGCTGCCGGGTGCTGGTCAGATGCCGGACAGGCGCTGGATCTGCGGCCCCGTGAGGGAGCCGCGGACGTCCAGTTCGTACGCGATGGCCTCGACGCCCTGCCAGTGGAAGCGCAGCAGCTGGTCGGCCAGGCGCTCCGCGTCGCTGCGTGCCTTCTCGGGGTCCACGCCGCACTCCGTCGCGGTGTCGGTGATGTGGCTCAGGTCGCTGTCGGCCTGCCGCTCGGCGTAGTCGAGCGGCAGGCGGCTGGCACGGATGTCCTTGAGCCAGTGCAGCTGTGCCCGCAGGCCCGCCACTGCCATGGCGTTGTGGTACGTCAGCAGCATCTCGGGCGCCGGGCCGTAGTCGGTCTGCCCGTGGTTGAGGCCGTTGCCGGTGATCCTCATCCCGGTGATGCGGTGCCCGGTGGCCAGGCCGACGACAGCGTGGCCTGCCTCGTGGATGGTGACGCTCCGGCCCAGCGCGGCAGGGCCCAGCTCGTCGAGGATCTGACGCATCCGCGTCGAGCTGCAGCGCAGTGCGACGCCCTCCCAGGCGGCGGTGTTGAGTCGGAGACCGGCGTGCAGGCGTACGGACATGATGCTGACCCTCCCCATTCCCGCCCGCCTTTTGGCTGGCGATAATCCAAGTATGCAGACTCTGAGTCTGCATGTCTAGGTGGGCGGTACCGTGCCGGGATGGATCTGACTGCGGCCGCCTGTATCGAGTCCCTCGGTGTCCTGCTCCGCCCCGCGTGGGTGGACCCGTCGTCCGTCTGGGACGTGCCGGTCGGGACGGTGATCGTCACGACGCCCGGATGTGACTGCGCATCGAGCGACTGTCCGACCTGGCGGTCGTCCCGGCAGCCTCTGGCCTGTCCCGCGTGCGCCGCCGTCGAGGAGCTGCACCTGCGGGGGAGGTGGGACGGCGATCCTGTCGTGTGGTGGTGCGAGACCTGCGAGCACCGCTGGACCTACCCCGATGCCGATTGGAGCACCGCCGCGCTGCGGCAGGCGATCCTCACGGCGGGCCCGCCGTCAGTCTGACCAGCAGCACAGCGGCACCACCCGCTGGCGGCGGCGCGGCGCCCAGGCGTCGCAGCTTTGGGGCAGGTGGTGGTCTTGCAGCACAGCGGCGATCTGCTGGGCGCCCAGCACCAGCTCGGCCCTCAGCCGTTCGGTGAGCGCGGTGAGCGCCGCGGCGGCGGTGGGCATGGCGAGCAGGCGGCGGGCGTCGGCGGCCGCTTGGGTCCGGTCGACGACCAGGCCGTCGGCTTCGTAGCCGTCGATGTGGGCGCGGTCACCGGAACCGCCGTAGTCGACGCACCGGCGTAGTTCCGGGTGGGTGTAGCCCGCGGCCGCGAGCATGTCGGCCTGGGCGGGCGCGGCGCCGATCCAGACGACCGAGAAGTGCTGCGCGTCGGCCTCGCCGGTCAGGTCGACCACTCCTCCGAGCCGCTGGTCCCGGTCGGTGTCCAGCCTCATGCCGCGGGGGGTGAGGCCGACCATCCAGGCCAGGACGGCATGGGCGCTCTCGTGCACGGCGGCGGAGTCCCACCAGACGGTGTCGGGCAGCAGGGCGGTGCACCAGATCTCCGCCGGGTGTACCGGGTCGGCGGACGCCGGCGGGGTGTGACCGGCGAGGATGCCCGCGTGCGCGGCGCGGTGGCGGACGTCGTCGGCGGCGGTCCTCACCTGGGCGCCCCGGTGAGCGGGACGTCGGCGAGGTGGGTCCAGGTGAGGTGCCGACCGTCATGCTCCTGTGCCACGAGAGTGAGCCGGTCGATTCCGATCGCGGTGGGCTCACCCGGGTGGTCGGAGAGCGCGATCCGTATCGCCCGGCGGTCTGCGGGTTCGTCGGTGCCGTAGGCGAGGGCGAGGTGCGGGTAGTAGCCGGCGGGCCTGCGTTCGTAGCGGGCGCCGGTCACCTCCGCGTCGGCGCGGGTGGTGATCTCCCAGAGCTGGCGGGCCGGTGCTCCCGGGCGCGCCGTGCTACCCGGCGCCGCACCCTCCCGACAGTGACGAATATTCGCTACATTGTGGCGACTGTTCGTCACTCTGGTTGGGAGGGGCTTCTCATGCCTCCGCGTTACGCCACCGACGATGACGCCCTCTACCGCGGGCTCGACATCACCATCTCGCTCACCCCGGAGGAAGCCGCGCTCCTCGGCCCCGACGCCCGGCAGATCGCGGCCGCCGCCGAGGTCCTGCTGCTGGCCCTCGCCCGTCTGCGCGAGGGCGCCGCCCTCCCGCAGGAGGAGATTGACGCGCTGGACGAGATGCGCGGCGGCTACACCGACGTCCTCGCCGCCGTCGGCCGGCACCTGCAGCCCCGCATCGAGGGCGTGCTCGCCGCCGCGATCCGCGCGCACGCCGACCGCGGCGACCGGGACTCCGACCTCGGCCGGGCCCTAGCGGTGCCCCGGTCCACCGCCGTCTCCCGCCGCCTCGCCATCCAGGCCCGCGGCCGGGACGAGTGGGAGACCTGGGCTGTCACGGCGCCCGCCACCTCAGTCTGACCGCCCGTACGGACAGGGCCCGCGCCGTTCGGCGCGGGCCCTTCGCCGTGCCGCGGGCGGCACCGGGCTCAGCAGTCCTCGCCGGTCCAGGCCATCAGGGCGTGGGCCTGGGCGCGGCCGCCAAGCGTCCCGCCGCCCGCCTCCAGCTGGCGCCGCACCGCCCCGGCCGCCTCCGCCACGACCCGCTCGGCCTCCGCCGGCGCCCCGCCCAGCAGCGCGGAGCGCTGCTCGGCGCCGAGGTCGTCCGGCGCGGGCGCCGCACGCAGCGCCGCCAGCCCGTCGCGCTCCAGCACCCGCAGCACGTCGGCCAGCTGCACACCGCGCAGCCCGGGGCCGGGAGGCAGACCGGCGCCCGCCTGGTGCAGGGCGGCCGCGACCGTCACGACCAGCTCCCGGCGCCACGCGGTCATCCACTCCGCGCGGGCGGCGTCCTGCTGCGCCGACAGGTCCCAGCCGACGAGGGCGTCCGCGCCGGAGACCGCGTGCTCCCACCCCGTCACCGGCGTCCGCGCCGTCATCGTGCCTCCGCCTGCGCCCGCATCCGCACCAGCAGATCCGCCATGCCCGGCTCGTCGACCCGGGCCACCCTCATGACGTACGCCAGCGCCGTACGCCCGATCTCCTCCGCCGCGCCGCCGCAGGCCGCCCACCGCTCCACCGCGTCCACCAGCAGCCGCGAGACGCCCGCCACCGGATCGGAGACAATCCGCTGCTCGACCTTCGCGGCGGCCCGCGGCGTCCGCGCCCGGCCGGCGCCCGCCGCGCGGAGCATCAGCCGCTCCGCGGACTGCGACAGCCAGCGGGCCGTCCACACCCCCAGCTCGGGCGCCTCCGCCTCGATGTACCGCGCGGCCTCGGCGTCCTCCCTGAACAGCGCCTCCAGGTACCGCAGCACCAGCCGTGCCTCGGCCGCCCGCATCTCCTCCGCCATGCCATCCCCTCCTCATACCGGATCTCTCGTACCGGGACCCGCAGTCTCCCCCACCGAGGGCGGCGGATTATCTAGCTAGAGTTCGCCCATGAAGTCCTTCGTCGTCGCTGTCGAACCCACCGTGCTCTCCTCCCTCAAGGACGTCACCAAGGCCGCCCGGACGGCCGAGGAGGACTGGCTGACCTCGCAGCGAGAGGCCGAGGGCATCCCGTACCTACGGGGCCGGGCCCTGAGCGAGGCCCGAGGCCGGGTCCGGGCCCGGTTCGCCGCCGAGCGAGCCGCCGGCCGCCTGGCCGGGACCCGTGACCTCATCCTCGCCCGCGAGGTCCGCGCCGAACTCACCCGCCGCGGCATGGATGGCCCGTACAAGCCGGTGCCCGACGAACACCAGGGCGCGCCCGGACGCCGTGTCGGCGCCGGTCCCCGCCACTACGGCCGCAGCAGCGAACTCGACCCCACCCCTTACACCGCTCGCATGGCACTGCGCCTGCCCGACGCCCTGGGCGAGCAGCTGCTCCGCGCCTGCCACTGGGTGTCCGCCCCTGCCGTCGAGGCGCTCTGGGCCTGGCAGCAGACCTGGGGAGACGGGCCCGAGATCACCCGCCGCGAGGCCGCCCGCCGCGGCGGCGTCACTCTCTTCGACCTCATCGCCGCGGCCATGGCCCCCCGTCCCACCGCCGATGACCTGCTCGTCAAAGCCCAGCTCCAGGCCCAGATCGTCACCACCGGCGACGTCCTCCGCACCGCCGCCGAGCGCGCGACCAGCTGATTTACAGTTTTTCCGCTGGCTGTTTAGCTGACCATTCAGCCAGCTTGTCAGCTTGCTTTTCCGCCTACCTGATCGGCACTCTGCAGACAACACAAGCAGAGGAGCACCATGGCCGTTGACGGGCTGGACACCATCGCAGAGGTGTCCGAGAAAGGCGGGGTGGGGAAAACCTCCATCGCCGCCGGCATGGCGGCAGTCGCCGCCGAGTGGGGCCTCAATGTCGGCGCCGGGGACCTTGACCCCCGCTGCACCCTCACCGACGAGATGGGCATCGTCGAACCCGAGAAGTCGGTGAACGACATCTTCTACACCGACCCGAAAAAACGCCCCCGGGACCCAGCAGAGATCGCCCACGAGGTACTCCAGCCCGCCGGCCCCGCATGGCCGTCCAACGTCAAGGTCCTCCCGTGCATCCGCGAGTTCGCGAACAGGGAGACGGACTCCACCACCGGCATGGAATTCCGGTTCAAGAGAGCCCTCTGGGGTCTGCGCGACGACCTCGACCTCGTCGTGCTGGACGTCCCTCCACGCCCCGGCGGAAAAATCGCGGGCGCCGCACTCATCGCCGCACGCAAGGCCGTCATCCCCGCCACTCTCACCGCCGACGGATACAGCGGGGCCGTCGAGGCGATGAAGAGCATCGAGCACATCAACGGTCCAGGCGGCCACAACGAAGAACTCGAAGTGAGCTGCGTCGTCCGCAGCATCGTCCCCCGCAGCTCAGAGAAACGACAGATCCACCTCGACTGGGAAAACCGCCTCATCGAGGACTTCGGCGACCTCGTCACCTCGACCGTCCTCAAGAACTACGCCGTACGAGAGACCGCCCGGACCGCCTGCGCGCCCATCACCGCCGCACCCGGCCGCGAAGCCAAGCTGCTCATCCAGGCGTACGGCGAGATCCTCACCCACACCCTCCCTCACCTCAAGGAGCTGCGCTGATGGCTACCTTCCTCGACAAAGCCCGTGCCGCCCAGGAGGAAAAGCGTAGGAGAAACGAGAAGGACCCCGCCGACCTCAGCGACGCCCGGGAGCCGGACTGGGACAACCCCGACACCTGGGGCGGGCCCCCGACAGATCCCGAACATTCCGCCAGCCCAAACGCAGGCGACAAAGCGACACCTCCGCCAGCCCCACCCGCTCCCCCTAGCAATCCATACGCACCCCGACGCCGCGGCCGCCCCCGCGGCCCACAGCGGATCCGTGTCACCGTACGGCTCCTCACCTCCACCAACCGCAAACTGAGCGCCGCCGTGGAGCAGACCGGCCTCAACCCCCAGACGATCGTCGAAGACGCGCTGGAAGCCCACTTCCGCAAACTCAAGATCGAAGATCCTGCCGCAGATCAGCCCTGACACCCAACCGGTCCGAGCCCGGCATTCGAGGTCCTGACCTTCAGGTATTCCTTCGACTCCTTGAATCGGTGGGAGCCTGCTGCCTCCTCATCCTCTCGATGCTCTGCGTGACCCGCCCCTCCGCGAGGAGCAACTGCTGACCAGCGGTCGCGCTCCGGACCTGCCGCCGCACCTCCTCGTACCTCGCGTACGCGACCTCGATGCAGTAGCCAGTCTCCTTGTACGGCGAGCCCGGCGCGAAGCAGTGCGCGAGCCGCAACTCCTTCGTGCCGGGCTGTGCCCATGGCTCGACTCCGTGGATATGCCACGAGCAACAGTGCTCGCACCACACCCGAACCTCGTGGACCTTCGCGATGGGTTCGCCAGCCAGGAATCCGAGCAGCACCGGTACCCGGGTCTCTGCGCTCACACCGTCCATGGACCGCACCGTAGCGCGCTGCACTGGCAACTCTCGGCCTGAACAGCCACCCAAAGCGGGGGAGGGCTTGCCGGGGTCCGGGACGGTACCCGGCTGCCTGCGCGTGGGAACTGCGTGGGAACCCGTGGGAAGTTCCCACGGGTTCCCACGCCCCATCTGACCTGCTGTTTTCACTCGAATTACACCTCTCTCGTGGTAACCGTGGGAACGACCCTCCAGCCCTAGCGCGTAAGAATGAAAAGGAGCCCCTAAATACGCGTACGTGGAGGGGTAGGGGATCGTTGCCACGCTTCCCACGCAAGGTGTCTGAGAGTCGCAAAACCGCAGCTCATAGGGTGCGTGGTAACCGTTGAACGTTCCCACGGGTTCCCACGCGGTTCCACGCTTTAGATCGGCATACGTGGCTTTCGGGACATAGAGATGGGCGGACGGTAGCGTCGAAACGCACCGCCCGCCCGATCATCTGCGCGCTGTTCTGCTATGCCTTCTCGTCGAGGCTCGACACCGACCACAGGGCACCGGCCCGAAGCGGCCCCTGGTGCCGCACGAGCCGGTACGGGCCGTAGTAGCGGCCCATCCTGGCGTTCAGCCACTGCCCGAGCTGCCGAGGTACCGGCTTCTCGTTGCGGCTGTTGAGTGGCATGTCCTCGCTGACGTCGGAGTGCTGCAAGACCTCCTTGGTCGCCTTCGGGGCGCTGCCGTAGATCCGGTACCAGGTCGCCAGGAAGGTGTGCCACTCCCCCGCTTCCTCGTCCAGCTCGATCGCGGTCTCATCCCGGTTGGCCATGAACCCGGGGATGCCGGACCAGTCGAGCAGGCCGGCAACCGCGGACGTCCACTCCGAGTAGCCGCCCATCTTCACCGTGCGGCGTGGCGCCCCGGCCTGCGCCCACCCCGAGGCGAGGACCAGGAACGCCTGGAGGATCTCGGTGGAGTGCTCGCGCACCCAGATCTTGAAGTCGCCGATCGCGAAGTTGTCGCGCTGGTCGGGGTTGGGGCAGTCCGGGTCCAGGCGGACCCACAGGACACGCCGGGCCATGTCGCCGCCGGTCCGTAGGTTGTTACCCGTCGCCAGCCACAGGCGGTCGTTCGGCGCACCGACGTTCGCGGTCGATCCCAGGACGCGGTCCTCCCAGTACTCCTTGGTGAGGAGGTCGGCAAGGATCGGCGACTTGAGCGAGCCGCCGTTGTCGACGTTGTCGAACGTGATCACGGGGGCGCCAGTCTGAGTCAGCTTCGTCGTGATCGCCTTGCGCAGCTCGTCGGAGTTGTCGCGAGGCCAGGGCAGCGTGCCCATCCCGTACAACTCCTCGAACAGGTAGGTCAGGTACGACTTGCCGCTGCCCATCGTGGTCGCGGTGACCAGCCCCATGGGTGTGGGACACCGGATGTAGTGCCGCAGGATCGGCGCGAACGCCAGCGCCAGGTACTGCGCGCGGTCGCTGTCTTGTACCCATGGGAAGCCCGAGAGCATGAGCAGCAGCAGCTCGCGCGCCGCCATCACGTTGTCTGCCGTCGGCGAGTTCGTGACCGGACCCATCGAGCGCAGCTTCGGGAACAGGTAGATCCCCGTCACCGGGTCGTACCCCGGCTTCTGCAGAAGCGTGCCGTCCGTGCGCAGGATCGGCGCGGTCGCCACACCGTGCAGCTTCGGCAGCCGCCACTTCTCCCGACCGAGGATCGCGCTGCAGGTCCGGCCGGTGGGGTACTGCCGGACCTCCTCGAAGGTGCGGTTCGCCCCGCGGCCCACCGGCTTGAGCGCGTACGTCTCGACGTGCTCGGCGAACCACGACAGCAGGTTGTCGGAGGTGAGCCGGTGAATCTTCGGCTCACCCTTGTCGTCCGAGGTGACCCAGTTCAGGCCGCCGCTGCGGACGTAGAGCTTGGGCACGTCCGGGCCGTTCATGACGCGCAACAGCCGCTCGAAGGACTCCGCCTCGTTGGTGATGTCGATCTTCGGTTTGCCGGGCGGAACCATCTCCTCGGGCGCCAGCGCCTCTTCCTCTTCCCAGGTCGCGCCCTGCGCGGGAACTACCGTCGTCATGCGGCACCGCCGAAGCGGTGCGCGGTCGGCATGTAGCGCGGACGCTTCAGACCCGCGCGCATACCTGAGTCCAGGGTTTTCTCGATCTCGTGCGCGTACTCGGTGCCGAGCCCAGCCGTCGTCGCAGCCGCGGTCAGCTCCTCCTCGGCGACGACCTGGTCCAGGAGGCCGGCGGCGACGAGTTGCCCCGCGCGGTACGCCGCCTTGTTGAGCCGGTCGTTGCGCCCGGAGTTCGGGGGCATCGCCGCCAGCTCGCTGCACTCCGAGCGCAGGACTCCGGTTGCCCACCGTTGCTCGCGGGTGCCGCCTCTGCTCAGGACCTGCAGCCGGGCGTCGATCTCAGCCCGGCTCATGCGCTCCCCCGCTTTGGGTGGCAGAGGAGCAGTGGTGATCAGGGTCAGCAGCCAGTCGGGCAGCACCGCAGGCTGGGTGATGCCGTTCTCCAGGACGTACGACTTGCCGTCGACGACGGATCCGATCCCCACTACGTAGCCACCGGTAGCGCGGGTATCGATCTGCCACCCGATGGTCCGAGCGGTGTTGCGGATCCGAAGGCCGGTAGGGGCCCGGTAGATGAGATGACGCCCGCCGCTTGGGGTACGCACGGTCATGGTCGGTGTGATCGCGGCGCCGCGGGTGCGCTGGACGAGCAGGGCGAGCATCGTTGTGCCGTCGACAACCCCAGCGGCGGCGAATTCGGTAGGTGGTGCATCGCCTTCATGGGGGACGTCAAGGTCAACCGCGATCAGCTTGGATGGGCCGCAGGCGACGCCGATGTTGAAGGGGGCCCGGCTCCAAGTCCGGGTGATGAGATCGGGATCGAGGGTCGCGCGCTTCTCCCAGCTGCTCCACCGAGGCTCTTTGCCACCCACCAACAGAGGATGGACATGCATGCCTCGTGAGGCGTAGTGAAGGGCGCTGGCCAGCAATCTTTCCCGGGTGTGGCGGAAGGAACTGGTGTAGGTTGCCCGGCGGTGTGGCACCTGCGCAGAGCCATCTCGTACCCTCATGTTGAGAGCTCCTGAACTGTTCTCTCGACGTAGCCGGGACCGTCACAACCCCGGTTTGGATTGATGCCGAGGCGCCCCTGCCAGGGCGCCTTTGGCGATTGAGGGCCATCTTCGCCCCGTACTGATGGTGAACTGACGGTGGGGCCCGAAGTTCCGGGCCCCACCTTTGTCAGCTGAGCGTCGTGCTGAAGCGCAGCACCCATCCCGGACCCGGCCGGTGGACGGTCACCTCGACCGCGCGACCGTCCGCGATGTAGCCGACGTGGGTGATCTGCATGAGGAGGCTGCCGGCATCGACGCCGAACGCCTGGCTTTCTACCTGGCTTGCCTGGTACTGCTCGACCTCCTCGATGACCTCGGTCTGCTGGTATCCGGCTGCTGCCATGCGGCTGATGATCCCGCCCCGGCCGGAGTCGGGGGTCTCGATGCCGGCGGCCTCGGCGACATCCAAGGGGATGTATGAGTCGGCGAGCTGCACGAGCTGGTCACCGTCATACATGTGACGGGCCCGAATGAGGGTGGTGTCGGCCTCGGAGATGCCGAGGAGCGCAGCGACAGAGGAGGGGGCGGTGCCCCGGCGGACCTCGGTCTGAATGCGGGGGGTGCCGCCGAGCCGCTTGATCTCGGCGTCGAAGGCGCCGCGGCTCTCGCCGGACTCCCGACGCTCCTTCAGGTATCGCTCCGTCGCGTCACGGACGATGGTGCGCTTGGTGCTCAAGGTGGGGTCCTCTCTCAGGTTGCGGGCTGGTCAATGGGCCACTCGTAACTGAGCGACCACAAGGTGGTGGGGAGGATGTGGATGCAGACCTCGACAGCTCGGCTCTCAGCGGTGAGTCCGATGTGGGTGATCTCGTAGACGAGACGGGAGGAGGGGATGCGCAGGGCCTCCGCCTCTTCCGTCGTGGGCGACCTGACGTCGATTTCTTCTCGGATCCGGATCTGAGCGTGGCCTGCTTCAGCCAGTCGTGACTTGCTTCCGCCCTCGCCGGTGTCCAGTTCTTCGAGCTGGGTGCCGAAGGCGACGTCTCCAGGGAAGTAACTGGTGGCGACCTGCACGACCGCGTCGTTCGCACGCATGGTGCGTGCGCGAACCAGGACCTTCGACGAGTGGTGTATGCCCAGGATCTTTGCCACACGAGAGGGCGGCCTGCTGCGACTGATCTCCGTTTCGGAGTGAGGAGTCATGCCAAGCCGGGCAATTTCGCTGGCGAATGCGCCGCGGGCGCCGTCGGCCTCACGAGCGGGCTTGATGTACCGGGCGGTGCCGTCTCGACGGATCCGCCCGAGGATCGGTGCGACGAATGTGCCGCCGCCCCGCCGGGAAACGACCAACCCCTCATCTTCCAGGGCTTTGTAGACATCGCGGGCCGTCTGGAAGGCGATGCCCTCAGAAGCTTGGAGGTCGCGGATCCGCGGCAGGGGTGCCCCGGGCGGATACGAACCCTTCTGGATCTTGTCTCGAAAGTCAGCGGCGAGCCGCTGAACCTTCGAGAGCTTGTGCTCCTCCATGTCTGCTCCCTCATTGCGCCGAACGTTGTCCGCTACCTCAGTCTGACAGAACTAGTTCTGCGCGAGGAGCTGGGTTGACCATACCTTGCTTCCGTGTCGACGCAAGTCATAGAACTAGTTCAATTTTCGGGTGGCGTGACCTCCTGAACTAGTTCTATTGACAGTGGCTCCGGAGCGTGCCTTAATCGTCACGTCGCACCCTAGAACTAGTTCAGCGGGGGGCGATGAAAGGCCCGGTCACGCCTTATGCCGCCGGGTCACAGCCATGCCTAGAAAGAGGTGTGGCCCCGAACGCCGGTGGGCGGCAATCGGGGCCACGGGGCCGTTCCATCGAGAGGAGCACGACCCATGAATGAGTCTATGTGCCGGACCGTACGTGAGGTGCACATCCCGTACATCGCGGTGCCGATGGCGGAGCCGACGGACGGGGACATCGACCTGATCGCCGTCGAGCGGGCGGTCAACGGGGACATCGACCCGGCGTCGCTGACGCGCGATGAGCGGGTGGTGGCCGCGCGGCTCTTGTTTGAGCACGGGGTCAGCGACCCCGATGCCGCGATCCGCCTCGGGATGTCGAAGTGCACGATCTTCGCGTGGCGGAAGCGCGGCTGGCCGATGACGCCGCCGCCGGTGCCGAAGGCGTGCGGTACCCCGCAGGGCTACCGCCAGCATCTGAAGGAGCGGACGGCGACCTGCGCGGCGTGCCGGGCGGTGCACAACCGCCAGGTCGCCCAGTGGTCCCGTTCCAACCGCGCGCCCCGCGCGGGGCGGAGGGCCGCGGCATGAGGCGGTTCCTCGCCCACCTGATCTTGTTCGTGCTGACCGTGCTGGAGATGACCCTCGGCGTGATCGCCGGAGTGGTGGCCCTGGTCAGCCTGATCACCGAGGCGGCCGCCCGCGCGACGGCGATCGGCGGCGACGCCTACGCCCGCCACGCCGGGCTCTCTCCCGTCTCCCCCCGACTTCGCACCGAGATGGCCACGGTCCTGTCCGGCATCGCGGCGACCCCCGCTGGAGGCATCAAGTGAATTTCCGTGAAGAGCGCCGCGAGGACCGCCGCCTGGAGCTGGAGGCCAGGCTCCAGAGCGAGAAGCAGCAGGCCGAGGCCGGGCTGGAGGAGAAGAAGCAGCAGGCTGAGCAGGCCCGGAAGGACGCGGAGGCCAAGCGCCGCCAGAAGGCCGCCGACAAGCGGACCCGCGAGCAGAAGAGGGAGCGCGCCGCCGAGGCCCGCCGGGCGAAGGTCGGCAAGCTGACTGGCTGGTTGAACCAGAACCCGGTCACCGTGTTTGTCGGGTTCGTCATGGTCTGCTCGATCGTCCCGGCCATCATCTCCCAGGTCGGCGCTCTGTCCGACGCCAAGGTGAACGTGCTCCTGGCCGCCCTGCTCTCGGCGATGCTGGAGGGTACCGCCTGGGCGCTGACGTTCATGGGCAAGCAGGCCGAGGACGCCGGGCGGCCGGCGGGCAAGTACCGGATCGCGACCTGGTGCACCGCGGCGCTGGCGGCCGGGGTGAACTACTGGCACTGGGCCAAGACCTTGCCGAACGACCAGTGGGTCGCGATCGTCTTCGCCTGCTCCTCCCTCATCGCGATCTACCTGTGGGACATGAAGACGCACGGCTCGCAGGGCCAGACCCGCGAGGAGCGCAGCCGGGAGAAGGCGCGCCGGAAGCACGCGAAGGCCCGGCGCAAGGACCATGAGGACATCGCCGAGGCGGCCGACAAGCTCCGCTCCGCGCTGGCCTTCGAGGAGATCTCGGAGGAGGAGGCGTTCCGCGCCGCGTGGCGTATCGCACGGGGCGCCGAGCCGGGTCTGTCGGCGGAGATCTACGCCCAGGCGGCCGACTCCCGGGTACAGCTCGGCGCGGCGGTCGAACTGGGCGAGCAGGTCCGCCCGGAGCTGGTCCGCGCGGGGATGCTCGCGTCCTTCTACAGCCCGTTCCGAGGGGGCCTGGCGGAGGGTGCCCCGGTGCTCGGTCCGACCCTTCCGGTGCCCGCTCTGCAGACCCCCTCCGAGGGCGCTACAGCCCTTGCGGGAATTGGGATGTACGGGTCTGGAGGGGCTGGCGAAAAAGCCCGCGAGAAGGACGGCGAGAAGGCTGCTGGGAACGCGGGCGGGAACGATGGCGGGAACACCCGCCGGGGCCGGTCCGACGAGGAGCTGAAGGCCCTCCTGCCGGAGGGGCTGAAGGCCGCCGCTGACCTCGTGGCGGAGGGCAACCAGATCTCTGCGGCCGCTCTGTCGAAGCGGGTCGGCATCCGCCGGGACGACGCCCGGCGCCTGCGGGACATGGTCATCAAGGAGCGCAAGCTGCGGGTGGTCGAGGAGACGCCGGCGGTGGCGGGGGCGGGGGCCTGAGATGACGCGCCGCAGGGCTGATCTGTGGGACCCGCTCGGGGAACGGCACGACGTGCCGACCTACCCCTGGGGTCTGGCTCCCGAGGGTTTGGCCACCCGCGCCCAGTTGGTGGCGCAGGGGCTGCGGCCCCGGGGGGAGGCGGCCGGACAGATCCTCTGGTTCAGCCGGAGGTCGTCGGCGCCGAGGTTCGCCCGGCTGTACCGGGTGGCCGAGGCGACGCCGCCGCGGCCGCGGTCGGAGCGTCAGATCGCCTCCCTCGCGGCGGCGCTCCGGGCCCGCCGGACCTGCCCGAGCTGCGAGACCGAGTGCCCGTACTACGTGCCGACGTCGATCGGCTACTGCAACACCTGCGCGGCCGCCCCGGCCGCCGCTTGATCCCCCGCAATTCGCGGGGCCCGGATCCCCTCTCACAGCGACCGGGCCCCGCTCTCCCGAAGGAGTGCACAGCATGACTGAGATGCCGATCGGCTCGCGCACCGACCGTCCGGACCTGGCCACCGTCACCCACCTCTTCCCTCGGCCGGCCGACGACGCGACACCGCCGCCCGCCTCCCCCGCTTTGGGTGGCACGACGGATGAGGCTCCCCGCCCGAGCGTGCCGGACTCGGCCCGACGGGTCCTCGAAGGCAAGGTCACGCTGGGCAAGGCGGCCGACGAGGTCGCGGAGGACGACCTCGACGCATGGGACGACCGCCCGCTGATCCCGGCCTGGATGAAGACGGCAGAAGGCTGGGCCGCCTACTCCGGGATGGCCTGGCGGGCCCGGGTCCGCGGCTACCGCCGTTGGGTTCGTCGGCAGCGCACGGAGCGGGGCCACCTCGCCCAGTTCCGGCGCGGCACTCGGCGGATCCACGACTGGGTGGTGGGATTCGAGGGCGTGCAGATGCAGGCGCTCGCCCACCAGGCACACATCGCGACGAAGGAGGCCCGCGCGGCATCCCGGGCCGCGCGGTTCACGCCGAGCGCGCTGGTGACGAAGAAGCAGGTCGCGCTGAGAGAGGCGGACCGGACGCAGACGGTCGCGCTCCAGGCGGTGGCGGCGCACAAGAAGGCTCGCGCTGACCGGAGGGCGGCACGCGCACTGAGGCTGGGCGCCGCATACGGACCGCCGATGGCGGCCCTGGGCGGCGGCTACCTCCAGGCCGGGTGGCTCGGTGCGGGCGCCGGGGCGGCTGCCGCATTCGCGGGCGGCGCCTTCGCGGGACGGAACATCGCGGAGCAGGAGACCGACTGGTCCTCGGACTGGCGGTCCTTCGGCGACGGCGACCCCATGACCGGCGGCATGCTGGATGAGGTATTCCGCAAGGCCAAGGTGATCGGCGCAGAGGAGTCGCTGCGCCTGGTCAAGATGCCGATGCTGGATGCCCGCGGAGCCTGGTCCGCAGTTGTTGACCTGCCCCCGGGAATTGCGGCGAAGAAGGCAATGCGCGCCCTCTCCGAAATTGCCTCCGCCCTCGGAGTCGAAGACGCCCAGGTCAATATGACCAAGGCGAAGGGGAAGGGGGCCCGGGCCGGGCGCCTGGAAATCTACGTTTCCAAGGACCTGCCCTTCACCGAGAGCGCTGCACCCGGGCCACTGCTTGCCCTGGAAGCGGCCACCAATTTCTGGGGACGCATCGCCATCGGGCCGGACGTGCGGGGCCTGCCCATCTCCATCTCTGTCGTCGAGCGTTCCGGCCTGGTGGGAGGCGAGCCGGGCGCGGGTAAGTCCGCCTCCGGAAACGTCATCCTGCTGGCCGCAGCGCTGGACCCGCGGGTCATTCTGTGGCTCGCCGACGGAAAGGGCGGCGGTGACCTGGAGCCATTCGAGGACCTGTGCGAATGGTTCGAAGGAGACGCCGACCCGGAGGCGTTCTACGAAATGCTCAAGGCCGCTGTCGCCGACATGAAGGCGCGATATGCCCTGCTCAAGAAATTGGGCAAGCGCAAGGTAACCGAGGAACTGGCGGACAAGCACCCGCAGCTGCGCCAGAAGCTTTTGTGGGTCGACGAGCTGATGTTCTACACAACGGACGACGAGTTCGGAAAGAAAATCACCAAGCTCCTGCGCAACCTGGTCTCCCGGGGCCGTGCGGCCGGGATCGTGACCTTCTGCGCCACTCAGAAGCCCGGGTCGGACGTGGTCGACACCAGCCTCCGGGACCTGCTGTCTATCCGGTGGGCGCTGCGCTGCACCACCCCCGAGGCGTCGGACACGATCCTCGGCAAGGGCGCGGCGGCGGCTGGGTACTCGGCGAAGACCATCGAGCCGGAGATGCGCGGCGCGGGTCTGCTGTGGGCGGAGGGCTCGAACCCGGTCCTGACCAGGGCCGACTACTACAAGGACGAAGAGGTCGAGCTGCTCTGCAAGCGCGCGTACGCCCTGCGCGAGGCCGCCGGCACTCTGCCCGACGGACCGACGACCCTCGCCGACCAGCTCCGGGACAAGGGCGAGGCCGACGCCGACGTGCTCGCCGTCCTGGTCGACGTCTTCACCGCCTACGACCAGGCGGCGAAGGAGGAGGACGCCGAGGCCGATGTGGACTGGCTGCCGGGCAGCGTCCTGGTCGACGCGCTGGCGGCGGCCGGGCTGGAGATCACCCCGGAGAAGCTGGGCCGCCTGGTGGTGCGCGAGGCCGACGAGAAGCGGAAGCGGGCCTGGGCCGACAGCACGTCCGCGCTCAACGGGTTCCCGCTCACGGCGGTGCTGCGGACGGTCCAGTCGAAGTACGGCCTGACGACCTGACGACCTGACGACCTGGATCCGACCCGGACGACATGCCGCTTTGTGCCGGTATGCCCCCGGACAGGGAGGCCGCCGACCCGGACGGAGACCGGGTGGACCTGGACGGGCCGCGTCCAGGTCCACCCGGGTCCCGTCCAGGACGCTCACCCCCTCTGACCTGCATCAACACGGCCGCCGTCCAGGTCTCTTCCAGGTCGGGAAGCGGAACAAACCCCCACAAATCCGAATCTGATGATGGAGGACCTGATGGGCACCGAGCCGGACCTCAAGCTCACCGGAGTGGCCTACGTCGACGACCAGCCGGTGCTGTGCCCGCACTGCGAGAGCACCGCACTCCAGATCTACAAGCGGGGCCCGCGCGAGGTGTGGCCGGCGTTCCTCACCTGCTTGTCCTGCGGCAAGGGCGAGGACCACCGGGTCATCACCAACGGCTTGGTCGACGCGGTCCTTGCGGCGCGGACGGGGAGGGCGAAGGCCGAGGACCGGGACACGTTCACCGCCGAGTGGCGCGGCATTGTGATGGTCGGCGAGCTGGTCCCGGAATTCGTCCTCGACGACGCGGTCGTGGTCATCAACACGGTGAAGGACGAGGTCACCCGGGAGACCACCGCCTGGTGGCAGGCGAAGAAGAAGGCGGGCAAGGCCCGGGTGAAGGCGGTGAAGAAGAACGCGCGGGACACCGCCCGCGGGGCCGCCCGGGAGGCGAAGGGACAGGTGTCGGCCCGGGCCCTGGGGGCGGCCTGGGCCCTGCAGACCGGCGGCGCCGGTGCGTCGGCCCGCAAGCCCCGCTCGCGCTGCACGGTCAAGGGCTGCCGGGGAGGCATGGTCACCCTGCGCACGAAGGTCCACTCCCCCACCGGCAAGACCCGCGAGATGCGCATCCCCTGTGGCGTCTGCCAGCGGAAGCGGTAGAGCCTCACGGCCCGACCCAGAAGTTTTTTTCGCGTCTGACCTGCAATAACGCAAGAAATGCAGACCAAGAGTCTGCGGAGCGCTAGACATGCCGACCTGGGGTCTGCATTATTGATTTATCGCCAGCGAGAAAGCGGGCGAGAAAGACAGCGAGAAGGGGATTTTCCTGTGACCACCACGCGTGAGCTGACCTCCACCACCACCGGCCCCGTCACCATCGACGTCCGTCACCTCGCCTTCGGCACCGTCACCGTCAAGGCCGAGGCGACCTGCACCCGCGCAGTCCTCACCCTGTCCACCACCGACGACGACGGCCTCGCCGCCGACACGGTCACCGACGCCGTCCTCACCCAGACCGGCAACACCCTGCGGGCCGAGATCGAGGGCACCGGCACCGACGGCGGCACCACGGTCATCACCCGCAACGGTGGCGGCACCCACGTCTTCCAGAACTTCGGCACGGTCTCCGGCTCCGTCACCGGGGCCGTCATCGTCGGCGGCAACATGGTGATCAGCGGCAACCACGTCGGCGGCGACATGATCGTCAACGGCGTCCGCGTCAGCGGCGGCCGCACCACCCTGGTCAAGGGGAGCGCCCCGATCGACGTCCTGGCGATCGTCCCGGAGGGCAGCTCCGTCACCGGGCGCACCCAGTCGGCCGACATCACCGCCCAGGGCGCGATCCTCAACGTCGAGGCCAACACCCAGTCCGGCACCGTGACGACCGGTCACGTCTCCCGGGTCACCGCCGACACCCAGTCCGGCGACGTCCGCATCGACCGGGCTGCCCGAATCAGCGCCCGCTCCCAGTCCGGCGACGTCCGCCTGGGCCGGACGGACTACGTCGAGGCCAACACCATGTCCGGCGACATCGCCATCGCCGACTTCGGAGGCACCGCCAACCTGGGCACCATGTCCGGCGATGTCCGCGTCCACGCCACCACCGGCGGCGACATCACGGCCCGCACCATGTCCGGCGACATCACCGTCACCGCCACCGAGGCCGCCCTCGCGGACAACCTCACCATCGAGCCCCGGACCATGAGCGGCAGCATCCGCACCCCCCGCTCCGACCGCGGCGCCGCGCCGCGCCGCCGCCGCTGACCTCGCCCCGGGGCGGCCGCCATCCCGGCCAGGAATCCGCCGGCCGCCCCGGGCCCCGCTCCCGATCCGCAAGAACGCCAGCGAAGGAGAAGGTCTATGACCACCCAGGACACCAGCTTCGAGATCGTCACCGTCGACGGAACGGTCTACCGCAAGGGCGAGGCCGCCCCGCACGGCACCGTCAGGACGCGGACCGGCGCCAGCGTCAGCGTCATCGTCCAGTCCTACGACGAGACCGGGGACTGGATCGACATCGAACTCTCCGACGGGTACACGCTCTCCCTCCCCGAGGCGCGCATCGCCCACGTGCTCACGCACACCGCGTGATCAAAAGCTCCGGACCCGCACAGCGGGGAGCCGCGACGGCGCTGGATCGACTCCGGCCCGGGGCACGCAAAACCGCCAGCAACCCGCCAGCGAAAACGCTGGCCGACCGAGAGGAACCCGCTATGGCCACCATCGACTTCGCCGCCTTCGCCCGGTACACCGACGACATTGCCTTCGCCGCCGAAGCGGAGCCCGCGACGACGCTCGCGGACTTCATCGGCCAGCTCGACAAGGCCGCCCGCAACCTCGGCTACTACGCGGGGATCCCCGGCGCGGAGGAGCTGGAGATCGCCGCGCAGTACCTCAGCGACGCCATGGACTCCGAGGGCGCCGAGCGCGAGGTCCTCCTGAAGCGGGCGGTCCGCTGTCTCAAGGACGCCACCGACATGGTCGACGAGTACCGGCTCATGGTCTGACCATCCGACAGCGGAAAAGACAGCGAGAAAGTCAGCGAAAAGAAAGGGAGAGGGAATGCGGGACATCCTGACCAACGTCGTGATGCGTCTCTTCGGGAAGAGCTGGGCCTACGAATCTGCCGACGAGGTCCGCAACGCCATCACGCAGGACACCATCGACGGCGCGGTCAAGCGGGCCGGCATCCACGCCAAGCGCGCTGCCCGGCTCACCGACCCGCTCGCCTTCCAGCCCGGCCTGGTCGGGCTCCATGACGAGCTGGAGGACATCTCCTCCTACCTCACCGCCCTGGCTGACCAGGCCGCCCGGCTCGGCCACGACGACCTCGCCGCCCGCCTGACCGAGGCCATCGACGCCGCGCACACCACGGCCGCGGACGTCTCCCGAGCCGCCGTGGCGACCACCACCTCCAGGGCGCACCGCATCTCAGGGCACTAGCTCTCCCTGCTCAATCCGACAGCGAAAAAGCCAGCAGATAAGCCAGCGAAGGAGCCCGCGTAAAATGCGCAACCGCCTGATGACCGCCCTGGTGACCGGACTGCAACGCCTTACCGGCCAGCCCAGGTCCCGCTTTCTCGTCGACCGCGACGACCTGGAGTACGTGCTCGCGGAGCGAGCTTACGACCAGTCTCTCAAGGCGCCCCGCCGCACCCGCGGCGTCGCCCGACTGGAGACACCTCTCGACTACCAGGCTGGCCTGGTCGAGCTGCACGCCGACCTCTACGGCACCTGGACCGCCCTGGCGGCTCTCAGCTCCCGGGCCAGCCGCCAGGGACACGAGGCCCTGGCCGCTCACCTGCGTACCGCCACCGAGTCGATGACCAACGCGGTGCAGGCGGTCGCCGACAGCGCTGAGGCCACCCTTCCCGTCGTTCAGCTCCCCCTCCGCCCGTAGCTCCGCCCCGGGGCGGCCGCCATCCCGGCCAAGGTCCGCCGGCCGCCCCGGGCCCCGGTCCCGCTCCGCAAGGGCAGCGGGGGGATGCTCATCATCATCTCCCAACCCCGACACCGAACGGAGCCCCCGAATGCCTCGCCCCGACGCCGAGACCCGCGCCGCCGCCAAGGCCCGCATCGCCGAGATCAAGGCGGAGCGCGACTGCGCTCACGCCGCCGCCGAGAAGGCCAAGGCCGACGCCGACGAGGTCATGTGGAAGGCCATCGCCGCCGAGCTGGACGCCGGTAGGGCCCTCCAGCTCGACGCCTCTGAGGCCACCCAGTTCTCCCGCGACCACATCGCCAAGCGCACCAAGAAGTACCTCCAGAAGTGAGACCTGCCCCGGACCTTCGGGTCCGGGGCCCCGCACCGAAGGGCCACCGCCGTGACCGAGATCGACCGCCGCCCCCTCACCGAGCCCGAGGCCGCCGCCGAGGCGCAGCGCATCCTCCAGGACTGGGCCTCCCCGGCCGCGACGCCGGTCGCATACCGCGACACCAGCCCGGTGCCCGCCTACGGTGACGCCGCCCCCGTCGCACAGCCCGACCGCCGGGCCGTGCCGCAGTGGGCCACCGGCGTCGCGGTCGCATCGGTCGGCATCGGCGCCGGCGCCACCGGCGTCGGCTGCGCGGGCTGGCTGATCGTCCAGGGCCTGTCCTCCATCACCATCTGGGGCGTCCTCGCCATCGCGGCGCCGTTCGCCGGGCTGGCGGCCATCGCGCTCGGCGTCGGGGCGGCGGCGTCCCGGCTCAAGGAGACGTCCTCCACCCACACTCACATCTACGAGGGCACGGTCATCAAGCAGACCGACGTCGTGAGCCACACCACCGGCCGCATCCTCAGCAGCGCCAAGACAGAGATCAAGGGCGAATGATGATCACGCAGATGCGCACCGAGCGCTACGGAGTCCAGGTCCACGAATTCAGCGAATACCAGCTGGCAGCGCGCACGCAGGACGTGCGACGGGCGCTCGCGGCGGTCAACGCGCACCACCGCGCCGTCCACGGCGAACCCCTCACCCACGGAATGCACCTCATCGTCGAGCAGGACCTCACCATGGGCTGGGCGGTCTTCGACGGTCCGGACGTCCTGGCGCTCGACGACGCCAGCCACCCCGACGCTGTCCCGGTCATCTGGATCGACTACTGAGGGCCGGCGGCGG
>NZ_JBVHWT010000028.1:0-22996 GCF_055564055.1 Streptomyces sp. NPDC029159
CCCCCCCCCCCCCCCCCCCCCCCCCCCCCCCCCCCCCCCCCCCCCCCCCCCCCCCCCCCCCCCCCCCCCCCCCCCCCCCCCCCCCCCCCCCCCGCCCCTGTACGCGGATCCGCCCGCCGTTACGCCCAGGTCTCCCGCAGCCGCGCGTACGCCGCCGCCGGCGCCCCGGCGCGGTCCAGGGCGGAGAGCGCGGCGCCCAGCACCGGGGGAGCGGTCACCACGTGCGCGACCGCCTTCGGCGCGCGCTCCGCCAGCAGCCGCACCACCCGCTCGTGCAGCAGCGGATGACGGGCGGCCAGCACCCCGCCGCCGAGCACCACCCGGATCTCCTCGCCGAGGAGTTCCAGCCGCTCCAGCGCGACCGCCGCCAGCAGCACCACCTCGTCCGCCTGCCGCTCGACGATCGACCGGGCCACCGCGTCGCCGTCCGCCGCGACGGCGAAGAGCACCGGCGTCAGCTCGTACCGCCGGTGGTCGGCGAGGCGGCGCAGGTGCAGCGCCTCGATCAGTTCGGCCATGGTGGTCAGCCCGAAGTGGGCGGGGAGCGCCCGGGCCAGCGCGCTGGGGGCGCCGCGGCCGTCCTCGGCGCGCGCCGCGGACCACAGCGCCTCGTCGGCGAGGTGGCCGCCGCCGCCCCAGTCGCCGGAGATCCGGCCGACCGACGGGAACCGCGCCGTCGCCCCGCCCCGGCCCAGGCCCACGCCGTTGATCCCGGCGCCGCACACCACGGCGACGCCGCGCGGCTCGGCGCCGTCCGGCAGTCCGGCGCGCAGCAGCGCGAAGGTGTCGTTGGCGACGGTCACCGACCCGGCCCAGCCACGGCCGACGATCTCCGCCTCCAGCGCGGCCTCCTCGACCGGCAGATCGGCGTTGGCGAGGTACGCGGAGACGTGCGCCACCGGGCCCTCGGCACCCGCCTGCGTCAGGACCGATGCCACCAGCGGCGCGAGGACGTCCACCGCGGGGCCGACGCCGACCACCGGCGGCTGGAAACCGCCGCCGCGGGCCGTGCCGAGCACCCGGCCGTCGGCGCCCACCAGGGCCACGTCCGTCTTGCTGTTGCCCGCGTCGATCGCGAGCGACGCGCCGCTCAGGCCCACGTCAGGTGCTCCCGGTTGTGTGCGAGGAGATCGTCGGTCAGCTGCTCGGCGTAGGCGATCTGGCCGATCAGCGGATGGGCGAGCAGCGCCTGGAAGACCCGGTCCCGGCCACCCTTGAGCGCCGCCTCCAGCGCGAGACGCTCGTACGCGGTGACGTTGCCGATCAGCCCGGAGAACAGCGGCTCCAGGGGGCGCACGGGCAGCGGCTTCGCGCCGGTGGCGTCGACCGTCGCCGGGACCTCGATCACCGCGTCGTCCGGCAGGAACGGCAGCGTGCCGTTGTTGAAGGTGTTGACGATCTGGGTGTCGCCGGTGTCCCGCAGCAGCGACGACGTCAGCGCCACCGCCGCCTCCGAGTAGAACGCCCCGCCCCGCTTGGCCAGCAGCTCCGGCTTCTCGTCCAGCTTCTCGTCGCCGTACATCTCCAGCAGCTGCTTCTCGATCGCGGCGACCTCCGCCGCCCGCGAAGGCTTGCGCCGCAGCTCCCGCACCACCTCGTCGTGCTGGTAGTAGTAGCGCAGGTAGTACGAGGGGACGACGCCGAGGCGGTCCACCAGGGAGCGCGGCATGTGCAGGTCATCGGCGACCGCGTCCCCGTGCTCGGCCAGCAGCCGCGGCAGCACGTCCTCACCGTCGACCCGGACCGCCCGCTCCCAGGTGAGGTGGTTGAGCCCGACGTGCTCCAGCTCCACCCGCTCCGGCGGGACGCCCAGCAGCCGGGCGAACTTCCGCTGGAAGCCGATGGCGACGTTGCACAGCCCGACGGCCCGGTGGCCCTCGGTGAGCAGCGCACGGGTGACGATGCCGACCGGGTTGGTGAAGTCCACGATCCAGGCGTCGGGGTTGCGCCGCCGCACCCGCTCGGCGATGTCCAGGACCACCGGGACGGTCCGCAGCGCCTTGGCGAGCCCGCCCGCGCCGGTGGTCTCCTGGCCCACGCAGCCGCACTCCAGCGGCCAGGTCTCGTCCTGGTTGCGGGCCGCCTGCCCGCCGACGCGCAGCTGGAGCAGGACCGCGTCGGCGCCGTCCACGCCCGCGTCCAGATCGGAGGTCCAGGAGATCTTCCCCGGGTGGCCCTGTTTGGCGAAGATCCGCCGGGCCAGCCCGCCGACCAGCTCCAGCCGGTCGGCCGCCGGGTCGATCAGGACCAGCTCCGCGAGCGGCAGGACGTCCCGCAACCGTGCGAAGCCGTCGATGAGTTCGGGGGTGTAGGTCGACCCGCCGCCGACCACTGCGAGTTTCATGGGAACAGCCACAGGTTCAGCCCTTTACTCCGGTGAGAGTGACGCCTTCGACGAAGGCTTTCTGTGCGAAGAAGAACACGAGGATGACCGGGGCCATGATCAGCAGCGTCGCCGCCATGGTCAGATTCCAGTCGACGCTGTGCGCGCTCTTGAAGGATTCGAGGCCGTAGGAGAGGGTCCAGGCCCCGGGGTTCTGCGCCGCGTAGATCTGCGGGCCGAAATAGTCGTTCCAGCAGTAGAAGAACTGGAACAGCGCGATGGCGGCGATTCCGGGCTTCGCCATCGGCACGATGATTTTCAGCAGCGTACGGACCTCACCGCAGCCGTCCACCTTCGCCGACTCGATGTACTCCTGCGGAATCGTCAGCAGGAACTGCCGCAGCAGAAAGATGGAGTACGCGTCGCCGAACGCCATCGGGATGATCAGCGGCCACAGCGACCCGGACAGATGCAGCTGCTGCGCCCACACCAGATACATCGGGATGACGACGACCTGCGGCGGCAGCATCATCGTGGAGATCACCAGGATCATCGCGGTACGCCGGCCGCGGAAACGGAACTTCGCCAGCGCGTACGCCACCGGAACCGCCGAGCAGACCGTGAAGAGCGTGCCGAGGCCCGCGTACATCAGAGAATTCTTCCACCAGTCCAGAAAGCCCGGGGTGTGGAAGACGGTGGCGTAGTTGGACCAGTGCCATGCGGTGGGCCACAATTCGCCGCTCATCGCCTGGCCGTCGCTCATCACCGACGTCAGGAAGACGAAGACGAACGGCAGCACGAAGAAGAGCGCGGCGGCGACCGCCACCGTGTGCACGGCGATCCAGTGCAGCAGCCGGGTGCGGCGGGCCCGCAGCGCCGGTCCGCTCGCATCGCCGCCGGTCCGTGCCGGTGCGCCGGGGGCGCTCAGGGTCGTGGTGGTCATGGTTCAGTCCTCCGCCGGGAGCAGACCCGCGCGCTTGCGCATCAGCAGGGTGGTGACGGCCATGGCGATGACGAAGAGCACGAGCGAGAGCACGCACGCCGCGCCGGTGTTGAAGTTCTGGAAGCCCAGCGAGTAGACGAGCTGCGGGACGGTCAGCGTGGAGTGGTCCGGATAGCCGGGCTGGATGACCGTGCCGGGGCCGATGGTGACGCCGGAGGCGAGCTTCCCGGCGACCAGCGCCTGCGTGTAGTACTGCATGGTCTGCACGACGCCGGTGACCACCGCGAACATCACGATCGGGGTGATCGCCGGCCAGGTGACGTAGCGGAACTTCCCCCACGCCCCGGCGCCGTCCAGCTCCGCCGCCTCGTACTGCTCGCGCGGCACGTCGAGCAGCGCCGCCATGAAGATCACCATCAGATCGCCGATGCCCCACAGCGACAGCAGCACCAGCGACGGCTTCGCCCAGTGCGGATCGTTGAACCACGACGGCGCGTCGATGCCGACGGCGCCGAGGATTTCGTTGACCGGCCCGGTGCCCGGGTTCAAAAGGAAGACGAAGGCGACGGTCGCGGCGACCGGCGGCGCCAGATACGGCAGGTAGAAGGCGGTGCGGAAGAACCCCGCCCCCGACTTGATCTTCGTGACGAGCAGCCCGATGCCGAGCCCGAAGACCACCCGCAGCGCGACCATCACCACGACCAGCCACAGCGTGTTCCACAGCGCCGGACCGAACAGCGGCATCTGCGTCAGCACGTACTTCCAGTTCTTCAGCCCGACGAAAGCGGGCTGCTCGATCTGGTTGTAGTGCATGAACGAGAAATAGACGGTGGCGAGCAGCGGATACCCGAAGAAGACCGAGAAGCCGACCAGCCAGGGGGAGAGAAAACCGACCGTGCGCAATTTCTCGCGCAGTTTCTTACGGCGCAGCGCGGGCGCGCGGGTGCTGAGTGCCATGGGTGGCTCCGTCAGTTCTCGGACTGGAGGTTGTCGGCGTCGATCTGCGCGTCGAGCCGGCGCAGCCCCTTGTCGAGATCGGGCACCTTCCCGGCTTCGACGTCGTAGGAGAAGTCCTGGAGCGCGGTGACGTACTGCCCGCCGTTGTTGGACGGTGGCAGCGCCGAACTGTGCGGGTTCTTCGCGATGGTCAAAAAGGTGCGGAACGCCGGATCGGCGTCCAGCTTCGGTGATTTCAGCGCCGCGAGCGTCGAGGGGACGTTGTGGATGGCATTGGCGAAGGCGACCACCTGATCGGTGTCGGCGGTCAGGAACTTCACCAGCTCCCAGGCGGCGTTCTGGTGCCTGCTGCTGTGTGCGATACCGGCGACGGTGCCGGTGAGATAGCCGCGCCCGTAGGTGTCCGCCTGATCGTCGGGGACCGGCAGCGGCGCGGTGTCCCAGCCGAACTTCGCCTTGGCCTCCTCGAGCATCAACCCGCGCCATTCACCGTCCAGATGCATCGCCACCTTCTGTGTGAGGAAGGCGTTCTGCGACGACATCTCGTCACCGAACATGGTGCGGAACTTCTCCAGCGGACGGTAACCGCCCTGCGCGTCGATCAGCTTGAGCTGGGTGCGGAAGAAATCCTTGCTGCGCGGATCCTTCGCCAGCGCCGCCTTGCCCTTCGCATCGAAATACGTCGGGCCCCACTGCGCGAACAGCCGGTCCGGGCTGTTCTGATACAGCCGGAAAGCCGGCATGAAACCCACCCGCCGGTACGAACCGTCCTTGTGGCGCTCGGTCAGCTTCGCGGCGTCCCGCTCGAATTCCGACATCGTCCGCGGCGGCCGGTCGATTCCGGCTTCCTTGAACGCGTCCTTGTTGTAGTAGAGCCCGTACGCGTCGGCCAGCAGCGGCAGTGCGCACTGCCGTCCGCGGTACTGCGTGTAGTCGAGCAGCGTCTTCGGGAAGACCTTCTCCTTGTCCATCCCGCTCTTCTTCAGGAACGGGTCGAGATCCGCCCACATGCCCGAGGAGCAGTACTGCCCGACGTTGTTGGTGGTGAACGACGACACCACGTCGGGGGCGTCGTCCCCGCCCGCCCGCAGTGCCTGGTTCATCGTCTCGTCGGTGACGTTGCCGATGGCCTCGACCTTGATGTTCGGGTGAATTCTCTCGAAGCGGGCGATGCTGTCGTTCACCGCCTTCACCTCACCCGGCTCCGACCAGCCGTGCCAGAACTTCAGCGTCACCGGTTTCGTCGGATCGTCCCGGTCACTGCCGACGCTCGGCCGGGCACACCCCGACACGAGCAGTCCGGCACCGGCCAGCGCCACGATCAGGCAGCGGCCTACGCGCGAGGGTGGCATGGCGTACTTCCTTTACGGCGGGAGGAAGGAAAGGAGGAAGTGCACAAGAACAAGAACAGCGGGCAGGGGCAGGGGCAGGAAAAGGAACAGGGAAGTCAGGCCGTGTTGAAGACGATGTCGCGGGCGGCGGCGAGCGCCGTGCGGAGTGCGCCGGTGAGAATGGGATTGCCGTCGAGATGGCTGATACGCAGTTCCGGCCGGGGCAGCGCGAGCCCCGTGAACTCCTCCTCGACCAGCGCCCGCAGCTCCTCCCCGCCGGCGTGCGCGACCGACCCGGACAACACCACCAGCTGCGGATCGACGACCGCCACCACCGCGGCGAGCCCGGTGGCCATCCGTACCGCCACCTCCGCGCGGACGGAGTCGATCCGCAGCGCCTCCTCGACGGTGCGGACGTGCCCGGCGCCGTGCCCGTGGGCGAGCTCGACGACGCTGGGCGCGCCGACCAGGCTCTGGAAGCCGCCGCCGCCGTCGGGCTGCGCGGCGCTGCGGTCCCCGCCGCGCGCCAGCGGCGCCCCCGGCAGCGGCATGTAGCCGATCTCCCCGGCGCCGCCGGTCGCCCCGCGCAGCAGTACGCCGTTGAGCACGATCGCGGCGCCGACACCCTCGTCCGCCCAGACCAGCACGTAGTCGTCGTAGTCCTGGGCGGCGCCGTCGTGCTGTTCGGCGACGGCGGCGAGGTTGACGTCGTTCTCGATCTCGATGGGGGTGCCCAGGACCTCTGCCAGCTCCTCCTTGAGGGCCCGCGAGTGCCAGCCGGGCAGATGCGGCGCGTACCGCAGCCGCCCGGTGCCCGGGTCGAGCGCGCCGGGCGTACCGATCACCGCACCGTGCAGCTGCTCACGGCCCAGCCCGGCCTTGGCGAGCGCGCCGTCGACGGCCGCCGCGACCAGCTGTGCGGTGCGGTGCGGTACGTCCTCGGCCACCGCGTCGGTGCCCACCCGGGCCTCGCCGCGCACCTGCCCGGCGATGTCGGCCACGGCCGCCGTGATCCCCTCCTGATCCACGGCGAGCGCGGCGACCTGCGCCACGAACGGGTTCACCTCGTAGAGCTGGGCGTTGGGCCCCGGCCGCCCGGTGACGTTCCCGGTGGTCCGCACCAGTCCGACGGCCTCCAGCCGCGCCAGCAGCTGGGAGGCGGTCGGCTTCGACAGACCGGTCAGCTCACCGATCTGGGTCCGGGTCAACGGCCCCTGGGACACGAGCAGGTCGAGCGCGGCCCGGTCGTTCATCGCCCGCAGTACCCGAGGCGTTCCGGGCATCCCCGCTCCCGCTGCCGCCATGTGCGCACCCACCCCGTTCCCGGTGGCCCCGCCACCATCTGTTAGGAAACTTTCCAATCGGTGCAAGGACGGTAGGGCGCGCCCCGAGGGGCCGTCAATGGTTTACGCGCGAAGACTTTTCCGGAAGGTGGCCGGACCGTCATCTGCCGCCCACCGCCCGGCCGTTGACCGCGCCACGCGACACGGCCCCCGTACCGCGCGGTGCGGTACGGGGGCCGTGGGTCGGCGGGATACGGGCCGTTACTTGCCGAGCTTCGGCCGGGCGATCGGCGTCGTGGCGAGGGACTGCGGCGAGTCCGGGTTGTTGAGCGCGGACGGTGCGGCCACCGCGGCGGACGGGTCCGCGGCCACCTCGTCCTCCTCCTCCGGCTCCGGGCGCGGTGCGAGGCGGATCGCGGCGCGGTCCAGCGCCTGCTTGACCCGCCAGCGCAGCTCCCGCTCGACGCCACCGGCCTTCCCCGGCATGGTCTTGGCCGAGATGCCCAGCGTGACGGTCTCCAGGGAGACCTCGCTCAGGCCCAGCACCTCCACCGGCTCCCACAGCTGCTCGTTCCACGGCTCGGCCGCGGACATCTCCTCGCCGACGGCGGCGATGATCTCGCGGGCCCGCTCCAGATCCTGGTCGGCGGCGAGCTGCACGTCGACATGGGCGGTCGCCCAGCCCTGGCTGAGGTTGCCGATCCGCTTGACCTCGCCGTTGCGTATGTACCAGATGGCGCCGTTCGGCCCGCGCAGCTTCGTCACCCGCAGACCGACCTCGATGACGGTGCCGGTGGCCACCCCGGCGTCGATCTCGTCGCCGACGCCGTACTGGTCCTCCAGGATCATGAAGACGCCGGAGAGGAAGTCGGTGACGAGGTTGCGGGCGCCGAAACCGATCGCGACACCCGCCACACCGGCGCTCGCCAGCAGCGGCGCCAGATTGATGTTGAGCACCGACAGCACGGTGAGCGCCGCGGTGCCCATGATCACGAACGAGGCGACGGAGCGCAGCACCGAACCGATCGCCTCGGACCGCTGCCGGCGCCGCTCGGCGTTGACCAGCAGCCCGCCGAGCGCGGTGCCCTGGGCGGCGTTCGCGGTGCGGTTCATCCGGTCGATGAGCCGGGTGAGGGTGCGGCGCACCACATGCCGCAGCACCACCGCGATCACGACGATCAGCACGATCTGGAGGCCGGACTCGACCCAGTTTCCCCAGTTCTCCTGCACCCACCCGGCCGCGTTGGTGGCCTTCTCCGTGGCGTCCTCGAAGGACGTCGGGCCGGTGGCGTCCGGCGCCGGAGCGGCGCTGTAGGGCGCGGCGGCAACCGCCATGGCTGACCAGTGCACAGCAGAACCTTCCGTGTGGGGCTGGGGACCCGGACCGAGGTGGCACCGCGGCTCGGGCGGACCCACCACACTAACGGGGCAACGGAACCGAACCGCGCCCTTGTTCGAACGCCGACGGCCTCCGGGGCGTTCCCGTAACGCCATGAGTACGTCCGAATGAGGGCGAAGTAACACCGTGCCGCGCGAACTGAGGGGGTGTGCCGGAAAACACCTCCGGCCCGTTACCCGGTCATGGTGGCGCCGCGCCCGGACACCGGGTGACACTGGGGGAGATCGTCCCGGCGCGAGCCACGCGCCGCCGGCGTACAAGGAGGCACCCGTGCCGCATGTCCTGGTCCTCAACGCGTCGTACGAGCCGCTCGGCGTCGTACCGCTCCGCCGCGCGCTCATCCTCGTCCTCAATGAGAAGGCCGTCAGCCTTGAGGAGTCCGGCGCCCTGATGCACAGTGCGACCCGCGTCATCCCCGCCCCGAGCGTGGTCCGTCTCAAACGTTTCGTGCGGGTGCCTTTCCGCGGTCCCGTCCCCCTCACCCGGCGGGCGCTGTTCGCCCGCGACGGCGGCCGCTGCATGTACTGCGGCGCGGTCGCCACCAGCGTCGACCACGTCATCCCCCGCAGCCGCGGCGGCCAGCACACCTGGGAGAACGTCGTCGCCGCCTGCCGCCGCTGCAACCACGTCAAGGCCGACCGCCATGTCGCCGAGATCGGCTGGCGGCTGCGTCACCAACCGGCCCCGCCGTCCGGCCTCGCCTGGCGGATCATCGGGACGGGCCACCGCGATCCGCGGTGGCTGCCGTATTTGCAGCCGTACGGCGCCGACGACGCCCTGGCCCGGATCAGTGCCGTGACGGCATAGCTCCGGGCCTTCGCGTGCCGGGCCCGGCCCGGGGTGCGCGGGCCGCCGTGCGAGCGGGAACGCCGTCCCGCCGCCCGGCGGCCTCCGCGTCCCGGGCCGCCGTGCGTCCGGGGCCCGCGCGGTGGATCACCGGACGGCCCCGCGCCCCGCAGAACTTGCCGCCGCGGGGCCGCTCCCGCCGCAATCTGTACGCCCCGCCCCGGGTCGGACCGTGAAATCGCCCGTCCGGGCGGTGTGATGTGGGTCACGTTCGCCGACCGGTCGCGTCTGTGATCCGGATCGCTGGGTAGCCCAGCCCTTGACCCACTGCCGACGAACGGGAGGCCCTCGTGGCCGCGTCCGCTCAGCTGCTCCTCGACGCCCTGTCCTCCAAACCCGGCGACGCGCCCGTGGAACCGGACCTCTTCGACGGGCTCTCCGGCCCCGACTGCCTGGACGGCTCCGGCTCCGCCAGCTTCGTCGAGCCGCCCCTGACCAGTGAGCCGCCGCTCGCCGCCGACGCCCCGCTCACCAGCGAGGTCCCGATCTCCGCCGAACTGCCCCTGACGAGCGAGCCGACCGCCGCCGGTCTGGGCACGGAGTCGATGGAGGTCTGACGGCCTCCGGCCGGGCGGCCCGATGCCCGCGCCGCCCCCTTTCTCCGGCGGTGCCGCCTTGCGCCACCCCGGGCGCGCGGGTGGCCCGGGCGTCCTATACGTTGACTCCGTGAACAAGGTCAAGAAGAACGCCCTGCGCGCCGGAACCGTCACGGCCGGCACTGCGCTGATGCTGCTGATGTCGTCCCCCGCGTTTGCGCTCGTTCGCGACGACGGCGACGACCCGGGTCCGGGTCTGAGCGTGCTCTCCACGCTCGGCCTCTACGTCGCCGCCCCCATCGTTCTCTTCCTGGTCATCGCCGGGCTGGTCATGGTGGGCGACAAGTCCCGCAAGCAGGCCAAGACCAAGGTCTGACGCCGGGCACCGACGCCTTCGAGGGCGCCCTTCGGTTCGTACGAACCGAAGGGCGCCCTTTGTCGTTTCCGCAGGTGAACAGGGTGAAATAAGGCGATTTGGCGGGTCGGGAGCTTAACTCGGCCTCACCTACGATGCCGTAACCTACGGAGCCGTAGGTCCAACTTACGGTTCCGTAGGTCATCGTCCCCCCAGGAGTTCCCCCGTGACCATCGCCCCCGCCCGCCACGACGGAGAGCCTGGCCTCAGTGCCTGGAGCGACGCCCACCTCCTCTACGCACTCGAAGAGGTCGTCGAGAAGGAGCTGAACCGCCACCTCAAGGTCGCCAAGGAATGGATGCCCCACGAGTACGTGCCGTGGAGCGACGGCCGGAACTTCGACGGCGTCATGGGCGGCGAGGCGTGGGCGCCCGAGCAGTCCAAGGTGACCGACATCGGCCGCATCGCCCTCGTGGTCAACCTCCTCACCGAGGACAACCTCCCCAGCTACCACCACGAGATCGCCACCCTCTTCGGCCGCGACGGCGCCTGGGGCACCTGGGTGCACCGCTGGACCGCCGAGGAGGGGCGGCACGGCATCGTGATGCGCGACTACCTGCTCACCAGCCGCGCGGTCGACCCCGTCGAGCTGGAGCGGTTCCGGATGGCCCACATGTCGGAGGGGTTCGAGTCCGACAACGGCCACAGCATGCTGCACTCCGTCGCGTACGTCGCGTTCCAGGAGCTGGCCACCCGCATCTCGCACCGGAACACCGGCCACCACTCCGGCGACCCGGTCTGCGACCGGATGCTGTCCCGGATCGCCACCGACGAGAACCTCCACATGGTCTTCTACCGCAACCTCCTGCGCGCCGCCTTCGAGCTGGCCCCGGACCAGACCATGGCCGCCGTCCGCGACGTCGTCACCGCCTTCCGGATGCCCGGCCACGGCATGCCCGGCTTCGAGCGGGCCGCCGCCCGGATGGCCATCGGCGGCATCTACAACCTCCGTATCCACCACGACGACGTGCTCCAGCCGGTGCTGCGCCACCTCAAGGTGCTGGAGATCGGCGGCCTCGGGCCCGTCGGTCTGGCGGCCCAGGAGGAGCTGGGGATGTTCATGGGCGGCCTCGACGACCAGGCCCGCAAGTTCGACGAGCGGCGCGCCGCGATCGAGGCCCGCCGGGCGGCCCGCACCGCCTCGTAGGGCACACCGTTCAGTTCGACTGAACGGATAACGTCGAATTTTTCGATGGACCTGATGTTTCCGGAACTGCCACGGTGAGGGCTTCCCCCTGACCGGAAGGACACCGTGGCAGTTCTGGAACGGCCCCGCACCCCGCGCGCGGGCACGGCGCGCGCCGTCGGACTGACGCTCGCGCTCACCGCGACCGTCATCTGGTCCGGCAACTTCGTCATCGCCCGCGCCCTGCACGCGACGGTGCCGCCGGTCCAGACCGCCTTCTGGCGCTGGATCGTCGCACTCGTCGCCGTCGCGCCCCTCACGCTGCCCGAGGTCCGCCGGCAGTGGCCCCTCGTCCGCCGCCACCTGCCGCACCTCGCCGGGGCCGCGCTGCTCGGCGTCACCCTCTTCAACACCCTCATCTACCAGGCCGGACGCACCACCTCCGCCACCAACATGGCGATGATCGCGGCCGGTTCGCCGCTGCTGATCGCCGCCTTCGACCGTCTCGGACGGCGCCGCGCCGCCCCCGCACCGGACGGCGCCCCGGACGTCGGCGCCCCGCTCGGCGCCCGCCGCCTCGCCGGGATGCTGCTCGCCCTCGCCGGGGTGGTCGTCCTCGTCGGCGGCGGCTCCCCGGCCGCCCTCGCCCGGCTCGACTTCGCCCCCGGCGACCTGTGGATGCTCGCCGCCACCGCCACCTTCGCCGGCTACAGCGCACTGCTGCGCCGCCGCCCCGACGGCCTCGGCCACCGCGCCTACCTCTTCATGACGTTCGCCCTGGGCGCCGCGCTGCTGCTGCCCGCCTACGGGGTGAGCCTCGCCGTCGAGGGCGGCTTCCCGCTCACCGCCGCCACCGCCGGCCCGCTGCTCTACATCGGCGTCCTCTCCTCCGCCGTCGCCTTCTTCACCTGGAACAAGGCGATCGCCCTGGTCGGCGCCGCCCGCGCCGGGGCCGTCTACTACCTCCAGCCGGTCTGCGTGGCGCTGCTGTCGTACGCGGTCCTGGGCGAGGGCGCCGGGGCCGTCCAGGTGGGGTGCATGGCGCTGATCGTCGCCGGGGTGGTCCTGGG
Source organism: Streptomyces sp. NPDC029159 (assembly GCF_055564055.1). Taxonomy (NCBI): domain Bacteria; kingdom Bacillati; phylum Actinomycetota; class Actinomycetes; order Kitasatosporales; family Streptomycetaceae; genus Streptomyces; species Streptomyces sp. NPDC029159. The sequence goes on from NZ_JBVHWT010000028.1 coordinate 12,230, forward strand.
GGCGGGCGGAAAACGGTGAGCCCGCCGCGGGGCGGCCGGGCGGCGGGCGGCGCGCCGGCGGATGCGTACGCTGCCCGCATGGCCGACTGGGACATCAAGAAGCTGCGGATCCTGCGCACGCTGCACGAGCTGGGCACGGTCACCGCGACCGCCGAGGCGCTGCACCTGACGCCGTCGGCCGTCTCCCAGCAGCTGGCCGGACTCGCCAAGGCGCTCGGCGTCCCGCTGCTGGAGGCCCACGGCCGCCGGGTGCGGCTGACCGACGCGGCCCATCTGGTGCTCCGCCACGCCGACGTCGTCTTCGCCCAGCTGGAGCGCGCCGACGCGGAACTCCTCGGCTATCTGCGCGGCGAGGCGGGCCGGGTCCGGATCGGCGCGTTCTCCACCGCCATTCCCGCCCTCGTCGTCCCCGCCGTCCAGGAACTGCGCCGCGCCCACCCCTCCCTCGCCGTCGCCGTCCGCGAGGCCGAGGCGGAGGCCGCGTACGAGCTGCTGGCCGAGGGCAGCGTCGATCTGGCGCTCTCCCTCGCGGCGCACGCGCCCACGCCCCGGGACCCCAAGTTCAGCCGGCTGTCGCTGCTCGCCGACCCGCTGGACGTGGCGCTGCCCGCCGGACACCCGCTCGCCGCCGAGCCGGGGCTGCGCCTCGCCGATCTCGCGGGCGAGCCGTGGATCTTCGGCTCCAGCGGCCCCTGGTCGCAGATCACCACCGCCGCCTGCGAGAACGCCGGTTTCGTCCCCGAGCAGGCGCATGCCGCGGCCGACTGGAACGCGATCTGGGCGATGGTGGCCGCGGGCATGGGCGTCGCGCTGGTGCCCCGGATGGCGCGGCCCGGCGTCGGCGCGCCCGCCCGGGGCACCGGCGGCGGCCCCGGCGTCGTGCTGCGGGTCCTCCACGCCGATCAGCCGCGCCGCCATGTCGTCGCCGCCGCCCGCCGCGGCTCCGAGGGGGCGCCGGGCCTGTCCCGGGTGCTGGCCGCGCTCCAGCAGGTCGCCGCGGCGCGCCCCGGTGCCCGGACGGCGCCCGCGGACGGCGGTGCGCCCCCTGAGGGACCACCCACCGTTCAGTCCGCCTGAACGACGACCTCACGAACTGTCGATGGACCTGCCGGGTGGCCGCTGCGACGGTGGAGAGGTCCGCAGCGCCGAGCACCACCGAAGGGCGCCTCACTTCACCGAAGGGCGACGATGACCACCACCCCGGCCGACTCCACCGATCCGCACGCCAACGACGCCGACCCGTACGGCGGCGGCGACCCCTTCGCCGACTACCGCGGCGGCGACCACGCCTTCACCTCCCTCGTCGACCTCGCCGACCGGCGCTTCGGCGCCGGGGTGATCGCCGCGAACGACGAGTTCTTCGCCGAGCGCGAGAACCTGCTGAAGCCGGGGCCGGCGGTCTTCGACCCCGAGCGCTTCGGCCACAAGGGCAAGATCATGGACGGCTGGGAGACCCGCCGGCGCCGCGGCTCGGACGCGGACCACCCCTTCCCCACCGACGACGAGCACGACTGGGCGCTGATCCGCCTCGCCGCCCCCGGCGTGATCCGCGGCGTCATCGTCGACACCGCCCACTTCCGCGGCAACTACCCGCAGCAGGTCACCGTCGAGGCGACCGCCCTCCCCGGCAGCCCCGGCCCCGAGGAACTCCTCGCCTCCGATGTGAAGTGGGAGGAGATCGTCCCCCGCACGCCGGTCCGCGGCCATGCCGCCAACGGCTTCGAGGTCACCTCCGGGCGCCGCTTCACCCACCTGCGCCTCAAGCAGCACCCCGACGGCGGCATCGCCCGGCTGCGGGTCCACGGCGAGGTCGTGCCCGACCCGGCGTGGCTGGCCGCCCTCGGCACCTTCGATCTGGCGTCGGTGCTGCACGGCGGCGCGGTGGAGGACGCCTCCGACCGCTTCTACTCCTCGCCCACCCAGATCATCCGGCCCGACCTCTCCCGCAAGATGGACGACGGCTGGGAGAACCGCCGCCGCCGGGTCAAGGGCACGAACGACTGGGTCCGCTTCCGCCTCGCCGCCCGGGGCGAGATCCGCGCGATCGAGATCGACACCGCCTACCTCAAGGGCAACTCCGCGGGCTGGGCGGCGCTCTACGGCTGCGACGGCACCCCCGAGGACGAGGGTTCCTGGTTCGAGATCCTGCCCCGGACCAAGCTCCAGCCCGACACCCCGCACCGCTTCGCGCTGCCCGAGACGGTCACCGCCACCCACATCCGCCTCGACGTCTTCCCCGACGGCGGTCTGGCCCGGATGCGGGTCCACGGCAGCCTCACGGACGACGGCCGCCGGGCCCTCGGCGAGCGCTTCACGGCACTGGGCGGCTGACGGACCGCGGTGGCCGACGCGTCAGGCCACGCCCGCCACGTACGGAAACGGGGCGCCCGGGACCACACGGTCCCGGGCGCCCCGCCCGTACGGAAGGGCCGGTCAGCCCGCGGCCGCGTCCGCCGCGCGGGCCTTCAGCGCCCGCTCGACGCCCGCCCGGGACTCCACGACCAGCCGCCGCAGCGCCGCACTCGGCTCCGCCGACGCCAGCCACGCGTCCGTCGCCTCCAGCGTCTCCGGGGCGATCCGCAGCGCGGGGAAGAGCCCGATCGCGATCTGCGACGCCATCTCGTGGCTGCGCGCGTCCCAGACGTCCTTCACCGCGTCGAAGTACTTCGCGGCATACGGCGCCAGCAGCTCCTCCTGGTCGTGCTGCTGGAAGCCGCCGATGACGGCCTCCTGCACCGCGTTGGGCAGCGTGTCCGCCTCGACGACCGCGGCCCAGGCGGCGGCCTTCGCCTCCGCCGTCGGCCGGGCCGCCCGCGCGGACGCCGCGTGCTGCTCACCCGCCGAGGTGTGGTCGCGCTCCAGCTCCGCCGCGATGGCCTGCTCGTCGGCGCGGCCGGTCGCCGCCAGCCGGCCCAGCAGCGACCAGCGCAGATCGGTGTCGATGACCAGACCCTGCACCGTCTCGGTGCCGTCCAGCAGCGCCTGGACCAGGTCGAGGTGGGCGTCGGAGCGGGCCGCCGCGGTGAACGCGCGGGCCCACGCCAGCTGGTGGTCGCTGCCCGGCGCCGCCGCCCGCAGCTGCTCCAGTGCCGCGTCCGCCCACTGCGCGAGGCCCGTCTCGCGCCACGCCGGGTCCGCGTACATGCTCAGCGCCATCTTCACCTGGCGGTGCAGCGACTGGACGACGCCGATGTCCGACTCCTTGCCGATGCCGGAGAGCACCAGCGCCAGGTAGTCGCGGGTGGGCAGCTCGCCGTCGCGGGTCATGTCCCACGCCGACGCCCAGCACAGCGCCCGCGGCAGCGACTCGGTGAAGTCGCCGAGGTGGCCGGTGACGACCTTCAGCGACTCCTCGTCCAGGCGGACCTTGGCGTACGAGAGGTCGTCGTCGTTGAGCAGCACGACGTCCGGCCGCCGGGTGCCCGCCGGGAACGGCACCTCGGTCAGCTCACCGTCCACATCCAGCTCGATGCGGTCGGTGCGGACCAGCTTGCCGTCCTTGAGGTCGTAGCAGCCGATCGCGATGCGGTGCGGGCGCAGCACCGGCTCGCCGGTGGCGCCGGCCGGGAGCGCGGGGGCCTCCTGCCGGACGTGGAAGGAGGCGACGGTGCCGTCCGCGGTGAGGGTGATCTCGGGCCGCAGGATGTTGATGCCCGCGGTCTCCAGCCACTTCTTCGACCAGGTCTTCAGATCCCGGCCGCTGGTCTTCTCCAGCGCGCCCAGCAGATCGCTCAGCCGGGTGTTGCCGAAGGCGTGCTCCTTGAAGTACCCCTGCACGCCCTGGAAGAAGGCGTCCATGCCGACGTACGCGACGAGCTGCTTGAGGACGCTGGCGCCCTTGGCGTAGGTGATGCCGTCGAAGTTGACGAGGACGTCGTCCAGGTCACGGATGTCGGCCATGATCGGGTGCGTCGACGGCAGCTGGTCCTGGCGGTAGGCCCAGGTCTTCATGGAGTTCGCGAACGTCGTCCACGAGTGCGGCCACTTCGAGCCCGGCGCGTACGCCTGGCAGGCGATCGAGGTGTAGGTGGCGAACGACTCGTTCAGCCACAGGTCGTTCCACCACTCCATGGTCACGAGGTCGCCGAACCACATGTGCGCCAGCTCGTGCAGGATGGTCTCGGCGCGCGTCTCGTACGCCGCGTCCGTCACCTTCGAGCGGAAGACGTACTGGTCGCGGATGGTCACCGCGCCCGCGTTCTCCATCGCCCCGGCGTTGAACTCCGGCACGAAGAGCTGGTCGTACTTCTCGAAGGGGTACGCGTAGTCGAACTTCTCCTGGAACCAGTCGAAGCCCTGCCGGGTGACGTCGAAGATCTCCTCCGCGTCCAGGTGCTCGGCGAGCGAGGGCCGGCAGTAGATGCCGAGCGGCACCTTCCGCCCGTCCGAGCCCTCCCACGCGCTGTGCACGCTGTGGTACGGCCCGGCGATCAGCGCGGTGATGTACGTCGAGATCCGCGGCGTCGGCGCGAACGTCCAGACGGTGCCCTCGGGCTCCGGCGTCGGCGAGTTGGAGATCACCGTCCAGCCCTCGGGCGCGGTCACGGTGAACTGGAACGTCGCCTTCAGGTCCGGCTGCTCGAAGGAGGCGAACACCCGGCGGGCATCCGGCACCTCGAACTGCGTGTAGAGGTACGCCTGCTGGTCGACCGGGTCGACGAAGCGGTGCAGGCCCTCACCGGTGTTGGTGTACGCGCAGTCGGCGACCACCTTCAGCTCGTTCCGCCCGGCCACCAGGGACGGCAGCGCGATCCGCGAGTCCGCGAAGACCTCGGCCGGATCCAGCGCCACGCCGTTGAGGTGCACCTCGTGCACGGTCGGCGCGATCAGGTCGATGAAGCTCTCGGCGCCCGCCTCGGCGCAGTCGAAGCGCACCGTCGTGACGGACCGGAAGGTGCCGCCCTCCTGCGCGCCGGAAAGATCGAGAACGATCTCGTACGCGTCCACGGTCAGCAGCCGTGCCCGCTGCTGTGCCTCGTCGCGGGTCAGGTTCGTGCCAGGCACCAGGTCATCTCCTCGTAAGAGTCCTCGTCTGCGGGGTGCGGCCATCCTTCCACGCGCCCGCCCCGGCGACCGTGCCCCTTTCCGGTGGTACGGCGGTAGGAAGCCGGGTAGCATTTTCGGTATGAAGATCAGTGTGAGTCTGCCGCAGGAGGACGTGGCCTTCGTCGACGAGTTCGCCAGCAGAACGGAGGCCGAGTCGCGGTCGGCCGTGATACACGCCGCCATCGAGCTGCTGCGGGCGGCCGAGCTGGAGTCGCAGTACGCGGAGGCGTTCGAGGAGTGGGACGCGAGCGAGGACGCGGGGCTGTGGGACCGTACGAGCGGGGACGGAATCAGCAATGAGGCGTGGTGACATCTACCTGGTCGACATGGAGCCGGTGCGCGGCAGCGAGGCGAACAAGACCCGTCCGGCCGTGATCGTCTCCAATGACGGTGCGAACCGTGCGGTCGAGCGGCACGGCCGGGGCGTCGTCACGGTGGTACCGCTGACCTCGAACACCTCGCGGGTGCTCGCCTTCCAGGTGTTCCTCCCGGCCGGGGACTGCCACCTCCCGAAGGACTCCAAGGCCCAGTGCGAGCAGGTCCGGGCCGTCGCGCCGGACCGGATGCGGCAGCAGATCGGGGTGGTGCCGCGGCAGCGGATGACGGAGATCGACGTGGCGCTCCGCCGCCACCTGGCGCTCTGAGCAGCCAGAATACGACGAGGCGCCCGCCGGAACCCCCGGCGGGCGCCTCGCTCACACAGAGCGCGGGCTCAGCCCCGCAGCTCCGCCGCGACCAGTTCGGCGATCTGGACGGCGTTGAGGGCGGCGCCCTTGCGGAGGTTGTCGCCGGAGACGAACAGCGCCAGGCCGTTCTCCGCGGTCTCGTCCTCACGGATGCGGCCCACGAAGGAGACGTCCGCCCCGGCCGCCTGGAGCGGGGTCGGCACGTCGGAGAGGGCGACGCCGGGGGCGGCGGCCAGCAGCTCCTGGGCGCGGGCGGCGCTCAGCGGGCGGGCGAAGCGGGCGTTGAGCTGGAGGGAGTGGCCGGTGAAGACCGGGACCCGCACGCAGGTGCCGGAGACCTTCAGCTCCGGGATGCCGAGGATCTTGCGGCTCTCGTGGCGGAGCTTCTGCTCCTCGTCGGTCTCGTGCAGCCCGTCGTCGACGATCGCACCGGCCATCGGCAGCACGTTGAACGCGATCGGGGCGACGTACTTCTCCGGCTCGGGGAACTCCACGGCCCCGCCGTCGTGCGTCAGGCGGGTGGCGTCCTGCTCGACGGCCTTGCGTACCTGCCCGTTCAGCTCCTCGACACCGGCGAGGCCGCTGCCGGAGACCGCCTGGTAGGTGGCGGCGACCAGCGAGACCAGCCCGGCCTCGTCGTGCAGCGGGCGCAGCACCGGCATCGCGGCCATGGTGGTGCAGTTCGGGTTGGCGATGATGCCCTTGGGGCGCTCGGTGACCGCCGACGGGTTGACCTCGGAGACCACCAGCGGGACCTCGGGGTCACGGCGCCAGGCGGAGGAGTTGTCGATCACGACGGGACCGGAGGCCGCGACCTTCGGCGCCAGCGCCTTGGAGGTCGCCCCGCCCGCCGAGAACAGCACGATGTCCAGGCCGGAGAAGTCGGCGGTGGCGGCGTCCTCGATGGTGATCTCGGTGTCCTGCCAGGGCAGGGTGCGTCCGGCGGACCGCGCCGAAGCGAACAGGCGCAGCTGCTCGACCGGGAACTCCCGCTCGGCGAGAATGCCCCGCATCACGCCGCCGACCTGGCCGGTGGCTCCGACGATTCCGATCCTCATGGAACTCCCTCTTTCCTGACCTGACATCGGTGCTTCTCTGGGGAACACCTGCTCAGAAGTGTCCCCATCATGTGTGTGAACCCCGTCGCCTTGTCCAATCCGTTCCGATACGTGGCCGGTACGTGGTCTGCGTCACCGGGCGGCGGAGGCGGCACCGGACCGGGCCGCGCGGTGCGGTGATCCCTGTGCGGTGATGGGCCACGGCTGTTGCGGTGGCGTTCACGCCGCCGACACCCCCGCTGCCAAGCATCCCCGGTGAGCGGGCAGTTGAGCTGCCCGGCCGCCCGTGCCCACGCAACCGGGGAGTCCGCGCATGTCCCGCACACGGTCCGCCGCCTCCGCCCTCGACCGCCGCGCCTTCCTCGCCGCCACCGGTGCGGTCGGCGCCGCCGCCGGTCTCGGCCTCGCCTTCGGCGGCGGCGACCGGCCCGCCGCGGCCGCCACCCCGCCTGGCGGCCGCGCCCCCGTGGCCCCCGTCCCCGTCGACGCCCCGGCCGTCCCCCGCGTCCCGTACACCCGCGGCACCACCCTCGCCTCCGTCGCCGCCCCGCACGGCACCGGCGGCTACCGGCCCCTCGGCGACGGCCCCGGCTGGCGGCGGCTGGTCCGCACCGAGCTGGCCGCAGCCCACCCCGGGCGCGCCGGGCGGCGCACCGCGCTCGCGTCGTTCGTGCAGGTCACCGATATGCACCTGGTCGATGTGCAGAGCCCGCTGCGGTACGAGTACCTGCGCGCGGAGACGGCCAGCGCCTGGCGGCCGCAGGAGGCGCTCTCCGTCGCCGGGGCCGTCTCGCTGATCGAGCGGATCAACGCGCTGCCCGGCGGGCCCGCGACCGGGGCGCCGCTCGCCTTCGTGATGACCACCGGCGACAACACCGACAACAACTCCCGCCTGGAGCTGGAGTGGTTCCTCACCGCCATGAGCGGCGGCCGGATCACCCCGAACTCCGGCGACCCGCGCCGCTACGAAGGCGTCCAGGACAGCGGCCTCGCCCTCTACTGGCACCCCGGCAGCGCCCTGCGCGACGCCGACAAACGCCTCGGCTTCCCGCGCGTCGACGGCTTCCTCGACGCGGCGATCCGCCCCCTCCACAGCCCCGGCCTGCGGATGCCGTGGTACTCCACCGTCGGCAACCACGACGCGCTGCCCGGCGGCTGCTACGCGCCCGGCGACCCGTTCTTCACCGCCGTCGCCACCGGCGACCGCAAGCTGGAGGCGCTCCCCGCCGACCGCGCCGCCCAGGTCTGGAAGGCCGTCCGCGAGGGCCTCGACCCGCGCGGCGAGGACTTCAAGGAGCTGCTGCGCGGCCAGGCGAAGAAGGCCCGGCACGTCACCCCGGACCCGCGGCGGGCGCCGTTCACCCGCGCCGAGTACCTCCGCGCCCACCTCGACCCGGCCCACACAGGACCGGGCCCGCACGGCCACGGCTACACCGCCGACCACCTCGGTGACGGCCGCCTCTACTACACCTTCGAGGTCGCCGACGACGTCCTCGGCATCAGCCTCGACACCACCGACCCGGCCGGCCACTACACCGGCTCGGTCGGCGCGGAGCAGTTCGCCTGGCTGCGCCGGACGCTGGCGGCGAACGAGCGCGACGGCGCCCGGCAGGTGCTGGTCTTCAGCCACCACACCTCCGCGACGATGGACAACACCCGCCCCGACCCGGCCCGCCCCCACGAGAAGCGGCACACCGGGGCCGAGCTGGCCGCGCTGTTCTCCGCGCACCCGTCCATCGTCGCCTGGATCAACGGCCACAGCCACAAGAACGAGGTCACCGCCCACCCGGGGTTCTGGGAGGTCTCCACCGCCTCCCACATCGACTTCCCGCAGCTCGCGCGGGTCATCGAGCTGACCGACAACCACGACGGCACGCTGTCGCTCTTCACCACCCTCGTGGAATCCGCGGCCCCGCACCGCGCCGACCCCGCCGACCTCTCCCGGCCCGGTCTCGCCGCCCTCTACCGCGAACTGGCCGCCAACGCCCCCAAGGCCCGCAAGGACCTGGCGGGCGAGGCCACCGACCGCAACCTGGAGCTGGTGCTGCGGCGGCGCTGAGGGAGTACCCGGGCGGCCGGGGCGTCTCCGCGACGTCCCGCCGCCCGCCCCGAAAATCGCTGGACACCCGGCCCACGCCTCCCTTGGCTGGCCGGATGACCTCACCCGTACCCCGTCTGCACACCGCCCGCCTGCTGCTGCGCGAATGGCAGGAGACCGATCTCGCGCCCTGGGCGGCGATCAACGCCGACCCGGAGGTCCGCCACCATCTGGGCGGCCCGCTCACCCGCGCGGAGAGCGACGCGTCCGTCGCCCGCTTCCGCGCCGCGTTCGCCGCCCGCGGGTACGGCTGGTGGGCCGTGGAGGAGCGGGAGAGCGGTGTGCTCCTGGGCTTCGCCGGGTTCGACCGCGTCGAGGAGAAGTACCTTCCGCTCCACGGTGTGGAGGTCGGCTGGCGGCTGGCCCGCCACGCCTGGGGCCACGGCTACGCCACCGAGGCCGGCCGCGCCTGCCTCGACTTCGGCTTCACCACCCTCGGCCTGCCCGAGATCCTGGCGCTGACCACCGCCGCCAACACCCGCTCCCGCGCCGTGATGGAACGCCTCGGCATGGTCCGCGACCCGGCCGGCGACTACACCGACCCCACCCTCCCCGAGGGCCCGCTGCGCGCCGGGGTCTGCTACCGCATCCGCGCCTGAGCGCCGCGGCGCCCCGGCCCCGTACGCGCTACCGCGGCGCGATCACCACCGCCGCCGGGTCCCGGCCCGCCGCCATCAGGGCCGTCCGCACCACGACCGCCTGCTCGGCGGGGGCGCGGCGCAGGCCGTCCGGGGTGCAGCGGATCACCGTGATGCCCAGCCGCTCCAGCTGCTCGCGCTTACGGTTCCAGGCCGCGCCGGGCAGGGTGCCGTCGCCGTCGGGCGCCGCGATGTCGATCTCCACCGCCACCGCCCCGTCGGGCCAGTACGCGTCCACCCCGCCCAGATGCGGGCCGTCCGGCAGCCGCAGGCCGACGTTCCACAGCGGGTCCGGCAGCCCGTGGTGGCGGACCAGCGCGTAGAGCCGGTCCTCGGCGCGGGCGCGGTCCCCGGCCAGCAGCAGCGTCACCGTGTCCACCACGTGCGGGCGCGCCGCCAGCCGCGCCCGGCGCAGCTCGCCGACGACCGCGGCCGCCTCGGCGTGCCCGTCGCGGACCGCCTCCGTGACCAGGTGCCGCACCGCCGCCGCGTCCGTCAGCGTCGCCACCGTGTCGGCGAGCGCCCGTGCCACCGGGGCGACCGGCAGCCCCTCGACCTCCTCGGCCCCGGGCAGCTCCGCGGAGCGCACGACCCGGGCGAACCCGGCCGAGCGCAGCCGCCGCCCGCGGCCCACCAGGACGTGCAGCCGGTTGAGCGAGGGCAGCGGGGGAGCGGCGGCGACGCCGTGCAGCGCCAGCGCCGCCGGACCGGTCAGCATCGCCCGCGCGCCCGGCCGCACCCCGCCGCCCTGGTACGGGACGGACGGGCCGCGCTCCGTCGCGTACAGCACGGCGGCCCGCAGCCGTTCCTCGGTGGACGGCGGTCCCGGATGCAGCAGGTACACGCCGGGCAGCACCTCGCGCCAGGGGCCGCCGGGGCGGCAGCGCCCGGCGGTCTCGGCGGCCGTGACGCCCCGCGCGCGCAACCGGTGCGCGGTGACCAGCGGGCTGCCGTCGGTGCGGGGGAGCGGGGAGAGCGGGGTGTCCTGGGTCATGCCCGGCACTTTTCCCGCGCGCGGGGCACCCGCTCACGGTTGTTACACACCTGTGGCAGGAAGCGGACAACTCCGTTCAGGTGGACGGAGATACGGAGCGGGGCCGGCCGGGCCGGGCAGCCGCGGGGCGGGCGGCCCCCCCCCCCCGGCCGGCCCGCCCCCGCGTTCGTCTGTTCCCCTGGACCGCCCCCCCATCTTAGAGCCCGGCCCTCCACCCCCCCTCCCAGTCGTTGCGCCTCTCCCCCAC
>NZ_JBVHWT010000029.1:0-9790 GCF_055564055.1 Streptomyces sp. NPDC029159
AGACATCGACCGGTCATACGGCGATGCTGCGATCCTGCGCGGATCCAGTGATCTGCCAGCTCCTGGGCATCGAGCCCCACGACGAGATCGTCATCCGACGCCGCGTGTTCCGCGTGGACGGCGTGCCCACCGTGATCGGCATCGAGTGCATCCACCCGCGCGCCCTGTCCGCCATCGACGATCTGCTGACGGACGGCCCGCGGGGCCCGGTCCACTGGCTCATCCAGTACAAGGAGAAGACCGGCCTCAGCACACATGCCTCGCCCGAGCGTCGAGGCGCCCGGTTCGCGGCCCGCGACGAACTGGAGCTCTTGGAAATCCCGCTGCCCGACTCCGACGTCGCGGTGCCGGTGCTCGTCACCCAGACCGTGTTCGGCGACGAGGAGGGGCCCCTGGAGGTGATGGAGGACGTCCACGCCCCGGGCCTATGGCACGAGGCCCGCTAGCCCCTGCACCACCACGAGGGCCCGCACCGTCCATACGGTGCGGGCCCTTTCGCGCGCTCAGGGCGGGGGACACCCCGGGTGGACATCCGGCCTCCCCGGCCGTCCACGCAGGTCACGGCCCGTCCACCTCCTCCCAATTCTGGGTGGCAGGCAGGCCGTCCGGGAGGCGAGCGGCATCGCTGGGCGGTTTACGTGGCCCCGCCGCGGCCGTCCGCGCCGTCATGGGGGAGCCGTTGACAGGCTAGCTACGGGGGAGGGTTGGGTGGGCTCGGCTCTCAGCGGCCGTCTGGCGGCCCGGGACGCGGGCTGGGCGCCGTACCCCCGCCGCCGCCCCTGCGGGCCGCGAGGCGATCACCGGCGCGGCTGTGGCGGGCGGGGGGCTGCTGCTGCCGCGCGGTGGTGGCGGCCGGTGTGGTCGCTCCGCGTCGGCGCCGGCATCGTCGGGGCACAGGAGCGCGTCGTCGCCTACGCGCCCCCGGACTCCCCGCCACGGGCGACCACCGACCGCGGCACGAACGGCAGGCCGAAGCGCCGCCGCGGCTCTGCCGGTTCGGCCGGCACCGGCAGTTCGTCCTGCACCGGCCCGGCCGACGAGGACCCTGCATCGTCACGTGACGTTGCAGCCCGCTCCGTCTCAACGTCACGTGACGCTGCAGGCCGCTCCGGTTCGGCCGACGCCTGCCGCACGGCGGCGGCAACCGCCTCCTGGACGACGGCGAGCTGCTTGCGCGTCTCGTACGCCCGCTGACGGCAGTTGCGCGAGCAGTAGCTCTTCGGCTTGGTGCCGAGCGACGGCGGGACCGGCTCCATGCAGTGCTGGCACAGGCGACGGCCCTGTGCGTCGCGGGGGGTCTCGTGAGTAGGCACCCTGGCACCGTACCGGCACCGTCACGTGACGTTGCACGGCGCACCGCCGGGGGACACACGGGGTGGACACCCCCGGCCCCGCCGTACGGGACGGATGTCCACCCCGCCCGCGAACGGGGTGCTACCCGCTACCGGCCCGCTCTGACGCCGCCTCAACCGCTAGCGGGGGTGCTACCGGTAGCGGCCCCCGGTGCTACCCGTAGCACCGCAGTCGCCGTCGCGACGACGAGCACCAGGAGCACGCCGTCGATCCCCCACACCTATGCATCACGACCCACAGGCCCACCGAAGCCCGCTACGAACCGCAGTACAGAACACACCTAGGCATTCCCAACGAGCCGGACCGAGTCGACATTCGACAACCCCGCGAACAGCACACCTCTTGCGCTCCGCGCGCACCGGTATGCCGGGCAGGCGAGATGATGCGCGGATGAGCACCACTCGCCGCCCGCTCGGGGTCGGCACCGAACGTCCCGAGCCTCCCCAGCCCCCGCGCGATCCCAGGACGATGACCGCGGCCGAGCGCATCGCGGTCGGCGCCTGGGTCGAGGCGCCGGCCGAGCCGCAGCCGCCTGCCGCACCATCTACTGGACGACGTGCTCTGGGCCGACGCGGCGCGTAGCGGGCCACGCAACAGCGGAGTTGCGGGGCTAACCCCGCGGTCCTCGATCGTGCCGCCACCACCCCGGAAATGCCGGGTGTGGCGGACCCATGGAGGACCAGATGACCGCCCAGACCGCCGTCACCATCGCCGTGCTCGCGGCCGCCGTCGCCGCGCTCGTCGGCTACATCCGCCCTCGGCTCGTCCCCGCGCTGACGCTCGGCGCCACGGTCGGCATCGGCGTCGCAACGGTGCTGTGGCCGTGACGCGGGGCGGCACGTGGTGGCGTGGTGTCAGCACCACGTCCCCACCCACGTCCGCACCTGCGACGACACGTCAACCACGTCAGAAAGCCCCCCGGGCGTCGGAGCAAGTTAGTGGGCATCGTTACGTTCCCGACCGCCACCGGGCAGCGCCACGGCACCGTCATCTGACCGTCACGGCACCGCCACCCGGACACCTCACAGCCGGGCCGGTGGCGGTGCCGCGGCGGTGCCCGGTGGCGGTCAGGCAGGCTCCACCCAGACATCGAAATCCAGGCCGCCGATCTCCAACCCGAGTCCGGCCTCTCCCTGATACGCACCGACGCGGCTGACGAGGGGATGGGACTCCAGCAGCTCCACAATCAGGTCTCGCACCCCGGCACAGCTAGGGCCCCTCGTCGGTGTGATCTCCAGATCCTCAGCATCCACGTACAGACCAACGATGACCGGAGATTTGAGTGCCGGTCGCTCCGCTGAGGCCGTCCTCACAGGCCAGCAAGTTGGTACGGAAGAATGTCTTCCGCGCGGAGCAAGCTATCCCGCAGGACGGTCCTCGACCGGGGGCGGTCGAGGTGGACGTCGAGGTGGACGGGGTGGACACCGGGGTGTCCACCGGGGTCACTCCTCGTCGTCGGTGTCGTCGGTGGGTTCGCCGTACGTCCAGCCGCTGCCGTTACAGCCGAAGCAGGAGCCTCCCTGGACGGCTGCGAACTCCTCCAGGTGCCCGGAGCCCTTGCACCTCGGGCACCTCACCTTCTCCATGCCGCGGAGCAGCGCCTCGGCTTCGGACATCCGCGCCTTGGCCTTGGCCTTCATCATTTCCGACAGGCTTTCGGTGAACTTGGCGCAGCCGTCTTCGTTCACCACCCGGACGTGGTCTGCGCGGCCGCCGGCGTCGGTGACCAGGGTCGGCACGTCCGCCTCGCGCTCCGTACGTACGGCCTCGATGACGTCGTAGTCCGTCGCGGCCGCCGTCACCTTGCCGTGTGCGTCGCCGGTGAGAATCACCCCGGCGACGAACACCTTCTGCAGCTCGGTGAATCGGTAGTCGTCGTCGTTCAGGTCGGTGTGGCGCTTGAGGCCGCGTGTCATCTCGAACGCCCGGCGGCCGTGCATCGCCGTCTCGTACTCCGTCCACCAGGCCCGGACCTGGTCCCGTGTGCCGTACCCGGGCGCCTCGTCCTCGTCCAGGCCGTCGCGCTGGATCGCCCAGAGGCGGTCGAGGAACTGGAACGGCGTCATCGAGCGCCTGCCGCGGGCGTTCTTGCCGGACGTGTAGGCGACCTCTGCCGACGCCTTTTGCGCGGCCTCGATGTCGGCCGCGACCGACTTGGTTTTCACGGGCTTGTCGTCGCTCTTGGTGAGGTACTTGATCAGCGCCTCGTCATCCGGGCTGGTGATGATCTCGACCTTGATGCCGTGGCCCTTGCCGCCGCACTTGCAGTTGAACCGCGCGCACTCGGTGGTCGGCGTGTACGCCGGGTCGATCGAGCGGAGAGCGTCCTGCCAGAAGCCCCGCAGCCAGTCCTCCCACGCCTCCAGGTTCTTGGCGGTCGGCTCGAAGGTGCAGCTCTTGCCGTCGCCGGGTTCGAAGGTGTGGTTGCCGTCCTCGTCCTCGTAGACGAGCTGGCCGTTCGCGGGGGTCCCGACCAGCCGACCCCCGAGGAACACCAGGGCGTTGAGGTGCGGGTTCCACCCGTTGTCCTCGGAGCGGGTGACCTCCGGGTTCCTGGCCATGCCGACGTAGCCGATCGACGGGGCCACGTCGCGCCTGAACTTCTGGTTGACGAGCATCTGCTGGTACGCGCCCGGGATCTGCTTGGGCTTCCAGACCGTCTCGCCGTTCTTGTCCTTGCCCGCCTTCCGCAGCCGCACTTCGCCCGTGGCCGGGTCAATGTCCGGCCGTCCCCACAGGGCGCCCACCAGGTCAGCCAGGGCGTGCGTCTTGTTGTGGCGGGCCGTCAGCACGACGGCCGCGAGCGTCCCGCCCTTGGCCAGCCACCGCAGCGCGGCCGTCGTCAGCTCCGCCGTGTCCTCGGCTCGCCTGGACGCCTCGCACGGGGCGCAGAACCAGATCGAGTTGCAGGTCATCTGTCCCCGCGAGCCCGCCTTGCCGTCCGCCGTCCGGCCCGTCAGGACGCCCAGCTCGGGCGCGACCGCCGTCCGCCCGCACTTCGCGCAGGACCGGTGGATGGTGATCTCCTGCGCGATGCGCCGCCGCCGCCACCGCCGCAGCCCCGGCGAGACCTCCTGATCGGGGGTCTGCCCCGCTCCGTCCGGGGCCTGATCGCCGGTGACTCCGGTGTCGGTCTGTCCTTCTGAGGGGCGCTGCGCCCCCTCAGACTCCCCAGCGGGCCCACCGCCGTTTTTCCGCTGGTCGGGGGCGGTCTGGCAAGTCTGTTGAGAAGTTACCAAGGAGTGGCCACTCGCGGAGGCTCGTTTCCGCAGGTCAGAGGCCGTTTTTGGGGTGGATTTCGCGTCACCCTTGCGGCAGGTCGCGGAGCAGTAGATCTGGCCCGCCCGGGAGCGGGTGAACCGCCGGCCACAGCCCTTACGGCGGCAGCGCGCTCGGCCACTGGCGGCGCGGTTGGCCTGGTCATCTGGTGCGGACGACTGGTCGTCCCGTACGCTGGGCATCAGCGTGGGTTCCTTTGAGATTGCTTGGTAGGCGTCTTCAGGACCCCGGCAGGAGCGGCCTAATGGGATTGCAGTCCCGGGGCCGCTCCGCTTTTTTGTGGAGCCCTGTGGCGGCGATCTTGCCATCGAATTGGCGGTGGACCTAGCAGGCGCCGGTAATGCAGCGCGATGCACAGGTGGTTGTGCCGATGCCCGGTCCAATTGGACCGGGCATCAGTCGTTTTGTCTGTTTTTCAGGCGGCCGTCTCGTCGTGGTAGATCTCAGCGCGGATGGCGCCGACGCGTTCTCCGTCGCGGGTGAACGGAGCGTAGAGCGAGGTGCGGTGGCCGTGGTCGAGGCTGGTCTCGGCGACGGTGGCGCCGAGGTGGGCGGCCCACCGGGTGACGGTGTCTCGCTGATCCGCGTCGGTGGCGAGGCCGGGTGCCTCGCCGACGAGGGCGCCGGTGGTGGCGAGCGTCCACATGAGCGGGGGCAGGCCCGCGTCGTGGCCCTCGGTGATGAGCTGTCCGAGGATGCGGTGGGCGGTGGTCTGCCAGCGGCGGGTGTAGGTGCGGTCGGTCATGGGGTGATCCTCTCGGTCGAGCGGGGCCGGTGGACACCACGGTGTCCACCGGCCTGCCGGGTGTCCACCGGCGTCAGCGGCGGGGGCGGTTGGGCTTCGGTCGGGGCGGTGCGGTGCCGGTGAGGGCGACGGACGCCGCGTTGCGGGCGAGCGCCAGCTCGTAGTCAGTGACGTCGTCGCGGGCGGCGACGTCGGCGGCCCACTGATGGATTTCGGCGGCGGTCCGGGTGTGGAGGTCGTGGGGGATGCGGATGCCGGCCATCAGCAGTACCCCCCGGTCGACCGCTTGTTGACCTCTTTGAGGTCCTTGCGGATCTGCTCGTCGCGCGCCTGCTTGCTGCTGTTGTCCGCCATCACCGGTCACCCCGCAGACGGCCGTCGCCGGTGTGGGTGCCGGGGACGGGTCGCTCCTCGGCCGGGGCCGGGTACCAGCCGCCGCGGCCGTCGCTGTACTCGGTGCCGTACTCCTGGTGGTCGCTGTCGGGACGGCCGGCCTTCAGCTCGTCCAGCGGGATCGACGTTCGGAATGCCACGATGGGCTCCTGTCTCTGCGGAGGCGGAGCCCCGGTCGGGCGGACTCTGGCGATGAGGCCCGGCCGGGGCATTTCTGTGCGGGAGGCGCCGGGTGGCGGCTCCTCGGCCGTCCCCGGCCCCGCCCGGGGTGGGCGGGTCGGGGGCGACTGGGGAGCCGTCAGCCGGTAGGCGCGGGGGGCCGGATGACGTGGCAGCGGGCGGGGTTGGTGGCGTCGGCGACGATCCAGCCCCCCACTTCCGGGGCCCAGTGCGCGACGTTGTTCCCGCCCTGTTGCTGTTGTTGTTGTTCGGGTTGTTGCTCGTTCTGACCTGCGACAACAACACCAACAACAGGGGCCGGCACCCCTTCCGGAGAGGGGCCAGGGGAGGGGAGCGGCGGGCGGTCCGGGAGGTCCCTCACGCGGACCCCGGTGGAGACCCCCTTGCGGGCCCCCTCTCCGCGGGCCCGGGTGCCGGTGGTGGTGGGCACCCCCGCGGCCTCACACAGACGCTTCCCGTCGGCGGTCGTCCAGGCCCCCGACTTGGACCCCCCGCCGGGGTAGCGGACGGACAGCGCGGAGACGATCTGCGGCCAGTGCAGACCGGGGGTCTGCTTGCCCTCGCCGGAGTGCTCCTGGACGAGGTCGTGGAGGAGGTGGACGAACCCCTCCGGGGAGGGCCGGGGACCGGCCGCGGCGGCGGGCGCCGATCCGCCGGCGGCCGGGGCCGCCTTGTCGGTCTCCCCCTCCCCCTGCTTGGCCTTGCGGGCGGTGGTGCGGGCCCGGAGGCAGGCGAGGCACCAGCCCCCGGCGACGGCCCACAGGGTGCCCGGGTGGGCCTCGACCAGGCGCCACATGCCGTACCCGGCACCGGCGATGACCGCGCCGCGTACCCAAATGCCGAGGTCGGCGGCGACGCCCTCCAGGTCGTCGCGGTGGCCGCGCTTGCACCAGGCCGCCGTGCCGGGCCCGATCCGCTGGGCGAGTACGGCGCTTCCCTCGGCCAGCGCCTCCACCGCGCGGACCAGGGCGGCGGTGGCGTCCTCCACCCGCTCCCGGAGGGTGAGGCCGTCCTCGACCTCCTCGACCTCCTCGGCGTCGAGCTGTACGTCCTCCTCGACGTCCTTCTCCAGGTTGATCACAGCGACCACCCGCCGTTGAACGCCGAGGTCAGCAGGTCGCCGCCCTTGTTGTAGAGGTCGGGGACCCACTGCATGATCTGCGCGGCCCCGGCCGTCGTGCACAGGGTGAGCGCGCTGAACACCCCGCCCGCCATGCGCTTCTTGTCGGTCTTGCCCGCGGCCTTGAAAGCGATGCCGCCGACGATCGAGGCGATGACGACGACGCAGGCGCCGGGGAAGGTCAGCGCGCCCGCCGACCCGTGGACCAGGGCCCCGCCGTCGCCCGACTTGCCGGTGGCGTGCGCGATCGCCGCGGCCGTCGCCTTGTTGGTGGTCTCGATCGCCTGGACGGAGACGGCGCCCAGGAGGCCGCCGACGCACAGCGTCCAGGACGTGCCCTGGATCAACCCGGTGCCGTACGGCACCAGGGCCTTCAACTCCCGGTTGCCCTTCCACCAGGACCTGATGTTGATGACCAGCACGGTGGTGGCCGCGGTGGCCCCGGCAACGGTCAGTACCGCGCTGCTCATGCCCGCACCCCCGTCAGCGCCGCAACGAGGTCCGGCCAGACGACGGCCCAGGTGCCGCCGATGCCGGTCACCCACACCCCGAACATGTCCAGCCAGGTCAGACGGCGGACACGCGCCCCGCTGAAGGTGTGCTCGATGCGGTTCGGCCGGCCGATGCGCACGCCCACCAGGAGCAGCGCGCCGAACCCGGCGATGTTGCTGACGGCGTAGTGGAGGGAGGTGTCCATGCCCCACAGCGCCTCGCCCCAGATCCGGGCCACGCCGTAGCCGACGCCGGGGATCGGGGCCGTGGCGGCGGCCAGGGACGTCAGGGCGGTCACCCAGCCGACCCGGAGGGGGACAGCCCGGCAGATCCGCTGCCACCGCGTCGGCTCGTCCTCCGGCCAGTGCAGGGTGATGTGGTGGTGCATCTCCGTCGGGGCCACGCCGTACGGGACGTAGGGCGGGTAGGACGGCGGCGGGGGCGGGGGCGGCGGTGCTGTCCACCGGCCCGGCGGGGGCGGCGGGGGTGTCCACCCCCCGCCCGTACCGGCGGACGCGGCCGGGGCGGGCGGACCCGCCGGCGGGCGCGGCGGCTGCGGCGGGACGGTCGGACCGGCGGCGGGCGGCGGCGGAATGACCACGCCGGTGAGCACCCGGCCGGAGGACGAGGAGGGCAGTTCAGGCATGACGGGCTCCCAGGGTGAGGAGGAGGGCGAGGGCGGCGACGAGGGGGAGGAGGCAGACCGTGGTGCGCAGCGCGGGGACGACCGCGCGGGGCGAGGCGGCGGCGAGACCGGCGAGCGCGAGGAGGCTGACGGAGGCCCAGGCCAGGACGAGGAGCGGCATCAGCCGGTCACCCCCGCCATCTCCAGCTGGCCGCGTACCGGCCGGGGCCCGTACCGATCAGCGAGCGTCGTGAACGCCTTGGCCACGTAGCTCTTGCTGCGGGTGGCCCGCTCGGCGGTGTCCCGGATGCTCAGCTCGCCGTCCCGCCAGCACTGCTCGATGACGGCCGCGGCCTCCGCCGCGCTCAGCTCCCGCACCGGCTCCGGGTCGGGCGCGGGCAGCTCCGGCTGCGGCTCCTCCGACTCCGGCAGCACCGACGCGGGCTCCGGCTCCGGTACGGGGGCCGACTCCACCAGCCACTGCGGGAGGTCCCGATCGCAGATCACCAGCGGCGCCCGCTCCGGCTCCGGAACGGCCGGCACTTCCACCGGCGGCACCGGCGGGGCGGGCGGCGCAGCAGCCACCGGCACCTCCGGGACGGGGGACACCGGGGTGTCCACCGGCGCCGCACCGGTGTCCACCCCCGGCCGGGCCCGGCGAAGGGCGCGGGTCACGAGGTCTGCGCCGAAGAAGATGCTGGCGACCGGGAGGGCCGACGCCAGCCCGACGAGCACGTAGTGGACCCAGGGCACCGGGCTCAGCCGCGGCCGGACGCCGGTTAGCGGCACCAGGCCGTGCACGTAGTTGAGGATCAGCGAGGCGCAGGTGTAGACGCCGAGGACGAGCAGCGCCGCCCGGCGGTGCCGCCCGGCCAGGATCAGGGACGCCACCAGCGCCAGCGCGATCGGCCCGTCAGCCGCCAGCGGGTAGAGCACCGCGCCCAGGTCAGCGAGCCCGATCGCCCGGCCGACATCGTGCAGCGCCGTCCAGCTCACCGTGAACGCGACGCCCACGACACCGACCAGACCCACCACCAGGCCCCGGCGAACGAACTCCACCGTGCCGGGCGCAAGTTCAGACGATTCGTCCGCATTTGACGATCGGAGGGACGGAGGGACGGCCGTTTCTTCTGACATGCAAAACAGCCCCTTTCGGGCAAGACGGACATGGCCCGCAAGGTTCGTGATGAACCTTGCGGCGAGTCCGAAGGTACATCGATCACCCTTCGAGGGCAAGTGATGTACCTATCGCCGTTCTTCATGTACCTTGGCGACAGGAAGGTACATCGCGAAAGGGGAGAAAATGGCCTACAGGTCAACTGGCAACGGATATGCGGACGTTGCCGCTCATTACCGACAACTCGTCGAGGAGGGCGAGCTGTCCCCCGGCGACCCGCTCCCGTCGGTTTCGGAGATTCGTGATCAGTTCGGCGTGTCAGGGAAAACCGTGTCCAGGGCTCTCCAGCTCCTGAAGCAGGAGGGCATCCTCGCGTCGCGCGGCAGCCTCGGCACCGTGGTCACCAGCCGTCCCCGCATCGCCCCTGCCAGCGGAGCTGCACGGGTCGCACGCACACAGCGCGGCGGACCCAACTACGCCGAGGGC
>NZ_JBVHWT010000030.1:0-7533 GCF_055564055.1 Streptomyces sp. NPDC029159
GTCGGCCGGGGGGGACAACGGGAGGACCAGTGGGACTGGGGGGGGGAGGCGGCGGTTGGGGGAGGGGGAAAAAAAACAAAACGGGGGGGTTTTCCTGTGGGCCCGTGGGGGCCCCGACGGGAAGCCCCTTTTCCTTTCCCGTTCCCAACTCGCGGCCCACACACCGGGGTTGATGGATCACGCACCCCTATACCCTCCGTATATACATCATGCGTATACACACGTTATATAGTCGGCCCTCCCGTCATCCGGCGGGGCGTTCGACTCGTTCTGGAGGACCACCGTGCTCAGGGGCACTTCGCTACTTCCCGCCCGGAAGGGGCGCGCGTCCGCGGCGGACCGGACGGACGGGAGCCCCCTGCCCCAGGGCGGCGGGGCGCGGCTGGCCGCCATCGACGGGCTGCGGCTGGTGGCCGCCGTCGCGGTGGCCGCGTACCACTTCCTGGGGACGACCACCCCGCACTTCTGGGGCAGGTACGACCTGCGGGAGACCGTTCCGGCGCTGCACGAGGTGAGCCGGTACGGCTGGCTCGGCGTGGAGTTCTTCTTCCTGATCAGCGGGTTCGTGATCTGCATGAGCTGCTGGGGGCGGACCCCGGCGCAGTTCGTCGTCTCACGGGTGTCCCGGCTCTTCCCCACCTACTGGTGCGCGGTGCTGCTCGTCGTCGCCCTGGTGGTGACCGCGCGGGTGGCGCATCTGGAGGCGGCGACGCCGATCGATCCCCGGACGGTGCTGGGCAATCTGACGATGGCGCCGGGGCCGATGGGGCTCACCCTGATCGACGGGGTCGCCTGGACGCTGTGGGTGGAGGCGCGCTTCTACCTGCTGATGGCCCTGATGCTCTTCATCGGGATCACCTACCGCCGCATGATCGCGTTCTGCGGCGCCTGGCTGACGCTGGCGCTGCTCGCCCGCGAGCTGCACTCCGAGGCGCTCGACGCGGTCGTGCTGAGCCAGTACGCGGGCCTCTTCGTCACCGGGATCGCGCTCTACCTGATGCACCGCTTCGGGCAGAACATCGTGCTGTGGCTGCTGGCCGGGTTCGCCTGGTGCTACGAGCTGACGGTGCTGCACGACCGGGTGGCCGCGCACACCGTGAAGCCCGCCGCGGGCGGGGCGCTCTCCTGGGCCGCGTGCGCCGCGCTGCTGACCTTCTTCCTCGTCGTACTGGCGCTCGCGGCGTTCGGCCCGCTGGCCCGGATACGGTGGCGCGCCCTCGTGACGGCGGGCGCGCTCACCTATCCGTTCTATCTGGTGCACCAGAGCATCGGCGTGCCGGTGGCGAAGGGGCTCCTCCAGGTGGCTCCGGGGCTGGGGCTGCTGCCGTCCGTGGCGGCGGGGCTCGGCTTCGCCCTGCTGCTGTCCTACGCCCTGTACCGCCTCGTCGACCGCCCCGCCGGGCGGGCCCTGCGGCGCCATCTCACCCGCGGGATGTATCCGGCGGACCGCACGAGCGGCGACGGCGCACCGCCGCGGCAGCCCTCGGCGGGCGGCGCGGAGACGTCGCCGCGGCCGGTGCCCAGCGGCGTGTGACGCGCCGGACCGACGCCGGGCAGAACCGGAACAAGGGGCCGCCTCCCGGGAGGCGGCCCCTTCCGCATGCCCGTAGCCTCGCACCGCGCCCACCGCCCGGACTTTTGCTGACCCTTTACCATGGTGGGGTTCTTTCTCTCGTACGCAGGCGCACCCGGCGCCCGTACGACTCCTCCTGCGAAAGGTGTGTGAACGTCCAGCCATGGGCGAACCTCCCAGTTGCCGAGCCTGCTCGCGACAGAGCGCGAACCTCCGGATCCTGTTCGATCATGGGACGGAGGTGACCCGATGACCGAGCTGCTCCTCCTGGCCCTGGCACTCCTGCTGACGCTGGCCTGCGGCGTCTTCGTCGCCGCCGAATTCTCGTTGACCACCGTCGAGCGCAGCGATCTCGAACGCGCCGCGGAGCGCGGCGAGCGCGGCGCGGAGAGCGCCCTCAAGGCCGTCCGCCGACTGACCTTCCAGCTCTCCGGCGCCCAGCTGGGCATCACCGTGACCGGCCTGGTCATCGGCATGCTCTCCAAGCCCGCACTGGCCACCCTGCTCGCCGGACCGCTCGACGCGATCGGCCTGTCGGACACCGCCGCCCAGTCCGTGGCGCTGGTCCTCGGCACCGCGATCTCCACCGTCGTGCTGATGGTCGTCGGCGAGCTGGTCCCCAAGAACTGGGCGATCTCCAGCCCGCTGCCGATCGCCAAGCGGGTCGCGGGGGTGCAGCGGGCGTTCAGCGCCGCGTTCTCCCCGCTCATCGCCCATCTCAACGCCACCGCCAACCGCACGGTGCGCCGGATGGGGCTGGAGCCGGCCGAGGAGCTGGCGTCCGCCCGCGGGCCGCAGGAGCTGGTGGCGCTGGCCCGGCACTCCGCCAAGGAGGGCGCGCTGGAGCCGGACACCGCCGAGCTGTTCGTCCGCACCCTCAACCTCCCCGGCCTCACCGCCGAGAACGTCATGACCCCCCGCGTCCAGGTCACCGCCCTGGAACTCCAGGCCAACGCCGAGGACGTCGCCAACGCGACGCGGGCGACCGGTCTGTCCCGCTTCCCCGTCTACCGCGGCAGCCTCGACGGCGTCGTCGGCGTCGCCCACATCAAGGACGTGCTGGCCATCCCCGCCCAGCTGCGCGCCCGCCGCCCGGTGTCCGACCTGCTGCGCGAACCGCTGCTGGTCCCGGCCACGCTCCCGGTCGACCAGCTCCTCGACCGGCTCTCCGGCAAGCGCACCATGGCCGTGGTCATCGACGAGTACGGCGGCACCGCGGGCGTCGTCACCCTGGAGGACATCGTCGAGGAGGTGGTCGGCGAGGTCCGCGACGAGCACGACCCGATGGAGACGCCCGACCTCGCCGCGGCGGGCAGCGACCCCGAGGGCCACGCCCTCTACCACGCCGACGGCGCCGCCCGCACCGACCAGCTCGCCCGCATCGGACTGCGGCTGCCCGAGGGCCCGTACGAAACGCTCGCCGGGGTGATCGCCGCCGGCCTGGGCCGCATCCCGACCGAGGGCGACACCCTGGAAGTGGCGGGCTGGACGATGGATGTGCTCGATGCGTCCGGGCGCCGCGCCGCGCGGGTGCTGCTGCACGCACCGGCCGCGGAATCGCCCGGCGGGCCGGGGCGGGAGGCCGCCCGATGACCGTGCTGCAGATCTTCGTCGGGCTGCTCACCCTCGTCGTCAACGCGTTCTTCGTCGGCGCCGAGTTCGCGCTGATCTCGGTGCGCCGCAGCCAGATCGAACCGCACGCCGACGAGGGCGACCGCCGCGCACACCGGGTGCTGTGGGGGCTCCAGCACGTCTCGGCGCTGCTGGCCACCGCCCAGCTCGGCATCACGCTGTGCACGCTGGTACTGGGCGCCGTCGCCGAACCGGCCATCGCCCATCTGCTGGAGCCGGTCTTCGACGCGGTGTCGGTGCCCGACGCACTGGTCCACCCGGTCTCGTTCGTGATCGCGCTGGCGCTCGCGACCTATCTGCACATGCTCTTCGGCGAGATGGTGCCGAAGAACGTGGCGCTGGCCGAGCCGGTGCGCACCGCGCTGCTGCTGGGCCCGCCGCTGGTGGCGCTGACCCGGACGCTGCGCCCGGTGATCTTCGCGGTCAACAAGCTGGCCAACGGGGCGCTCCGGCTGCTGCGGGTCGAGGTGAAGGACGAGGTCACGGCGACGTTCTCGGACGATCAGCTGGCCCGGATGGTCGACGACTCGCGCGCCGCGGGACTGCTGAACGAGCGCGCCAAGGAGCGGCTGCGGGACGCCCTGGAGCTGGGCCGCCGGCCGGTGCGCGATGTGGTGCTGCCGGTGGAGAAGGTCGTCTCGGCGGGCCTGGGGATCACTCCGGAGGGCCTGGAGCGGCTGGCCGCCGCGTCCGGCTTCTCGCGCTTCCCGGTCGTCGACGACACCCACCGGATCCTGGGATATCTGCACGTCAAGGACGCGCTGGACGCGATGCCGCGGGAGGTGCCGTTCCCGGTGTCGGCGATGCGGCCGATCGCCCGGGTGCGGGCCGCGACCCCGCTGGACGACGTGCTCACCGCGATGCGCGGCTCCCGGACGCATCTCGCCGCGGTCATCGGCGAGGGCGGCACGCTGGCCGGGCTGGTGACGATGGAGGACGTGCTGCGCGAACTGGTCCTCCAGCAACCGGCGGCCTGAGCCCGCCCCGGCCCGCACCCCGCCCCCGTACGGCCGGGACGCACCCCCGCACCACCCCTGTCTGACCGATCGGTTAGTTTACTGACCGATCGGTCAGACGTGGTGCGCCGACGGTGTGCCGTACGCCCTGGCCGCTCGCTCCGCCGTGGCTTGCGACGGCGGCCGACACCGAGGGGGCACAAGATGACACGCACCACCTGCTGCATCGCGGGCGGCGGACCCGCCGGGATGATGCTCGGACTGCTGCTGGCCAGGGCGGGGCTGAAGGTCACCGTCCTGGAGAAGCACGCCGACTTCCTGCGGGATTTCCGCGGCGACACCGTCCACCCCGCCACGCTGCGCCTCCTCGACGAGCTGGGGCTCGGCGCGGAGTTCGCCAAGATCCCGTTCCCGCGGCTGGCGGAGATGCGGGCCCGGATCGGCGACACCACCGTCGTGATGGCCGACATGCGGCACCTGCCCGGGCGGCACCCGTACCTCGCGATGGTGCCGCAGTGGGACTTCCTCGATCTGCTCGCCCGCGCCGCGGCCGCCGAGCCCTCCTTCGAGCTGCGGATGTGCACCGAGGTGACCGGACTGCTCACCGAGGGCGGCCGGGTGCGCGGCGTCCGGCTGCGCGATGCGGACGGCCGCGCCGGCACCCTCGCCGCCGATCTCACCGTCGCCTGCGACGGCCGCGGCTCGGCCGTCGCGGCCGCCGCCGGACTGCGCCAGGATCTCTTCGACGTACCGATGGACGTCTGGCAGGTCCGGGTCGACGCCCCGGCCGACGCCCACACCGGCGGCCGGGTCTTCGCCCGCTTCGGCGGCGGGCAGGCGGCCGTCACGATGGACCGCGGCGACTACTTCCAGACCTCGTACCTGATCGGCAAGGGCCGCGACGCCGAACTGCGGCGCCAGGACATCCAGTGGCTGCGCGACCGGCTCGGCGCACTCTTCGGCTGGGACGCGCGGGTGACCGGCACGATCGGCTCCTGGGACGACGTCAAACTGCTGGAGGTGACCTTCGGGCGGCTGCGCCGCTGGTACCGGCCGGGGCTGCTCTGCATCGGGGACGCGGCGCACACCATGTCGCCGGTGGGCGGCGTCGGCGTCAACATCGCGCTCCAGGACGCCGTCGCCGCCGCCCGGATCCTGGCCGCTCCGCTGCGCGCGGGCACCGTCTCCGTCCGCGATCTGGCGCGCGTCCAGCGCCGCCGCCACCTGCCGCTGACGGTCGCCCAGAAGGCCCAGCACACCGAACACGGGCTGATCACCGCCGCTCTCGACGGCACCCTCGACGCCCACCGGCTGCCGTTGATGCTCCGGCTGCTGCGCCGGGTGCCGCCGCTGCGGACGGTCACCGGCTACCTCGGCGGCATCGGGATCCGCCCGGAACACGCCCCGCCGTTCGCCCGGCGGGCGTGAGCCGGTCCGGGGCACGGGCGGTACGGGGGTCCGGCCGCGCCCCGGACCGGCAGGTGCGGGGCGGGCAGCAGCCCGGCCCGCACGTCCCGCTCAGTCCCGCGGCTCGATCGCGTACCGGGTGAACGTCTCCAGTTCGGCGGTGGCCGCGTCCAGATCGAGGTCGGGGTGGGCCAGCCAGTGCGCGATGACACCGTCGATGGCACCGCCGATGGCGAGCGCGACGGTGCGGGTGTCGCAGCGCCGCAGCCGTCCGGCGTCCTGACCCGCGGCGAGCAGCGCGGCCAGGAACTGCCAGCGGCCGTGGGTGTCGTGCGAGCCGGGCGTCTTGAGCCGGGTGCCGCCCTCGTCGTCCAGCAGCATCTCGGTGATCACCCGGACCTGGCTGCGGTGCGCCCGCTGGTAGCCGATCATCGCCCGGACGTAGGCGAGCACCGCCTCCCGCGGATCGTCCTCCTTCGCCACCTGCTCGGTGACGTACGCGGCGAACGCTTCCAGGACCTGCGTGAGCGTGGCGCGGGTGAGGTTGTCCTTGGAGGAGAAGTGGTAGAGGACGGCCGCCTTGGACAGGCCCGCGCGCTCGGCGATGGCGGCGAGCGAGGTCGCCGGATAGCCGCGGTCGGCGATCAGCTCGATCGTGCAGTCGATCAGCTGCTGCCGTCGGGCGCTCTCCGTGAAGGTCGGCGGGGCACCGGCCACGCCACGGCGAGGCGTCATCGCGAACCCGCCCTCTCATTCGTTGTGCACACCGGTCGGTACGTGACCGTACACCGCGGGATAGGATCGCCGCGCCATGGAGATGAATGCCCGCTACACCAGTTTTGTCGCGGTCGGCGACAGCTTCACCGAAGGGATGTCGGACGGCCTGCCGGACGGCTCCTACCGCGGCTGGGCCGATCTGCTCGCGGCCCGCCTCGCCGCCCGCACCCCCGGCTTCCGCTACGCCAACCTCGCCGTCCGCGGCAAGCTCATCGGCCAGATCGCCGACGACCAGGCCGGGCCCGCGGCCGCGATGGGCGCCGACCTGGTGACGATGGTCGGCGGACTCAACGACGTGCTGCGGCCCAAGTGCGAGGTGGCGCAGGTCTGCGAGCGGTTCTCGGCCACGGCGGCGCTCCTGGCCAAGGGCGGCGGTCAGCTGGTGCTGATGCGCAGCCCCGGTAGGCAGGGCCCGGTCCTGGAGCGCTTCCGGCCGCGGATGGAACAGCTCTACGCGCACATCGACGCGGTCGCCGCCCGGCACGGCGCACTCGTCGTCGACCTCTACTCCTCCCGGGCACTGGCCGATCCGCGGATGTGGGCCGACGACCGGCTCCACCTCACCGCCGAGGGCCACCGACGGGTGGCGGAGGCCGTCTGGCAGACGCTGGGTTTCGAGGCGGAGAGCGACTGGGACGCCCCGCTGCCGCCCGCGGTGGCACCGGGCTGGCGGGCCCGGCGCTCGGCGGACGTACGGTTCGCCCGCGAGCATCTGGTGCCGTGGATCGGCCGCCGCCTGACCGGCCGCTCCTCCGGCGACGGCCGCCCCGCCAAGCGGCCCGCACTACTGCCGTACGACGGCTGAGCCACCGCCGACCGCCGGCCGCGGTCCTGGACCGACAACTCATCGCCGCCGAGCACACCTTCGAGAACGCCGTCCCGCCGGCCTCGACGCCAACCGTTCCCGAAGTGCCGACGCAGCGGGCGCGCCGGTGAGCGCGTACGCGCCCGATGAGCAGGGCCTGGTCTCCCCGCAGGACGTGGCCGATGGCGGCCTGGAAGTGCTTCAGGCGCCGGGGCTTCCTCTGGAGGCGTTGCTCCACGTTGCCGGACACGCCCCGGACTTCGCCCGGGAGGAGGCGCGCTACGCCTGTAAGAACTCCTAACGAAATGATCTTCGACGTGGTTGGATCGCCCCCGGACCGGTGATCTGGGGGTGCGGGGTGGCGCGGCCGAAGCCGTGGGAAG
>NZ_JBVHWT010000031.1:1843-5086 GCF_055564055.1 Streptomyces sp. NPDC029159
TACTACCTTCGCGATGCCGGCCCCAGTGAACTCAGCCTTCGGGTTGGGGTGGTGGGTGGCTGGTCGTTGCTTGAGAACTGCACAGTGGACGCGAGCATCTGTGGCCAAGTTTTTAAGGGCGCACGGTGGATGCCTTGGCACCAGGAACCGATGAAGGACGTGGGAGGCCACGATAGGCCCCGGGGAGCTGTCAACCGAGCTTTGATCCGGGGGTGTCCGAATGGGGAAACCCGGCAGTCGTCATGGGCTGTCACCCGCTGCTGAACACATAGGCAGTGTGGAGGGAACGCGGGGAAGTGAAACATCTCAGTACCCGCAGGAAGAGAAAACAACCGTGATTCCGGGAGTAGTGGCGAGCGAAACTGGATGAGGCCAAACCAGTCACGTGTGATACCCGGCAGGGGTTGCGTGGTTGGGGTTGTGGGATCTCTCTTCTACGGTCTGCCGGCCGTAGGGCGAGTCAGAAACCGTTGATGTAGGCGAAGGACATGCGAAAGGTCCGGCGTAGAGGGTAAGACCCCCGTAGCTGAAACATTGACGGCTCGTTTGAGAGACACCCAAGTAGCACGGGGCCCGAGAAATCCCGTGTGAATCTGGCGGGACCACCCGTTAAGCCTAAATATTCCCTGGTGACCGATAGCGGATAGTACCGTGAGGGAATGGTGAAAAGTACCGCGGGAGCGGAGTGAAATAGTACCTGAAACCGTGTGCCTACAAGCCGTGGGAGCGTCGCATGCAAGCTTGCTTGCATGTCGTGACTGCGTGCCTTTTGAAGAATGAGCCTGCGAGTTTGCGGTATGTTGCGAGGTTAACCCGTGTGGGGGAGCCGTAGCGAAAGCGAGTCCGAAGAGGGCGTTTAGTAGCATGCTCAAGACCCGAAGCGGAGTGATCTAGCCATGGGCAGGTTGAAGCGGAGGTAAGACTTCGTGGAGGACCGAACCCACCAGGGTTGAAAACCTGGGGGATGACCTGTGGTTAGGGGTGAAAGGCCAATCAAACTCCGTGATAGCTGGTTCTCCCCGAAATGCATTTAGGTGCAGCGTCGTGTGTTTCTTGCCGGAGGTAGAGCACTGGATAGGCGATGGGCCCTACCGGGTTACTGACCTTAGCCAAACTCCGAATGCCGGTAAGTGAGAGCGCGGCAGTGAGACTGTGGGGGATAAGCTCCATGGTCGAGAGGGAAACAGCCCAGAGCATCGACTAAGGCCCCTAAGCGTGTGCTAAGTGGGAAAGGATGTGGAGTCGCAGAGACAACCAGGAGGTTGGCTTAGAAGCAGCCATCCTTGAAAGAGTGCGTAATAGCTCACTGGTCAAGTGATTCCGCGCCGACAATGTAGCGGGGCTCAAGCACACCGCCGAAGTCATGTCATTGCAGCAATACTCCTAACGGGGGCTGTGATGGGTAGGGGAGCGTCGTGTGCCGGGTGAAGCAGCCGTGGAAGCGAGTTGTGGACGGTTCACGAGTGAGAATGCAGGCATGAGTAGCGATACACACGTGGGAAACGTGTGCGCCGATTGACTAAGGGTTCCTGGGTCAAGCTGATCTGCCCAGGGTAAGTCGGGACCTAAGGCGAGGCCGACAGGCGTAGTCGATGGACAACCGGTTGATATTCCGGTACCCGCTTTGAAGCGCCAAACATCGAGCCCTCTGATGCTAAGGCCGTGAAGCCGCCCTGATCTCTTCGGAGTTGAGGGGAGTGGTGGAGCCGCTGAACCAAGGTGGTAGTAGGTGAGTGATGGGGTGACGCAGGAAGGTAGTCCAGCCCGGGCGGTGGTTGTCCCGGGGTAAGGGTGTAGCCCGTTATCCAGGTAAATCCGGATGACATGTGGGTGAGACCTGATGCCGAGCCGATTGTGGTGAAGTGGATGATCCTATGCTGTCGAGAAAAGCCTCTAGCGAGTTTCATGGCGGCCCGTACCCTAAACCGACTCAGGTGGTCAGGTAGAGAATACCGAGGCGTTCGGGTGAACTATGGTTAAGGAACTCGGCAAAATGCCCCCGTAACTTCGGGAGAAGGGGGGCCATTGCTGGTGAGGGAACTTGCTTCCTGAGCTGGTGGTGGCCGCAGAGACCAGCGAGAAGCGACTGTTTACTAAAAACACAGGTCCGTGCGAAGCCGTAAGGCGATGTATACGGACTGACGCCTGCCCGGTGCTGGAACGTTAAGGGGACCGGTTAGTCACATTTCGGTGTGGCGAAGCTGAGAACTTAAGCGCCAGTAAACGGCGGTGGTAACTATAACCATCCTAAGGTAGCGAAATTCCTTGTCGGGTAAGTTCCGACCTGCACGAATGGCGTAACGACTTCTCGACTGTCTCAACCATAGGCCCGGTGAAATTGCACTACGAGTAAAGATGCTCGTTTCGCGCAGCAGGACGGAAAGACCCCGGGACCTTTACTATAGCTTGATATTGGTGTTCGGTTCGGCTTGTGTAGGATAGGTGGGAGACTGTGAAGCGGCCACGCCAGTGGTTGTGGAGTCGTTGTTGAAATACCACTCTGGTCGTGCTGGATGTCTAACCTGGGTCCGTGATCCGGATCAGGGACAGTGTCTGGTGGGTAGTTTAACTGGGGCGGTTGCCTCCTAAAGGGTAACGGAGGCGCCCAAAGGTTCCCTCAGCCTGGTTGGCAATCAGGTGTTGAGTGTAAGTGCACAAGGGAGCTTGACTGTGAGACTGACGGGTCGAGCAGGTACGAAAGTAGGGACTAGTGATCCGGCGGTGGCTTGTGGAAGCGCCGTCGCTCAACGGATAAAAGGTACCCCGGGGATAACAGGCTGATCTTCCCCAAGAGTCCATATCGACGGGATGGTTTGGCACCTCGATGTCGGCTCGTCGCATCCTGGGGCTGGAGTCGGTCCCAAGGGTTGGGCTGTTCGCCCATTAAAGCGGTACGCGAGCTGGGTTTAGAACGTCGTGAGACAGTTCGGTCCCTATCCGCTGTGCGCGTAGGAGTCTTGAGAAGGGCTGTCCCTAGTACGAGAGGACCGGGACGGACGAACCTCTGGTGTGCCAGTTGTTCTGCCAAGGGCATGGCTGGTTGGCTACGTTCGGAAAGGATAACCGCTGAAAGCATCTAAGCGGGAAGCCTGCTTCGAGATGAGGGCTCCCTCCCACTTGATGGGGTAAGGCTCCCAGTAGACGACTGGGTTGATAGGCCAGATATGGAAGCGCCGTAAGGTGTGGAGTTGACTGGTACTAATAGGCCGAGGGCTTGTCCTCAGTTGCTCGCGTCCACTGTGT
>NZ_JBVHWT010000032.1:0-4750 GCF_055564055.1 Streptomyces sp. NPDC029159
GACATCGGCCTCGTCGGCTACGAAATGGCCCTCCTGGTCGACCGCGCAGGCAACGTCCTCACCCCCGACCTACGCGCCGAACTCCAGGGCAGCCTGTTGCACTGAAGCGCCGCAGCACTTGTCCCGTACACCGCCGAACAGCCACCGGCCCAACCCGACGGCCGTCCCGCACAAGACAGTTGTCACGCCCGGAGGATCCATGACCCCGCCACCCACGTCGGACCCCTACGATGCCTACAGTCAGGCGTCGTACGGCGGCGAAGGCGACCAGCCCCTGGTGCGTCCCTACGCCATGACGGGCGGCCGGACCCGGCCGCGCTACCAGCTCGCCATCGAGGCGCTGGTCAGCACCACGGCCGACCCGGCCCAGGTGCCCGGCCTGCTGCCGGAGCACCAGCGCATCTGCCACCTGTGCCGCGAGGTCAAGTCGGTGGCCGAGGTATCGGCGCTGCTGCACATACCGCTGGGGGTGGCGCGCATTCTCGTCGCCGACCTGGCGGAGGCCGGGATGGTGGCGATCCATCAGCCGGGTGGCAGCGGTGAGGCCGGCGGCACGCCGGACGTGACGCTGCTGGAGAGGGTGCTCAGTGGACTTCGCAAGCTCTGACGCCGCGTACGGGGAAGGCGCCTCGGCGCGTTCGACCACCTCGGCGAAGATCGTGGTGGCCGGCGGCTTCGGCGTGGGCAAGACGACCTTCGTCGGCGCCGTCTCGGAGATCAACCCGCTGCGTACGGAGGCCGTGATGACCTCCGCGTCGGCGGGGATCGACGACCTCAGCCACGTCCAGGACAAGACGACGACGACCGTGGCGATGGACTTCGGGCGTATCACCCTGGACCAGGATCTGATCCTGTATCTGTTCGGTACGCCGGGTCAGGACCGTTTCTGGTTCATGTGGGACGACCTGGTACGCGGTGCGATCGGCGCGGTCGTCCTCGTCGACACCCGCCGCCTCGCCGACTGCTTCCCCGCCGTCGACTACTTCGAGAACAGCGGACTCCCCTTCGTCATCGCCCTCAACGGCTTCGAGGGGCAGCAGCCGCACACGCCCGAAGAGGTGCGCGAGGCGCTCCAGATCGGGCCCGGTACGCCGATCATCACGACCGACGCCCGCCACCGCAGCGAGGCGAAGAGCGCACTCATCACGCTGGTCGAGCACGCGCTGATGGCCCGGCTCCGTTGACGGCGGGTCCGTCCGGAGCGTTCCGGGCGGACCCGCCGTACGGCGCGGCACCCGGGTGTGTCACCAACCATGTCACACGCTGTGTCGTTGGACACGCTGTCGATTGTGTTCATAACGTTTCGGCAGGCAATTGACCCGCCACAGACACACCTTGCGCACATCTGGCTCCGCTGCGCACACGCTTCCCCCGCATTTTGCCGTGGCTCGCCCTTAACGCCCCTTTTATCTGAGGTCTCCCCCGCCTCCCCCAGGCTTTGCTCAGTGTTTGGAAGGCACCCGTCCGACGTGCTGAAATTCGCTGAACTCCGAAGGAGAGACGCCCAGAAGAAACGGCACAGCACGACGTGTCGCGCCGAGAGGTTGTTGGTCGAGTGAGGCGAAGCAAGGCGAGCCCCGAGCCGCGGGAGGCCCGGCGGGGCAACTTCACCCCGCCGTCGCGCAGTACCGGCCCGGCTCCCCAGGCGCCCGAGGCCGCCCCCGCCCCGCCCGTTTCCGGTGGGAAGCCGTACTCCCCGCGCAACTGGCGGGTGGCCACCCGCCTCAACGCCATTCTGCTGATCCCGGTCCTGCTGGCCCTGGTCTTCGGCGGGCTGCGGGTCAACTCCTCCCTCGAAACCTGGCAGGACGCACAGGACGCCGAGGCCACCGCGAAGCTCGTCCGCGCCGCCCTCACCTACGGCAACGCGCTCATCGACGAGCGGGACCGCACCGCCGAACCCCTGCTGAGCGGCAAGAAGAACGACCCGGCCGTCGGGGACGCCCGCGCCGCGACCGACCGGGCCGCCGACGGCTTCCGCACCGCCGCGGAGTCGATGCCGGACAAACCGGGCCTCAAGCGCCGCCTCGCCGCGTTCACCACCGCCGAGAAGCGTCTCGGCGCACTGCGCGACGCCGCGTACTCCTCGGCGCTGCCCGGCGTACGCACCGAAGAGGGCTACGTCGCCATCCAGCACCCGCTGATGGAGTTCGCCAACGAACTCGGCCTGGGCACCGGCAACATCACGTCCTACGGCCGCACCGTCTACGCCCTCTCCCTCGCCAAGGCCGCGGCCTCGCTGGAGCGCTCGATCGGCGTCCACCTCCTCGTCGACCCGGCCACCGGCACCACCCACACCCGTCAGCTCACCGCCTTCGCGTCCTACCGCTACCTGGAGAACATCGCCATCGGCGAGTACACCTCCGGCGGTATGCCCGAGGACGTCGAGCGGCTGAAGAAGGACACCGCCGCGCTCAAGGCCGCCGCCAAGGCGAAGAGCGCGCAGGCCCGGCGGGAGGCCGAGGCGGCCGGACGGCCGTTCCGTGCTCCCCCCTCCATGGACGCCATGGCCACCGCGATCGGTTCCGGCGAATCGCCGCGGGATCTGGCGGACCGCGGCATCACCCCCGAGGTCTGGTTCACGGCGGCCACCGGCGGCTTCGACATGTACCGGTCCATCGAGAAGGACCTCGCGGACAAGGCCGTCGCCGAGGCCGCGCAGATCTCGGCGGACGCCCGGCGGACCACCTTCACCGACACCGGCATCGTGCTCGCCGCCCTGATCGCCGCCTTCCTGGTGGCCGGTCTGATGGCGCGTCGGATGAGCCGCAACATGCGCACGCTGCGCACCGCGGCCTTCGGCATCGCCGAGCAGCGGCTGCCGCTCCTCGTCGACCAGCTCTCGCGCACCGAGCCGGGCCGGGTCGACACCCGGGTGCAGCCGATCCCGATCGGGACGACCGACGAGATCGGCGAGGTCGCCCGCGCCTTCGACCAGGTGCACCGCGAGGCGGTCCGGCTGGCGTCCGAGCAGGCGATGCTGCGGGGCAACGTCAACGCGATCTTCACCAATCTCTCGCGCCGCAACCAGGGTCTGATCGAGCGTCAGCTGACGCTCATCACCGAGCTGGAGAACAACGAGGCGGACCCGGACCAGCTGGAGAACCTCTTCCGGATGGACCACCTCGCCACGCGCATGCGGCGCAACGGCGAGAACCTCCTCATCCTCGCGGGCGAGGAGCCGGGCCGCCGCTGGGACCAGCCGGTCCCCCTCGTCGACGTCCTGCGTGCGGCCACCTCCGAGGTCGAGTCGTACGAGCGCATCGAGCTGGCCGGGATCACCGAGAGCGAGATCCACGGCCAGGCCGTCACCGACCTGGTGCATCTGCTGTCGGAGCTGCTGGAGAACGCGACCACGTTCTCCTCGCCGCAGACCAAGGTGCGGGTCTCCGCGACCCGGATGTCCGACGGCCGCATCATGGTCGAGATCCACGACAAGGGCATCGGGCTGACCGCCGAGGACTTCGCGGACATCAACCACAAGCTGGCGAACCCGCCGAGCGTGGACGCCGCGGTCTCCCAGCGCATGGGCCTGTTCGTGGTCGGCCGGCTCGCCGACCGGCACGGCATCCGCGTCCAGCTGCGCCCCTCGGGCGAGCAGGCGGGCACCACCTCGCTGGTGATGCTGCCGGACGCGATCACACACGGCGGTGGCGGCGACGGCCGGTTCGAGGAGGACTTCACCGTCCCCCGGACCGCGCCCGAGCGGCCCCGCGTACCTCGTCCGGACACACCGGGCACCGGCGACGCCGCGTTCACCACCCCCCACGCGGAGGGAGCCGGACACGACGGCATGAGCCGTTCACTGCTGCGTGAGGAACGTCGCGCAGCGCTGGAAGAGGCCCATGGAGCCCAACAGGCCGACGGGGGGCCACTGTTGGGCAACGCGGCGCCGGACCCTTTCGGGTACGGCGCGCACCCCGGGCCTCAGGCATATGCGGAAGCCGATCAACCGCAGTACGGCGACGGTGCCTTCGGTACCGAAGCTTTCCGGCCTGCGGTCGGCCCGCACCCCGCGGACCAGCATCCGTACGCCGCTCCCGAAGCACCCGTCACCGGCGGTGGGTTCGAACCCGCCGCCTACGATGGGCACTTCGGGGCCGAAGCGGAATCTGACCGGAATACACCCGCCGCTCCCGCCCACGCGTCCGAGCGCGTACCATTCGACCGTCCGGGCCCGTCCCCGAGCGACTCCCACTCGCTGACCGATGCCGGCCTTCCGCGCCGCGGAGGCCACACCGAGCAGGCGCAGCCTGCTGCGCAGGAGTGGGCGCAGCCCGGGGATCCGACGGTGCCCCCGCAGCAGTGGGAGGCGTCGGACCAGGTCCTGGACGGCTCCGAATGGCGCAGCTCCAACGACGAACGGTGGGAGCGGGCGGAGCGGCTGCGTGAGCCGAAGGCTGGCGGGGTCACCCCGTCCGGTCTGCCGCGACGGGTGCCCAAGGCCAACTTGGTCGAGGGTTCGGCGGAGCAGAGCCCGCAGGGTGGCCCCCAGGTCTCCCGGGCCCCGGAGGACATCCGCGGACGGCTGAGCAATCTGCGTCGCGGTGTCCAGCAGGGCCGCAACGCGGGGGCGGACCGCTCGGAGTCCCCCCACAATGACCAACAGGGCTTCGGCCCCGGCAGCACCTACGATCAGGAGCGTTAGTGTGAGCCCGATGAGCCAGGCGGCGCAGAACCTGAACTGGTTGATCACCAACTTCGTGGACAACACCCCCGGTGTGTCCCACACGGTCGTGGTCTCCGCGGA